>SXHN01000085.1 GCA_005773635.1 Actinomycetota bacterium
GGTCTTGCCCGAGCCGGTTGGCCCGCTCACGATCACCATCCCGAATGGTGATCGCACGATTTTCGAGTAGGTCTCATGCAATCGCTGTGGCATACCCAAGTCAGAAAGGCGATACAGCGATCGTGAGCGGTCGAGGAGCCGCATCACTGTTTTCTCACCCCAAATAGTTGAGGTCGTGGACACTCGCACGTCAAGGTTGCGACCATCGACAGTCATTTCGAATTGTCCATCTTGGGGGCGACGCCGCTCAACGATGTTCATCTCTGCCATGATCTTGATGCGGCTCACCATCGCAGGCCCCATTTCACTGGGCAGTGACAGAACTTCGTTCAAGCGACCGTCGACGCGATACCGCACCCGCACTCGAGCGTCAGTGGGCTCGATGTGAACGTCAGAGGCGCGATCACGCAATGCCTGGGTAAGAATCTTGGTGACGACCGCGACGACGGGCGCGTCATCGTCCACACTGACATTGATCGTGTCGACCAGTTCGGCCGCGTTGGCCACGTCGCTGACCGCGAACGCCTCTACGTCGGTGCTGATTTCCGCGAGCGCTCGGTACGCTTGGTTGAGCCGCATCCGAAGGTAGGACGGTGCCGCGACTGCGATACGCACCTCACGCACGGGTATCTCCCGCAACAGACTAGGTAGGTCGACGTTGAGGGGATCTCCGAGCGCGATCTGGAGCACGCCATCGCTGCACTCGATTGGAAGCGCGTCGTAACGGTGGGCATCGGCTTCCGCCAAAAAGACCAATGCGGTTTCGTCGGGCATGCGTTCGCGCAAGTCGCAGAACGGCACTCGAAGTTGTTGTGCGACCGTGCGAGCCAGCGCACTCTCATCGACGAGACCGTCGTCGAGAAGAATGCTGCCGAGCCGGCTGCCGGTGCTGCGGGCCGCGGCAGCTTCGATGATTTCGCGAGCCACGATGCGTTCCTCCACCAAAAGGTCGCCCAACCGAACTCGATCAGTGAACGCGCTGGGGTCGGGAACCAAGTTTGCCTTGGGGGTCTCGACTACCGGCGTGGCGCGACGGAGTTTCATCGGAATTCAACCGGGGCAGTAGAACCGCTCGTCAAACGAGTTGTACTCATAGTGTGCAACAACTTCTTCCCACAAGGATTGAAGAACTCAACGAACGGGCTGGATCGCTGAGGCCAGTACGCCACGCGCGAGCCGACAATGAAGCGCCATATTGCGCAACGGTGAAAGGCACCACCTTCATACGCCGTTCGGCCCGACGGGAGGTGCCGGAACCTCGCCTGGCAATGCTGGCGCGTCCAGTGATGGCGCCGGTGGTGCGGCAATTTCATGAGGCACAAACGCACTCGCCAACGCGGTTTCATGGGAAATTACACCGATCGACGCAAGGTGGTTCAGCGACATCTCCAACGTTTGGTTTCCCTGCGCGATGCCCATCTGCATCGCGTTGCGGAGTTGTCGCGTCTTGCCTTCACGAATGAGATTGCTCACGGCCGAGGTTGCGATCAAGGTCTCGTACGCGGCCACGAGCCCACTGCCGATACGAGGCACAAGCCGCTGAGCAACCACAGCCGACAACACGCTTGCGAGTTGCAAACGGATTTGGGATTGACGGTCGGAGGGGAACACGTCAACGATGCGGTCGAGTGCCTGGGGCGCGTCGTTGGTGTGCAGCGACGAGATGACCAAGTGCCCGGTTTCTGCAAGCGTGAGTGTGATCGCGATGCTTTCGAGATCGCGCATTTCGCCAACGAGCACGACGTCGGGGTCTTCTCGCAATGCCGATTTCAAAGCTCGTTCGAAGGATTGTGCATCTACGCCGATTTCGCGTTGGTGCACTACGGCGCGTTTGCTGTCGTGCAGATACTCGATGGGGTCTTCGATGGTGATGATGTGACACGGTCGATGTTGATTGATCACGTCGATGAGCGTGGCCATGCTCGTGGATTTTCCCGAACCAGTCGGGCCCGTGAACAAAATCAAACCCTGCTTCATTTCGACGAGATCGCGGATCGCGTGCGGCAATCCGATCTCATCAAAGGTGGGGATATTGCCGTGCATCAGCCGAAGCGCAATCGCCGGTTTGTCTCGTTGATAAAAGGCATTGCCCCGGAAACGCGCGGCGCCGTAGCTGAAAGAAAAATCGATATCGCGATCGATTTCGAATTGGTTGCGCTGTTCGCGATCGAGCAGCTTCGCTAGCACTGTCTCCATGGTTGCTGTGTCGATCACGGGGAGCATTCCCTCGGCTGGGATCAACGCTCCGTCGCGGCGCACGAGCGGCATCGAGCCGACCGTGAGCATCAAATCAGTGCCGTGCATGTCGATCACCGTCTGTAAGAAGCGATCGAGGATCGATGTGTCGGTATTGGTCAATGTCATTGAAGACCTTCGGTGGTCAGAGTCGTTTGATGCGTGCGCGTACTTGCTTCCAATTTCGGCCACCCGTCGAGTGTTCGCCCTTCGCAGCCGTGACGTCCGCTGCCTGTAAATATGACAAATGCCTGAATTAATCACAAGAGGTACGTATAGCTAAAATGCATGAATGTGACCAATGGGGACAATGAGCAGCAAGTCCGGCATGCGTCGGTGTGCGGTATTGGCCTGGCCACGCCTAATCTGACGCACTTCACCGGCGGGACCTCCGCCCGAAATATTCGACTGCACCATTTCCACACCTTGGGAGAACGGGTGAGCAAACACCTCTTTACTTCGGAGTCGGTCACTGAGGGCCACCCCGACAAGATGGCCGATGCCATCAGCGACTCGGTCCTTGATGCCGTGTTGGCGGAAGATCCAATGAGTCGGGTCGCTTGCGAAACGATGGTGACGACCGGTCTGTGCGTCATTGCGGGCGAGATCAGCACCAACGCTCGCCCAAATATTGCTCGCGTCGCACGCGACGCCATCAAACGAATCGGCTACACCGACGCCGCGTACGGCATCGACGGCGAGACGTGTGCGGTCATGGTGACGCTCGACGAGCAGTCGCCCGACATCGCGATGGGGGTCGACAAAGCTGCGGAACAGCGCGCCGGAACCGGCGACCCCTACGACGAAGTCGGCGCCGGTGATCAGGGCATGATGTTTGGCTACGCCTGCGACGACACCGCAGACTTGATGCCGATGCCGATCTGGTTGGCACATCGCATGGCCGCCAAGCTTGCTGAAGTGCGCCGCTCCGGACTCGTCGATTTTCTGCGACCCGACGCGAAGACGCAGGTGACCTTCGAGTACGAAGATGGTCGCCCGGTTCGTCTCGACACCGTGCTGATCTCCACGCAGCACCACCCGAATGTCAGCATCGATGCCGATATCCGCCCCGCGTTGATTGAACACGTCATCAAGCCGTGCTTGCCTGAACAGTTCCGCGACGACAAATTCGAAATCTTTGTCAACCCACCGGGATGTGCGCGCCCTGCTGCGCGGCGAACCCGAGCACCACTGGGGCCACAACCCGCTGGGCGGCCTGATGGTGCTGGGCCTGATGGCCATGGTGGCGGGCCTGGGCCTCAC
>SXHN01000086.1 GCA_005773635.1 Actinomycetota bacterium
CAACATTGAGTCCGTTACCGCGAACACTGCGCTGCAACTCCGGTTCTATCCACCTGGACCCTTTGCAAAGTATGTGTCGCCGGGTGGTGCAATACAGGTTCGATCGGTTTCAACCAACAAGCCACAGGTGTTGCAGCTTGATGCAGAGTGGATTGAATTCGACGCCAGCGCGGTCGTGCCATTTGCAGGTTGGGTTCCATCGGTCGGCACCCGATGGCAGTATCAGTTGCAGCCGCCAGTGGACACAACGATTACGGCGGTGCCCTGGACTGGCGGGCCCGCGGTGCGGCCCGATGTGTTCGACATCGATCTCTATGAAGCCGACGGTGTCACTCCGGCGAGCGCAGCCGTCGCGGCGATACACGCCATCGATGCCCGAGCGATCTGTTACGTCAGCGCCGGAACGTATGAAAATTGGCGGCCCGACGCAGCGGCGTTTCCTGCTGTCGTCCTGGGCGCCTCCAACGGTTGGCCCGGAGAAAAGTGGTTGGATATCCGGCGGCTTGATGTGATCCTGCCAATCATGAGCGCACGGGTGCAGTTGTGCGCGGCTGCGGGCTTCGATGCCGTCGAGTTCGACAACATGGATGCGGCATTCAATCGTTCTGGGTTCAAAGTCAGCAAGGCACAACAAATTGAGTTCAATCGGGCGATGGCTGGAGTTGCGCACTTTCATGGGTTGGCAGTCGGCTTGAAGAACGATGTCGCGCAACTGACCCAGCTCGAGCCGTGGTACGAGTTCGCGATCAACGAGCAGTGTTCGCAGTACAACGAGTGCAGTGGGTACGACGCATGGACCCAGGCCGGCAAAGCTGTCGCGCAGGTCGAGTACACGGTATCGCTGGCGACGTTTTGCCCAAGTGCGATTGCGGGCGGCCGCAGCGGAATCAAAAAGGATCTCCTCCTGCTCGCCACGCCCTATACGCCCTGCAACTAACTCGCTCCGCCAACCCCTCGACACTCCAGGGTTGGCGCGTTTGTGTACCGCGGGCGGTCGACTTTCGCGCCGTCGGTTGGGGTTTAGGGGCGCGCCGTCGGTCAGTGGGCGGCGCTATTGCTCGGTATCGCCGAACTGTTCGTTCAGTTGGTCTGCGACCTGTACGTACAGCATCTGGATCTGACTTAAGGCGTCGCGCAACGTCTGTTCGTTCTCACCGAAACGCACCCCAAGTCCGTCGACCAGCACTGCCATGGCGTCGATGGCGACGCCAGCTTGAGCCAAATCAGGCATCGGGACTCGACCCTGCTCGTCGGGTGGTGTCGCCACGCCGAGGTAGATCAACGCCAACTCGAAGAGCTGAATACCGTGATTCGCAACAACATCAATCGCTGGCGTGGACCGGATTTGGGCGTGGACGTGGCGCATCGCCGCGACCTCTTCCGCCGAGATCTCAGGCTGGCCGTAGGGGTCATCGCCGTGTTGCAGGGGGTCTATGCCGGAGTTCTGTGGCCCGCCGGGCGCCATTGCGCCGAGGTCGACGACGCCACGCGGGCCATCGTCAGGAACTCCATGTTCGCCGGATGGTGTCCAGATACTGCTCACGCTGGTATCCTCTCAACTGACAATTGAATCGGAAAGCGGGACGGTACCTGGAAACAGTTGCACCGGCCCCACCCGGCCAGGTAATTCGGGAAGTTCAGGGGCTGCAGTTGGAGCCGACGACCTCCCAAATTGTTCTGCGACGGGTCTGCTCTGCTCGATAGCTACCACGTCGCAGCGTGGTTGGTGTTCGCGCGACGGTGGGTTTTCCGAAAGGAGCCCGCCGTCGTTTCGCGTCGGCGGCAACTAGCTAGGGAGTGATGCCGCAATCGCTGCAGAGGATGCCCGGATCAACGAGAAGATACGTGCTCGTTCCGTCCGCTTGATTGGGAGTAGTGGAGAACAACTCGGGGTGAAGCCGACGCCAGAAGCGTTGACAATTGCCCGAACCGAAGGGCTCGACCTTGTTGAGGTCGCAGCTTCGGCCGATCCGCCAGTGTGTCGGATTATGGACTTCGGCAAATACCGCTACGAACAAGACCAAAAGCGCAAGGAGTCCCGTAAGAAGGCCTCCAACGTCGTGATCAAAGAGATGAAATTCCGTCCGAAGATCGACGGCCATGACTACGAAACCAAGATGAAACACGTCGAACGATTCTTGGGTGAGGGCTCCAAAGTCAAGCTGACGATCATGTTCCGAGGCCGCGAAATGGCTCATCCGGAACTCGGCCGCAAGATTCTCGAACGGGTAGCCGAACAAGTCAAGGAGTACGCGATTGTCGAAAGTGCGCCGAAACAAGACGGGCGCAACATGACAATGGTGCTGAACGCCTTGAAGAAGCCAGGTCCGGCGAAAAAACCGAAGCCAACAGCAGCGCCTGTGGCATCGGCCCCGGCCACTCCAGAGTCTGCACTGCCGCTCACCAACGAAATTCCCACAACCGAACCCGTTGTGGCGACCGCACCGGTTGCCGAGGTCATCGAGACCCCAGCACCCGAGGCCGCCGCAAGCTGACGCCTCAACGCGAGGCGCCGAACCGAAAGCACAACATCATGCCGAAAATGAAGACCAACCGCAGCGCGGCGAAGCGCTTCACGATCACGGGCAGTGGAAAGATCCGTCGTCGTCAAGCCAACCGTCACCACCTGATGGAGCACAAGCCAACGAAGCGCACTCGTCGTCTCGATGGCACCGTCGACGTGTCGCCCACGCACACAAAGCATGTGAAAAAACTGCTCGCAAAGTAGGCGCAGCAATCGTTCCGTCCGTCGTCACACCTGATGAATTCGAAGCGCACGCGCTACTCATCGGGACGAACACAGTGAGGTGAAATCATGGCACGTGTAAAACGTTCCGTTCATGCCAAAAAGGGCCGCCGCAAGATCCTCGCCGCGGCCAAGGGTTACACAGGGTCGCGGAGCCGTCACCTTCGCGCCGCAAACGAACAGGTTATGCATTCTGGTGCGTACGCCTTTCGTGACCGGCGAGCGCGAAAAGGTGATATGCGCAAGCTCTGGATTGTGCGCATCAATGCGGCTTGTCGCGAAAACGACATGAGCTATTCGCAGTTCATCGCCGGATTGAAAGCCGCAGAGGTTGAAGTTGACCGCAAGATGTTGGCCGACCTTGCAGTGCGGGAACCCGCGGTGTTTGCCCAGCTTGTGAGCACCGCCCGCGGCGCCCTCGCGGCGTAATCGTGCAGGGCGCGCCACGCGCGCAATTCCGAGAGGTCAAGCAGCTTCGTGACTTGTTGCGCGACCGTTCGGCTCGCGACGCTGACGGAGTTTTTGTCATCGACGGCCCGCGGGCCGTCGATGGCGCGTTCGACCGCAACGCCGCGGTTCGGCATTTGTACGTTGGCGAAGACGCCAATGCATCCGCTGTTGACGTGCTGGGGCGGGCAGTGGAGCGTGGGGTTCCCGTTACCATGCTGGAACGCGGCGTCGCGCAGCGCATCAGTGATGTCCGCACGTCGCCAGGCGTCTTCGCCCTGTGCGACCTCGCTCGCGCAACGCTCGCGGATCTTGAGGTGGGCAGTCTTTGGGTCGTGATCCCGGCCATCAACGACCCTGGCAACCTCGGTACCATTATCCGAGCGGCCGAAGCTGCTGGCGCGAGCGGAATTGCGCTCGGTCGACCTTCGGTCGATGTTTACAATCCCAAAGTGGTACGAGCATCCGCTGGTGCTGTGTTTACGGTCCCGATTGTGGAAGGTGACGCTCACCAGATGTTGGATGCACTTGGGGCCCGTGGCGTGACCCGATACGCCGCGACGTCGAATGATTCGCCCGACGACCCGGGGCTCTCGTTGCTGCGCTGCAACGACGCCGACTTGCGCCACGATGTGGCGCTAGTGCTCGGCCACGAGACTCGCGGTCTGCAACCTTTGCCCTATGACCATGGCATAACGATCCCGATGACGGCAGTGACAGAGTCACTGAACGTCGCCATGGCCGCGACAGTGTTGCTGTTCGAAGTTGCTCGCCAACGTAACTATGGCGCCACGGGCGCGCTTGCCGAAGGAGCAATGTGAATGCTGACGAATTGATTGAGCGCGCCGCGGAGATGGCCGAACTCGCCGAATCGGGAGCGAACCGCGCGACGTCAGTTGCGCAACTCGGCGAAATTGAACGAGATGTTGTTCGAGGCTCGCTCAGCGACATCAAGAAACACATCAAAGATGTTGATGGTTCGGATAAGGCTCGGGTCGGTCAGGCTTTGTCTGCTGCCGAGGCTCGAGCGAAGGCGGCGCTTGAGGTACGTCGCATCGATCTCGAAAGCGAAGCTCGGGCCGCGACGGTGGAAGCCGAGCGCCTTGATCTCACCGCGCTCGGCACCGGGTACGGCGTAGGGCACTTGCATCCGGTCACGCAGGTGTGGCGCGAACTTGAAGACATCTTTTGCGGTCTCGGATACGAGGTGTTTTACGGTCCCGAGGCCGAAGACGACTGGCACAATTTCGAAGCCTTGAACTTCCCGCCGGGCCACCCGGCACGCGCGATGCAAGACACGTTGTATCTGGAATTGGGTGATGCCGAGCAGGTGTTGTTGCGCACTCACACGAGCCCGTGTCAGATCCGCTTACTGGAAACGCAAGCTCCACCGATTTATGCAGTGATGCCCGGACGAACGTTTCGGCGCGACACAATGGACGCGCGCCATTCGCCGGTCTTTCATCAGATTGAAGCGCTCGTTGTTGATCGCGATATCACGATGGGCGATTTGATGGGCACGATCGACGTGTTTTTTCGTGCGCTGTTCGGTGATTCGATTGACGCGCGGTTTTTGCCGAGCTACTTCCCGTTCACTGAACCGTCCGCCGAGCTCGGTGTTTCGTGTCCCTTCTGCGACCGCAGCGGCTGTCGGACGTGCAGCAATACAGGTTGGATTGAACTTGGCGGATGCGGCATGGTCGACCCAAATGTATTTACGGCAGTCGACCTCGACCCCGAGGAATGGTCAGGATTTGCCTTTGGATTCGGCATCGATCGGATCCCGTTGCTGCGCAATGAAATCGACACTCTTCACACGTTGTTGTGGGACAACGACGTACGTTTCTTGAGCCAGTTCTAAGGACGGTTTCGTATGCGCGCGCCCCTATCTTGGATTCAAGATTTCACTCCGCTTACTGCTGATCCAACCGAAATCGCCGACGCGTTGAATCAGTTGGGCCTAGAGGTCGACGATATAGATCAGCCCGGCAAGGAAATCAATGGCGTCATTGCTGCGCGGATTCTCAATGTCGTCCCGCATCCTGACGCCGACAAGATCCGCCTTGCTGATATTGATTTCGGTGACGGACAGCTACGCGTGGTTTGTGGTGCACCCAATATTGAAGCCGGCATGGTGGTGCCGTTTGCCCAAGTTGGTGCAGTGCTGCCGGGCGATTTCCGCATCACCAAGCGCAAGATTCGCGGGGTCGTCAGCGAAGGCATGCTGTGTTCCTCGAAAGAGCTCGGTCTCGGCGACGATCACAGCGGCATTCTGTGCCTTCCAGACCACGCCGAACTAGGGCGCGATGTCCGTGAAATTCTCGGTCTTGACGACACGGTGTTTGAGTTGTCGATTACGCCGAATCGGCCCGATGCAATGGGAATTACCGGCGTTGCCCGTGATCTCGCCGCGCACTTTGGGTTGCCGTTTTCGATTCCGACTGCGCCGCCAGGAATTGTTGGCGAGCGCATCGACGATGTGTCGGTCGTGATTGACGCCCCCGACCAATGCCCCCGGTTCGTGGCGCGCGCCACGGCTGTCACCCTGGGTCCGTCGCCGCAATGGTTGCAACGTCGTTTGACTCTGGCAGGAATGCGCCCGATCAGCAACGTCGTCGACGTCACGAATTACATCTTGTTGGAGAGATGCCGGCCGTTGCACGCATTCGACCTCGGTCGCTTGGCGGGTCGCGGAATCATCGTGCGTCGCGCCGTCGACGGCGAATCCATCACGACACTTGATGGCGTTGTTCGCTCATTGCTCGCAACCGACCTGTTGGTGTGTGACGCCTTGGGTGCCCCTCAGGCCATAGCCGGAATCATGGGTGGTCGCGACAGTGAAGTCGATGACACGACGACAGAGGTGTTGATTGAATCTGCGTATTTCGAACCGAGCGGGGTAGCGAAGACCAGCAAACGCTTGGGATTGCGATCCGAAGCCAGCGCGCGCTTCGAGCGGGGCATCGACCCCAACGGAACCGCAGAGGGCGCCGATGCTGCCGTCGCGTTGCTTGCGCAGGTTGCGGGCGGGGTTGCGCACGGTACGACGATCGATATTTACCCGAGCCCGGTAGCGCGGCCTCGTATTACTGTCCGCACAGCCCGAGTGAATTCGATTCTCGGAACTGATCTTGACGCGGCGACAGTGCGATCGCTGATCGAACCTCTTGGCATCATGCCTGAGGGCAACGGCGATACTTTCACCGCAGAGTGTCCAACGTGGCGCCCTGATGTGGTTCGCGAAATAGATGTCATCGAAGAGGTCGCGCGCCGTCACGGGCTCAACAACATTCGTCGGACCGTTGCCTCTGCTCCTGCAGGTACTGTGGGACGCCTCACTGCGCAGCAACGCGATCGCCGTAAGGCCGCTGACGTGTTGGTGGGGGCCGGGTTGAGCGAAGCCATCACACTGCCGTTGGTTTCGAACAATGATCTCGAACGAGTCGGAGCCGCCGTCGACGCCGTGGTTCGAGTTTCGAATCCATTGCGTGCCGAAGAGTCGGTGTTGCGCACATCGATGCGGCCCGGGTTGTTGGCTGCCGTCGCTCGTAATGCCGCTCGAGGTAATGCCGATGTCGCGTTGTTTGAACAGGGCACAGTGTTCATGCCTCCGTTGGAGAAGTCTTTGCTTCCGCACGAGAAGACTTTCATCGCTGGCGTGCGAAGTGGAATGCGCCGCGAGTCGCCGCGTCGCTCAGATCGAATCGCCGACGTGGGCGACGCTATCGATGACGTCCGCGCAGTCGCGAATACCCTTCGGTTGGCATCTTTCGAAATTGTGGCCAGTCAGATCAACGGTTGGCACCCTGGACGATGTGCAACAGTCTTGGTCGATGGGCAAACGGTAGGAGCGGTTGGTGAATTCGACCGCGCGGTTTGTGATGCGTTCGGTATTGCCTCGACCGTCGTTGGCTTCGAGATTGATTTGGATGCGCTGATCTCGGCGCGACGACTCGATAATCGTTTCCGTTCGGTGTCGGTGTATCCGCCTGCCAATATCGATTTGGCGTTCGTCGTGGAACAGACCGTTTCGGCAGCGGATATCGCCGCGACGCTGCGGCGAGTTGGCGGCGAGTTGCTCGAGTCAATTCGCCTATTTGATTCGTTTCGTTCCGAACAACTCGGTGCCGACAAGGTCAGTTTGGCCTTCGCGCTCAGGTTTCGTGCGGTTGATCGCACGCTGACTGAGGCTGAAATCGCAGAACTGCATGCCGCGTGTATTGCTTCGGTGCAGGAATCGCATCCCGCGGTGTTGCGCTAGGCACGCGTACGAATGCGCTGAAACTGTCTGTGTCGGCGTAGTCCGATAGCCATCACGACAGGGCCACCGACGAAGAACTTTACGACGATGATCCAGAGCGTGAAGTTGCGAGCGAAATGTGATTCGTTTGCTACGAGATCAGTTGGATCTGATGGCCGATACAGCACCCCCAGGGTTTCGCCGAGCCCCATCACCCCAGGGTTCAAGCGTTCGGGGATTGGTGCGACGACGTTGCGTCCATCGACGTCTTCAAAGCTCAGCTGCTGGCTACCGGATGTTGTCTGGATGACAGTGGCGATCACCGCAATGCGCTCGCGGTTCACGCTGCTGTCTCGAAGATGGAGCCGTGTCGTCACGGTGGCGGTTGCAAATCCCGCGACCACAAACACAGCACCGAACACGATTGCCGCCGACGCCTTCGCGGGCGTCCATCGGACCATGGGCGTTGCGGGTGGCGAGGGCACGGTACCCATGGGATTTTGGGGCCGAATTCTCACTCCGGTTCCCGCTTGACGATTCACACGGTCGTAGTCGGATCGCAGTTGTGGATCTGAGAGAATTCCGTAGGCGACGGCAATCCGCGAAAATTCGGCGGCGCTCGCAGATTCGCTCCTGGATTGGTCAGGATGCAGCTGTTTCGCAAGGGCACGGTAGGCGCGCCCAATTTCTTCTTCGGAGGCCGCGTCGCTCACACCAAGGTCTGCGTAATAGTCAGTTTCGACCCAATCGCGGACTTGTGTCATTCCGCGTAGACTAACCGCCGATCTCGGGCTCTTCCCAGATGACGTCCCACCGGTCGAGACAATCAACACACCGGTACGCCACCGCTTCGCCCGCTTCGAGTGGCGCTTCGGCGTCGAGATGCGTGATCAAGTGCGCAACCCCTCCACAGTCAGGGCACACGATGGTTGTCGGCGTCGCGGTGTCGAAATCGTCGGGTTCGAGCGGAAGTCCGTTGCGATCAGTGGCCACGCGCGATCCAGTCGTTGAGGTTGGGTGACTCCGCGCCAATGGTGGTGTTAGGTCCGTGGCCGGTGTGAACAATGGTGGCGCCGTCAAGTACGAACAGGGTTCTTGTGATCGAGTCGATCAAGGTGGCGAAGTTGGAGTTGCTGCGCCCGGTAGCGCCGGGCCCACCGTTGAACAACGTGTCGCCGCCAAAGACTCGATCGGGTGATGGGGTAGGGGCCGGCGCTTGGGATTCGCCGGGCAACAACAAACACACTCCTCCGGGGGAGTGGCCTGGTGTATGCAGAACTGTCATTGTTGCTCCGGCGACCGCGACCGAAGCTCTGTCGCGTAGTTCATGGTCGGGCTGCTTCGTTGGGTACACGAGATTCCACAGCATCGAATCGGCAGCGTGCAACCAAATTGGTGCGTTGTTGCAACGTTGCTTGAGATCGACCGCGGCGTTGATGTGATCGTTGTGGCCATGTGTGCACAAGATTCCCGCGAGGCGGCGGTCGCCGATCGCGTCGGCGATGGGGCTCGCGTCGTGTGCCGCGTCGATCACGATAACTTCGTAGTCGTCGCCGATGAGCCAAATATTGTTGTCGACTTGAAAATCTTCGCCATCGA
>SXHN01000087.1 GCA_005773635.1 Actinomycetota bacterium
ACAGTTCCGTTGCGCAATCCGTTGATGCTTACATTCGTCGTGTCGGCAGCGGTACTGACGGTGATATTGCTCGGTGTTGCAACGACCGAGTATCCCGTGATTGGGCTACTTCCGTCGCTAATGGGCGCAACCCATGAGACGTCGGCCATCAGATCACCCGCGGTCGCACTGACGGCGAGGGGTGCGCTTGGTGCTCCCGCAGGAGTCACGACAAAGGCCGTCGACGTTCCGATTGCGGACAACTGCGCCGAGCTATAGCTCGTTGAATGACCGACTCCATCGATCAGGGTCAAAGATCGAACTGTCCACGTGCCGACGTCGGAGTTCTGTTGCAGCATCAGCGAGGTGGAGTACGTACCAATCGCAGCAGTCCCCGAAACTTGCTGACGGGCCGCAAAGGAGACTGTCGGGCCCAAAGTGCCATCAGGTTTGTCGAACACCACGCGTGACAGCGACGCGACGGGAGTACCGTCGGCGATTCCACTGACGTCGTCGGTTACCGATAGGTCGAAAGAAATCGTCGCCGGACCACTCGTCGTCTCAACCGCCACGGGCGCGATGACGAAGTCGGACAGCGCCGGAGCGCCAAGATCCGGGGTGCCGCCGGCAATGAAGAAGTTCGATGTCAAAGACTCCGCACCGTCGCCCGCGGCATTGGTCGCATGCACAGTAAAGGTATATTCGACACCAACCGTGAGTCCGCCGACGGCAACGTGGTTACTCGAACCGGAGGCGTTCGCAGTTGCTCCGCCGGGCGTGGTGGTAACCGTGTATGACGTGATTGCCGAGGACCCGACGACCGATGGTGGCACCCAGCTGACGTTCGCGATCGAAGCTGAAGCGGTCGGCGACGCCAAGACGTTCATCGGCGCGCTCGCGGTGCCGTCGGAGCGCACATCGAACGCCGCGGGATAGTTGAGCTGCGACCACTCGGTTGCGTCGAACGTCGTCGCGTTGTGCGCAGAATCAACGAGGCGCGCTGTCACCAACGTCCAGGTTCCCTGCTCCGATCCTTGCGGAATCGTTGCGGTGTACATGTACCACCCATCGAGATTCGTTCCCGATTGCAGCTGTGCGGCGCCAAAGGACGCAACAAGTTGCTGGGTACCGCTGGGGGAACGGAAGGTGAGTTGCGACGGCGAATCCAAGATGCCTCCCGCAACTCCCGAATAGTTGTCGGTCAGGCGAGCGCGCAGCGAAAGTGACGCGCTGTTGAGACTTGTGTCGACAATTGAAGGCGTCGACGTAAAGCCGGCCACTAGCGGTGCGTTGATATCCCCCAACCCACTTTGCTGAAACGTCGCGTTGAACGAAGCACCTACGAGATCGGCGGGGCCAAACGAACGCGAATTGCCAGTTTGGTCATATGCCGTAATCGACTGCAGTGTCCATTGACCTTGTTCGGAGAAGCGAGGTACGACCAGTTGTCCCGCGTAGACGCCGTCGAGCGATGATCCCGTTACCCGCTGCGAGAGATTCGCAGTTAGGCGATGGCTCCCCGTCGGACCTTGCATCACCACTTGGGTGGCCGGCGCAACACCGCCATTGGACACACCGGCAAGTTCGTCGGTCAGGCGAGCCGACACGGTAATCGTGGCTGAAGCCATTGAGGTATCGATCACGCTCGGAGACGTTGAGATCGACACAACGCTCGGCGCAATGATGTCGCCGGCGCCAGTTTGTTGCACTGCGTTCGGATAGCCCGCAGCACCGAGTTGAGCTGAGGTGTACGAGGTTGCGTTCGAGGCACCGTCGATCAACACAGCAGTGGCATTCCACGTGCCTGGTTCTGAGTAGCGATTCAACGCGATCGTTGCGCGGTAAATGCCGTCAAGCGCAGTTCCCGAGATTCGTTGTGACTGCGAAAGGTATCCCCTCGCCAGTTGTGTGCCGCCGGGACCACGAAACTCAAAGGTTGAAATCGCAACGCTGCCACCCGTTGAAAGGCCGGCAAGATCGTCGGTAATCCGAGCAGTCACCACCACGCTGGCGGATCCGGCCACTGTGTTCACCGAAGCCGGAGCGATCGATAACGACGTCAAGACGGGTCCGGCCGTATCGCCCGCAGCCGACGCGGGTGCACCTACAAATTCACGCGCAAGCATCGAGCTCGCAGCCGCGAACCCGAGTGTGACGGTTACGATCAGGCAACGTCGAGCGCGCGTCAACGCGCAGCGATGCTGCCGCGTCCTTGCGGTCGACATTCTCCAGGACTCCTGTCCGGTAGGAGCGGCCTTGTGCAGCTCCCAGTGTCTCATCGACCGCCGGAAACAGGGCCTTAGGAGGCCTACGAAATACCGTGCTTCTTTGCAATTGGTGGCGCAGGAGTACGCCATCATTTCGGTGGCTACCAGCGCCGCGGATCTACCGCTGTC
Organism: Actinomycetota bacterium; assembly: GCA_005773635.1. Taxonomy (GTDB): domain Bacteria; phylum Actinomycetota; class Acidimicrobiia; order IMCC26256; family PALSA-610; genus F1-120-MAGs023. The sequence continues at coordinate 2,376 of SXHN01000087.1, forward strand.
TCAGGCCTGCGCGATGATCATGACGATGAAGTACGCAACGGTCATTTTTGATTTCTACGGCACCGTCGCGACTCGCGACGGCAAGGGTTTGAACCTCGATGCCCTGCTTCGAGAGCGCGGGCACAGACTCGACGCATCGTTGGCTCGCGAATATTGGCAAGAAGGATTCGACGGCACGACACACGACGAGGCATCGCAAAGCCGGGACCACTACACGAAGTGGCAGCGGTCGCGGCTGCTTTCCTTACTGGATCGTAGTGCTGTGCCAACATCGACCGCCGCAGAACTCGCCGAGTTGTTAGCCGACCCCTCGACCCGCGGCTCGATGGTCCCCTACCCCGAATCGCACGAGGTGCTTGCACAACTGCGCGGCGCGGGGATACAAACCGCGATCTGTTCCAACTGGGATTGGGATCTGACCGAGGCCATCGAGGCATCGATGTTGCAAGACCATTTCGACTTCGTCGTGAGCTCCGCGTGGGTTGGGGCACGTAAACCGCACGCGCGCATTTTCGAACACACAATCAATGCCCTTGGGGCCAATCCTGAAACAACGCTGTTTGTCGGAGACACCTGGAACTGTGATGTCGAAGGCCCGAGCAATCACGGGCTCACACCCGTATACGTGCGACGGCCAGGTCGCGAAGTTGATCACACGCACCCGTTGCACACAACCACTGACGCAGTTGTGGGCGACGTGCATGTCTTTGAGGATCTACGTCCGATTGTTGAGCTCTGCACCTTCCCAACCAAACTGGGCTCCAACTCGAATCCTTAGCGGTACGTTGCTCAGCCTTTCGGCAGACCCAACATTCGTTCCGCGATGATCGAACGTTGCACCTCGCTGGTACCTCCCGCGATCGATGCCGCCTTGCTCCACAAGAATTGCCGTTGCCATTGCCCTGCGCCGGGAGTATTCGCGCCGAAGTACAACGGAGCCGCTTCCCCCACGACCTCTAGTGCGGCCTCGGCCATGAATTGCGACATCGCACTCCATTGCAGTTTTACAATGCTCGATTCTGCGCCTGGCTCGACGCCTTTGGCGACCCGCGACAACGTGCGCCAATTGTGCAGGCGCAACACGCGCAGTTCCACGAAACTCTGTGCTAGCGCGTCGCTCACGACAACGTCATCAAGAACACCGCGCGTCGCGGCCAGTGCATACAGTTCATCGAGCAGCACTTCGTGGACAACTTGCTCCTTAAAAGGAAAGTTCGTACCTCGCTCATGGGCCAGCGTGGTGTTCGCGACTGCCCAACCATTATTGAGTTCGCCGACCAGGTGATCGTCGGGCACAAACACCTCGTCAAGAAAGACTTCATTGAACTCGGCTTCGCCGGTGATTTGCACCAGCGGGCGGATCTCCACTCCGGGCGCATCCATCGGCACGACAAGATACGAAATGTTCGCGTGCTTCGAACGGGCCGGTTCGGCCCCAGGTTCAGCGTCCCCAACGTCAAGAGTCCGAGCAAGGCAGATTCCATATTTTGCAAACTGCGCATAGCTGGTCCAGACCTTCTGCCCACTCACCAAGAAGCCGCCGACGACCTTCTTGGCCGTCGTGCGCAGGGCCGCCAAATCAGAGCCCGCTTCCGGTTCCGAAAACAACTGGCACCAAATTTCACTCGCGTCCAAAATCGAGGGCAGCCAACGCTGTTGTTGCGCGGCGGTTCCGCGAGCCAGCAGCGTTGGGCCGGCGAGGTTGATGCCCACCCGGTTCACTGGTTGAAGAGCACGCGATCGCGCATACTCCATGTTGAATATCGCTACTTGCACTGGCTCGGCGCCTCGACCGCCAAATTCACGCGGCCAATGGATTCCAATCCAGCGGTCCGCGGCGAGCTTCGCTTGCCACTGTCGACCCCATTCGATCTCGTCGGCCAACGTTGTGAACCGCGGAGGTAGCTCCAGATGATCCCGCAACCAACCGCGGATCTCGGCAGCAAAAGCAACATCGGCTTCGGAAAAGCTCAGATCCATATAGATCTAGAGATCCCAAAATCGTTCGCGCTGCTGTGCACTGAATGCTGCCAAGAGGTTCGCCTCATCGTCCGCGCCGAACGGTCGGTAGTAGTCATCACCGCGATCGCGTACGAATACCGGGTCGCCACCACATCGATCGCTGCGCCACTTTTCGTGTTGCAACGTACGTTTGATGATCTTGTTGGTTCCGGTGGTTGGTGGTGCCGAAAGCACACGGATATATCTCGGTCGCCATTTCGGCCCGATCATCGGAACAGTATCCAGCCACCGTGCAAACGCGACACCGTCGAAGGGATCGTCCGCGGTGAGTACCAACCCTGCCATTGCCTGGTCGCCGGCCGAATCGTCGGGCACCCCATATACCGCAGCGAGCATGACGCCCGGCCCGTGACGCAACACTTCTTCAATCGGTGCGGCCGGAAAATTTTCTCCATCGACGCGTATCCAGTCGGCGTTACGCCCGGCAAAGTATAGGAATCCATCCGCATCGAAATACCCAAGATCACCTGACCAATACCAGCCAAATCGAGCGGTGCTGTTGGTGGCATCGTCGTTGTTGTAATAACCCTCAAAGGGCCCGACGCCAGCAGTGTTAACGATCTCGCCGACACATTCCTGCGCATTGATGAGACGCCCATCGCCGTCGAAAGCTCCAGGCGGGAGGGGGGTGCCGAATTCATCCACCACTTTGACAGAATCGGCAGGACGCCCCAACGCTGTCGGCGGTGTCGCGCTGTCGCGATTCACGGCAATACCGCCTTCGGTCGCGCCATATGAGTCGATCACCTCAATGCCGTATCGCCTCGCAAACGCTTCGACGATGTGCGGCGAACCCTCGTTGCCAAACGCGATTCGCACCGTGTTGTCGGCATCGTTGGGAAGTTCGGGCGTTGCCAACAGGTACGCAAGGGGCTTGCCGGTGTAGTTGAAGTATGTCGAGCCGTAACGCCGCACATCGGGAAGCCACCCACTCGCTGAGAACTTGCGAGCCAAGCCCACACCGCACCCGGCGATGAGCGACGGAGCCCAACCAACCTGAATCGCATTGGAGTGGAACAACGGCATGCAGATATACCCGCAATCATTGCCTTGGAGGTCCATCAGCATTGCCATGCGATTGCCCGTGACCATCAGTCGGCGCTGTGTGCAAATCACCGCCTTCGGAGCACTACTTGTGCCCGACGTAAAGATCAGCGCCCAAATCGAATCGACGCTCGGTTCGATCCCGGCGTCGCGGCAGTCGACGGCTTCGAGTGCAGTCGCCAAGGATTCGCAATCCACGTCAGCAGCAACGTCCGCGCTGCAACTCACCAACAACGGTGGGAGCTGGTCTCGGATGCCATCCAGCAGCGCGATGTGACGCGGTTCGGTGATCAGAAATTGGCAATCCGTGTGCAACGCATCACGAACGAGCTGTTCATCACGGCGGGTGTGATTCAGGCCGACGATCGCAGCACCGATCATCGCCGCACCGCCGAATGCAAACAGGTATTCAGGGGTGTTGTCGAGCAAAACCGCGATGTTCGGCGGCTGCTGTGGGTCGAGGCGTCGCAGAAACAGGTTCGCGTACTGACATGATGCTTCGTAGTACTCGCGATGTGTCCATGACACTTCACCAAATTTAATCGCGACGCGCTGACTAATTTCGGGATCGGCTGCATTGCGGCGCAGCAACGCGGCAGCGTTGGGTGCGACCAACGGCGCTTGTCCAGGTGCTGGCGCGTCACGACGTGGCATCGGGGCAGACATCTGCGCAAGATTAGCGACCCACATCCAGAAAAATCACTGGAGCGCAATCGCCCAGCACCGGTAGTTTTGCGTCATGAGCGATCTCGATCTCGACACCGCAGTCGTCGGAACCGACGGCACCTACCACGGCACGATGTCAAGAGATTGGGAAATCTGGGGGCCCCAAGGCGGGTACCTCGCTTCGTTCGCGTTGCGCGCCGCTGGCCTTCATTGCGGGCTACCCCGCCCCGCGAGCTTGGTCGGGCATTTCCTCGGCGTCGCCAGCTTCGACGCACCGCTCACCATCACCTGCGAATCGTTGAGAGTCGCTCGCACCGCGCATTCCGTGCGAGCGTCAATCACTCAAGGCAATCAACGGATCTTCGAGGCGATGATATGGGGCGTGAACGACGGCCTCATCGGCCTGACCCATCAAGATTTCATGGCGCCCGACGTGCCCGCTTGGCACGACTGCCCGACAGTCGACGAGCGGCTCACGGCCATGGGCGAAGCCCGCACCTCATCGTTTCGATTTTGGGACAACTTCGATGAACGACCGACGCGCTGGCGCGACGATTGGATGCAACGCGAACCGCAAGCGGAGCCGCCCGTGTGGCATACGTGGTTGAAATACACGCCCACGGCGACGTTCCCCGACCCGTGGGTCGACGCCTGCCGCCTCCTTGTGCTTGTCGATGTTGGTTCGTGGCCCGCAGTGCAAGCTCACCACAACACTCCTCATGTCATTGCTCCGAGTATCGATTTAGCATGCGAGTTTCACCGTATCGATCCACAGGCTCAATGGCTCTTAGTACAGGGACTGTCGCCGCGCGCGTACGAGGGATTGGTCGCGAGTCACCAGCAGGTTTGGGACGAACACGGTACGTTGTTGGCAAGTGGCATCAGCCAACTGTTGTGTCGACCGGTGCGAAACTAGGGCGATGGAAGACCGAACCAGTGATGGCCTGTACCTGGAAATGACAGACCGTACACCCGCGCGCTACGCGAGCGAACGGACAGCCGAGGTCGCAGACATCGACGGTACTTCGGCGCCGTCCATATGGCGCAACGTGCATCGCGATCGCAGCGATCTTCCTCGGGTACTCGACGAGTTCGACACGCTCGCGGTCTACGAAGTCGGCGCCGCGTTCGTTGCGCCAACCACCCTCCCTGATGAGATTCGTTCGTTGCACTTCATGCGCACTCCGCGCCCAGGGCAGGGCACGCTGTCGGGGCGAGCAACAATTGGGCTGTCGCTGGTATTGATCTCACCTCGTGATGAGGCCACCGCGCAAGACCTTCGTGACTGGGGTGATTTCGTGCACATTCGCCATATCGCCGAGGCGGCGGTTCCCGGTTTCACGATGATTACGCCGTACGTCAATGCAGACCGCACGGCCCATCCACGATTCATGCATTTCTACGAGATGGACTGCCCCGACCCCGAGCGAGCATTCAAAGCAATGACTCCCCTCGTCACGCAACGCATCGGCCCCCGCGAATCGGTCGAGTGGAAACAATGGGCGACGTGTCCCAGCCTGCGGATTATGTATGTCAACACGTTCGAACGCGTTGGGTAAGTCGCACGATGTCTGAGCGATTCTTCGACGTTGTGCACCGACAACGAGCGTGCCGCCAGTATCTTGATCAACCGGTCGCGGATGCGCTCCTTGATCGCGTGCTCAGCGCCGCGACGCAGGCGCCGTCTGGCGAGAACGGCCAACCATGGGAATTCATCGTGATTCGCGAACCGCAGGCTCGCGCCAAGATCGGTGAGCTGATGTTGCGAGCATGGTCGAGTGGCGCGCGTCAGTGGAGTGAACAGCGACTTGCTCCTGCACTGCTGGATGATGTGGACGCGGGAATGCACGGCGGAATCGCTGGTGCGCCGGTGCTGATCGCTGCGTGTGTCGACCTCGACCGAGCCACGGAGTCGACGATCGGATCATCAATGTTCCCTGCGATCCAGAATCTGCTACTTGCGGCTACCGCGCTTGGGTTGGGTTCAGCACTCACAACGATCGCCACGTCGTTTCACGAACCGCTCGGTGCGCTGCTGGCGCTGCCCGACTCGGTACGAGTTGTGGCGATCATCCCGATCGGTTGGCCCGCACGCGCCCTCGGACCACCCCGCCGAGACCCAGCGTCGGCACATACCCATCGCGAAACGTACGGAGGCAGTTGGTAACGCCGGTCACTGCGCTGGCTTTCGACACGCTCCCTGATCTATCCGGGCAAACATGCCAATGAAAGCCGCAGCAGCACCATGGCGAGCGTCAATAGCCTTCGCCGCGATCGATGACGTGTAGGAGCTCCTGTCCATCGAGGAATCGCCGCAGGTTCGCGCAGAAAATATCGATAGCGGCGTCGAAGAACGCCGTCGATGACCACGAAGAATGCGGGGTGAGCAACACCTTGGGATGCGCGTACAGCCAGTGGCCCTCAGGCAACGGTTCGGGGTCGACGGTATCAAGCGACGCGCGAGCAACCACCCCGCCGTCGAGCGCGGCGCGCAACGCGTCCTGATCGATCAGCGAGCCGCGCGCAATGTTGACAATGTGCGCACCGTGTTTCATCAGCCCAAATACCCGCTGATCTAGGAGATGACGAGTGCGCGCCGTTCCGGGCGCGGCCAGAACGATGTGATCGGCGATACCAACGACCTCGTCGATCGAACCGACCACATCACAACCATCGACCGGTGAGCCAAGTTCCGGGCGCCGTCGTAGCGCGACGACGCGCATATCGAACGCAAGCGCAATACGGGCCACCCGTTCGCCGATACCACCGAGCCCCACCAAGCCGAGCGTCTTGCCCGACAACGAATCCATCCGCTGGAAGTTCCAGTGTTTCGGAGGCGCATCGAGATAGTTGCCCGGAAATCCCTTTTCGAAGTTGAGCATCGAAGTGAGTACATATTCGCTGATCGGGATCGAACTCGCGCCGCGGGCACAGGTCACGATCGGAGCGGCAAGTACCTCCGGGCGTATTCCGTCGATACCCGTGCCCGAAAGTTGCACCCAACGGACTCCCCGAGCGACGACGGCTGGAGCGTGCTCACCCCAACCGCCGAACAAGACATCCGCACCTCGATCGATCACTGCGGATTCGGCAGCGTCGACGACTTGGATTTCAGGAAATTCGGTATTGAGCCGGGCAGTCGCTTGTTTGATTTCGTTTACTACGCGTACGGTCACGCACCGACTGTACGCGCCCGCCACGCAACCTCGTAGCTGGCTAGGCCATCACAAGTTCGTCGTCCGCATCAAACAAGCTCGACCAGATCAATCCGGCCACAATCGCACCCACTATCGGAGCGATGAGAAACAGCCACACTTGGCCCAGCGGCCAGCCCTTGCCAAATATGGCCGGAGCCAACGACCGGGCGGGATTCACCGATGTGTTCGTGACCGGAATCGAAATGAGGTGAATCAGAGTAAGGCAAAGCCCAATAGAAATTGGAGCAAATCCTTTTGGTGCTCTGGCGTGCGTCGAACCCAAAATCACGAGTACGAAGATCGCGGTGAGGACCATTTCAGCGACAAATGCTGCACCGGCCTTGTAACCCCCCGGACTGTGCGCTCCGTATCCGTTCGAGACGCCAGCCATCTTTTCGCCGATAGACGGCCCATTGGTCTGGCCTCCAACGATCGCCGCTAAGATTCCAATAGCGGCAATCCCTCCTGCGATCTGCGCGGCGATGTAGCCAACAATGTCCTTCACCGGAAACTTCTTCGCGGCCCATAGCCCCAGCGTGACTGCAGGGTTGAAGTGACCGCCAGAGATGCCGCCAAACGCAAAAGCACCTGTGAGAACGGTCAGGCCAAACGCAAGCGATACGCCCACGAGGCCGATATTGATCGCCGGGCCGGGACCGCCCGGGCCGGGGGTGGGGACAAAACCTGCAGCGAGCACGGCCGAACCGCAACCGCCGAGCACAAGCCAAAGCGTGCCGATGAATTCGGCGCCGAGTTTGCGAGGATTCATGTCATGTGTCCTTTCTCAAACGAACTTGACTGTGCCACATATCGTTTCCAAATTGGTGGATATTCGCCACCAAATGGGGCTATAGCGCCAGGTCGTATACCTCGAGCGCGTCCATCGCCGTGATACATCGCCGTGTCAACACACGACACAGCTCATGATGCCGTTCGTCGGCGACCGTCAACGAGCCGCCCGCAACTACTGCATATACGAAACCGAACCGCACCGCTTGGCGGTACATTTCCCACGCCCAGTCCGGGTCAGCTTGCACTCCCGCCGCCGCGAGTTCGTCAAGGTAGACGTCGAGTGCCGCTCGATACTCAGCTGCAGAGGACACCTCGAGGCTCTGGGTCACGAGATACGCAACGTCGCGAGGTCCGACGGAACGATCAATCAGTTGCCAGTCGACAGCAATCACTGGCATTGCATCGTCGCCGGTAAAGAACAAATTGTCGAGGCGCCAATCCGCATGGGCGAGTGTCAACGGCCCTTCACACAGCTTCGAAAATATCGCCGGAATTTGCTCGACGAAGCCATCGCCGAAGGCGCGCACGCGAGGATCGATGAGATCACCCATGTACTCCTGGATAACCGGCCAGCCCGCGCCAACCGCCATCTGCACTGCGCCCGGATACGGATCATCACTCAACTTCTTCAGCCATGGATACGTCAGTAACCGCGGGTTTTCCCACCACTCGGCATGCAACCGAGCGATCGAACGCAACGCTGGTTCAGCCTCGTCGAGCGACGCGCCGACAATTTGATCGATCTGATAGCCGCGGCCGCGGAGGTCTTCGAGCAACAACACAGCGTCCTGCGTGGCCGCATCGTGCGCGGCATAGAAACAGTGCGGGTGCGCGAGCGAGGTATGGGGCGAAACTTCCTGATAAAAGCCGAATTCGCGCCCGTACATGTTGAGCACGGTCGCAACAAAGCGGCTTTCTTCTCCTTCCGAAGCCAACTTCGCAATCACGCGTGTCGGAGCGCCACCGCTGCTCCACGTGAGGTCGCACGCAAAAAGTTGCCCGACCAATCCGACACCTACACCAATCGCGCACGTGTCTACCGCGGTGCATTGCGCTCCGTCGCCGATGGCTTGTGTAAACCATGACGGCGTGAGGTCTACTTGGGAAACCGGAATTTCTGTCATATCAAAACTCCTTTGTCACGGCTCGAGTCGGACCGAAGCTGTGCATCGCAAGTGCGTGCAGGTTGCCCAGTCCGCCGTTCACCAGGACCAACAGGTGCGCAGGCGATTCAACCAGATGCACGATGCCATTGGCGTCCACCCGCCCGTTGCGCGCCAATTCCTCTTGGTGAGCCAGGGGCCACCACGACAATGGCAACGCGGCATGGTCATACAGACGGTGTTGTAGATCTTCGATGTTCGGATACACGGTAGCGATCAGATCGGCCCATGGTGGCGCAATCGCCACCACAATCTCCGCGCCGTGATGCCCGCCGCCGATGAACGCATTTGTGCCCGGAAACGCGAGCGACTTACCGATGATTTCTAGCAACGTCGCACCATCTTGCGCGACGATGTCGGCAATGTCGATTGTGCCGGTCACGCCGTGAACCGTGAGTGCATTCCTCCCGACGGCAGCGCCTCGCCGTTCGCTCAACGGCGCCCAAGGCGAGCGTTCTTCCCATTCGCCAACCACGATGCCGCTCACCCGGCCCGGCTGGCCAAACACACTCTTTGAGTTAACGCCGGACCGTTGGCCCCCGAGATTACGCATCATCAGACGAGTCGCGCGACCGATGCTGACCGCCGCGGTCACATCACCCCCGAAGCATCCCGCTCCCATCGCGAGCCCAAGTTCGTTTCGGATCGGACCGTTGACAAACACGCCGGGCACGACACAACAAGTCGTCGTGTTCAACGCGAACAAATTGAACTGCTCGTCGAGCATCGCCTCAAGCGACGCGATTAACAAACCCATCGATTCCGGCGGCGCGCCAGCCATAACCGCGTTGATTGCAATCTTCTCCACGGTCGCTCGACCGTTGATCGGCGGAACGACCCCAATCACCTCATCAGGAAACCGGCCGCTCATCACTACGTACTCGCGCACGCGTGCTTCGGTAGGCGGAATCAGCGGCAAGCCATCGCCAAATCCTGCCGCTGCAGCAAGCGCTTGAAACTGTGCGGGATCTGCGTCGACTTCGATGCGATTCGAGGCCAACCAATCAATGGTGCAGCCTTCAGGGCCACAATCGACTCGGGCCGCAATGTCACTCATGGGCAACGGTCTAGTGCGCGTCTAACACTTGCAACAAGTGCTCGAACGCTTGCCCGGCAATCGCCATGACTTCGGCGCGACTTCGGCTTTCGAGCGGGTACGGCAAGCTCAAAATTCGCAACCCGGAGCGACCATTATTGGCGGCCATGGTGTGCGCGAGTGACGTGAATTCTTCAGTGACTACGACGACCGCCGCAGACCCGGCATTCACGACCGCGACCGCATCATGAACACTCCAGGAGGTGCACGAACCTCAGTTACCCAGGCCCACGATTCCGATATCTACATCGGCAGCAAAACGTTTGAGTTCGCTGCTCGTGCGCTCGCCCCCGTCGCTGACACGATTCCCGGCGACCCACCGAACAACCTTGGCCCCCTTCGCAACGAGTTTGGGCTCCCAAATCTCCAGCACCCACTCGTACGACTTCCACGCAGTATCCAACCGCAGGCCGATGACTTTGCCCGCGAGCTTGCCTGCGACCGGTCCAGGATCGGGATCGACGTCGGGCGGCGGGGCCACGGGGTCGAGGATCGTGATCTTCGCCATAGATCGGCGAGCGTATCGCCGAGCGCGCACTGCCGAGGTGGTCCCACATTCTGGCGGCAGACGCGCACATCAAGGGACCGCGGCACAACGGACCAGCGACCAGCGGGCTGGATCGACACATTCGACCCATTCAGGTACTGACGAAATCCGGGGCGCGATACGGCTCGACGCGAGCTCGTCCGTGACGCGTCGCGTTGTCCCAGAGTTCGAGCAGCCCTGTCGCCGAAGCGGCCGTTGTTGCCAACGACTCGTCGCGTTGCACGACAGCTTCCAGTGCCGCGATCATCGCACACCAACGAGCTTCGAGCCGCGACGAATACAGATCGACCAGTCGCCGATAGTCAGCAGGATCCAACGCAGTTGTATCGAGTAATTCCAGCGCTACCGCACGCCCACGTGTCGTCGAGTCGGCGATGACTTGGTCGACTCGACGCCGCACGCCCACAAGGCCGCGGTCCGTCAGCAAACGCTGTGCGAAACGTGTATTGAGTTGCGATGTTGCATTCAACCGCTCGGTCGTGAACTCGCACGACGCTCCGCCAACGCATACCACGTCGAATTCCTCCAACGGCTCTGCTCCGTCAGGCCGCCGATCACGCAACGTACGAAATTCACCGTAGGACCCGCCGAATTTCTCGACCAGGCCGAAGAACGCGCTCGGCGATGTCGACAGAGCCGGAGAACGCCACAGTGATGCATCCACGGCTTGGAGCAGTGGTTCCCCGCCTGCATTCTGTGACGATTCGGTGCGCAGCGCGGATTCGACCAGACGCAAAAACCGGAACCTATTGACCGGCTCATCTGCCGTTCCGCTTCGTGACGGCGGTGTGGTCGCGTTCACCAAGGATTGAAGATATGCCCCGTGCCAATAGCCGCTCGCCCACGCTCCGCCGAGCACGGAAGGCGGGTCGATTGCTTCGCCGAGCAGTGTCGAATCGATATCGACATTCGGGATCCAGCCCATCAAAAAGAGTTCCGCATCGCGTTCGTCGGCCGTTACGAGAAAGACGCTCGCTCGCGCATCGACGACCGCCTGAGGTTCCCCAATAGTCGGCTGTTTCCAATACGGCGTGGCGTCGAGCGGCAACCCGGATTCTTGGACGTGCGGCGCCGCGGTCGTTACCGTCGTGATCGGCTTTCGCGGACCTCCCGACGGAGCTGCAGTACTCGGCAGCGGCGGCGGCGCTTTGCGTCCGCTCTCACCACTGCACGCGCCGAGGGCAATCGCCGCGGCTGAAATCGCGCCCAGCCTCAGGAGCGATCGGCGAGACAACGGCGGGGCTGAGATCAGCGCGTTTGACACTCGACCAGTATGGCCTACTACTCCCATCGGAAATCGGCAATGTGCCGCGCGAGGTCGAGTGCCCACGCGCGCGGATCGTGCAACGTCCAGCCCATTGCTGGCAGGTTGAAATATTCAATCGAGAGTCGGCCGCGGTAATCGAGCCGTTCCAAGAGTTCGAATACCGCACGGAAATCCACCGTTCCGGCCCCATCGTGTACATGCAGCTGGGTGTTGCCCACACAACCCTGGCGGAGCTGCACATGGCTCGCGAGCTGCAAAAAATCTTCAATGTTTCCGCCAACATCTGCCACGTGACCGGTGTCGACACACAATCGCAAGTCGGGCAGCTCCCTACGGAGCGCATGTACATCATCGATCGTGGCGACCGATCCGCCCGCCCAGGGCTCGAGCAGCGCCTGCGGTGCCGCACGCCACCATCGCAGCGTACGGTGCCATGCTGCGCCAGGGTCGTCGCCGCGCGGCGGCGCTGGCGTCGCACACCAAGTCGCCTGAGGTTTCGGAAACGAAGTCGGGCAACCGATTGGCAGTGCGAGATCTGACGCCATCTCGATTCGCGCGTCAATGTGGGCAAAGCCGTCGGCCTGCGCCATCTTCGCTCGATCGGCAACATCCGAGATGGTGTCGTACACGATATCGACGACACCCACATCCCATCGTTGTACCCGCATTGCGCGCGGCTTACTTCGACATGCTCTTCGGCATCACCATGCCGACGGTCTGTAAATGCTGGCCAAGACACTTGTCGAAACTGTCCGCGATCTGATCGGGCGTCCAACCACCTTCTCGCCACATCCATCCAATTTGTTTTGGATGTTGAAACAGCGTGTACGCGTATTCGGTGCGACCAAGAATTTGACCGTTCACGTGGGCGGCACGTTCTGAAGCGAGGTATGCAATCAGCGGTGCGTTTAACGCAGCTTCTTCTTCGGGCGGCACTTCCTTGCCGGACTTTTCGTAGAGCGCTGCGGTCATTCGCGTTGCACCTGCAGGAGCGACTGCGTTCACCGTGATGCCATAGCGGCCGAGTTCCATCGACCACACAAAGGTCATACCCATGATCGCGGCTTTCGCCGCGCCATAGTTAGTTTGCCCAAAATTGCCGCGCAACCCAGCCGAGGATGTGATGTTGATAATGCGGCCGTACTCTTGGGCCTTCATGTATTCCGCGGCGTGACGCGTGGTGTTGAAGGTACCCTTTTGATGCACCGCAATCACAGAGTCATAGTCGCTCTCGTCCATTTTCAGCAGCGTCTTGTCGCGCACAATGCCTGCGTTGTTCACCAAAATGTCGATACGCCCAAATCGTTCGATTGCGGTTTCGACAATTCGCCGAGCGCCTTCAAAGTCGGCGACAGAATCTCCATTCGCGACCGCCTCACCACCCGCCGCAACAATTTCGGCAACAACCGAGGCCGCAGGAGTTTCTCCCGTAGCCACACCATCGAGTGTTGCGCCGACGTCGTTGATCACCACCTTGGCGCCTTCGCTCGCCAAACACAGCGCAAATTCACGACCAATTCCCCGACCGGATCCGGTGACGACTGCGACTCTTCCTGCCAGCGATCCCATCGCGCTACGCCACCGCGCAAGTCGCCGCGCCGCGAACTGCCTCCGCGCCTTTGTCACTTGTCACGACGACGTCAAGGTCTGCGAATGTGCAACCTGCTTCTTCACGCACTGCGACCACCGTGGCTGTCGCGGTGAGTACATCGCCTGGCCACACTTGCTTTGCGAACCGGACCTGGAACCGCCGGGTGGCTTCCGCTCCGAACCAATCGGTGAGTACGCGACCCGCTAAGCCCATCGTGAGCATTCCGTGTCCGAATACCGAGGGGTTCCCGACTTGGGTCGCGATCGTGTCATCGTGATGCATCGGATTGAAATCACCCGATGCTCCCGCATACTTCACGAACATTGTGCGCGTGAGGGCAGGAAACTCCAGCGATCGCGACTCTCCGACTGAAACTGACATTGGTGACCTCTAGTTGATAGTTCGCCGCGGTTGCTCGACGAGACGGTTTCACATACCGCAGTATTGCGCAAACATGACGTGGAAGTCAGTTTCACGTACGGTAGGGCCCGTGGCATCTGAATATCCCTCATTGTCCCGGGGTGAACAAACCCGGGCACGACTCCTTGAGGCAGCAGTCGAGGTGCTTGAACGCAAGGGCTACCACGCCGTAAGGGTCGACGACATTGTTAAGGCTGCTCGCACATCGCACGGCACCTTCTATCTGTATTTTGCCAACAAAGAAGCACTTATTCGCGACCTTATCGAAGAAGTCGCGGCCGAATTCGCTCAGATCGCGGCCGCACTCCCCCACCTTGACCAATCCCAGGCGTCCGTTGTGCAACTCAGGAGATGGATCCATGAGTTCTCGGCCGTGCACTCCCGACGTTCTGCCGTAGTGCGGGCTTGGACAGAGATCGCGGCCCCCGGCGACCCGGCGGCCGCTTTGGGCCGATCGGTGTTGTCGATGTTCGTCGTGGCATTAGGAGATCGGATTACGGCACTCCACCCCGAATGCACCGCTGCGACTGCCACGCTCACGGCCGCGACCATCGTGGCAATGTTGGAGCGCACGAACTACTACGTTCTCACTGGTCACCTCCGCAGCGACCAGGACGCAGTAGTCGAATCGCTGGCGCGTGCGACATACGCAATCGTTGCTGCGCAAACCGACGACCGCCCACCCAGATAGCGCGTGCGGGGCATTCGGTCTGATCCGGTGGCGGCCCGCTCAGCGAGGTACACCCGCATCTTGGGACGCGAAATCAGCGACCGGCCCGTCGAACTGCACTCGGCCACGGTCGAGCATCACCACAGTTTCCGCGATTGCCAATGCGTGACCGACATGCTGTTCGACAATCAACAACGACGTACCCGTATTCTGAATGACTCTGAGCGTCTCGTACACCTCATCGACGATGATCGGAGCCAAGCCGAGCGACAACTCATCGGCAATCAAGACCCGAGGCTCATCAACCATTACGCGAGCAAGCGCCAGCATGCGTTGCTCACCACCTGACAGCGTCCCCGCAAGCTGCAAACGTCGTTCACCGAGGCGAGGGAAGAGGTCGTACGCCTTGTCGATGCACACACTCAGCGTCGCCTTATGGCGAAATCGCAACGCCAGCTGAAGATTCTCCGACACCGTGAGCGAACCGAACACCGACCGACCTTCGGGTGCATGCACAAAACCTTCCCGAGCAAACTCCCACGGCCGTTTACCGCCAAATTCGGCGCCGTCAATCAACACTGATCCTTGTGTTGGACACACGAGCCCGCTCGCGACTCGAGCGATCGTCGTTTTGCCTGCGCCGTTGGATCCAAGCAAGGCAAGCACTCGACCGGATTCAAGCGCCAGCGAAACTCCGAACAGTGCTCGAAACGGACCGTAGCCGGCGTGCACTTCTCGAAATTCAAGAACTGGCGTCACGACACGCCGCCAAGGTACGCGCGTTGCACATTGGCGTCACCAAACACCTCTGCAGTCGTGCCGCTCGCGATCCGAGTTCCGAAATCCAACACGAATACACGCGTAGCCAGCGAACGCACCATCTCGACATCATGTTCGACGAGGAGAATCGCAACCCCACGCTCACGATTCACCTCATGCAGACGTTCGATCACGACTTCAGTCTCGGAAATATCGAGGCCTGAAGACGGTTCATCAAGCAGCAACAACTTCGGTTGCGTCATCAACGCTCTCGCAAGTTCAACAATCCGTCCTCGACCTAACGACAACGCGGCAACGTCACGATCCGCATCGGCGCCGAGGTCAAGAAAGTCGAGGAGTTCATCGACTCGTTGAAGTTCGTCGCGTCGCGCCTTACTGCCCGTGAGAATGTCTTTCCACATTGCCCCACTGCGGCTGTGCGCCCTATCTGTGACCAATAGATGCTGCCGAACAGTCATGCCGGTGAACAGCTCCATACGCTGAAACGTACGTGCGATTCCCAACCGGGCTCGCTGGTGCACGGCGACGCCGCTGAGATCGACGCCATCGAACGAAATACTTCCCGAATCGAAGCGCGTCAGCCCCGAAAGGCAGTTGAACAACGTCGTTTTTCCTGCGCCGTTCGGACCAATCAGACCAACAAACTCTCCGGGAGCAACGTCAAGCGACACCTCATTCAATGCTGTGATACCCGCGAACCGTTTCGTGACTTGCACAGCCTGAAGCAACGTGTTCACGACGTGGTGCCCATTGTTGGCGTGTCGACGGATGGCATTTCCGAGGATGACGATCGGCCTGATCGGCGATCAATTCGCCGTTGGATCGAGTTCATCGAGCGTCGCTTCTGAAACTCCAGAATGCCTTCGGGGTGACGAGCAAACGTGATCGCACCGATACCAAAGAATATGTACTGGTACGCACCGCCGAGATCTAACGGTTTCAGGATGTACTCGGGGAACAGCACAAACCCGGCAGCGGCTTGCATCGCCCCTTCAACGGTACGCGTCGAAAGATTCACTACCAACACAAGCCAAAACAATCCGATGAACGGCCCGAAGTCGCTGCTGTAGCTAATTGTCGACGAATACATTCCGAGGAGCCCTCCGCCGAGACCCGCGATTCCTGCCGAAAGCGCGAACGCCGTCACCCGCAGCCGAGCTCGGCTTACACCAATCGAAGCGATTGCGGTTTCGGATCCTCGCATCGCCGTTAGGAATAAACCTGTCGTGCCATTACGCACCCTGACCACTACAAACGCAACAAGGAGCAGCGCCACGACACACAACACGAAAAATGTTCGTTCGTTTTCGAAATCGATCGTTCCGAGGAGTGGCCGTGGAACCTTGGGCAGCGGCACCAGGCCCCCGACCCAATCGAAATTCACGATGACGGATTCGAAGAGCAACGCGAAGGCGAGGGTGGCTAAGGCCAACCAAATACCGCCGAGTCGCATGAGAGGCAATGCCAACGCCGCGCCGACAAGCGCCGCGATCATGGCTCCGATGAACGCACCGCCAATCACTGAGACGCCGAACCGGTCGGCGAATTGCATGGTCGCAAACGCGCCGATCGCCGCGAAGCTGCTCTGGCACAGTGAAATCTCTCCAGCGATACCGGTAAAGACTGTCACGGACATGAAGATGATTGCGTAGATCACCGCTTGGGTGTACAGCGTGGTTCGAAATTCGTTGCCCCACACCAACGCATGCATTGCCATCAGACCCAACACCACGCTCCAAAAACCGCGGGTGCCCCAGGTCAACAATGCGCCGCGATCATCGCTTGCCGAGCTGGGTGGAGGCGGATCGACAGTGGCCAACGGATCCGACACAGTTGCGCGGTCCTTCCAAAACAGCACGACGCAGAACAACACGATGAACGGCAGCGCCGGCTGAATTTGGTTGGCAATGATGCTGTCTTGAGGAAGGTACGTACGTAACAAGATCGCGGTCACGCCAAGGGCAAACCCTCCACCCAGCGACCTCGGAAGACTGGTCAGGCCGCCAATCGCCGCAGCTGCGATGCCAGCAACGACGAGCACAAAGAAATAGGTCTCGTTCACGGTTGTGTAGCGAGGAGCGATGAGCACTCCAGCCAGACCTGCGAAGGTGCTCGACAGTGCCCACGAAAACGCCGTGATGCGATCCGATCGAATACCCGCGAGCTCGGTCATACGTGCGCTTTCCACGACCGCTCGCATTTGTAGGCCCAATGCCGTGAATCGGAACAGCGCGGCAAGTAACAACGCCGCAAGTACGGCGAACACAACCTGTGAAATTTCGTCGCGGCTCACCGGATAGCGCCCGAAGAGCTGATACGGGTGCAGGCCGTCGGGCAAGATTCCGACCGGATGTTTAACCACCGTTGCGATGTCGAGGATTTCCTTCATCACAGCTGGAATCAACACCAGCATTCCGATCGACACGACGAGGCGTGCAAGATCGGAGGCGTTGCGAAGATGGCGAAAAATCACTCGTTCAAGTATCAGCCCAACGAGTGGCGCGAGAACGAAGACCGATAGGACCAGCGAAATCCATTGCGGCCACTCTTCAATGACATGCAGTTTGAAATACAGCGCCGCCGATGCGAAGGCTTGGCCACCAAAGGCAAGATTGAACACACCCGAGGTCTTGTAGGTGAGCACAAACCCAACCGCGACCAGCGCGAACACCCCGCCAATAGGAACACCTTGGATAATTGCGCGTATGAATCCGTCCATCGGTCGCTACCCGAAGCGCTAACCCGCTGGCGTCTCTGCGAATGCCATCTGTGTTGGCTCTGACCAGTCCGAAGTTTCATTGCTCCAGCATGTCCACGGCTTGTTGTCTTGTGTGAAGGCAGGAACAAACTTGCCGCCCGTCACTTTGATCGGCGAGAAGCATTCGAACTCACCGCGCTGAGATGGATCGGCTTTCGGATCACTGTGCTGTTTCGTCCAGTCAATCTTCGCCACCAGCCCACCGGCGTTGTAGTTCGTCACCTGGTTGAGGGCATCAACGGCGGCTTGACGCGAAAACTTTGGGCCTGCCTTCAGCAGCCCGGTGTACGCCATATCAGCATTGATCCAGCCCACCATGGTCAGTTCCTCGGGCGTAACTCCAGCTTTAGTCGTGAACTCGAAAAACTTGTTCTGCAACTCAGAGTCGAGCTTGTTTTCATACGGAACGAATTGCGGAGCGATGTAGTCGCCTTCAAAAATACCGCCGGCTTCATCCACAAACTTCTGGTTGTACGTATTCGGGTGATACATAACCACGTCGTCCATACCTTGTTTCTTCAGTTCATCTCCGAGGGTCTTCATGCCGTTCAAGTCCATGCAAGTCGTCACGAAATCGACCTTGGCTTCTTTCATTCGGGTGACCTGAGCCGCCAAACCGTCAACCAGACCGAAACCTTGGCTCACATCAAACAGCCCAACTTTGATGCCCAGCTCCGGCTCAAACTTGTTGAAACTGTCGCGCAGACCTTCCGCACACACTTTTGAGTTGGCCACGGCATAGCCAAGTATTCCAACCACTTTCGCCCCGACCGTCTTGGCCACATAGGGGGAGGTCCGGCCGATGCAACCCAAACACAGTGCACCTAGATGTCCATACATCGACAGATTGTCCGAGAATTCTTGGTGAATCCCCCACCCATAGGTCGGAATGGCCGCATCGGCGAGATCTTGTGCACCGGTGAATTGCAATGTCGCGACGAACGCGCCGAAGCTGTCGTCTTCAGCAATCATGGCCTGAGATTCAACTTTGTTAAACGCGAGTTTGTCGTCGCGAGTTTTTGCCAAAACCAGCTTGCGGCCGTAAATCCCGCCACTGGCATTTCTGTAGTCAAAATACGCCCGAATGCCGTCGTTGTAGGCACCCATGATGTTGGTGCCCAAAATATTGTTCTCGCCTGTTGCGATCGACGTGAACTTGATTTCGGTGGCGCTCACACCCTTTTCGTCGACCGGGACGTTTTGCGCCGTGTCGGCGGTGGTCGTCGTCACGCCAGGCGCCAGCGTCGTCACGACCTGCTTCTTGTCGGCCTTGGCGTTGCCGCACGCCGCTGCGCCAAGTGTGATGATCGCGAGCATTGCCATCATTCGGTTGTGTCTCATCACGATCATCCCCTAGCAGTGGGTTTGTGACATGGGCGTCAGGTTCTGTCGCGAACCATAGCGCCGCCCCATACGAACTGTCATGCCATCTATGCCAGAATCCAGTGATGGCAACCATCGTGGTACTTCACGCCCATCCCGACGACGAAGCAATCGCAACCTCGGGCACGATGGCAAAAGCCAAGGCCGACGGACATCGCGTGGTGCTGGTGGTCGCGACGCGAGGCGAGCTCGGCCAGTCTCCCGACGACCTTGCCGAGGGTGAATCCCTTGCTGATCGCCGCACAACCGAGACGCTGAAATCGGCGGCAATCATCGGCGCGGACCGCGTCGCGTTTCTCGGGTACCGCGACTCCGGTATGGAAGACGATCCCCGTATCAACGACCTCGATACGTTCCATAGCGCGGATCTCGAATCCGCCTCGCAACGCATGGCCGACATCTTGCGCGAAGAAGGCGCCGATATTCTCATCGGATACGACGAACGCGGCAATTACTTGCACCCCGATCACATCAAGGTGCACCTCGTGGGCGCGCGCGCAGCAGAAATCGCGGGAACCCCCAAGGTGTTCGAAGCGACCATGAACCGCGACTTCCTTTGGAAATTGATGCAACAACGCACCCAGGGATTGCCACCAGAGATGCAGGCGGAGGTGATGGGCAACGCGACATCGGTCGACGATTTCAACCTCGGCATGCGGGAGTGGACGATTACCCACCGTGTCGATGTCGCAGCGTACGTGCCCATCAAAAAGGCAGCGATGATCGCCCATGCGAGCCAGATCAACGACCAAAGTTTCTTCTTGCAAATGCCCGAGGAAATGTTCGCGGAGTCATTTGGCCAAGAGTGGTTCATTCACCGCGGCGTTTCGCGCGGCACCGACGAACCATTCGCAGATTCACTGTTGTAGCTCCCCAGTCGAATTTGGAGTTGCCGCGCGGCGGGTGAAATAGACAGAATGCGCCATGTTCCGAATCCGCGCGGTGATGCTCACCGCCATCATCGTCGCCGCGACCACTGCGGCGTGCAGCAGTGATGCAAAACCAGTCGACAAAGTCTTAGAGACCACGACCACGTTGAGTCCCGCCGCGGCCGCGCGGTTGTATCAGGAACGCGGTCCGTTCGCAGTTGGAGTTTTGACCGAAACGCTGCCAGACGACAACAAGGTCGAGATCTGGTATCCCGCGGTCGAAGGCTCACGGGGTTCAGAGACCTACGACGTCAAAGACTTCACGTCGCCTGCGATTAAAGCGCTGCTTACCGCCGATGTCGACGCGACACTTACCTACGAAGCGACCCGCGATGCTGCGCCAACAATCGGCAAATTTCCGGTTGTGCTATTTAGCCATGGATTTTCTGGGTTTCGGTTGCAGTCGACATTCCTCACCGCGCATCTTGCGTCGTGGGGCATGATCGTGGCAGCTCCCGATCACCCAAGCCGCGACCTCTTTCACCTGCTCGGTGACGCTCCGGCCCAAGATTCAGTGGACGACCTCCAGGCCACGCTCGACATGGTGCGAACCCTCAGTGCCGAACCCGATTCTCCACTCAACGCATTGGCGGATTTCGATCACGTCGCAGCAATCGGGCATTCCGCGGGAGGCGGCACCGTCGTGGGCGCGACCAACCGCATCGCTGGCATCGACGGATATATATCGCTGGCATCGGGTCTATTCCGTGGCACCAATACTGCAACGACAGGTGGCGCCTCGACCACAACTACGCCAGTGCCGGGCAAGCCAAGTTTGTTTGTGGCCGGTGCAAACGATGGCATCGCTGACCCGCAAAAGGTCACCCGTGCGGGCTATCAGGCCGCGGCGACACCTACCCGCTTATGGATTATCGAAAAGGCCGGACACAACGCATTCGACGACCTTTGCACGCTTGGAGGCGGCGCAGGGATCATCGGAATCGCCGAAGCATCTGGGCTCGGACCGGCGCTCGCAACGGGCCCCTTAAGCGGTGCCAAACGCCTTGGGGAAGACGGATGCAAGCCACCGAACGTTCCCGTGACCGAGGTGTACCCAATCATCAATCACGTCGTGGTCGCATGGCTGCGCAACCTCTTCGTCTCCGACATTTCGGCACAAGGGCTCGGGCCCGAAGTGGCCAAACAGTTCAGCGTCGGGGTGACGATCGAGGAGCGACTCGGCTGAGCCCGCCGGTCGCCCGACGCTCGCGGAGATCGATCTCGGTCGCCGGGGACTGCGTCGTTTCGCTCGCAACGCCGGTGCGCGTTGTGCGACGCGTTGTAGCTGGAGCCGATGGTGTTGGCGCGCCAATTGTTGCGGCGAGACCCGCAATCTCGTCAAAGGCGGAAGCGACAAGCACTGCGAGCGAATCGAGGTCGGGCATGAGCTCTCGACATGCCAAGAAGCCGAAGTCGATCGAATCAAGGTAGCTGATCACTGTGAGATTCAGTGCCGCGCCGTCAAAGATTGGACCGAACGGATGCATGGCAACGAGTCGGCCACCTGCGATGTACAAAGGAAATGGCGGGCCGGGCACATTCGAAATCACCGCGTTGTGCACTGCCGAACCGAATCGATCTGTCAACTTGAGTGATGTCACCATTCGCATCACTCCAGACAACATCGCAGGGCTCGCCAATTCAGCAAGGTCCTGCAATGTGTTGGCGCCGATCTCGTCGTGCATATCTTTGGCTTGCGACATCGCTTCATGAATATGTTGCAACCGCTCGAGTGGCTCTTCGATGTGCACCGGCAGCGACGCAAACAAGGACGAAACCCGATTCCCCATAGTATTTTTTTGATCTTCAGTTCGCACCGACGTGGGAACCGAACAGATCAATGGTTTATCAGGAAGTTCGTCGCGGCTGATCAGGTATTCCCGCAACGCGCTCGTGGCAATCGCCAAAACAACATCGTTGAGCTTCACGCCCAACACGTCTTTCACTCGCTTCACTTCGCTCAGCGAAACGCTGGCCAGCGCGATCTTGCGATGCGGTGTGATCATTCCGTTCATCGTGAGCTTTGGCGCCGTCATCGGCAATCCAGCTTTGTTGTTGCCACCCCGCACCCGCTGCACAATTTTCGTCGCGCTGCCCGCCATTTTCGCGGCAGTGCGAGCGATGCGCACTGGCTGACGCATGATCGAAACCATCGCGTGGCCTAGCAGTTCCGCATCGTTGGGAACATGATCAGGCTCCCAATCCGGCGCCAATACGACATCCATGCGCGGCGCGGGGTTGGGTTCGAGATCAAACAGATGCGCCATGATGTCGACGCCCGACAATCCATCGATGGCCGAGTGATGGACTTTTGAGATCAGGCCAACGCAGCCACCTTCGAGACCTTCGACGTAATACATTTCCCAGAGCGGTCGGTCGCGATCAAGCGCCCGACCTGCCACACCGGCCGCGAACTCTGCAAGCTGATGCTTGGTTCCAGGAAAAGGAATCGCCGCCCGCTGCACGTGATAGTCGATATCGAAAAACGGATCCTCAACCCACACCGGATAATGCAAACCGAAAGGAACATTCACTAGCCGGCGACGAAACGGCGGGATGAGGGGAAGTCGTTCCAATAGGTGCTCACGCAGCCGGCCAAAGTCGAAATCTGTGGCATCTGAGGGGTCCACAATCGCGACTGACAACACGTGCATGTGTGCAGCCGGACTCTCCAACGAAAGAAACGCTGCATCCAAACCTGATAGTCGTTCCATTGTGCTCCCTGTTGTTAGCCCCCGGCGATGTCTATTGTGGCCCACTTGAACGGCCGCGCGTCGGGTCGTGCGTGTAACAATTGTGTGAAGAGCAGTGAGACCCCTGCCACGCGACCGGACTGCCGCCGGACCTCACCGGTGGCGCTTGGAACTCCCCCACACCGGCGAGCGGTCGCTCGACCATTGGGCGACAGGAGCCACAACCAGCTCAGCAATCGCCAAAAGCACGGTGTCGTAGTTGGCCCGCCAGCCCACGTAATCCCGCCACGAGGCATCACGATCTGATTTGATCGCGACGCCAGCGGCAGCAAGGCGATCGAGCACTGCATCAAACTCGCCACGAGTGACGCTCACGTCGGTGTCCTGGGAGACGTCGAGGTCGTACGCGATACCGAACGATTTCGCGATCGCGCGTAGCGCAATGAAACCAGAACGAACACACAACGCAGCAGCAGGCGCCGGCGGCCCTTCGATCGCACTGAGCCGCAGGGAGGCCGCATCAAGGACGGTACCCGCGGCGGTAATCCACGAACGATGTGGATCGGGCGAGCGAAAGAAATTGAGAATCAACAGCGACGTGTGCGTCTCTTCAAGTTCGACGAACCACAACTCCCATTCTTCCCACACCTCGTCGAGCCGCCCGAAAAATAGTGCGCGATGCGCACGTTCCAACATTTCCCCCGCGCTCGGCGGAGTGCCAGCGCGCACCGAAAGTCGCGAGACGGAAATCTCTCGACGACTAAACGCGCCATACATCGAAGGTAAGTACGAAATCAACAACGCCAGGAGCGTCAGCCCAATCGCAGCTTCGATATATACCAATACCGTCGGCGCCACGCTGTCGGGGGTCGCAAACCCCAAGGTGAACAAGGCGGAGCCGGAATACTGGAGTACCTCACCCGCGGTGTCGCCCGTAAATGCGTGGAAGAGTCCCGAGAATCCCAACAAGACCGTCGTCAGCCAGACCGCAGGGAACAACAACAGCGTGACCGGTGCGTACATTGCCATGATGCTGTCGCGCCTGGCATAGGAATCCGAAAATCGGATCAGCGTCCGAAACCATCTGAGGTTCGAGCGTGCGATGATCTTGGTGAACCGAACGCTCACCCCGCGAGGCAATACGAAGGTTCGTACCGCCGCATCAAGCGCGGCGACCGTGATCGCGGTACCGATAAACCCTATGAGTATGCGCGAAAACAGCTCCATCGCGCTGCACAATAGGAGTATGACATTGAGAAGTTGGGCATTGCCCTCTCGATACTCCGCACTCCTGCTCGCGGGAGTCTTGAGCAGTTTCGGATTGTCGGCGTGCAGCAGCGATAACCCGAAAGCTGCCCCGAGCGGTCAGGGTCCGAACTCAAGTGCACAAGACCCCGGCCCAAACTCAACCGCACAAGATCCCGGCCCAAATCCGACCGACCCCAACCTACAAACAGTGAGCGGAACGCTCACGATCGTCGATGGCAACTGCGTGCGCCTGGTGCTCGATGACAACCGCGCCACGCTCATGTTGCGGTTCCGTGACGAGTATGCAGTGGATGAACGAGGTCTGAGTCGCGACGGCAATGTGATCGCGGTGCCGAAGGGACGCCTCTTCGTGACCGGAAGCCGCACCTCAACTGTCGGTCAATGCGGGACTATTTTCAACGTGGAATCGCTCAATAGCGCCCAAAATCCAGTGCCTAGCGAGTAAGTGGCTTGTACTTGATGCGATGCGGCTGATCCGCGTCGGCGCCAAGACGTTTCTTACGGTCGACCTCGTAGTCGGAGAAGTTGCCCTCGAACCAACGGACTTCACTATCACCCTCAAACGCGAGCACATGCGTAGCGACGCGGTCGAGGAACCAACGATCGTGAGAGATCACCACCGCACAACCTGGGAAATCGAGCAGTGCTTCTTCGAGTGCCCGCAAGGTGTCGACATCGAGATCATTCGTCGGCTCATCAAGCAATAACACGTTTCCGCCTTGCAACAGCGCCTTGGCGAGGTGCAATCGATTGCGCTCCCCGCCCGACAAATCCGACACCTTCTTTTGCTGGTCAGAGCCTTTGAAATTGAAGCTCGCGCAATACGCGCGACCATGAATTTCGCGAGTGCCGACTTTCAGATGGTCGACCCCTCCGGTGATTTCGGCGTACACCGTCGCGTCGCCATCCAGCGTCTCGCGCGATTGATCAACATACGCGAATTTTACGGTTGCGCCCACGGTCAATTGACCGCCAGCAGGTTCCTCTTGCCCAACCAGCATACGGAACAGGGTCGTCTTACCAGCACCGTTCGCACCTACCACTCCGACGATTCCACCGCGTGGCAACGAAAAATCGAGGCCGTCGATCAGAAGGCGATCGCCAAAGCCCTTTACCAAACCGGCTCCGTTTGCAACAACGTCACCAAGGCGCGGGCCTGGCGGAATCGAAATCTGAAGCTTGTCTTGGCGACCTTCAGCAGCATCAGCTTCGGCTTGCAACGATTCGAAAGCTGTAATGCGAGCCTTGCCCTTGGCCTGGCGCGCCTTGGGCGACATCCGAATCCACTCCAACTCGTGTTGCAAGGTGCGGCGGCGGGCCTCGTCGACTTTGTCTTCGAGCGCGATCCGAGCTTCTTTTTGCTCGAGCCAGCTCGAATAGTTGCCCTCCCAAGGAATTCCGTGACCCTTGTCGAGCTCCAAGATCCAGCCCGCGACGTTGTCGAGGA
>SXHN01000088.1 GCA_005773635.1 Actinomycetota bacterium
CAAGTGCTGTACCTCGATGCAAAAGCCGCGGATCTCGTGCCCGAGTTGATGTTGCGCAGCGCGAGATCTGAACTTGATGGGATTCCTTCGTAATCAATGGCATACAAATTTGTTCCCACATTGAGCGGAACCACGCTTGGCGCTTTAGGCGCTCGTGGTGTTGCCACCGTAGATGAGCGCGGCGTGCTGACGATGTGCGATCGCGGCATCGACGTTGAATGGATGGTTGGTGCTGAATCGTGGCGTGTCGTAGCGAACGACGTCGCGACTCGTCAACAGATTGTGCCGGGGGCGCCGGTTGTGTCTACGCGTATCGCTGCCGGCAGCGGTGACGTTGTCCAAACATTGTACGGAGTAGGTGGTCAGCCGAATCAGATCGTTTGCGAGTTTGAGAATCAAGGTCGCGAGGCAGTATCGATTGCAGTCCTGCTGCGCGCGACTCCAGGGGCTCGGCTGAAGAAATTTGCTGCGGCTAACCCGACGCTCAGCATCGACGGGCTCGAGGTAATGAGCGCGAACCGACCGTGGCAACAGTGGGCATTGGCGAATGACGAACTCACGTTGCGACAGGCAGTGGCAACCCATGCGACACGCGCGGGACCGTTGAACGCCGTCAAAATGAAGGCGCAGCGCAATGGGTGCGTAGCGTTTGTGTGGCCGCTTGCTCACCAAAATACTCTGCGGGTCGTACTGCCGCTTGTGCCAGGTCCTCAGTCTCGAGTGAATACGATCGCGATCGATGCGTTACCGGGCTCGATTGCGGTACTCGGTGGATGGGAAACACAACTTGAACGCGGCATGCGCGTCGAGCTCGATGACTCACAATTACAAGCAGCCATCGACGGTGCTCGCGCTTCGGTGATGCTGCAAGCATTTGCCGACGCGCCGAAGCCCGACGCTGATCTCGCGATGGCGCTCGAAGATTGGGGGCTCGAACCCGAGGCTCGGGCTGCGTGGAACCGGTTGTCGGTGCTCGAACGCCGCACCGCCGCGCACCGCGAACTCAATGCCGTGGGCGGGTGGGTGCGAGTCAAGACTCACCTCAATGCGGCCGGGCGTGGACTGCCGTCGAATTCTGCGCGTTTCTTACAAGCCGTGCGCGACACGCTGTTACAGGAACGCAATGGCGAAATTGACATTCTTGCTGGTTTTCCGAGTGACTGGCTCGGCCGCAGCGTTGCGGTGCACGCGGCCCCGACCCAAGCTGGGCCGGTTTCGTTCGCATTACGTTGGCACGGTGGCCGCCCTGCGTTGTTGTGGGAGGCGCCGCAAGGCACGACGCTGCGCTCATCGCGTCTTGATCCCGCATGGAGTGTCGTCGCTGATGGACCAGGTGAACAACTCCTCAGTGAACCGGCCGGCGAACTTCTGGCGATGCAACCCGCGCCGCGACTCGGTGATGTCGTCGACGAACCAGGATCGTTTCTCTAGCTAGAAGTTGCGGCGCAAGCCAATGCGCTCGGTGTAGCCCGCGTCTACTGCATCAGCGAACGGATGATTGCCGATAATTACGGGACGACCTTCGGCTCCGCACACCGGACTCGCCGCGGGCAGCGACATGTACAGATCGAAGCCTGGATCTGGGTTGTAGGTCGAGTGCGACATCGTGCGGCCGATGTTTTTCGCGTACCGATCGCGATTTGTGAACCACCACGGATTCGTCACATCGCCGTGCGGGCCATAGGGCGGCGCACCCAAGAAACGCCACTCCAAGAATCGCAGCACCGACGCATGGTCATAGCGGGCATGATCGACGAAACCCGGGAGCGATCGCGGCGACGCCATGATCGCGGGCACGCGGAATCCGGTTTGGCCGAAGTTGTCAGCGTCGAGTGGGTTCGCTCGATCGTCTCTGACGATTGGCGGAGCCATGTGGTCAAAGAAGCCACCCCATTCGTCGTATAACACGATGAACAGGCCTCGATCCCATTGCGGGCCCTCCACGAACGCGCGGAACGTGTCGAGGATGAATTGTTGACCGGCTCGCGGATCGGCAAGCGGATGATCATCGTTTTGTGCAGGGCCGAGAAACGCAGGGTCGACGTATGTGACCGGTGGCAGTGTTCCGGCCGCAGCGTCGGTTTGGTAGTCGGCGTAGGTGCGCATGAACGGCACCGCGCGGGAGCCGAACAACAACATCGGGCCAAAGTCGGATGCGTAATCAGCAACACCGATACCGCGGGCCGACAACCGATCAAACAACGCGGGCCACTGGTAGCCGTCTTCGGCGAACGGCAAATAGTTTTGCTTGTAGCCGCCCGACTGTCCCGAGAGCAGATACAGACGATTCGGATAGGTCGGCGCGAGGAGCGAAGAATGCCAACGGTCTGCGATCGTGAATCGTTTTGCCAACTGGTTGTAGACGGGAAGATCACGGCCACGGAACGTGGACAACGCGAAAGCGTCGTTGCCGCTGCCTGCGGCTAAGAAGCCCCCGTCGCGCTGCGCGCGACCCGAGTTCCATCCATGACCAGGGTCAGGGTGCCCGCAGCCCCGAAAGTCGTCGATGGGGCCGGCGTGCACGCTGTGGTGTGCGGTCTCAACCATCGTTCCATCGGGAGCGAGGTACGACTCACGTTGACTCCCCATCACTCGGAAGTTTTCGCCATAACGGCTACGGCCGCGTTCGAGGTACCGTTTTTCGTGGCCTAACCACCCAAGATACGAATCGAAACTTCGGTTCTCCATCATGACGATCACCACGGTGTCGATACCGGAGTCGCCCGGAGCGCCTTCAAGCACGCTCCGCCAGTTCTCGCTGCGGTGGCGTTCTGATGCGAACGCACCTTCGGCGGCAGCAATCGCGGCCGATGAACCCACTGCAGATACGCCTGCGAGCTGCGCACCCAACTTCAAGAATCCACGCCGATCCATGACACTCCATCCAGTACGTCATCGTTCGAGACCCAGATCATGGCGCGCGGAACCCGATCTTGCCAAGCGCGGTCTTGTCAAGGTGACCGACCAGCAGGATGCGACTGCTACGGATCCGAGTTCGCAGAGGACCTCGCCGGTAGTCTCAAGGCCATGGCGACCTTTGCGATGCTGTCCACCCTTGGCCCCGACGGCTGGGAAACCCTGCGGCAACACCCTGAACGGATTCACCAAGTTCGAAGCGAAGTTGAAGCGATCGGCCTCAAAGTCGTTGCCCAATATGCGCTGATGGGCCAATACGATTTTCTCAACATTATTGAAGCCCCCGACGAACACACGATGGCCAAAGCCGCCATCATGCTCGCGGCACGAGGCACCATGCGCACCACCACACTCGCAGCTATCCCGGTTGACGACCTTGTCGCCATGCTGCAATCCGATCTCCCCGACTAAAAAAACCAGAAACCAAAAAACCAAGAGTCGCTCGGGCGCGTTGCTTGGTTACTGCCACCAGGTTTGGCGCCGTCGCTCCTCCCGAAGATCATCTTCGGTGAATGGGGTTGGCAAAAGGGTGCCGTCGGAGCGGCGCAGTACCGTGTATTCAAGGCCCTGTTGGGCTTCGATGATCTCGGCAATCTCGAACCCTCGCGACCAGCGCGCCTCAAAGCGATTTCTCACTTCGACGTGGGCACCGATCTTCATGGCGCCAGCGTACGCGCGCGCAACACCGATTGCTACCGTTGATCCGTGGCCTTTGTCAAAGTTTCGCCAACTCTGCGCTTGGAGCGCAAGCTGTGGGCTGCGGGCGATGAGATCGTGGTTGGCATTGATGAAGTAGGCCGTGGTTCATGGGCCGGGCCGGTCACCGTAGGTGCCGTAGTCGCGCCAAATGAACACCTCAAAGGTGTCCGCGATTCAAAATTGTTGAATGAAAGCAACAGAAATAGTGCAGCCAGCGATGTGCGGAGTTGGGCGAAGGCCATCGGGATTGGCCACGCCTCACATTCGGAATGCGATCTTCTTGGCATGACCGCAGCGCTGCGGTTGGCTGCAGAACGTGCATTGGCCCAGATACGAGCGGCGGGTTATGTGCCCGACCGCATTGTGTTGGACGGCAAGCACGATTACCTCGGGCTTGGATCCAAAGTGCGCACAGTGATCAAGGGTGACCAGACAGTGTTGTCGTGTGCCGCGGCGTCGGTGGTCGCAAAAGTGACCCGCGATGCCATGATGGTCGACGAAGCCGAGCACTACCCCCATTATGGGTTTGATACCAACCGGGGGTATCCAGCGCCAGCCCATCGGACCGCGCTCGAAGGGTACGGACCAAGTTCGATTCATCGCCGAAGTTGGATTTTTATGGATGGGCTGCTGTGGCCTTCGTTAAAGTTCGAACGACAACCCGCGTTGTTCTAGCCTCCAGCTATGGGTCAAACAATGACAGTCACCGTCACGAACGGCGCCCGCCGAGAAGTCCGGCACTTCGCCACGAACCGTTCGATTACCGGAATGTCGATTGAGCGTTTTGCATCGCCAGAGGCTGCGGCGCCCGGCTTGAAGGCCCCCCACATTCTGGCTCGCCGGCTCTTCGAACTCGGCGTGAAGAGCGTCAGCTTGTATTCCAATACTGTGACCGTCGAAGCCGATCCGTCGCAGTGGAACACGTTGGAACCCCAGGTCATTGCCACGATTGAGCATTTGTTCCATTTCTACGGTGACCAGGCTGGCTACTCGGTTGAGGCCCTTGCTCCCTACGGCATTGATCGCAAACCTTCGCCGGTGCAGTAGCCAAACCGGGAGCCCCAGGACGCCGGCGCTACAGACAATTGACGTATCGAACGTATGTTCGATACGCTGTGAATGTGGTAGTCGATATTGGGTCAGTTGCAATAGGTGCTTGGGCGGGGTCCCGCCGCATTGCAGTTACGGGTTCGATGCAGCCATATCTGCCCGTTGGCGGGCTGCAGCGGGGCACGGTAACAACGATTGGCGGCGTTGGCGGTGCGGGTGTGACCAGCGTTGCGTTGGAGTTGGCTGCAGCGGTGACGAAGGTCGGCGAATGGGCTGCGTTCGTGGACCAAGGCTCACTTGGCGGGCGTGCCGCAATAGATGCCGGGGTAGCACTCGACCGGTGCGCGGTAGTTCACGGTGTTACTCCAGATCGGTGGGCAGTCACGATTGGGGCACTGCTCGATGGGGTCACGTTGGTATGTGCAGCTATCCCAGATCGTGTCGCGCTTGGGGATGCGCGTCGA
>SXHN01000089.1 GCA_005773635.1 Actinomycetota bacterium
AATCGACTGGTTCGAAACGTGACGTCGAAGTATGGAGAATTGACATCGGGCGGTGTCTCCATCGCTTTGTCGAAAATCGGAGTGATCACCACACCGGGTTCGATGATCGCTACTCGAATACCAAATTGCGCAACCTCGCTTGCCAGCGTCTCGCTCATCGCCTCGGTTGCCCATTTCGAAGCCGCGTATGCGCCATGGCCTGCTACTGCGACTTGGCCGGCGACTGACGTGACGTTGACAATGCAGCCACTGCGTTGTTCTCTCATTGTGGGGAGTACTGCCTGAATCCCCCTGAGCGTGCCCCAAGCGTTGGTGTTCATAACCGATTGAAATGTGTCCATCGGCGTGGCTTCGACATCGGCACCAAATGCAACCCCGGCATTGTTAACGAGAACATCGATGCGGCCTTCCGCGTCGATGACCGAAGCGAACCCCTTGGCCACCGATTCGTCGCTGTCGACATCGACGATGAGCAGCGACACCGGCAATGCGCCGGCTGCCGCGACGAGCGCGCCGCCTGAAGCTTCGGACCGTACAGTCGCGTAGACTTTCCAGCCTTCGCGGGCCAGGCGGAGGGCGGTGGCAAAACCGATACCGGTAGATGAACCTGTAACAATCGCAATCTGCATAATCACACCGTACTCTCGGCGTCGACGCCTGCGATAGACACTGTTGATGGAAACGGTTCGAGCCCCTATGCCTGCGACGGTGGTCGCTATTTCGGTCGCGGTCGGCGATCTTGTCCGCGCCGGGTCAGCCTTGGTGATTATCGAGTCGATGAAGATGGAACACGATGTAGTCGCGCCGATGGATGGGGTGGTGCAGCGTATCCATGTTGCGATTCAAGACGTGATTGCCTCTGACCAGGTGCTTATTGAAATGGAAGCGGCCGCGATTGACGCTGTGGCAGATTCGGCGCAAGAGACCACCACCGACCGCGATGCCGTGCGGCCCGATCTCGCTGAATCGATTGGTCGACACGCGATCGGTCTCGATATTTCTCGTCCCGAAGCAGTGGCTAAACGCCGCTCTACCAATTCACGAACAGCACGCGAAAACATTCATGATTTGCTCGACGACGACAGCTTTGTGGAGTACGCGCCACTCGTTGTGGCTGCGCAACGGCGTCGACGGTCGGCAGAGGAACTCGCAGCCCGAACTCCGGCCGATGGACTCGTCGGCGGGGTTGGAACAGTCGATGGTGTCGCAACCGTGGCAGTTTCGTACGACTACACCGTTTTGGCTGGTACACAAGGGCTGTGGAACCACCTAAAAAAGGACAGGTTGTTCGATCTCGCGCAACGATCGCAACTTCCCGTGGTGTTGTTTGCTGAAGGTGGCGGCGGTCGGCCCGGCGATACCGACGGTCTTGGTGTCACGGGTCTTGACTGTTTGGCGTTCAACTATTTCGCTCGACTCTCGGGCCTGGTGCCGCTCGTGGGCATCGCATCTGGATATTGCTTCGCGGGTAACGCTGCGTTGCTTGGTTGCTGTGACGTGGTGATCGCAACCAGGAATTCCAACGTCGGTATGGGCGGACCAGCGATGATTGAGGGCGGGGGTTTGGGGACCTATGAGCCAAAGGCCATCGGCCCGAGTGCCGAGCAATTCGCAAATGGGGTTATTGATGTGTTGGTTGACGACGAAGTTGCTGCTGTCGGCGTCGCGAAACGGTACCTCGGCTATTTCAACGACCCGGTCGAAAACTGGGTAGCTGCGGACCAACGCGCACTGCGACACGCCATCCCTGAGAACCGCGTGCGGGTCTACGACGTGCACGGAGTGATCGAAGGATTGTGCGATGTCGATTCCGTGTTGGAATTGCGGGCTGGATTTGCACGAGGAATGATCACTGCATTCGGTCGAGTCGAAGGTAAGACGCTCGGTGTGGTTGCGAACAATCCTGCACACCTCGGCGGGGCGATCGACAGCGATTGTGCCGATAAAGCCTCACGCTTTCTACAGTTGTGTGACGCCTTCGACGTGCCAGTGCTCTTTCTATGCGACACCCCCGGTTTCATGGTCGGCCCAGAATCCGAAGCAACCGGTGCGGTGCGCCACGTGAGTCGCATGTTTGTGACGGGTGCGAATCTCACTGTGCCGTTCGCAACCATCGTGTTGCGCAAAGGATACGGCCTGGGCGCACAAGCAATGGCAGGGGGGTCGTTCAAGGCTCCGCTGTTTTGTGTCGCGTGGCCAACGGGCGAGTTCGGTGGCATGAACATCGACGGAGCAGTTCGGCTCGGCATGCGCCGAGAGCTTGATGCCATAGAAGATGAAGCCGAACGGGCAGCGGCGTTCAACGCGATGGTTGAGCGGATGTATACGGTAGGCAAAGCCGTGAATGTCGCAACCCATTTTGAGATAGACGATGTGATCGACCCCGCTGATTCACGTCGTTGGATCACCACGATGTTGCTCAACTCTGCAAACTCTGCGCGCTCTGTGGGCCAGATCCGCGGAAAGAAGCGTCCGTTCATCGACACCTGGTAGGCGAGATCGCTAACTTCATGCGATGGATGTCAACGTTGCCCTTCGAGCCCGCATTTCTACCCGAGCTTTTCTGCCCCAACCGGTAAGCAAAGAGTTGCTGACTGCCGTACTCGATGATGCGCGCTGGTCGCCGTCGGGAGGGAACCTGCAGCCGTGGAAAGTGGTTGCCGTCACTGGCGATGCTCGCCAAGGGGTGATCGACGCAGTCAATGCTGCCGCGGCCACCGATCCAAGCAGTCAAGAGGGTGACCATCCGATGTACCCGGCGGAGTTGTGGGAGCCACTACGCACTCGGCGCTACCAAGTGGGTGAACAGATGTATGCACAATTGGGGATTCCAAACGATGACAAAGTGGCTCGGTTCTCACGGATCATGGAGAACTTCAATTTCTTCGGAGCGCCCGTGGGGTTGTTCTTTGTGACCGATGATCGTATGGGCGCCGGACAGTGGGCTCATCTCGGGATGTTTATGCAATCCCTCGCTCTCGCGGCAGTGGAACATGGACTTGCAACGTGCATGCAAGAGGCATGGGCAATGCGTCGTGCGACGTTGAAGCGGCACTTCGAACTCGATGAACACGACTACGTCTACTGCGGCATGTCGTTGGGGTTCGCCGATCCGGACCACCCTGTTAACCAACTACGAAGCGAACGTGTACCCGTCGATGAATTCACAATCTGGCACGGCTGGTCATGATTCTCGCTGCGAAGCGCCGCGCCTTACAGCAGTCCTAGAGTGCGGTCGTGGCTGAACGACATCTGCGGTTCGCGATTATCGGTGCCGGAATGGCTGGGATACTGAGCGCGATCAAACTCACCGAATCCGGCTTGACGGATTTTACGGTCTACGAAAAAGGTGATCGGGTTGGCGGTACTTGGCGGGAGAATTCGTACCCCGGTTTGAGCTGCGATGTGCCCTCGCAGCTGTATTGCTTCTCGTTTGCGCCGAACCCTGATTGGACTCATCCGTATTCACCTGGCCTTGAAATTCAGCAGTATTTCGAACGGGTAGCCGAGTCGTATGGGGTCGCGGACCGCGCGCGTTTCAACGACGAAGTAGTGCGGTGCGAGTGGCTTGATTCGCGTTGGCATCTCACGACACACGACGGACACACTGATGTCGTCGACGTTGTCATTTCGGCCACCGGCGTGTTGCATCATCCGAAGTGGCCCGATATCGCTGGGCTCGATTCCTTCGAGGGGCGCGTATTCCATAGCGCTCGTTGGGATCACGACGCTGTACTAGACGATGCGCGTGTTGGGATCGTTGGTTCCGGCTCAACCGGTGTACAAATCATCGCGGCGATTCACGAGCGGGTTGCGCACCTCGCTTCGTTTCAGCGCACCCCACAGTGGGTGATGCCGATGTCGAACGAAGCCTTCGTGCCGCAACAGTTGGAAGCTCATCGCGATCTCGATTACCTGCGCGCCACCCATTCGAAGCTTGGCGAGCTATTTGGGCGATTCACCAACGCCGTGATCGATGCCGCATCGCCGGAGTCACACATGATTGGTGAAATGTGTCGTTCGAATCTCGAAGCTAACGTCACCGATCCAGCGCTGCGCGAGCGTTTGCGGCCCGACTATCAAGCCGCATGTAAACGGCTCATCATCTCTGAGAATTACTACCAGGCGATGCAACACCCGAATGTCGAACTCGTCACCGACGAGATCGCCAACGTCGAATCGAACGGAGTGCGCACTGCTGATGGAGTGTTGCACGAACTCGATGTATTGGTGCTTGCGACCGGGTTTCATGCCGACTGGTTCATGCGGCCAATGCAGATCGTTGGTACACATGGTGTGACGCTCGATGAAGCTTGGGCGCAACGCCCGCTGGCGTACCTTTCAATGACCTTGCCCGACTTCCCCAATTTCTTCATGCTCAACGGACCGAACGGACCAGTCGGGAATTTCTCGCTCATCAGCGTGGCTGAATTGCAATTTGCCTACATCGAACAGCTCATCGCTCGGCTCCGCGCCGGTGATGCGTTAGAGATCGCACCGGACCGCGCAACTACAGAACAGTTTGAAGCAACCAGGGTCGAGGCAGCGCAACGAACGGTGTGGATGACTGGTTGTACGAGCTGGTACCTCGACGACCGCGGGGTACCAGCCACGTGGCCGTGGCCGTGGGATCGGTTCCTTGACGTCATGGCCGCGCCGCAATGGTCCGCGTACAACCTGACGGAGCTATAAGTGAGTGCCGAGATCCTGTATACGGCGAGCGTGATTCGTACGATGGACTCATCGATGCCGATTGCTGAAGCCGTTGTGGTGCTCGATGGCCACATTGTCGCGGTGGGTGCCATCGACGACTTGACGTCTCGCTTCCCTGACGCCGTGCGCGACGATCGGTTCGCGGACAACGTGTTGTTGCCAGGGTTTGTTGAAGCCCATGCCCATCGCCTTGAGGGTGGCGTGTGGGGGTTTCCCTATGTTGGGTATTTCCCAAGGTCGGATCCTGATGGACGCCGATGGGATGGCTGTCGTTCGATCGATGAAGTTGTCGCGCGCCTCCGAGAAATCGAACGATGCATGATCGACGCCGACGAGCCGTTGATCGCATGGGGTCTTGACCCCATCTACTTTGCTGGCGATCGATTGGTGGCGTCGCATCTTGATCGCGTCTCGTCTTCGAGACCGATCTTTATCATGCACGCGAACCTACATATCGCGACGGTGAACAGCGAATTGATGCGTTCGTGTGGGATCGACCGCACAATTGATATCGAGGGTTTGCCGAAAGATGCGAACGGTGACCCGGTCGGCGAATTACAAGAGCTAGTGGGCATGTCGCTGGCAGGCAATATCTTGATGCGGCTATTCGCATCGTCGGGCTCCCCAGAGGCGACGAGACGCTTCGGGCAGCTCGCGTGTAACGCGGGAATCACGACCGTCACCGACCTGGGCTCCACCGGCCTAGGATCCGATGGCCCGGTCGACGACTACGACGCTGTGGTGAATGACCCAACGTTTCCGGCACGTATTTCGGTATTTTTTAATCCCGCCTTTGCCGGGGGCAATATTGAGCGGTGCGTGGACCGTATTGCTGAGTTGCGTGCGTGCAGTACCGAGAAGCTTCGATTCGGCCACGTGAAAATTGTCATCGACGGTTCGATTCAGGGTTTCACTGCACGTTTGCTGCCGCCGGGCTACTTCGGAGACCAACCCAACGGTATTTGGTTGGTGGCGCCGGAACAAGTAATGAGCCAAGTGCGCGCCTTCCACGACGCTGGCCTGATGATCCACGCCCACTGCAACGGTGATGAAGCAGCCGAGGTATTTCTTGATGCGGTCGAGGCCGCGCTCGCGGCGAATCCGAGGAGCGATCATCGTCATACGGTGCAGCACTGTCAGCTCACAACGGGCGATCAATATCTGCGCATGCGACAGCTCGGGCTGTGCGCGAATCTATTTGCAAACCATACGTACTACTGGGGCGATCAGCATGCTGCGTTGACGGTGGGGCCCAATCGCGCCGCGACGATGAATGCGGCGCGGACTGCGCTTGATGTTGGTGTGCCCATGTCGATGCATTGCGATGCCGCTGTGACTCCGCTCGGTTCTTTGCACGTTGCGTGGTGTGCTGTGAACCGCGTGACTGCAACTGGCGTGGTGCTCGGCCCCGATGAGAGAATCTCGGTAGCTGAAGCGTTACACGCGATCACGATCGGCGCCGCGTACCAGCTACACATGGATCACGAGATCGGTTCGATCACCGAAGGTAAACGTGCAGATTTCGCAGTGCTGGAATCCGACCCTCTCGAGGTCGACCCCATGTCGTTGAAGGACATCGCGGTCTGGGGCACTGTCGTCGGCGGCGTACCGTTTCAAGCGCAGTAGTTCATCGAACCATGTCTGAATACCCGCGGCGGGTTCCAATGACGGTACTCAGTGGCTATCTGGGTGCAGGAAAGACAACGTTGCTCAACAGGTTGCTGCGCGAAGCACACGACATTCGTATTGGTGTAATTGTCAATGACTTCGGAACGATTGATATCGACGGCGACCTCATCGCATCGCACGACGGCACCACGATCAGCCTGGCCAACGGGTGTGTTTGCTGCTCGCTTTCTGACGGATTCTTCACCGCTATGACGTCGATGCGCGGTCTCGATCCGGCAATTGACCACCTCGTGGTCGAGGCAAGTGGTGTCGCAGACCCTCTCAAGATTGCGCAGTGGGCGAAGACTCCGGGTTTTGCACTCGACGGCGTGGTCGTCGCCGCTGATGCGATGCATGTGCGAACCCACGCAAGCGATCGCTACATCGGCGGAGTCGTTGTCCAACAGCTGCGCGGTGCCGATGTGATTGTGCTCACCAAGACTGACGTGCGGGCAGCGAGTAGCGCGTCGGCATCGCAATGGCTTTCTCAATATTTACCAACGCCACTAGTGGTCGCTGCGGACGTTCAATCCATGAGAGCACTGCTATGTGGTGTGCAACAACGTCGTCGCGTCCGAGGCGATAGCGCGGAGCGAATGGACCTGGGCGCAGACCATGTTCCCCACGTGACGGTTTCATTTTCAACGGACGCGCTGATCGACCGCACACGGTTCGAGTCGACGATTTTTGCTCTCCCTGATGGTGTGTTGCGAGCCAAAGGCATATTGCGTTTCGACGACGATCCCGGTGTCGCCATGGTGTTCCATCTCGTCGGCGATCGGGTCGAACTCACGGTTAGGGGCGCGTGGACCGAAGGTGATGAATCTCGGGCAGTCGCCATTGCTTCGCGAAGCCCATGTGTCGACGCGGATACGATCGACAAATGGCTGCGCAATTTATTCGGGCGAGATTGCTGAATGCCTGATCAAGATTCTGCAGCTCGCCAGCCTCCTTTGCGAATTGGTGTCTTGGTTGACGAGCAGACTTTGCCACGATTCGAAGAAGAAATTCTTCGTCGGATACAAGCCAGCCAATTCGCGAACATTGAGGTTGTGATTCGCGCTCCAAAGTTGACGCAGTCAGCGCCGACCGCGACGCATCCGAGTGCCGTGTTTCACCGCTACGAACGACGCGACCTGCGCCGCAGGAATGATCCCGCGAACGACCCGCTGGCGAAAGTCGATTGTCGTGGAATTTTGGTGGCGGTTCCTTCGGTGGAACTCGCGTCCGAACCTCGCCGCGAGGGTGCGGCTGACGCGTCAGCCCAAGATGCAATTGCTGGAGAGTTGCGCGAACTCTCGCTTGACGTTGTGATTCAACTTGGATCGTGCGCGCTCCCTGCGGAGTACATGTCGCTGTGCCGTTACGGCGTCTGGTCCATCCTGCTGGGTGACCCGAATTCCGATACTTCAGGCCCGCCCTACTTTTGGGAGACGTATCGCAACGATGCAGTGAGCACCGCCGCGGTACTTGTGCACGACGCGCAGCGGCAGCTCGTTGTAGAGATCGGTCATTTCGCGACGCGGCCGACGTCGCTCGCATGGAACCGGCGTCAACCGTGCTGGACCGCGGTTGCGTTGTTGCTCCAGAGGTTAGAGGTGCTCGCACATCGCGGGTGGGACGCCGCCAGCTGCAACGCCGTCGCGTACGCGCCGCGAATGCGCCGATTCATTTCGCCAAGTAACTCGCAGATGTTGAGATGGCTTGCGCGCGACAGCTGGCAGAAGCTAGCCAAGCGAATCCAAGGTCGTACGGTAAAGCATTGGCGTATTGCGACCCGCGTTGGCGGACAGATTCGACCTGCTGACGGCCGAGCCGATCTCGGTGGGTTTCGCTTCCATGAATCACCGCAAGGGCACTTCTACGCGGATCCGATGTTGTGGAATCGCGACGGAAGGAACTGGCTATTTTTTGAGGACTACCACTATGCCACGCACCTCGGAACGATTAGTTGTGCGGAGGTTCTGCCTGATGGCGCACTTGGCCCGACCATGGACGTGTTGAGCCGTCCGTATCATTTGTCGTTTCCGTTTCTGCTCGAAGATGGCGGCGAGTTGTACATGATTCCTGAATCGGGAGACAACGGTGCGATTGAATTATTCCGGTGCGTGGAATTTCCCGATCGGTGGGAGTACGACTGCGCGTTATTGGATTTCGCTGCGGTTGACACCACCATTACTTGG
The DNA here is from genome assembly GCA_005773635.1 of Actinomycetota bacterium. GTDB lineage: Bacteria > Actinomycetota > Acidimicrobiia > IMCC26256 > PALSA-610 > F1-120-MAGs023. The sequence continues at coordinate 8,565 of SXHN01000089.1, forward strand.
ATCGGCGATCGCTATTGGCTGTTTACAAGCGTTCCCGAACCTCGGGCCAACGCGATGCAATTGCAGCTCTATTCATCGCCGAGTTTGCGAGGTGAGTGGGCACCGCACCCATGTAATCCGATTTCGAACGACATTCGCTGCAATCGTGGTGGCGGCGCAATGTTCATAGATGGCGAGCGTGTTATCCGCGTGTCGCAAGACGGTAGTCGTATATACGGACACAGCTTCAGTTTTCACGAAATCGTTGACTTGACGCCCGAAACGTATCGTGAACGACTAATGCTGAATGTGGATCCCAGTTGGTCACAGGGGCTCATTGGCACACACACCTACGCGCGCTGTGGCGATGTCGAAGCAGTCGACGGCGTAATGCGCAGGCGACGCAAAGGCACCGCCGTCTAGCTGCTCCATCATTGTCCGTTCTCATACCGTCGCGGTACAAAAACGGACAATGATGGTGGGAGTGCGGGGTTAGACGGGGCAGGGGATCGTGTCGTTGGGGCTGTGATTTCTACGTTGGCCTTGGATGACGTCGATGGCAGTGACATACCCCGTGTTGAAGTGGCCGGGGTCGTATAGCGACGAACTGCCTTCGAGCCACCCGACCGCCTCGGTGCCCGCAGGCAGTTGCACCGAAAGGTCGTAGTTTCCGGTAAACGGGTTGGGGACGACGGTATACGTTCCTAGGTTGGTGCCGGTTGGCCAAGTGTCGTTGGGGAAGTCGTAGTCGGGGTGTGCATCGCTGGGCAATGCCCACAACGTGACTTCGCGTACCGCAGTATTGGTGGTGCACGGCGTCTCGGTTTGCAGATTGCCGTGGGCGTCGAGCCAAGGTGCAGCAATGTCGATGTCAAAGGTGAACAGATCTGCTTGCCCAAGAGTTCGCACGAATGTCCGCACGAATGGGTCTTGACCGGATGGCGTCACCTTGAGGGTAATGAATGTTGTTGTATCAGGAACCAACGTTGTGATGTTCCAGACTCCGTTGGATGTCATAGGTGAAAACTGTCGTGCGGATGTCGATTCGTTGTACGGCGGATTTTGCGCAAACAAGTTCGGATCAAAGTTGTACGCATACATCTCGACTGCGACCTGATCATCGGCAATGGGCGCTCCGGCGTCGGTGACGGTTCCGGCTAAGTCGATGTAGATCGGTGTCACAGTCGGACACTGGACTTGCTCTCCCAGACCGAAGTCGAGCGTCTGGTCGGCAGTTGCATCCCAAACGCGCACTCCGAGCGGCTGGCCGATGAAATTCGCGGGATAGTACGACGGGTTTTCAATGACTTCAGCGACCGCTTCGGTGCCAGGTGGCAGTTGTACCGACAGGTCGTACTCGCCAGTGAATGGGTCAGGTACGACGGCATACGAACCAAGGTTCGTTCCGTTTGGCCAGGTTCTGTCGTCGATGTCGTAGTCCTGGCCGGTTGTGCCATCTGGTACCTCCCAAATGGTGACCTTTCGCGTCACCGTCGCGGGGAGACATGGTGCGATTGTGTGCAACCCCACGTGCTGTTGGAACCACGCGGCTTGGAGATCGATTTCGAACGTGAACGTATCTGGATTTCCAGAGATTCGTTCGAATGTTCGGACGTACGGTGTGCCTCCACCAACCGGCCGCACTGAAACAGTGACGAACCGTGACGACGCGAGCACTGGGACGTCGAGTAGGTAGCGACCGTTGCTGTCGTCGACGATCTGAGTGTTCGCGCCGCCTCTGGTGTATGGCGGGTCTTGCGCGAAGTTGTTCGGATCGAACGTATAGCCAATGACTTCGATTTCGGAGTCATCGGTGTACGGGGCCCCAGCCTCGGTCACAGTCAGATCAAGCTGCACGAGTGTCGTGGTGGGGTCAACGTCAAAGTCGAGTCTGCGCGTGTGGGTGCCTGCCGGGAAACTCTCATTCGCTGTGCATTGCACTGCGAAGGTCTCATCGGTGCAGAATCTCACCGAAGTCCCGGCTTGGATCGGCACGCTGAACGAAAATTCGCCTGTGGACTCGTCGTAATTGGCGTCGCGTGAGAAACTGTCGGTTCCGCCGTAGACATTCGTCGTCGACACGATGAAGGTGAGACCTTCGGAATCGCTTCCGCCGCTCAAGTCGGTGATCGGGACTCCGTTATTCAGGGCCGTACCGTCCAATGTGACCACCGCGGTATCTGGACTGAACGTGAAGTCGTTGACCCCGAGTGGAGTGACCGCGAATGAATCCTGAATCGTGACATCGCCCACCGGTGTGTTCAGTGTGGTGTATACGTACACCACACGTGAGGCCGCTGGGAGATTTCTCAACGTGAGCGAGTATGTACCGCCAGCCCCCGTCAGCACCTCATGGCTGCGCGAAGAACCTGCTACAAAGTTGTTGTTCTCATCGAGTGCAAAGAAATTCAGGACTGCCGCCGGATTGGTGTCGGCGATCGGCACGCCGAGGCTGGAGATTACGCCGTGGACCGTGGCTTCGAAGACGGAGATATCCAAATTTGCTGTGGCACTATAGGTACCGTTGGTGACTATCCCGATGATATCGGGGACGGTGACCTTTTGCGCGGGATCGATTTCGAGATACGCCTCAATTGCGACCCGCGTGGTCTTTGCCGTCATCGTCAACGTCTTTGAGTATGCACCGGTAGATGCGTTCGGAGCGGTTGCGGTGATGGACGCGCCGCCACCGATCATCGCATTGTGCACGTCATATTGCGTGAATGAGAAAAAGACGTTGCTCGTTGTCGGCACGCCGTTTGTCAGGGCAGTTCCCGACACTGTGACTTTCGCGGGGCTGTGATCGAAACTCAATGTCAACGGGTTGTTTCCGGGCTGAAGCGAGGTCAGCTCGGCGAAGTAGTAATCGCCTTGGGAGAAGGTGACTTGTGCTTCCACTTCAATGCGGTTCGCCGCGAGCGGCAGCGTCTCGGTGTAGCTGTATGCACCTGCGGTGAGGTGGCTGTTGTTCATCGGCTGGCGTCCGCCGTAGGAGATGACATTGTTGTTGACGTCGAAGATCTTGAAGTTCGTCGGCACTACGACCTGGAACGGC
>SXHN01000090.1 GCA_005773635.1 Actinomycetota bacterium
CACAGCCACTAGCGCGCCCCGATGCACAGTGAGCGGTCGCGCCAGCATCAGCAGCACCCAAAGGCCACAACCCATCAAGACCAACGCCGAAATCGCGGCGGCCCGTTCGACAGTCATATTCGCCAAGTGGCGAACGATTCCATAGCAGGTCAAGGTTGCCACCGCCGCGACAGTTCCGGCGGGTACGGTAAACCGAAGGACTCGACGAACAAACCCCGGCACATAACGCCGAGTGTTCGGAGCGACTGCCAAGAAGAACGATGGAATACCGATCGTCAACGTCGAAATCACCGTGAAATGTCGCGGAAGAAACGGATACTTCCAGCGCAACAACCCCGAACTCAACGCGATCAAGAATGCGTACACAGTCTTCGTCACGTAGAGATTGGAAACTCGCTCCACGTTCGCGATCACTCGCCGACCTTCTGCCACGACACCCGGCATTCGCGAAAATTGACTGTCGAGCAATACCAGCTGCGCGACCGCTCGCGTCGCAGCCGCACCGTTACCCATGGCAATGCCGATGTCGGCATCCTTGAGTGCAAGGGCATCATTGACGCCATCACCGGTCATCGCGACAACGTGACCGCGTGATTGCAACGCTTGTACCATCGCACGCTTTTGGTGAGGAGTGACCCGACCAAACACGACGTTGTGTTCGAGGATGTCGGCCAATGCCTCTTGATCGTCGGGCAAATTCCGCGCATCAAAGACTCGATCCGCGTTTGGAATGCCGGCGCGTTGCGCGACCGCAGCGACGGTGACCGGATTGTCGCCAGAAATCACCCGTAATGCGACACCCTGCTCTGCGAAATATCGAAACGTCTCAGGAGCATCGGGCCGAATCCGTTCTTCGAAACTCACGAATGCAACTGCCAACAAATCTCCAGGAAGCCCCTGATCGCTGGGTGTTTCGACGGAACGTGCAAGTAGCAGCACGCGCTGACCGCTCGCGGCAATTTCATTGGCTCGAACGAGCACCGCGTCGTCCTCGCCGCGTGCAGCCCACAACATCTCGGGCGCGCCGATGAACCACGTATCGCGATCTTCAAACGCCGCCGCGCTCCATTTTCGACTCGATGAAAACGGAACGGCTACGCGCCGACTCCATTGCGGATCTGCGAGCACCTGCGAGATCGCGTGCATTGTGGCATTGCCGTGCTCGTCGGCCGCAAGTGCACCCAAGGCGTGGGCCACGTGCGCTGGATCCACAACGTCGCGCGCTTGGGCGCACAGTTCGAATTCGCGGTATTCGATGATGCCTTCGGTGACTGTGCCGGTCTTGTCGACACAGACAATGTCGACGCGCGCAAGCCCTTCGACGGCCGGGAGTTCTTGTACCAGCACGTTGCGTTTCGCTAACCCGCGCGCAGCCAACAAAAATGCGAAGCTCGTCAACAGCACGAGCCCTTCTGGCACCATCGCAACGACGCCTGCAACCACGCCTGGAAGTTTGTCGTGCGTCTTGCCTGGCAGTCGCAGCTGACTCCATAACAACAATGCCACTGTGGGCACAAGTGCGTAGGTGACCCAACGCAAGATCTGGTTCGTTCCGTTTTGCAACTCGGACTGCACAACGGTAAATCGTCGCGCTTCCGCGGCGAGTTTCCGGGCGTAGGCATCGGTACCCACACGTGTCGCTTGAAACCTCCCGCTGCCAGCCACCACGATCGCGCCCGACAGCACCTCGTCGCCAGGGAATTTCAAGATCGGATCGCTTTCGCCGGTAAGCAGCGACTCGTCGACTTCAACACCTTCGGTTGCAGTCACGACGCCGTCGGCGCAGATCTGATCGCCGGTTCGCAACTCGATGAGGTCGTCGAGCACGACGGTTTCAATCATTATCTCGGCGACGACCCCATCGCGCACCACCATCGCTCGAGGGGCGCTCAACACTGCCAGCGAGTCGAGCTTCTTTTTCGCCAACCACTCCTGCACGATTCCAATCAGCGCATTCGCCACCAGCACCACACCAAACAACGCATCGGCAACCTCACCGGTCAGCACGATGATCACAAACATCGCGCCCAAAATGGCGTTGAAGCGCGTCAGCACGTTGGCTCGGATGATCTCGGCGATCGTGCGGCTGGTGCGCTCGCCGGTATCGTTGCTTTGCCCGGCCGCTCGGCGCTGCGCGACTTCAGCGCTGGTGAGGCCCGTCACCGCTGTAGTTCGTTGCATCGGTGCCGCGGCGCTGGTCATTCAGCGAAGCTACCGCGCAACGATTATGCAGTAGCGCGACCTAACCTGGTGCGCAATGACGTTTCCTGAACCACCTCCGATCACACAACCCACCACCTGTTTCTTGCACCAAGATCGCGCCACTGGTCGACGCTGCACCCGTTGTGGCCGCTACGCGTGCCCCGAGTGTCTGCACCAGGCATCAGTTGGTTCGCACTGTTGGGAATGCATCAAAGCCGCGCAACCTCCAATGTCACAACAGGTCAAGCGGGCACTGCGCGATCCGATGCTCGTCACCAAGGCGATCATCGTTGTCAACATCTTGATGTTCGTCGCCAAGGCCGCCGATAACGGCGGTGGCGGCAACGCCTTCTCCGGAGGTTCAGTCACGTCCTTCGATCTCAAATTCGGTCTATCGGATGTCGGGTTGGCAGCCGGCGACTGGTGGCAACCGTTGACCTCGGGGTTCGTGCACTACGGCATCATCCATATTCTGTTCAACATGTTCATCCTGTGGCGGCTGGGAGAACAGCTCGAAGACGGCATCGGGCGCGGCCGGTACGTAACGTTGTATTTCGCTTCGATGTTCGCCGGATCATTCGGGTCCATCCTGCTCGACAACGGAGTCGCGGGTGGCGCTTCCGGTGCAGTATTCGGGCTTGCAGCGGCGGCGACCGTTGCCTTGCGCCAGCGCGGCCTTTCGTTTTGGCAGACGGGCTGGGGACCGTTGCTCGGAATCAATTTACTGCTTACGTTCACTCAACCCAATGTGAGCATTGGGGGCCACCTCGGAGGTTTGGTGGGCGGCGTCATCTTGGGCTTCGTCATGTTGGATCCGCATACTGCAATCCATCGCCGAGGTGCAGGCGTCGCAGTTGGGATACTGATCATGGTGGCTTCCATTGCGGGTGCCTTCGCGATCGTCGACAATCGCCTCGGCACATGCGTCGAATTGCGCGATTCCGGCCGTTACATCTGCGACAAGACGTAGCGCCTCCGCTAGCGAGCGAGCGGTTCCAAATCGAAGGTGCCGGTGTCTTCGTCGTCGATGAGGCGGTGGCCGCACTGTTCGGCGAGGTCGTCGCGGCCCTCCCACGGGCCACGTGCGAGCAGGTCATCGCCGGCTTGGATTGTGACACCCGACCTGGGTCGGTAGACGTAGCGCCCGACTCGACGCAACGCGAGCAGATGAAACCCCGTGTCGTCTCCCAGTTGCGTCGTTGTCAGTTGCACGCCATCAAGCGATGAGCCCGGTGCAACCGGCATACGAATGACAACATCATCGGTGTCGCCCAATGCTGCTTGCAATACGGGATGCAGCTCCTCGCCCTCCTCCACCAGCCACACCATTTGCTGCGCGGCATCGCCGATCTCTTCAGCCGACGCGCCCAGATGCAACAATCCGCGTAGTTGAGCAGGATCGACGGCCTCAGCGGCAGATCGCAATACCCATACTTCGAGATGCTCACGCATCTCATCTAGGCGGTCTTCAAGCGACGACACCTCAGCAGCCAAACCCGAGTCTTTGTACATCAGCGCCGAATACGCCAACGCCACTGCGGCTTCGGACAGGTTCTTCATTTCGACCAACACGTCCACCGCGCGATCGAGATCGGTAAGAGGTTGGCTCCCGTCGGCGACCACCGCTCGCCACTCCGGAGCCCCCGCAAGTTCCCGAAGTTCAGGAATACCTTCACTTGGCCCTCGAGCGATGAGCACATCACCAGAGCGCAACACCTCATCATCATCGGGGTCAGCGATCCATTCACGATTCCGGCGAATCGCAACCACTCGCAGCCCGGTCTCAACCGGCAACTCAAGCTCATCGAGCGAGCGGCCATCGAGGTGAGATTGTTCGCGCACTCGCACGCGATGCGATACTTCGTGGGCAGCCGCCAGATCCGCGACCAACGCGATGGGTATTCCGAGTTTGTGAGTAACGATCTTCGCGACATCGACCGCGGCGTTGCCCATACGTTCGATCGCTGAGACAAGATGCAGCACACTCGACATCTGTTCGGCATCACGAGGTGAACGCGCTGCCATCACGCAAACCGCTCGCATTTCGTGAACGAGTTCCGACAACCTCGTTTCAAGGTCAATGACTTCGTCGGCCATGTCGTCGTCGCCATAAAACAATGCGGCGTAGGCCAGATCGACCATAAGTTCGGAGGTGTCTTTCGTCTCCGACAACATTGCTTTGAGATTTCTCGGTCTGTCGTCCATAAGCCTGTTCATGTCGAGCGTAGTAGGGAGCGGCAAAGATGCAAACTGCGTAACTAACTGAGCTGAAAGAGTGTGATCACAAGCACAAACGACACCGCGCCCAGAAAGTCGGAAAATGCCGCGGTGATCGGAATGCCAAAGTTGTCAGGGTCGAGGGAGTAGCGATAGGTCGCAAACGCGGTGAAATACGCGACGACGTTGGTAAACGTGGTCGCCAGTAACCCTGCGAGCAGGGAGATCGCCACCACGACGATGACGCTCAGACCTTCGAATTGAAACTGCATACCTACAACCGCAGTGGTCGCGCCAAGCAACATAAAGATGGATAACGCCAACAAGTAAACGAACAAGATGTCGTCGAGAATCGCGCTCAGTGAGCGACGACGAGGATCGACCATTCCGAGATGGAGCTTCGAACCGAGACGACAAGAAAAGATGCCAGCCAACGACCCAGAAATCGAGAGCAGCGGAGGCAACAACAGCAACAAGATCTCATACTTCAGCAGCGGTTCGAGACCAGCCTGTTCCACCTTGCCTGCCAACAAACTGATCAATCCCGAGAGCACCAATACGGGTGTTGATTCCTGCACAATTCGTTGCAGGAGAGGGTACCTGCGCGCCCGCAGCCCGCCAAGCAATGCTGCGACTCCCACGACAGTGCTCGCGATCGCCAACATGGGCGTCACCCATGAGCGACCAATCAACACGGTCGCCAGAATCAAGCTTGGCAGCGTGATCGAGTCCGCGGCTGCAGTCACGATCGGCGCAGCAACGTTATCGAGATCCCATCCTCGCCGAGCGCTGAGCGCACTCACGCCAATCGTGATGGCCATCACGACAGCGATGGGGATCAGCCCGCCTACCACCGAGACCACGATGAAATCAGACAACGAGATTGCGTTCGCGACTCCGAACACCACCGCAAAACCCTTCGCCGCGACCCCAAGAATCAGCGACAACGAAACACTGAGCAGTACCGAAGCACCAAGATTCTGACCAACGTCAGTATCCAACCGTTTCGAAATCCGAAACGTCCCCATATGTACAGCGGTGCCCAAGCGGCTCGACAGCGCACCGAACACGTTGCCGCGCATACCCACTGCGGCGGGCACAAGCAACAGCAACCCCGGTCGTCGCTCCAGAGTGTCGGTGTTGTTGGCGAGGATCACACCGGCGACGAGACCAGTGATACTGCTCACTACCAGCGCGACAAAGCCTGCGCGGACACCAGAAGCATCTGCGCGAAGCAGCGCGATGAATCGCGCCGGAAGGCGGCGGAGTCGATACTGCATCGCGAATCAGGAGGCTCAATCATGGCGGTCTGCTCAGGTCAAAGGACGCTCTACCGTACTCGCGTCGACACCGCCGCCACCTGCCCGATAGGCCACATGACCCATTCGCTTGCTCCCAATTGGGTTCGACAATCACGAGATGGCTGGTATCGGGCATTCTCATTCCTCTACGCCCACTCGCGTGTGGCTTGCGACGTTGTTGGTCGCAGGCACAATCGCGTCATTTGGCGCAGACAATCAACCTGATGCCTCTGCGGCGACCTGGACCACTCGCAATGGAAGCAGCTCACTCACCGCGGCGCCGTCATGCTGGGCAATTCGCCAGTCGTTTCCGACATCTCGTAGTGGCCAGTACTGGCTTCTCACGGCACAGCTCAAGACGCCCCAGGTGTTCTACTGCGACATGGTGACCGATGGCGGCGGTTGGGTATTGATCGGGCGTGGCCGCGAGAATTGGACGTTCGATTGGGCTGGCCAAGGCAGCGCATCCTCAGTGCGCATGATTCCTTCGGGAACCAAAGCATTCGCGCCGGCGACCGTTTCTTCGGAAACGGTGAACGCACTGTTTGCCGGGCGCAGCTTTGAGTACTTCGGCGATGGGATACGCCTGCGACGAAGTAGAGACAAAGCCGGTACATCATGGCAAGAAGCCAGAATGCGTACCTATGCGCTCAAATCCTTTACGTGGGAAATGGATAGCGGACAATCGCTGAAGAATGTGCAATTCGACTCGGGCAGCGCGGCCAACGTTGGGCCGAGCGGTTCATGGCGCAGACAATCCACGTACAACGTGCAACTCGATGACCAGTGGCGTCGAGTACACACCGCACCACTCGCGTGGCATGCGTCGAAACAGGGCTTTGCCTATGGCAAAGCCGTGAAAGGCACAAGTGGCTATGCGTCATTCTTGTGGTCCAAGACAACGGGCGGTTCCATGGCCGTGCCGTTCACCCAAGTCTTCGTTCGCCCCAAGGTTTCAGATGCGACGGCAGGGTTCACGTCGCTGCCAGCCGCCGGCCGAGCAGCAGAAGTACGTTCAAGAATCCCGTCATCGATTCCGCAGGTTTCAACTTGGGGCGTCGTCAACCCGACGATGCCCAGCACTGATCCCGACCCCAGTGGCGCAAGTGCGGTGTACGGACTGGCACAAGTCAATAACACAATGTTTGTGGGCGGCAAGTTCAGTGCGGTAAAACACGGCAGGAACGGCGGGACTGTAAGCCAGCCATGGTTAGCCGCGTTCGATGTCAACACGATGATATGGAAGCAACCCTTTCGACCCGTGCTCGACGGTGCAGTGTTCGACGTTGCGCAAGCACCGAATGGCAAGCTGATCATCGCCGGCAATTTCACACACGTGAATGGCGCGCCAAATACCGCGGGGCTCGCGATGCTCGATCCCGTGACCGGCGCTGTCGATCCGGGTTGGAGCGCGAAATTAAGCGGGACCCGTTTCGGCTCTCCGCGCCCCTACGCGCGAGCGATGATGGTGCAAGGTGACTGGGTCTATGTTGCTGGCAGCTTCTCCAAAGTGACTGGCGGGCCGACGTATAACGAAGTCGTTGTGGGTGGCGTATCAAGGGTCTCGGCCGCTGACGGCACACCCGATCCCAATTGGCGGGTATACACCGACGGCACCCCAATGGACATTTCGCCATCGAGTGACGGCACCCGCGTCTATCTTGCTGGCTTCTTCGAGAGTGTGGGGACGCTCGATGCGTCGATGGCGCCGAGTCCGGGAATCGCCGTACTGAACGTCGTCGACGGCTCGCTCGTCACGGGCCTTGGTACGCCTCGCTTCAATGTCACAACGAAATTCAATCAAATGGCGATCACCCAGTTGAACGGAATGATTTTTCACGGCGGCAATCAGAAGTGGCTAGCCCAGTACGACGACCAGCTCAACTTCCGCCGAAGTGCCAAGATGGCGCTCCACGGCGACATCCAGGCGCTGACGGCGATCAATGGCTTGTTGGCCGTTGGCTGCCATTGTGAAGGTTGGTCAATACTTGACGCCAACCACACCCGGGTCGATCGCATTCGCTGGGTTGGTTTGTTCGACCCCGCGACATTGCAGCGCGTGCCCTCGTTTTCACCCCTTTGGAAAACGGCTGCGACGAGTGAAGGCGCATGGGAACTCACTGCTGATACGGCAGGGTGTTTATGGGTTGGCGGCGACATTATCGAAGGTGCCGCAGGCGCGTGGCTCGGCGGCTTTGCTCGATTCTGTCCGGGTGATACCACGGCGCCAACAAAACCTGGCAGTTTTAGAGCGAAGAGCACAACGACAATTACGTGGTCGACCGCAACGGACAATTCCGGGTCTGCCCCGAACTACGAAATCATCAGAAACGACCGGGTGATTGCCGTCGTTGCC
>SXHN01000091.1 GCA_005773635.1 Actinomycetota bacterium
CGGCAGGTCGCCAACCTGACCAACATTGCCGACATTCAACGGGAACTCGCGGGCCTTGTCGCGCACACGAGAATCGATGAGTGCCGCGACCATTTCGCCAGATGGAGTCCGCGGTATCTCCGAGGCAACGAGGAGCTCATCCAATTCATGGACGTAGCCGCGCTGAGACTCCTCGCGGGTAGCAATGGTGGTGAGATCGACACCCCAACGCTCGCCCCAACCCGAGGTTTCGGTGAGGAAATTCGGGAAGAATTCTACCAAGTGTCGATCGCCTGCGGCCGGCAACACACCGAAACGGCGGAAGAGTTCGAGCTTCACACGGTGTTGATCAAGAAGCCCCGCTTTGGTCCATTCACCACCTGAACTTGCAATTTCATGTGCACCGAACATGTTTGGAAGCGAGAGCGTTTCTTCTCCGAAGCCATCGAGGTCTTCGAGCTTGTCTGCCAGTAATTCGAGACCGTCCACGCCGCCAATGTGCAGCGATGTAATCAACGGGAGATGATTGACCCCACAGACGTCAAGCTGCATCTCCCGAAAATCGCAGCCGAGCAACATCGAAAGCTGAAACTGGACACCGGTCACTTCATGACACAATCCAACGGCTTCGATTTCAGTAGCCGCTAGCACACTGCGCGTCAGGGTTGTCATTGGGTTCGTGAGGTTGAGCAACCATGCATCGGGGCATAGTTCTTCCATATCGCGTGCAATTCCAACCATCACTGGAATGTTGCGCAGCGCACGGTTGATGCCACCGGGGCCAACGCTGTCGCCGACCGACTGACGGAGACCATATTTCTCCGGCACCTCGATGTCGACGGCCATGCTGGTGAGCGCGCCAGTTGAAATGCACACAATCACAAAATCGGCCCCGGCCAACGCAGTCCTTCGATCGCCGGTTGCCGAAGCCCGCCACCGCAAACCGCGGCTCTCGCGCACGCGATCGACGAGTTGGAGCATCTTCGGTAAGGGTTGAATATTGATGTCGTGCAGCGCGACTTCGGCGTCGCGCAACGAAGCGGTATTCGCGAGATCGAGCAAGAGCTTCGGACCCCATTGGTACGAACCTCCGCCGATGAACGTGATCTTTGGGCTCACGGCGCCACCCTATCTGCGTCGCACCGCATCCGAATTGAGGCGATTCACACTGTCATGACACCACGGTAAGCAGTAGGAGCTGGCGGAGTTACGCTAAGAACTATGGCAAACCTCGAAGGCGAAGTAATTCTGATCACAGGCGCCGCGCAGGGCCTCGGCGCTGAAATCGCACAGCAAGCGAGTGCAGCCGGCGCAAGCGTTGTCGTAACAGACGTGCTCGATGAACAGGGTCGGGCGTTCGCGGAAACTCTCGTCGGCCCCTCCATCTATTGTTCCCTTGATGTCACCGATGAATCGCAGTGGGAGTCGGCAATCGCCAAAACCTTGCAGCAGTTCACCAAGATCACGGGAATGGTCAACAATGCTGGAGTACTGCTCATGGCGCCAATCGAAACCACGACCGTCGCTCAGGCTGCGACGGTACTGAACGTCAACGTTATCGGCACATTTCTCGGCATCCGTTCGACAATCGGCCCGATGCGAGACAATGGCATCGGCTCGATCGTAAATATCGCGAGCATCGACGGCGTCGCGGCGATGAACAGTGTCGGACTCTACGGAGCCAGCAAATTTGCAGTGCGAGGGCTGACGAAAGCTGCGGCAATCGAATTAGGACGCGACAACATTCGGGTAAACGCAGTGTGTCCCGCGATGGGAAACCCCATGATGGTGCAGCCGTTTCTCGACCAGATCGATGTGGGTAGATATCTTGCGGGTGCCCCGAAGCCGGTATTGCCAGAGCCGACTGACGCCAGCGATGCTGCTCGCATGACCATGTTCTTATTGTCGCAAGACAGCCGCGGCTGCACCGGCGCCGACTTTCTCGTTGATGGCGGCTGGCTCGCAGGCCACTACTGCCCTGGGCTCCCTGGCTTTTGATTTCGACGTAGTGGGATACGCCGCCGCGCGTTACTTCAGCGCCACTTCAACTTCAATCTCGACGGCTCCCCCACGAGGTAGCGCAGCCACGCCAACTGCCGAACGAGAGTGTCGCCCTCGTTCGCCAAACACATCGTGCAGCACTGCCGATGCGCCATCGATAACTGCAGGTTGCATGTGAAATCCTGGCGCAGATGCCACAAACCCCAACACGGTCAGCACGCGATCAATCTTGTCAAGCGAACCAAGTTCCGCTCGCAATACCGAGAGCGCGTTGAGCGCGCACCAACGGGCGGCAATCATGCCGACGCTCACATCGACACCATCGGTGCCAGTCCCGCCGAGTAGCCCACACACAATTTCACCATTGAGGTCGCGTGGGAGCTGACCGGACGTGCGCGCTCGCCCGCCATACATCATAACTGCATCGAGCGGTTCGTGGGGCGGAAACGGACCCGGCAACACAAGACCGAGTTCAACGAGTCGGGATTCGGGGGCAGCAGACATCGGTCTTACGTTACGCGAGCGCGCTGCGCAAGAAGTCTGTTACCAGGTCGCCATTCCAGCGATGCCCACCAACAAAGATGTCGTGCACAAGTTTGAGTTCATTACCCAGGTCGTCAAACTGGGCTCGCAGCGCACTCACAGTCTCACGCGCCGCTGCAACCGGGAAGATGTCATCGTCGATGCCCGACTCGACCAACAACGGTCGCGGCAGCACGAGTGCAGCAAGGTCGACATGTTCGATAGCACCGAGTTGCCCCCACATCACTTGCGACCCGCACATGTTCCACGGCACACGATGCGCCGCCGCCCACGATGACAGAAATCCGCTGACTACCGCGGCGCGAACTCGTTCATCGACCGCGGTCAGGACCAATGCCATCGTGGCGCCGTACGAAAACCCGGCCACGCCGACGCGCTGCGGATCGACCTGCGGATGTTGCGTCAATACATCGAGGCACCGTTGCAAATCCCACAGATTTTGGGCTAGCGGGTTGACGCCAGCCATCACTGCGCACACCAAATTCCAATCGCAATCGTACTTGTGAGTGTGCGGATCCCATTGCGGATCTTGCCGTTCACCAAACGCGCGCAAATCTGGGGCGAGCACCACGTAGCCGCGCCGGGCAAGCTGGTGTCCGTAATCACCACGGCAGGCATCAATATCGCGGCGCTGCTTCACGTCGTTGTCATCGAGGCCACACACCGTTGCTTTGCCTGGTCCGTGACCGTGTATCGCGAGAATCGCGGGGCCGGGAGTTGCTCGATCGTGCGGCACCAGAAGATACGCCGGAACCGACATTGCAGCTTCAACATCGAACACCACACGATCTCGGCGGTACTCACCACAATCGACACTGCTGGTCACTTCTATGTCGAGCGGTACCGCATCAGGCATCGGTCCGAGCAGGCGCATCAATTCCTGTCGAGTGCACACAGTGTGCGGTTGGCTACGGCCGCTGGCTCCAAGGCGTAGCTGCCAGTAGGCCCATGGAGAAAAATTCCGAGGTTTCGAACGCTGCACTGCGCCGCTGGGAATAGCTGATGACATGGCCGCACGGTAATCGCCGCACGGAGCCATTTGTGCTGGTCATCGTGAGATTCCGCTCGCGACCGGCCTCCCTACCTTCCGGTAGGTAGCCTTGTTCGCATGCTGGCAACCCCACGTGATCGGCACCCCTACGGCTGGCGATCTTCGACCCCGTTCATCATCGCCAACCTCCTGCCATTTCTTGCCTACTTCACTGGCATCAGCCGCGAAGCGTTGATCCTTGGCATCGTCTCGTATCTGGTTCGCATGTTCGGTATCACCGCGGGCTACCACCGGTATTTCTCGCATCGGTCGTACAAACTTGCGCGGGTGCCACAATTCATCTTGGCGTTTATCGGCACGTCGGCGGCGCAAAAGGGCGTCTTATGGTGGGCCGCTCACCATCGAGACCATCACCGCTACTCCGACACGGCACGCGATCCGCACTCACCCCAAAAAGGCTTCTGGTGGTCGCATATTGGCTGGATTCTGTGCGACGCGTACGGCGAAACCGACTACGACAACATCAAAGACTTCGCGAAGTATCCCGAGCTTGTATGGCTGAACAAGCACGACTGGGTTGCACCATGGGCTCTTGGCATCGCGAGCTTTATCTACGCAGGATGGAGCGGCCTCATCGTCGGCTTCTTCGCGTCAACCGTGTTGCTGTGGCACATGACGTTCTGTGTGAACTCGCTCGCACATGTGTGGGGTAAGCGCCGTTACGCCACGGGCGATACCAGCCGCAACAATTGGTTCGTAGCATTCTTCACCGGTGGCGAAGGTTGGCACAACAATCACCACCACTACCCTGCCTGTGCCCGACAAGGGTTTCGCTGGTGGGAGTACGACCCTACGTATTGGGTGCTGCGCCTCGGAGCAATGGTTGGCATCGTCAAAGATCTTCGTCAACCTCCGCTAGCGGTGCGGCAGTCGAAACGCATTCGCGACGGGCACCTCGATGTCGGTAGGTTTCGCAGCCATCTCGCTGCTGCAGCGGCCACCGCGCCAGCAGAAGCATCTGAATTCATTGACGCCTTGACGTCGATGGCAGAACGCGCGGGTAAACGCAAAATACCTACTGCTTAGTTTGGAGTGAGTACAACTTTGCTCACTCCGTCGGTGCGATTTGCAAACATCGCATAGGCGTCAGCGCCATCTCGCAACTGCATTCGATGCGAGACCACGACCTCAGGTTTGATCTTGCCCGCACTCACCAGCCGCAGCAACGTCGGCAGTTCGTATTGCACCGAACATAAACCAATCGTGAATTCCAAATTGAACACCTGCACTTTCTGCATATCAAACGGGAACGCACGCGTTTGATTTACACCCACAACCGACACTCTGCCTCCAACGCCAGCGAGATCAATTGAGAGTTGAATGGTGGCATCGGCCCCCACTGCTTCGAGCACGACATCACATTTGCGTCCCCGTGTGGATTCGGCGATCGCGGCGCGCGCATCAGCCGCATCGAATGCTTCGGCCCCAAGGGCTTCGGCGCGTGAGCGACGATCCGCGACCAGATCAATGGCAAACACTCGCGCCGCTCCCATCGCAAATGCCGACGCGATACTCATCAATCCAACGGGGCCCAAACCAACGACGGCAACAGTGTCGCCGGGCGCAATCCGTGCGCGTCGAGCGCCAAACCAAGCGGTAGGCAGATTGTCGCTTAACACCACCGCCGCCTCGTCACTGATGGAGTCATCGATTCGCACGAGGTTCGAATCTGCAAAGGGCACCGCCACGGCCTCGGCTTGACTTCCCTGCAACCTGGGGCCAAGTCCGTAACAGCCAGCAGCCCCGCGCTCACACGAAATGACCATTCCGACCCGACACGGGTTGCACGTTCCGCAGCCCACCGACGCGGGAACCATCACACGGTCACCCACCTTGATTTGCTCAACTCCGTGACCGATCGCGGCCACAACTCCAACGGCCTCGTGACCAACGCAGTACCCCAACTCTGGGGTGAAGCCGTGACCGCCATAGATATGTAGATCACTCCCGCAAATTCCGCAGAGCGAGACTTCAACAACCGCACCGCGGTCTCCCATCGGCACCGCGTCGCGCATCTCCGAATATCTGATCGAATGCGGGCCTTCGTAGGTGAGAGCTTTCATGCCTGAGTTGTATCAGATCACGTCTGGACGCTCGGCGACTCAACAGCCACAATCCTCGACCGGCCCAAAACCGAGTCCCAATCCACCATCACAATCCATACCGTTGCAACCCACATCGAATAGTCAAGATTCAAGAACAACCAGATGCCGGTGTGCAGCAGCGTGGCGCCAATCGCGAAGGGCACGCGCGTCTTGCTCCATACCAACGTTGCAACCGCGCCGAGCTCCACCAACACCGTCACGGCTGCAGCTCCTTGAGCGAAGAGAGCATGATTCGCGATCCACGCACCAAGCGACGGGGCAGGCACGCCGTTCGCACGAACGCCACTCGTCAAAACCCAACGCATATTGTCGCTGAATACCCAACTCAAGCCACTTACGGCAATTTTGTGATATCCCGTGAAAAAGTACGACAACGCAACTACTGCTATTGCAGTTCGAATCGGGGCTCCCTCACGGCCTGATCTTCGGTGCCCGCGAAAGCTGGCATCGTTAGGAGCAAACAGCAGCGGGATCATTGCGAGCAATGGGAGTGCGTCTGGGTGAATGATCTTGCCTCTACTCGCTCGCAGTCCGGCCAATAGCAAGTAGCTCAACCATGCGATCGTGAACATCAGTCTCGGGCGGCGTGCTACTGCCGCCCCGAGCGCGCACACAACGCCTATTCCTTGCAGTATCACGATGACCGCAATGCTCGGTGGTCGATCCAATGCCCTGAGATACCAAGGGGGATCAAACAATGACGAAGGGATGCGGGCCATCGGTGTAAATCGGGTGGCTCCGATGCGCACGGCCATCAACACCGCAAACAGCGACATTGTGATTCGAACTCGACGTTCCGATTCATTTCCATCGAACCAAGCGTTGCTGTTTACAACGACGTTGCGTATCCAATTCATGGAGCATTCGCCCCGCACTCATAGCGCAATGCACCAACGGTCGACTCGTTCGAAGCGACGTCTCTTCGAATCTGATAAATGCGAAGAAATTGCGTGCGCTCCGACGGCGGTGAGATCAGCGTTCTACGCGGCATCGCGGCGATCCACTCATCGCAGATCGAATTACGCTCGTGAATTGTGAACTCACCGAATCGCTTGAGGCGAAGCTCCGAATTGTGAAACTCCAAAGGTAGATCAAGGAATCGGAGGCGTGCTTCAACACCGAAAGTGTCGACGGTCACCGCCACCCACTCGTCGACGAAACGACCTCGGGTACGGCTGAACAAATGAAAACTGGTGAACGGCCAGGCCTCCGATGACGTAAAACCGACGAGAACCATCGTCAGCAACAAGACC
>SXHN01000092.1 GCA_005773635.1 Actinomycetota bacterium
GTTTGTCGAGTGCGGCAAGCGCGGCGAATGCCGCAGTGGATCATGTGCGGGATTGGGCGCTGGGAACTCCGGCGAACGATTGGGTGAGCATGGGAGTTTGCTCCGATGGGTCGTACGGTACGCCGGAAGGCTTGATAACCGGCCTTCCCGTCACCACCAACGACGGCAAGTGGACGGTGGTGCAAGGTCTCGATCTCAACGATGTGGCGCGAGCCCGAATCGATGCGTCAAATGGCGAACTCAGTGAAGAACGCGATGCAGTTCGCGCCCTGGGCTTGATTCCTTAGCGCGCACCAGAAAGCATGAGTGCGAACGGGTCGCGCGTTCCGGGGAACGTCCAAATGTGCAACATGCGCGCGGCGGATGGCGTGTGTGAATGCCAGATGGTTAACGGCCCCGCCGGCTGATTGAGTGGTCCACCCTTTTCGAAGAAGTAGATACCAATGAGTGTGGCGTTTCCTGCAGCGTCGAAGTGGTACACAAGGCCTTCGGGATTCGTGGGGTCAGCAACACCCGGTGTCTTGTTCCAATTGACGTAGTGCTGTGCGTATTGCCCCGGCGGATCACCGCCGGGCCGGAAGTTGTTGGCTTTGGCGACGTTGATGTCGTTGTATTTGGCGTTGGACGCCACAGCAATGTCATAGAAGGCGTGTGCGTTTGCGCAGTCAGTAGCAGTCGGCAAGCGACCACCCGTTGTGTCGTAGACAGTGAGGTGGCTCGCGGGCGCAACCCGTGTGATCCAACCGTTGCAGTAGACCCCTCCGCTAGTTGACCCGCCGTGGACGGCTGTTGGTGTGGTCGTAGATGGGACCGTGGCGACGACTACCGGTGGCGCAGGGTTGGTTGTCGCCGGACTTGATTTCGATGGCGGAGCGGCAGTTGTGTTTGGTGCCGTTGCTAACGTTGAAGTTGGCCGATCGCTGGTTGGTGTGCGCTGCGACTGCGGTGCGGTCGTCGTTGAACCGCGTTCGTTGGCCGAATTCGGTGATGGAGTCTTTGTCGTCGCGGGGTTCGTGAAATTTGGTCCCGCGATCTCAGATGTTGGAGCAGTATTTGAGGCAAACGCAACCGATCCGGTGATTGCCATGACCGTGATTGCGGCGATCCGCACTCCAATCGTGCGGCGATTAGCCCTACTCCACTCCATACCCAGAACTTCGGCATTTCTGCGCCGACCCTGAGGGGCGGTACCTCCGATTTGGGAGGATTTTGGCAATTCCGTGGTTGTGAGCGCCGTGGAGTGCGAGACTCGGATCATGACCTACACCGCGCAGACGTCGTGCCCGCTGGACTGCCCCGACACCTGTTCACTAGCTGTTTCTGTACAGGACGGCCGGATCACTGACATTGCGGCGGCGGCGGGGAACCCCCTAACGGATGGCTTTATTTGTCAAAAGGTCAAGCACCATGCTGAGCGCGTCTATTCGCCGATTCGCATTGAAAACCCGCTGATTCGTAGTGGACCGAAAGGCTCGGGAGAATTCCGAACGGCGACTTGGGACGAAGCACTGGACGTTGTCGTCGAACGGATGCACGCCGCTATAGCAGCGAACGGCGCGGAGTCGATTGTGCCGTACGTCTATAACTCGTCCGCGGCGTCGTTGCAAAGCGTGTTGACCGAACGGCTATTTCGCAGGCTTGGCGCGACCGAAGTCGATCACACGATCTGTGCGTTGACTCACGGCCTCGCGTATGCGTACACCTATGGAGATATGCCATCGGCAGACGCCGCCGACGTTGTGCATAGCAAGCTCATCATTTTGTGGGGCGCAAACCCGACGGTTTCCAATACTCATCTGCTTCCGTTGCTCAATGTGGCGCAACGCGAACGCGGCGCTCGGTTGATCGTCATCGATCCCCGACGAACTGGAGTAGCGAAGCGCGCCGACCACTGGGTCGGTGTACGGCCTGGCACGGATGTGGTATTGGCGTACGCGATTGCGCGTGAACTCGAAGCTCGCGACTGGATTGATCGAGCGTTTGTCGAGGCCCATGTCGAAGGTGTCGAGCCATTTCTCGACGCCGCTCGTGTGTGGACGCTGGATCGTGCCGCGAATGTATGCGGCATCGAAGTCGATGATATTCAATCGATCGCTCGAGATCTGGCGTCGATCAGGCCAGCAATGTTGCGTCCTGGCTGGGGGCTGGAACGCACGCGCAACGGCGGATCCGCGTGCGCAGCGGTTATGGCCCTGCCCGCGCTCGTGGGTCAGTTCGGAGTGGTCGGAGCTGGTGTGATGGTGAGCCAATCGGAGGCTGCACCCATTGGATCAGGAGGTCGCGCTGCACAAGAACGTCACACCCCACGACCGCGACACCTCAACATGAACGAGCTCGGAGCGAAACTGGTCGATCCGCACTACGACCCACCAATTTCGGTGCTATTCGTGCAGGGTGCAAACCCCGTAGTGATGAACCCAAATCAACATGCTGTGGTTCGTGGGCTCGAACGCGAGGATCTGTTCACTGTCGTGCACGAGCAGGTCCTCACTGATACTGCGCGTTGGGCCGACGTGGTGCTCCCAGCAACCACCAACTACGAGTACGAAGACGTCGCGGTTTCGTACGGTTCGTACGTGTTGCAGCCGACGACAAAAGTCATTGAGCCCATTGGTCAATCGTTGAGCAACCATGATCTGGCCGTGCAGCTTGCAGTACGGCTTGGCTTTGATGGTGAGCGGTTCCCGCAGAGCTCCGTCGAGTTGCGAGCGCAATCCATACAGGATGGCGGCGATCCTCTGGCGACGAGAGTTTTGCATGAGCCGGGCACTGTGATTCAGTTCGCTACGCGCACGCCGAGCACAGGCAAAGCGAATCTCGCCGCGCTTCCGATTTTCGCCGTGCCTCGTTTTGAAGAGCTTCAGGATCCGTACCCATTGACGTTGATAACGCCGGCGAGTCCGCGATTGATCAATTCGATATTTGGAGAGTTCAACTCTCCCGATGTATCGATACGAGTTCATTCGGTTGATGCCTCATTTCGCGGCCTCACCGATGGTTGCGACGTTCGCGTATTCAACGCAGCTGGATCGGTGCAGACCACCGTGACCATCGATGATGATGTTCGGCCGGGAGTGGTCTCTATGACTAAAGGCGTATGGCTCAACGCGATGTTGGACGGCGTCGGCGTGAATGCCTTGGTGCCCGACACGCTGTCGGATCTTGGCGACGGCGCTTGTTTCAACGACGCGCGCGTCGAGGTTATTGCCCGGTGAATGAGGTTTGGTGGCGCCAGAGCACGCCGATCGGCGAAGTTACGGTCGTGGCAGGAGCGGCCGGAGTGAATGCAATCGTTTGGACGCAGCAGGCCGGGCTCTCGATCGTGGGAGGTGCTGACCATGAGATTGTTCCGAGTATTGCCGACGAACTCGAATGTTGGTTCGGCGGCCGTCGACGCGAGTTTGAGTGTGACGTCGACCTTGTTCGCGTGACCGGTTCATTTGCTCGTGACGCGCTCGTCACGCTGCACCGTGAAGTGGGGTGGGGCGAAACCGTTTCGTACGGTGAACTGGCTGGAATGGCGGGGCGCCCGAAAGCTGCGCGGGCAGTGGGGAGCGCAATGGCTCACAACCCAGTTCCTTTCATTGTCCCTTGTCATCGGGTTATCGCAGCCAAGGGCCAGCTTGGAGGTTACGGAGGAACCAACGACGGCCAGGCGGCGAACTTGGCGATCAAGCGATGGCTCCTCACGCATGAAGGTGTCTTGTTGCACGCGGGATAATGTGCGCGGCCGATGACTGCACACCTTGCTTCTGGTACGAAAGTGTTTGACGCTGCCCCGGTCAGGGGCATCTGGCGGGTTTTGAACGCTCCCGTCGATGTGCTCGAACTCATGGACACCGGCGCAGAAGGCGTGATTGCTTGCGTGAACGATGCGGGAGCGACCTTCTTGGCGCCGATCTTCGACGACCTCGCGGGCGTCGTGTGTCTGTCGGGTACGCCACTGAGCCATATTGGGATCGTGAGCCGTGAATATCAAGTGCCGTGCATCATGGGGTCGCAACTTTCTGGAGAAGTTGCAGACGGCGACGCCGTGGAACTCGACTGTTCCGGCGAAATCGGTGTGCTGAGAGCCGCAACGTGACCGGTCTAGTTATGCCCGAGGGCTATGACAAGGCCGAGGTGAATCGGCTGATTCGGTATCACAGCGAAATTTCGTTCAACCTCACATCGCAACGCACAGCGTTGGAGTCTGCGTTGATTCCGATCACCGCGTACATCACTGTGGCGTGCGTTGAGGCGTATCGTCGCTACCCCGAAATGATGGTGGAGATTGCGGCCGCGATGTCGCCTGAGGAAATCGGTCGCGCCGGCCGAACTGTCGGCAACGAAATCGACACGGTGCGTATGTGGTCAATCGCGAATTTTCATTTCGTTGGTCGCACGGTGCTCGCGGGCGCGGGCATGCTCGACTTCGAACAAGATCTTGTGCGCACCGCGACTGTGTTGGATTTCTGGAAGCGTGCGGCGAGCGGATATCGCGGTGATGACGGCACGCTGCAAGCTGCCGATGCCGATGGTGTGGTGACTCCGTTTACTCGATACGTCGAAGAGATTGCTTCGCAGTGTGTGCCGATTGTCGACGCGGATCACCTCTCTCGCATTTCACGACTCAACGCATTGTTGACGTCGTATGAGTTTCTGTTGTGGTTTGATACGCGCTCTGGCTATCAAGACAGTGGGCCGTATCACCTTCCCGACGGACGTGTGTTGTTGTTGCGGCATTTCGTGAAAATGGGAGTGAGCGACTTCGCGTGGAGTGCGAATGTCGCAGCCGAAATGCCGTTCAATACGGTGTTGTGTGCATTTATTCTCGACGGTGTGAGTTTCGGAGTGACCGATTTTGGCACTGCGGTGACCGAACCCCATGACTATCTGCCGCATGTGCAGGCATTTGGCTTGTTTGATTCTGCCGATGGTGAACTGCGGTTGATCGATGACGCGGGCATCGCCGAGCTCACCGCCGCTGCTAAATCTGCGCAGCGCGCGCAGTATCGAGCGATTGCCGCCATGGAGCGCAGTGAGAAGATCGACTGTGGTGCGTATGTGTATTTTTCGTTCTTGCGGCCGTTTGCAGTCGCTGCCGGAATCGCGGAGCTCCAAGACTGGACGGTGCCACGCGACAGCCTGGATCTGTATCCGTTCTTGTCATTGATCGAAGGCGCACCTGAAGGCGTTGAAGTTCCTGATCCGGGCATGTACTACGTGCCGATTCCGTAGTCGCCGAATCCGCAATGGAATCCTTGCGTTCGTTGGAGCACCCGCACGCACCAGGGTCGGGCAGGTGGTGGAACGAAAGTTGGTATTTCGATTTCGCGTCTGCGGATGGCTCCGTGGGCGGGTTCGTGCGCACGGGTTTGTATCCCAATCAACGTTGCGCTTGGAGTTGGATCTACATCGTGACCGAGCGAGGCACCGTATCGGTTCGAGCCCATGATGTGCCTCAGCCGAAGGCACCGTCGATGCTGATGCGGTCGGAAGGTTTGTGGTGCGAACTTATTTGCGAAACTCCGATGGAACACTGGTCGATAGGAGTAGAGGCATTCGGGGTATTGCTCGACGACCCGACAGATTCCTATACCGGTGAAATTGGAACGAGGATCCCAGTCGGGCTCGACCTTGAGTGGGTTGCGTGTGCACCGCCATACACCTCGGCGTACTCGCCTGAGATATCGCATCTTCATTACCATCA
>SXHN01000017.1 GCA_005773635.1 Actinomycetota bacterium
ATCACGACCCTGTGTGCGGTGGTGGAGGATTCGTTTGTCAGCGCGCGGCTTGTGAGCCGCCAAGATGGTGTGCTCGCAGGCGCTGCGTGTGTTACCGAGACGTACGCCCAAATCGATCCAACGGTGGAGATCGTCTGGAACAAGCATGACGGCGAGCCGATCGAACCCGGCATGGTGATCGCCACGATTTCGGGTAACACTCGATCGGTGCTCACCGGTGAACGGACTGCGCTCAATTTTCTAGGGCATCTCTCCGGAGTGGCGTCTTTGACGCGTCGATACGTTCGAGCGGCGCGAGGCAAGGCCCGCGTGCTCGACACTCGCAAAACCATTCCTGGTATTCGATCATTGCAAAAGGCTGCAGTTCGCGCCGGGGGCGGTGTGAATCATCGGGATTCATTGTCCGATGCCGTGCTGTTCAAAGACAACCACTTGGCGGTATTAGGCATTGCTCGAGCGATTGACCGTGCCCGTTCACGGTGGCCAGGGCGCATGGTTGAAGTTGAATGCGACAGCCTGGAACAGGTCGAGGAAGCCATAAACGCCGGGGCCGATCGGATCATGCTCGACAATATGACGCTCGACGAGATCGCTCGCGCCGTTGCTTTGGTGGCGGGCGCGATTCCACTCGAAGTGTCGGGTGGGGTGACGCTCGATACCGCGGGTTCCCTCGCCGAAACCGGCGTGGATTTCATTTCGGTCGGTGCCCTCACACACTCAGCGCGTGTCCTCGATATTGGTCTTGATTTTCCGTGAACATCGCAGTGAAGGGGGGCCACCGTGCTCTTGGCGATTGACGCAGGCAATACCCATACAGTGGTTGGACTTTTCGATGGACACCAGCTCGCCGATCACTGGCGTATTGCCACCAATAGCGATCGCACCAGCGACGAACTCGCGCTGATGATCCAGCAGTTCCTCGGATTTCACGGGTTTTCGTTTGGCGACGCAATTACTGGGGTCGCGGTGTCTTCGGGCGTCCCGATGGTGACGGCTGCATTGCGCGAAATGACTGATCGATATTTTGGGTTTCCTGCGTTGGTACTGGAGCCGGGTGTGCGCACTGGCATGCCGATTTTGTACGACAATCCGAAAGAAGTGGGAGCGGACCGAATCGCGAATGCGGTGGGCGCCTACGACCTAGTCGGCGATGCGGTCATTGTTGTCGATTTTGGTACCGCGACGACGGTTGAAGCGATCAGCAAGAAGGGTGAATATCTGGGCGGAGCGATCGTGCCCGGTATCGAGATTTCCCTCGACGCGTTGTTCGGCCGGGCCGCTGGATTGCGGCGCGTCGAATTGATCGAACCTCACAACGTGATTGGGAAGTCGACTGTGGAGTCGATCCAATCGGGTGTGATCTATGGCTTCTCGGGCCAAGTAGATGCACTGGTCGATCGCTTTCGGGCGGAGATCGGTGATGCGGCGGTCATCGGTACCGGCGGTTTGGCGGAACTCATTGGCCCGCACACCCACAACGTTCGACGCTTCGAACCGTGGTTGACATTGTTGGGGCTCCGACTGATTTTCGAAAGGAATCAATAGTGGATCTGTCCGGAAGCGCAGCCGAGGAATACCGTGCTCGGCTGAGCAAGATCGCCACATTGCGCGAGAGCGGCACGGATCCGTACCCAGTGCGCTTCACTCGATCCGATACGTGCGGCGCTTTGCAGACGCGGTTCTTGAGTTTGGAAGCCGGAGCCGAATCGGATTCGATTGTTCGCGTCGCGGGCCGGATGTTGCTGCAACGCAACCAAGGCAAGTTGATCTTCGCAACGGTGCGCGACGGCGAGGGTTCGTTGCAACTATTCGTTTCGAAGGCCGTGATTGGTGATGACGCGTTCGAAGCCTTCGCGGATCTTGACTTGGGCGACTGGGTGGGTGTTGAGGGTTTGGTGATGCGCACGCGAAAAGGTGAGCTGTCGGTCAAGGTCACGAGCGCGCAGCTCTTGTCGAAATCGTTGCGTCCGATGCCCGACAAGTGGCACGGCCTGGGCGACATCGATACTCGGTATCGTCAGCGGTACGTTGACTTGATTGCGAATGATGAGGCTCGGCGAGTATTCGAAATTCGCTTCGCGGTGATTCGAGCGTTTCGTAATCACTTGATCGATCTCGGGTACCGAGAAGTTGAGACCCCCGTGTTGCACCCGATAGCCGGCGGCGCGACTGCGCGCCCGTTCGAAACCCACCACAATGCGCTCGACGTGGATCTCTACTTGCGGATTGCCCCCGAGCTCTACTTGAAACGACTTATCGTCGCAGGTTTCGAGAAAGTGTTTGAGATCGCTCGTGTATTTCGCAACGAAGGATTGTCGACTCGCCACAACACTGAGTTCACGATGCTCGAACTCTACGAAGCCTTCATTGACTATCACGACATTGCGGTGTTGACCGAGGAGCTGATTGCCGCCGCAGCCCACGCCGCGATCGGCACCACATCCGTCGAGTGGGACGGCAGACCAGTTGATCTTGCGGCGCCATTTCGACGGGCAACCATGATTGAACTCGTCGAAGAACACGCGGGCGTCACGATGCATCCATCGATGCCGATCGAAGAAGCGCGAGCGATTTGTAAGCGATTTGAGATTCCTTGGGAATCGTCGTGGGGTGCCGGCAAGTTGCTGCTTGAGGTGTACGAAAAAACGACTGAGCACGCGTTGTGGGATCCTACCTTTGTTATGGACTATCCCCGCGAGGTGTCGCCCTTGGCGCGCGTACATCGCGATGACTCAGAGCTCACCGAACGGTTCGAACTCATCATCGGCGGCCGCGAAGTAGCCAACGCGTTTAGCGAACTGAACGACCCCGTTGACCAGCGGCGTCGTTTCGAAGCGCAAATGCGACTGAAGCAACTTGGAGATGCTGAAGCGCAAGGCATGGACGAGGACTACATTCGAGCCTTGGAATACGGCCTGCCTCCTTGTGGTGGTCTTGGAATCGGTGTCGATCGAATCGTGATGCTAATTGCGGGGGTGACTTCGATTCGCGAGGTGTTGTTGTTTCCGCATCTTCGTCCTGAAGCTGCGCCAGTAGGAGGTCAGTGATGCGAGTGTTGATCACCGGTATGGGCGGTGAACTCGGCACCCGCGTCGCCCAGATCCTTGAAGCGAGTGCCGAGGTTGGCGACATAGCAGGCTGCGATTTTGTGCCTCCGCGCCGACGGTTGCGTCGCGCGGAGTTTCGACGCATCGATCCGCGGCATCGTGAGAAGTTGCGCGACTTCGTTCTCGAATTCGCGCCGACTCACGTCGCACACTTTGGCGTGTACGAGCCAGCATCTCGGCTCACTCCTGCGCAAGCTGCGCAACGTACCGAGTTGACCTCGATGGTCGCGCTGTCGGCCGCGGCTCGCGCCGGTGCGTTGGAATATGTCGTGGTGCGCAGCGGTCTTGAGATTTATGGCCGACGTAGCAACACTGCATCAGTCCCCGATGAATCGGTCCCACCTGCGCCACGCACTCCTTACGGCACCTCGCTGCTGAAGGTGGAGGCGGCCGTGGCCGGAATCGCTCGTCGTCACGAAATACCGGTTGGCGCGATGCGATACGCACCGGTGGTCGGGTCCCACGTCCCGAGTCCCATCGGGCGTTTGTTGCGCTTGCCGGTCGTTCCTGTCCCGGCGTTTGCTGACCCACCCTTCTCGTTGGTGCACCCCGAGGATGCGTGCGCAGCGATGGTCGAGTCGCTGTTCGCGAAAGTGTCAGGGCCAGTCAACGTGGTCGGCGAAGGTGCTGCGAGCCCATGGCAGGCCGTGCGTTTAGGGGGTCGTTTGCCATTTGCGATGCTCCCACCGATGTGGAGCGTCGCGTCGCAAGCCGTTGAGTTCATGGGTGCAGCAATCGCACCACATGTCATTGAGCTACTGCGTCACGGACGCACGGCGTCGGGTGCACATGCGCGGACAGTGTTGCCGAAGCTGTCGTTGCGATCAACACAAACGGTGTTGCAGGAACTCTACGAATGGGCTGAGGTTGTGCCTATGTCGACCGTTCGACGGGAGGTGGCGTGATCGCTGTCGAATTGCATTCGCGTACAACGTTCGGGGTGGATCCCGATCGCGTCAACATGCCGCAATCGTTGGTTACCGCGGTGCGACGCCGAGTCGCCGGTCGCTATCCGCTTGATGCATTCGGTCTTGACGCGCAACTTTCCGATCTGATGGCTCCGCTACTCCGTGGCGTCATCAAAGTGTCAGTTGCCGGCGATGAGCACATTCCGAGCCGCGGTCCCGCGGTGCTGGTCATGAATCGCGGCTTCGGAGTGTTCGAGCCGGCGGCGCTTACAGTTGCCGTCATGAACGCATGCGGTAGGCGGGCGCGCGTGGTGGGAGCGCCGGGAGTGTGGGGCGTCGGCGCCGCGTTGCGGCGCATTGGCGCAATTGCGGCGAGTGTGGCCGACGTTACCTCCGCCCTGAACGAGGGGCATCTGGTCGTTGTGCCACTTGCCCCGACGTGGCTGAGCGCGACCGCAGGCTCGCCGCCACTGGAATTGTTGCAGGCGTGCATGGGCGTGCCCGTGCACCCGGTCTCTGTTCGCGCGGCCGGTCCGCTGAACACCGCGCTGAACGGGTGGCGCATCGCAGTCGGGCCCGCGATCGAGGCCGACCCCGCGATAGCGCCGGGCGACCCGCTGGGTGCGGCCGAGCTTACGGAGTCGATTCGCAACGCGGTCGACAATCTGTTGTAGCGCCGATCGGTAGTCTGGCCGAATGGCATTTGCGATCGCGTCGGATGGTGCTCGTATTCGCTACGAGGTCACTGGACCTGTGGACGGCACGCCGGTTGTGATGATTCAAGGCCTCGGAGTCGATGCTCGGGGTTGGGCGTTGCAACGGCCTCGTTTTGGCCGGCGTCACCGAGTGTTGGTTTTCGACAACCGTGGTGTCGGAGATACCGACGGCCCCGACGGCCCATTCGATCTTGAGGTGATGGCTGCCGACGCGATCGCGTGTATGGACGCAGCGGGCATTGAGTCGGCTCACATCATGGGCGCTTCGATGGGAGGCGTGATTGCGCAGATTATCGGTGTGCGCTATCCCGATCGCGTGCGCTCGTTGGTACTTGCTTGCACCGCATGTCGCCATCATCAATGGCGGCGCGAATTACTCGATGAATGGGCCACCGATGTCGCGGCCCAGGGCATGGCGGCGTTTGTGAGTTCGGAAGGCATGCACTGGCTGATCGGCCCTCGGTTGCAACGACGATTCGGCATGTTCATCAACATTCTCGGCCGTTTGGTGTTGCAAACCAAGCCAGATTCGTTTGTGAAACAGGTGCGAGCAATCCTGGCGATGAGTGACGATATGCGTGACGAATTGGTGCACATCGTGGCGCCGACGTTGGTAATTACCGGCACCCAAGATTCTCTGACGCCCGTTGGCGACGCTGAAGAACTCAACGAATTGATCATCGGCTCGAAGTTGGTGCTCGTGTCGGGTGCTGCGCACGGCATTATGGCCGAGGCTCCGAATGCCTTCAATCGTGCGGTACTGGATTTTCTCGCCGAAGTCGACGCGGCCGTGGTGGCGATCCAGTAACGCCGACGTTACCCAAACACGACCACGGATCGGTCCGACGCCCGGCGTGGTCGCGATCCAATAACGCCGACGTTACCCAACACGACCACGGATTGGTGCGGGGTGACGCAACGGCTAGTAGTGCACGACGTTGAGTGCCGTCGAGGTTAGAAAGCTCGCGTGATGAGCCCATCTACGAGCGACCCGAGCCGTTTGCACACGTCGCGGTCAAGTTCCGCTTCGCTTTCGAGCAAGGAGTCCTTGGCTTTCTGCGCATGGTGGCGCGCGATCACCATTGATTCGTTGACGTAGTCGCCTTGCATTGCCAGCGCGCGAGCGGCTTCTACATCGGGCCAATCGAGTTTGCGGCCGAGTAGCGCTGTGAGTTCGGCCGAATCTTGTGCAGCCAGAATTACTGGCAGCGTGTACACACCTTCATGAAGGTCGTTGCCTGATGGTTTACCCAAGGTGTCGGCATCCGCAGTGAGGTCGAGTACGTCGTCGACGATTTGAAAACACATCCCGAGGTGCTGACCGAAAGCCGTGAGCGTCTCGAGCGTTTCGGGGCTTACGCTACTCACGATCCCGCCCACGCGTGACGAGGTCGCGAGCAGAGAAGCAGTTTTTCCTTCGATTGATGAAATGTATGACTCGACGGTTCGATTCGCGTTGAAGAGGTATTGCAATTCCAGTACCTGACCTCGACATAGTTCGCC
>SXHN01000093.1 GCA_005773635.1 Actinomycetota bacterium
CGGCTTGAATCAGCTTCAACAGAATATTTTCGACGTCTTCGCCGACATCGCCGGCTTCGGTGAGCGCGGTGGCGTCGGCGATCGCAAAGGGAACCTTCAGTAATCGAGCCAGTGTTTGGGCAAGCATGGTCTTGCCGCAACCGGTTGGGCCCAACAGCATGATGTTCGACTTCTGCAACTCGACATCGGGGTCGCCGTATGCCGTGGCTTGCACACGCTTGTAATGGTTGTACACAGCAACCGACAAGATTTTCTTGGCGGTTTCCTGCCCAATGATGTAATCGTTCAGGTGGTTGTAGATCTCGACAGGCTTGGGAAGATCATCGAATCGGACCTCGCTCGTTTGCGAAAGCTCCTCTTCAATGATCTCATTGCACAAGTCAATGCATTCATCGCAGATGTACACACCCGGACCGGCAATTAGCTTCTTGACCTGCTTTTGGCTCTTTCCACAAAAAGAGCACTTCAGCAGATCGCCTCCGTCACCGAACTTTGCCACAGGGAGCCCCCGAAGTGTTTATGCGTATTGACAACGTGCGTTGCGCAAATGCTTGAGTTATTGAGTTAGTTAGTGCCTGGAGCTGCTGGAACGGCTGCCAGTTCACGACTTGAAATCACTTCGTCGACGAGGCCATATTCCTTGGCTTCTTGGCCGCTCATGATGAAGTCACGATCGGTGTCTTTAGCGATTTTCTCGGCGGTCTGGCCACTGTGGTGAGCCAACATCTCGTCCAGCAGGTTACGCATGCGGACGATCTCTTTGGCTTGAATTTCAATATCAACCGACTGACCCGCAGCCCCGCCATGCGGCTGGTGAATCAGAATGCGGCTGTGGGGCAGCGAATAACGCTTCCCGGGCGCGCCCGCAGCGAGGAGCACGGCAGCGGCCGATGCGGCCTGGCCGACACAGATCGTTGAAACATCGGCCTTGATGAACTGCATCGTGTCGTAAATCGCGAACAGCCCGATGATGTCGCCGCCGGGCGAGTTGATGTACATCGAAATGTCCTTGTCGGGATCTTCGCTTTCAAGGTGCAGGAGCTGCGCAACGATGAGGTTGGCGACCATGTCATTTACGGGTGTCCCGAGAAAAATGATGCGGTCCTTGAGAAGACGGCTCCAAATGTCGTAGTCGCGGCTACCTCGGCTCGTTGTTTCGGTAACAAACGGGGTGTACATGCTCATCTGTGGCTCCTACAACCTTTGTGTATTCGACTGGTTCGCGGCACTCATTGTTCAGTTACTGATTCGTGGGTCTCAAGTGTTTCCGCTTCGGACGCGGCAA
This sequence comes from Actinomycetota bacterium, assembly GCA_005773635.1. Taxonomy (GTDB): domain Bacteria; phylum Actinomycetota; class Acidimicrobiia; order IMCC26256; family PALSA-610; genus F1-120-MAGs023. The sequence goes on from SXHN01000093.1 coordinate 1,286, forward strand.
CCTCCGGTGCGTCTGGCAACGCGATATCGATCACGTTGCCTTCCTCATCGACAGGAACTGCGTTATCTACGAGGAACTGGAGGGCTTTACCCAATGCGATATCGGATCGTACCGCCTCCAGCATCCCCCCTTTGACGAGATCGCGGCGCACTTTGTCAACCTTGTGTCCGACTCGCGTAGATACGCGCACGATTTCGTCTTCAAGCTCCGCGTCGGAGGCGGAAATCTCTTCCTGGGCGACGACGGCACGCAGCGCCAAATCTGCGAGCACAGCCCGGTTCGCGTGGTCCCGGAGATTTTCAAGGAACGCCGTTGGGTCTTCACCGGTCGCTTGAAAATACTGATCGAGCGTCGCGCCCTGCTGTCCAAGCTGTTGCGCAACGTTGTTGATTCGGCTCCGAAGCTCCTCATCGACCAATGGCTCGGGAGCGTCGATCGTGACTAATGCTGCGAGGGCTGCGATGGTGGCGTCACGCAGCGCCATCTGAGCTTGAGCTCGCGCCATCAGATCACTGCGAGTCCGAATCTGTTCTCGCATAGAAGCAACGTCGTCCCACTCGGTGTTGTCGTCCACCCATTCGTCGGTGAGATCCGGCAACACCCGCTCCTGGGCAGTCTTGACGACAACCCTGAGGTTCACGACCTCTCCGGAACGGCGGCCCATGCGGTCATTAAATGTGCACGAGACTTCAAAGGCTTCGCCGGCTTTTGCGCCAAGCAAGCCTTGGTCGAGTTCGTCAGCGATGAAAGCCGAGCCAATCGGATATCCGAAATCGTGCAACGAGAGCACATCGACTGGTGTTTCTTCTTCGCTGGGTTCGCGATCCGCTTCTTCAATATCGAGCGTCGCGTAGTCGTCGGTCGCCAACGGTCGTTCGATATCCACCCACTCACCATGCTGTTCACGCACGCGCTTGACCTGCGCTTCGACCATCTCATTATCGACAGCGGTGTACGGCACTGGTACGCGCAGTCCTTCGTATCCGCTGAGGATCACGATCGGACGTATTTGCACAATCGCTACAAATTCAACATCGCCATCTTCTTGACCCGAAGTAATTTCGAGCTCAGGCGACGCGATGACATCGATGGAATTCTCGATAACGGCGTCGGCGTAATACGTCGGCAACGCATCTTGGAGAGCCTGTTGGCGGCCAGCTTCGCTGCCGATTCGAGCTTCCAACAGCTTCCGCGGTGCCTTGCCGGGTCGGAACCCAGGCATCCGCACGTCACGTGCGATTTTCTTAAATGCCGCGTCAATGGCGGACTCAAATTCTTGGGCTGGGACCGCCACGGTGAGCTTCACGCGGTTGTCTTCGAGGGTTTCAACAGTTGCTTGCATAAGTTCGCCAGCCTACCGGTCGCCCCCCGATAGCCTTCGTCCGAGTGATCGAACCTCGCGAATTCGCCGCAGAGGTCTACGGCACTAGCACGATTTTCCCTGCGGCCCTCCGCTCGAGAAGGTCCGACACGGCACTCCCGGCCTGGGCAAGCGTCCGCTCCTCGGGAGCAATCGGTTGCAACTTCCCAGCATGGATTGCGCCAAGCACATCGCGCACCATGGCTGCATTCTCCTGAACGTTTCGCATCACCCAGCCACCCCATTCCACTCCCACCAACGTACGATTATTGAGCAGAACCAAATTCAGCGGCACCCGCGCGATGCCAGCGGTAAAACCGACAACGCAGAAGCGCCCATCAAATTTCAATGCCCGCAGACACTGCTCGGCAGTATCGCCACCTACGACGTCGTACACCACATCCACACCTCCATCGGAGAGCTCACGACAACGAGACTTGACGTCCTCGACCGTCGGATCAATCACCGATTCCGCGCCCATCGCCATCGCTAGTTCACGCTTTCGTGGTGTCGAGGCAATCGCAATAACACGCCCACCAAACGATCGAGCGACGTCGATCGCCGCGAGCCCAACGCCGCCACCGGCACCCGTCACGACAACGAACTCTCCCTCGCGGATGTGGGTTCGCCGGGTAAACGCAAACCACGCAGTGCAGTACGACTGATGAAACGATGCCGCACGCGCGAAATCGAGTGAGTCAGGGATCTTGATCACGTTGGTCGCGCGTGTCACCACCGACTCGGCAAAACCACCGACTCCCATGGTTGCAAAGACACGATCGCCGAGCACAAATTCTTCGACGCCAGCGCCGAGCGCGTCCACGATGCCTGCGATTTCAGAACCCGGAATGAACGGAACCGGCACCTTGACCTGGTAACGCCCCGCAGCTATCAATCCGTCTACATAGTTAACCCCTGCGGCACGAACGGCAATTCGAATTTGGCCTGCACCAGGTTCTGGCATCGGTTGGTCTAGCTCGACCAACGCCTCAGGAGGCCCGAGCTCTTGACACATGACAACGCGCATCGCATGACCCTTTCGAAAAAATTTCAAACCGCGCCCAATGTGGGAGCGCCGTGGTGCCGACAATACCGGCACAATGGGTACGCTTTCGATGTGCCTGACCCCCAAGATCCCCGCTCTGACGACCCCGATCGCCGTCCCCTCGACGAACTCTTTGTTGTTGGCGCGAAATATCACGAACCCACTGCCGCTGAACGCGCCGCCGCCGCGAAACGGGCAGACAAAGAACGGGCCAAGAACGAAAAGCAACGAGAAAAGGAAATCGCTCACACAAGAAAAGTGCTGGGTCTCGATGGCAAAGCCGAACGCGGCGGCTCCGATCGCCCCTACGACCGCAGAACCACCGCAATCGCGTTCGCGGGATTGCTCGCATTCGCCGCGCTCCTTGCTGCTATCGGTTTCGGCGGTTGAATCGCTGCGAGAGTCGCTCTCGCCGCCGAGTAGCTTTGAACTACCGGGAAGTGGCGCAGTGGTAGCGCACCCGCTTTGGGAGCGGGGGGTCGGGAGTTCAAGTCTCCCCTTCCCGACGCCGAGTTCTACCGATCGCCAGGCTCCAAGTGCCCGATACTTCGTTCCCTGAACCACCATCCGAAGAACCTGATCCATTCGAATCGCTGCTCAGTGGTGCATGGGTCGAGCCAGCCGCGGTTCGAGAACCCAGTGCTGCAGAACGTGAGCGCGACGCATCCGTGCTGCAGAAGAAATTTCAGCGTGAGGGGCGCCGAACCCGGCGTCGCAACCGAGTGCGCAGCGCGAAGAAGTCGCTGAAGCCATACATCATCCCGATGATCTTCGTCGCGATCCTCGTTTCGTTCCTCTACGCGCAATATTCGGCTGGTGACGAAACGGTCTTCATTCCTCCCGGCGAAGAACTGAAGCCGGTCACAACGTTGCGAATCATTGAACTCGTTCCGAAAGATCGAAGCGACGCCGCTAGTGAACGCCAACAAATCGCGCAATACGTGGTCAAGATGCAGGATTGGTTCGAAGCCGAACCGACCGAACGTCCGAGCGGCAAAGTCCCGCGTGTCGAACTCGACGGCGACGCCCCGAAAGTTGAACGCGTCGTGGTCGACGCGCAATACGAGTTTCTCAACGCGACATTGCACCCCGCGTTGGACCTCTCCCAGCAGCTCCACGCGGCAGGATTCGCACTGAAGCCCAATGAAGCTGCAATCGTGTTCGCTCGCATTGCCCCAACCACTCCGATATGCGGCGAGGCCGCGGGACGCTTCGCGTTTATTTTCCCTACGGCGTGTTCGCAAGACACGGCCGAATACTCCAAAGACATCGAAACCGTGGTGGCGCACGAGTTGCTGCATGTGCTCGGCGCGGTCGAGGGATGCGCTCCTCACCATGGACGAGGTCGGCATGTGGTCGACAACCCGAAAGACATCATGTACGAGCCAAAAGATGCACTCTCGGCACCACGCGCCAGCGAACAGCACATCGACCCGGGGCTCGATGACTATTGGGGAATCACCAAAAAAGGCTGCCCAGATTTGAGCAAGCTACCCATATGGATTGAGCGATAAGTCAACTCACCGGGCACTGCCGATCGCACGGCCGAGCGCAGCGAGTTGACATCCAGTCTCGTGACTGTCGGTCAATCCACTCCTCAACATCACGAACAGCGACCAACAACACAACGGCGCCGCTAACGTTCGAGACCGATCAGAGGAGCCGCATGAACGACATCATCGATGCACTCGAAGCACAGCACAACGAACTCCGCGCGCTGATTGCGACGTGCACCGGCGACGACTGGCAGCGACTATCACCCTGCGAAGGTTGGGATATCGGTGATGTCGTGCTCCATCTGGCGCAAGCCGATGAACTCGCCGTTGCAAGCGCGCAGGGCAAGCTCGACGGCCACGCCAACGGATTTCTGAGCGATCGCCCTGATCGTGCGCTTTCGGTCGATGCTGCTGCTGCTGCGCAGGTGGCGAACGAACGTGCCATTGGTGGCGAACGAATTGGACAACGTTGGGATGCATCGGCGACGCAGCTTGTTGGTGAACTGCGCGCGTTAGATCCTCGGCAACGGGTCACGTGGGTCGCGGGGAAGCTCTCCATCCATACATTGGCGGCCACGCGCCTTTCCGAATGTTGGATTCACTCTGGCGATGTCGCGACCGCACTCGGCGTCGAACTTGCGGCCACCGATCGCCTCCGCCACATCGCTCGCCTCGCGTGGCGCACGTTGCCGTACGCATTCGAACGTGCCGGCCTCACAATGCAAGGCGCGGTTGAGATGCACCTCACGGGCCCGAGCGGCGATACTTGGGACTACGTGCCCGACGTCGTAGCGCTCACGACAATTACTGGCAGCGTCAAAGAGTTCTGTGCGGTCGCGGCACGCCGGGTCGATGCATCCGGCACTGCACTCGTTGGTACAGGTCCAGACGCGGCAAACGCGTTACGACTCGTGAGAACGTACGCGCAATGACGCATCTCACCGGCGAACAAATCCTCGCGAATGCAGTGGCGCTCGGACCCCACATCGAGCGGGTCGCCGACGACATCGAATGCAATCGGCGTCTTCCTGACCAACTGATTGATGACATGCGCACCGCTGGCGTTTTTCGGATCGCGTTTCCTACAGCGTGGGGCGGCCCCGAATGCGACCTGGTTCAGCAATCACGCATGGTTGAGTCACTCGCATACTTCGACGCGTCGACCGCGTGGGTCGCAATGATTTGTTCAGACAGCGGCCACTATGCCGCGCGCCTCGAGGAAGACGTCGCGTTCGAGTTGTATCCCGACCTCGACATGTTGACCTCGGGGTTTGTCATTCCCGCCGGGACCGCGGTCGAAGACGGCGACAACTACCGAGTGAGTGGCCATTGGCAGTTCGGTTCAGGTTGTTTGCACGCCGATCGGATCATCGGCGGCTGTTTCGTCCACGACACGGACGGCATGAAGTTCGACGACTCCGGCATGCCGGAGTTTCGTGCAGTGTGGCTCCCGAAGGAAGCCATCACAATCCACGACACGTGGCACACAACCGGCCTTGCGGGAAGTGGCAGCAACGACTATTCCGTTGAGAACGTGATCGTGCCGCGCTCGCACAGCTTCCGACCGATGGCCGTCGGGTCGCGTCCCGAACCGCTCTATCGATACAGCGGATCGTTCTTTACCAACCTGCCACCAGTCGCATTCGGTTGCGCGCAACGCATGATCGACGACCTTCGTGACCTCGCGTCGACGAAGGTGACGATGCCGGCGATGGTGCCGATGAAAAACGAATACCGCGTACAGATCGCACTCGCCGAGGCGACCGCGGCAATCGCAGCAACTCGGGCATACCACTACTCGGTGTTGTCGTCATTGTGGCAATCGCTCTCGGATGGAGGCTTTCCATCACAGCAACAGCGGGCCGACATCATCATGATGTCGGTGCATGCTGTGCAGACAGCGACAACTGTCTCCGAAATGGTGTGCGAGGCTGTCGGAGGCGCGGCTGTGTACAGCTCCAACCCCTTCGATCGACGCCGGCGCGATATCGCGACGGTAAGCGCTCACATCATCGGCCAACGCAAGTCGCTTGTGAACGCCGCGCAGCTGCTCTTTGGCGACGAACCGCGCTTTTCGATCGTGTAGCTCTGCGGCTCGACACCAACTACCCGAGCAGCCGCGCGGCCGTTTGGTATTGTCCCGGCCACGCGGGTGTAGCTCAATGGCTAGAGTCCCAGCCTTCCAAGCTGGTCATGCGGGTTCGAGTCCCGTCACCCGCTCCACATCGTTTGCCCTCCATTGAACGCACAGCAGTCCCTGGGGCGCTTGTCCGTACAACGAACGATCGAGATCACCCGCTCCACTTGCCGAGTCGAGCCGACGCGAGCGTTGGTTGACGCGTCAGTCAAACTGGAACGTCGCCACGGGCCACCATCAAGCTGCGGATCGCTGCAGTTCATCAAACCTCGAGCGTCCGGCCATAATGGGTCGCAGCCGCGGTATCTAGTATCACTAGCGATGCGAGATGCTTAACGCTAAGGACCTCATAGCCCTTCCGACCCTTGCCGACGCACTCGGACTCTCGCTCAGCGACGCAGAGATCACCGGTTCACTCGGCACCTGGCGGGGCCCGTACGCGATTGACGATATTGCAGTGTCGAGTGTCATCAGCGCGACTGCCGCCGCAGCTGAGTTGCTCGCGGAACGCAACCAAACGCGTCTTGCGTCGATATCAATAGATGCGCAACATGGCGCGGCGAGTTTCCTCACCGACGCGCTCGTTGAGCCTGAAGGCTGGCAGCTCCCACCGGTATGGGACCCCATCGCCGGCGATTACGCGACGAGCGACGGCTGGATCCGGCTGCACACCAACTACGCCCACCACCGCGCTGCAGCGCTGCGAGCTCTCGGAGTCAACCCAACTGCAACAATTGATCGACAAGCCATCGCTGCACTGGTTGCGCAGTGGTGTGGCGACGAACTTGAACTCGCGGTCGTCGCCAACAACGGCGCAGCGGCGTACCAACGGCGAGAGGCCGAGTGGCACACGCTTGCAGCGGGTATCGCCGTGGAATCGGAGCCGTTGCTTGAGGTTGACATCGATCCAATTCGAATTCGTTCCGAAGCACTCCGTGCCACGACGCTGCCATTCGACGGCGTACGCGTACTCGACCTCACACGTGTGCTGGCAGGGCCAATCGCTACCGGCTTCCTCGCGGCGTGGGGCGCCGACGTGTTACGAATCGACCCTCCGGGTTTCGAAGAGGTCGCGGCGATTGTGCCCATAACAACCTGCGGGAAACGCACAGCGGCCATCGATCTGGCCAGCGCCCGCGGCCGCGGCCGCGAGCAGTTTCTTGCATTACTCCAAACTGCCGACGTGCTGGTGCATGCCTATCGCCCCGGCGCTCTGCACAACCTCGGACTGGATCACGAACAGTTGCAATCGCACCGGCCCGGTTTAGTAGTCGCCAGCCTGTGCGCGTACGGGTGGACCGGCCCGTGGTCGACCCGCCGCGGTTTCGATTCCCTAGTGCAACACAGCACCGGCATTACCGCATACGCCCAAGCTCAAGCTGGTAGCAAAGCACCCATCGCGCTTCCTTGCCAAGCACTCGACAACGGGTGCGGTTGGTTGCTCGCGGCAGCCGTAGCGCGAGGTCTCACGCAGCGTTTACGGACCGGACACGGCTCCACCTCACGCACATCACTCGCGCGTTTCTCGCAATTCCTTCGGTCGATTCCAGCCACCGTCGACCCCGACCGACCGCAACCGACATTCACGGACATACAGCCGCACACCGCGACCGCCGCTACCGAATGGGGCCCACTGCGGCGCCTCACATGGCCCGGAACGATCGACTCGATGCGACCACGACTCGGGGCATCACATCGATTGGGAGCCCACGCTCCTGCATGGTCGCCTCAATAAAACCGATATCTTTTCGTGACGCAATGGGGAAATGCTACGAGTGGAACGTCCAGTGCCAGGACTCGCGGGGTACGTCTTCGACGAATCCGAACTTGCCCGCGTTGGCACGCATCCATGCCAACGCTTTGGCGTCGAGATCGAGATCAACTGCCAGACCCCAACCGTGATCGCTAGTACCCGGTCGAGCCGCTAAGCCACCCTCAGAATACAAACCTTTGCGTTTCGCCAGATCTACCTGCGAGTCATAGTCACGGTAGGAATCCGTTACGCCAAAGTTGATCCCTTCGGCCGCTGCGGCCGCGTGCAAGGAGCGAAACGCTACGGCAGCTCTGGTCGAAAGGCGATGCTGGCCAATACCAATTGACGACAAGGCATCTTTTGGAATCTTACCGTTACCGAATCGCAACAGTTCCGCAGGAACACGAGCAGATTTGGTGCCCGGAACGCCGGACGCGGCACGTGGCGCACCCACGCTGGACTGCGCGGCAACTAGCGCCGATTCAAATGTCGGCGAGAATTCCCGCACCTCAGGACGATGGATCGTCATGTGGCTTTGAATTCCTGCGATCCGAGCGCGCACTGCTTGCAGACTTGACAGAGTCACGTGATCCAATTCGGCATCTCGAGGTCGCCAATGAGCGTTCCGGTCAAATTTTGGCGTACGTGGCTACGCGCGAGTTGCGGGTACGCAGCGTCTCAGGCTGCGAGGCGGCACCTCGCGCGCCCGTTGTTTTTCGCTTCGTACATCGCCTGGTCGGCCCGATGGAGCAAGTGATCGACGGCTTCGAATTCGTGGCTGCAGGCAATTCCGATACTCGCGCTAATTGCTTCGCTGCTCGGCCACGGTGCCGCCAACGCGTCAAGAATGCACGCGCCGAGTTCCAACACGTCGTGCAACGGTTGGTCCTGAATCACAGCAAGAAACTCATCACCACCAAGGCGACCGACAACGCCGCGCTCAGCGAGCGTTGCGGAGATTCGCCGGGCAGCCTCGATGAGCACTGCGTCGCCGCGCTCATGTCCAAGTTCGTCGTTCACCTTCTTGAAGCCATCAAGATCGATATACATCACCGTCGTGGCACTGCGGTCGAGAGAACTTTGCAGCTGATCAGTAATCGACGCCCGGTTTGCCAGCCCGGTCAATACATCAATGTGCGCTTGGCGTCGTAGCGCATTCTCCAAAATGCGGCGATCAGTGAGGTCATGAATATTGGCAATGAAACTGTCGTCGTCAAGCTGCGTCAAGGTCACTTCTACGACTCGGAGCGCACCCGAAACGTGCGGTAGTTCCACTTCCATTTGCAACGGAGCACCTGCAGGTGCCGCTGCAAATACTTTGCGAAGATCGCCGAGACCCGCTGACCGATCTCGATCAGAGAACAACGACCCGATTCCAGACCCGACACATTCCTGCGGAGTCAACCCAAGCAGGTTTTTGATACCTGGGCTCACGTACTCGATTTGTCCGTCCAAGTCGATGACGGCAATCACGTCACTGGCGTGTTGAACCAACGACCGAAACCGCTGTTCGCTCGCCGCTACTTCCAGTCGCGCATCAGTCGCCGTCTTCGTCGACGCCGCAAACAGTCGCAGCAGTATCACTGCGATAACGAAATTGCCCAGGGCGACCGCATGCGACAACGATACGTCGATAAGTGTCGGCGCAATGTGTAGTGCCACCAACGTCTGACCGACTATTAAGGCGATCGCCATCGATAGCGCAGATATCCACCAGCCATCTGCTTCTTCGGAATGGATGATGTCGGCAATGCCGAGGGTGTATCCGATCGCGATTGCGGGCCCCCAGCCCATCGCGTACACAACGGCAGTTGTGAACGCCATCGCGGCGACTGCTCGGACCGCAACGCGGATCGTGTTGCTTGTGCAATTGCGCAACGCGACCATCGCCAACGCGTTGAGCATCCCACCGCTGAGGAGAATCGCGACCAAGATCGGATACGGAGTGGAAATCAAGCCCACAGTGGTCAACCCCCAAAAGCAAACCAGCGCGGCAGGCGTCGCGGCGTATGGCAAGAGCCATCCCACATGCAAGCCCGCTCGTCGCTTCATCCCTGAGATATCGACGCGTCCACCACGCAGCTGAAGTGTCTGTCATCCGGCAAATAGATACGCTTGCAACGGACCCGGGCCCAGCAACCGGCTAGGCCTCGCGACCTACGACTGCCGACGTGAACACTCGCCCATCAGGGCGCGAGTTCGTAGGTGCCCATAAGCGAGTGGGCTTCGTCCCATACGAACGCAAACCGTTGGGGATCCACGTGGGGTCGGCGAATCATTTGCAATGCAAACTCGGCTTGCTTCTCGTTCGTCGCCGATTTGCCGTGAAGCCGAGTGGCCGCGGCCGAAAAGTCGCGCACGAACACGTCGAACATCTGCTCGGTTACCAACTCGCTGATCCCTTGCAGCTCAACATTTTCAAGAATGAGCTGCCCGTATACAACGAGTGAGAACAGCTCTCCCATCGCAAGCAAGAAATCCACGTCGGTCGCCTGTGACCCATCGGGCGCCACGGCTTCGAGCATGGTGCGGAACGTCTCAACCTGGCCGCGGAACACTTCCACATTCGGCGAATTGAAACGGTCGAATGTCGTCGCCCAATCGTGGAATCGGATCTTGCCGAGCCCTCGCGTCGGCGCTTGGTGAAAGAGATATTCGTCGTGGGTGGCATCGTGGCGCACCGGGACCGGCGTATATTCCTGCGGCGAGAAAAAGTAGTTCGCCATGAACTTCACGATGAGCGCGATGTTGACATGCACAGTGCCTTCAAGCTTCGGCAATGCTCGGATATGGCGCGCTGCCATTTGGAAGTAGGTATCGGCTTCAAAGCCCTTCGCGGCGATGACATCCCACAGCGCGTTAATAACATGTTCGCCTTCGGTGGTGACCTTCATCTTCACCAACGGGTTGTAGAGGAGATACCGGCGGTCGTCGTCGGATGCCGATCGCATGTAATCGTTCGCGCGCATCGCGAACAACTTCATCGCAGTCAAACGCGAATACGCATCGACAAATAGCTGGCGTACATGGCTGAAATCGGTGACCAAGCCGCCGTACAGCTGGCGTTTCCCCGCGTGATCGATCGCTTCGTGAAACGCGTGCGTGCAGATACCGATCGAAGCCCAGCCCAGGTTGTACTTACAAACATTGATGGTATTGAGTGCCACGTTCCACGCTTCAGAGCCGCGAACCAACACATCGGCTTCGGTAATCGGATAGTCACGCAAGGTGAACGCCGACACGAACATTGGCGAATGCACGGTGTTCTTTTCCAATTCATACGCTGCGTGTTTGCTTTCAACAACGAAGAACACGTATTCGGTTTCGGCATTTGGATCATCGTTCGCGACCTTGCCGAACACCGAAACGAGCGCTGCCTCGTTACCGTTACCGATGTAGTACTTGCTGCCGTTCGCAATATAGGTCCCGTCGCCGGTGGCCGTCAGCGTCATATCGCTTGAGTAGATGTCGGCGCCGTGTTCCTTCTCCGACAAACCGAAAGCGAAGATACCCCCGTCGCGCAACAGTTGCGCGGTGCGCACTTTGAGCGCCTCATTGTCGCCCATCCATATGGGGCCGAGCCCCAGCATTGAGACCTGCCAGGCGTACCAATACCCGAGGCTGTAGAACGCGGTGATCTCACTGAAGTGGCAATTGCGCCACGTATTCCAACACGAGTCGTCGGCGCCAAAGCCGGCCGGAGTCATCAACGTGGCGAACGCGCCCGACTCACCAAGAAACTCGACGAAATCGGCGTACCAAACACCGGCATTGTCGTCGCTAGTGATTCGGTGTTTGCCGAGCGATTCGAAGTACGCAATCGTCGCTTCCATGAGCGCACTCGACTGCGCGTCGAGCCCGTCAGCATCATAGGAATGAGGGTTGAGCAGTATGCCCGGATGCGTGCGTGTCATTGAAGTCCTGACGTCGTTTCCCGAAATACAGAGCTTACGCAGGCAGAGTCGGCGATGCCTTGCCTCGCAGAAAATCAACGCAACGAAACGCGAAGCGCGAAGCGCGAAACTGCGACTGCCCGGGTGATCTTCTATGCCGCCAAACCTCTCTCAACCCATGCGGCGCGGCTGGAGTCATTGATCACACCGAGACCTTCCAAAAATCCAGTGAGCTTCGCGAGATCGCGCACTACCCGCATGCGATTGATCGGATTGTTTCGCGCCGCAAACGCGCCGCCTTCAATGCCAAGGGTTTCGTACACACCATCGTGCACCATCAAGTCGGCTACAAACCCCACAGCGTGGGGCGCAAACTCGCTTGCGCCGTTGCGTTCTTCGTCGGTAAGAGTCGGCCATACGTCGCAAAGGTACGTCTTAGCGAAGCTCACGTGACGGGATTCTTCGATTACATGCAGTTTGGCAATCTGGCGGGAAACCACATGAATGCTGTGGTCGCGCATCGTGGCGCGATTGCAGACGTCGAGCAGTTCCTCGACGGCAAGAATCAACAGGTAGGCCATCGCACGGCCACCCGGCAAGCCATCGGCGGGCCCAAACACATCGACATCTACTCGCGGCGCATACGCGGGCGTGCCAGCTCGCCGGATGTACTCCCCGAACATCGTTGAGTGGCGACACTCATCGGCGACTTCCACGAGCAGATAGCGGTGGGTCGGGTCAGTCACCGGAAGGTTTGCAAGGTGCCGCAACACAGTTTGCATCAACATGTTTTCGAACCAGATGCCTGCTGCGCACAGCGCCGCACACTCATGGCGACTGTATTCACGACGCTGTAACCCTGTCATGCCCTCCCATTGAGCAGTCCCAAACAACGGGAGTTTGTCAGGTGGAAGGTGGTAGGCACTGTCGTCGATTGGAATCGACCAATCGACTTCGGTGAACGGGTCAAGCGTCATTCGCTGGGATGCGGCGATTAACTGAGTGGCCTTGGTCGCGGTAGGAGTCTGCATGAAGTCACCATGACAGTTACAGTAAACAGTGTCAAGGATTTGTTTGCAGTATTTACTGTAACTATGTCAAGATGGGTCATGCCCAAAGACGCTCAAGACAAACGCGACCACCCGACATTCCCCGCCGGTCCGGACAACGGCACCGAGTTGAGCCTCGATGAGATTGCAGAACACTCTGGGGTCAGCACACGGTCGATCCGCTACTACCAGTCTCAAGGGCTGCTCGAAAAGCCCCGCCGCGACGGTCGCGATGCGCGCTATAACGCTCAACATATCGAGCGACTCACACTCATCGCCGAGATGCAAGAACGCGGTTTGAAGCTCGAAGCAATCCGTAGCCTCCTGGGCCGTGACGGCAATCGCCATCGGTCAGTAACCGATTGGTTGGGTCTTGATGAGGCGCTCAGGGACCGATGGGTGCAAGATCAACCTGCCACCATGACGTTGACGGAAGTGCATCGGCTTCTCGATGCTCGGCCGAAACGCCTCGTCGGCGAACTTGTCGATGAGAAGGTGATCGAGCGCCAAGCCGATGGCACCTTTCTGATCCCCAGCCCTGCGATGCTGTCCATCACGTTGCGGCTTAGCGACGCGCACGTAAACATCGATGTCGCTACTCGTGCAGCTGATTTACTGCGTCGCCGTCTCAACAAGGCCGCCGAAGATCTCGTCGCCTTGTTCAATAGCGAAACCGGAAGGTCCTTCGCTGGAAAAGGAACACCGAAAGAAGTCTCCGTCGCACTTGAAGCGGTTCGACCAATCGCGCTTGATGCCGCGGCGGTCATTCTCGCCCAAGAAATGGAGCGAGCGCTCCACAAGCTCGCCAGCGCCGGGATTCGTCGCCGGTGAGAGGTAGATCCCGTCGACAATGAACGTCCGCACCTAGTCTGAAGCAATGCCGAACTCCAAACGGCGGTATTGAGAAGTCGTTGCGAGATGCACGACATCCAGCAACTCAATGAGGAGACTCCAATGCGCGTACGTACGATCCCGATTTTGGCCAGCATCCTTGCCGTCGCAGCACTCGGTGCGTGCGGCAGCGACTCCGCAGAGACGCCCGATGCAACCACCATCACAACAGCAAACAAGCCTGCCGGCGACCAAGCGAAAAATACGATCGGCGTCGACGGCGTGAGCTTCATTCCGGCAGAAATTACGATCGCAGCCGGTGAATCTGTGACCTTCTCGAACCCTGACGGCGTTCAGCACACGGTCACTCCCGAAGTCGCCGGGACGTTCGAAGAAGCCGGCACTGACGTCTTTGCAAAACCAAACGGGCGGCACACGATCACGTTGTCGAAGCCAGGAACCGTGAAATTCTTCTGTGCAATTCATGGATCCGCCATGTCGGGCACCATTACCGTTACGGCGTAACCGCGGGCCGGCGCCCGATGCATTAGAGGCCGGGATGGTCGTCGATCAGCCCAAGCCAAATTTGTGCAGCATCCATATAGGTTTTCTCGCTGATAAATGCGTGTTGGCTACCCGTATAGAGATCTCGAAACGCGCGCTCCAAGCGGCTGCCGTCTCGAATCGCCGTTGTGCCCGCGGCAAGGTGCGCCCATTGCGAGACTTCGCGCGACGCTTCGGTGGCGTAGGTAGACGCGACTCGCATGTCGGCGCGCAACGTGGGTGTCAACCCACCACCAGCCGCCATTACCCGTTCAGCCTCACAGAACACGTCAAACACACCCGCTCGAGCTGCGCGCCACATGCCAGTGTGGTGCGCAAGGTTGCGTTGAAACGTCTGGCGGTTCGCAAGCGTTTCCATATCAGACATGCGCGCCTTAGTCTTGGCGAGTTCGGCCACATCATCGAGCATGCTCTTCGCAACGCCGAGCGCCCAGCAAGCATGCCCAGCCGCGGTGATCGGCATCAGACCAAGGCGAAATAGCGGGCTCGTTCCGCGTTGAGGTTCGCGAGCGAACAACGGGAAGCATCGATGCGCAGGCACGAAGACATCGGCAACCGAATAGTCGTAGCTCCCCGTGCCGCGCAAACCTTGCACATGCCAGCCGTCGTTGAAACTGACTTGATCACGCGGCACCAACGCAGCGCGAATCTCGCTGATGTCGAACACCACTTCTCCATCCACCACCGGAAAGAATCCGCATGCGACGTATTCGGAATGTCCGGTACCCGAACCAAAGTTCCAAGCCCCGTTCAACACGTATCCGTCACCTTGCGCGGTTCCGGTGCCATTCGGGAAGAATTGGCCTCCAACAGTGACTCTTCGAGTCGAGTCGCCAAACACTTCCTTAAAACCAACTTCGGGAAGGAACGCCGACGCCGCCATCGCAGACGGGAAGTTGGCTATTCCAATCCAACCTAGCGAACCGTCTTGCCAGGCAAGCTCGATCCAAGTCTCCAAAATTTCCGAGAATGCCGGCTGAGACCCGCCCGCCTCTGGAACATTCATGAAGGTCATCAAACCACTACCCCACAGGGATTCGACCAGCGCAGGCGCCAAGGTCCGTAACCCCTCACTAGGTGCAGCTTGGTGCTGGGCGACGGCGCGAATACTCATGGCGGCGCCGAGTGCATCAAAGGTGGTTGTCATGGTCGCGACGATAACGCCCATCCCATATCCGACGACACTCGTTTCGCCTGTCGATATCGCTATCTTGCCTGCCCCAGCTTCTGGC
>SXHN01000094.1 GCA_005773635.1 Actinomycetota bacterium
GTGTGGTGTTCACTGTGTGGGCGCCGGGTGCGAAATCGGTGTCGGTGTCAGGCGATTGGAATGGATGGTCATCAACTCAAGATTCCATGTATCCGCTTGGTGTGTCGGGCGTGTGGGAAACGTTCGTGGCCGGTGCCATGGCAGGAACTCGTTACAAGTTCCGCATCGGCACCCGCGATGGACGCGATCTTGAAAAGGCTGATCCGATGGCGCGCGCAAGCGAGCTGCCGCCGGGCAATGCTTCGATTGTCACGGTGTCGAAGCACGTATGGAACGATGCAAGTTGGATCTTGTCACGGGCCGATCGACAGCATGAATCGGCGCCGATTTCGATATACGAAGTGCACCTCGGCTCGTGGCGGCGCGGCGGTGCGCATGGCGACCGCGTCCTGACGTATCGGGAGCTTGCACCGTTGCTTGCGCAGTATTGCTGCGAAATGGGTTACTCCCACATCGAGTGCATGCCGGTGATGGAACATCCGTTTACAGGTTCGTGGGGCTACCAAGTTACCGGATTCTTTGCTCCGACGGCGAGATATGGCGATCCCGACGACTTCAGATACTTCGTGGATTACCTGCATCAAGCAGGTATTGGTGTGCTGCTCGATTGGGTGCCGGCACACTTTCCCGACGACGCTCACGGGTTGGCAAATTTCAATGGTGACGCGTTGTACGAACACGCCGACCCGCGCGAAGGGCGCCACCCCGATTGGGGGAGCTTGATATTCAATTACGGCCGCAACGAAGTGGTGTCGTTCCTGATCTCCAATGCGTTGTATTGGATTGATGAGTTTCATATCGATGGTTTGCGAGTGGATGCGGTCGCATCGATGTTGTACCGCGACTATTCACGCGAGGCGGGTGCGTGGATCCCTAATCGTTTCGGTGGCCGCGAAAACCTCGAAGCGATCGCATTGTTGCGGCGGTGCTCAGATGCCGTCGCCAGTCGATTTCCCGATGCAATGTTCATCGCCGAGGAATCGACGTCGTGGCCAGGAGTCACGGCCCCGACGGAATGGGGCGGGCTCGGATTCACGTCGAAGTGGGATCTTGGATGGATGCACGACACGCTTGAGTATTTACAACGGGACCCCATTCACCGACGTTGGCATCACAACGAGTTGACGTTCCGAGCTATGTACTCGCAGTCGGAACGGTTCATGCTGCCGCTTTCACACGATGAGGTGGTGCACGGCAAAGGTTCCTTACTCACCAAGATGGCCGGAGATGATTGGCAGCAGCGGGCGAACCTCCGAGTGTTGCTTGCGCTGCAGTGCACGACTCCCGGAAAGAAGTTGATCTTCATGGGCGGTGAATTCGGGCAGCATCGGGAGTGGAATCACGACGCGAGCCTCGATTGGCATCTGCTCGATGATGAACGGCATCGCGGCATCGCTCGATGGAGTGCAAGATTGAACAACGTGTTGCGTTCGACACCGGCTTTGCACCGATACGACAATACGACTGAAGGTTTCGTGTGGCTCGACGCCGATAATCGAGAGCAGTCGGTCTTGGCCTGGCTACGTTGCACCGATGTCGAGTCCGAGGCAGTCGTCGTCGTGGTGAACTGCACGCCGACGCCGCGTGAGAATCACCGGATCGGGCTACCCCACGTGGGGCCGTGGCATCTTGTCGCGAATAGCGACGATGCTGAATACGGAGGTAGCGATTTTCCCACCTCCGATGTCGTGTACGGCGATGCCATCGTGTGGCACGGCCAGCCGTATTCGGCGCCCATAGTGCTTCCGCCATTGTCGGCGATCATGTTGGCAGGTGATCGTGCGGTGCGTGACAAGTTGGAGTCGGAGGTCGGACAACCGTGAGCGAGTCATCATCAAAGCCGACGCTCGTGGCAATCCATGGCCATCTGTACCAGCCTCCGCGCGAGGATCCTTGGACTGCAGCCGTGCCGGTGGAGCCCTCAGCGGCGCCGTTTCATGATTGGAACGAACGAATTACCGACGAGTGCTATCGGCCGAATATGCAAGCGCAGTTCGGTGACGAACGGCGCAACAACTATCAACGAATCAACTTCGACATCGGCCCCACTTTGACGGCATGGATGCACAACCATGCGCCCGATGTGCTCGACGGTCTGGTTGCCGCCGATCGTTTGAACCACGCGAGCACTGAGCATGGTCCGGCAGTCGCGCATCCGTGGGTGCATGCGATTTTGCCGCTGTGTTCTGACGCTGACAAAAAGACCCTGATTCATTGGGGTATCGCGGAGTTTGAGTACCGTTTTGGGCGGTATCCCGAAGGTATGTGGTTGCCGGAAACCGCAATGGACCTTGCGACGTTGAGAGCGATGTGCGATGCGGGGATTCGTTTCACGATGGCGGCGCCGGCCCAAGTGATGGCGCAATCTGATATGAACGGCAAGTGGAGCGCGCCCGAGGCAAAGGGCGATCCGCTACGAATCTCGCTCGGCGAGGGTCGGTGCATCATCGTTGTGCCATATCACGGACCACTTTCGAGCTCGGTCGCGTTCGGCGGGGCTCTCAACGACGGCGTGCATTTCGCAAATGCGATTGAAGTCGAGGCGGTCACGTCATCGTGCGTGATCGTGGCCACAGACATGGAGAGCTACGGTCACCATCACGATTTTGGGGTAATGGCGTTGGTTTCCATGTTGGAGTCGTTGGGTCGCCGCGCGACGCTACGGGTCGCAACCGTCGCGGAGATTGTGGCAGAAATTCCGGCGGTTGATGGCGTGTTGGCGCTTCCGTCCGCCTGGAGTTGTGCGCATGGAATTGAACGGTGGCGCAGCGACTGCGGATGTCGATCAGGAGGTGAATCGGCGCACAACCAGGTGTGGCGAGCGCCGTTGCGGTCGGCCCTGGACGCACTGCGCGATGCGGTCACTCAAATGACGGATCTTGCCGCGGACTTTGTCAACGTAGTTAGCGCTCGTAACGCCTATGTCGACGTGCTGTTGAACCCCGCGCGATGGACCGATTTTGCCGCCGAACATCTCGTTGCCGCGGGAGATCCACAACGTGCACAAACCTATTTGGAACTGCAGCGTCACTTGTTGATGATGTATTCGAGTTGCGGTTGGTTTTTTGATGACGCTGCTGGCCACGAGACGTTGATTGTTTTGCGCCACGCTCGCCGAGCAATCGAGCTCGTCGGCGAACTAGGCGGCGTCGATTGCGAACCGGAGTTTGTGCAGCGGTTAGCGCCGATGTATTCAGATGTGTACGAGCTAGACGGACGTGAGGTGTGGGCGCGTCTCACTCACTCCAGGTGACAAGGCGCAGGTCGAGCCACGCTGCGAGATCTTGGTGGTGTGGGACGGCTCGAATCGCGTATCCGAACGATCCTGCTTGATCGCAAGGAATCACGCCCGACCATCGTTGTGAACCATCATCGTTGCTGCCGGATTCTGCCGTGAGCGGTATTGGATTGGCGTGCATTAATTCGCCAGCGACGTCGACGGCGCCGTGCACTACCTCGATAATCACGTCGTCAGTCGTGAGAGTGCCGAGGTGTGCGGTAACGGTCACTCGGAGATCGTCGCCACGGGCATGATCTTGTTCGGATGCATCGACGTGCAGAATCCGTAGCTCGTGCCAGGCGGCTGAAATGCGGCTGCGAGCGTGTGCAAGCGCTCGCGCTCGCTCATGGTTGTTGTGCGCGAGTGCTCGCTGGCGCCGCGCCGCGGGCTCATAGGCTCGCTCGACGTATTCGCGCACCATGCGGTCGGCTGATACGAGCGGCGCGATGCCGGCCAGCGAGGCGATGATGCGCTCTACCCACTTCGATGGCACTCCCCGTTGGTCGCGCTCATAAAACAGCGGCACGACGTCCTGTTCGAAAAGGTCGAAGAGCCAATCGGATTCCGCGGTATCGCGGGCTTCTGCGTCGTCGATCCAGTCGGCCGATGGAATCGCCCAGCCGCGGTCGCTCGTGTACCACTCGTCCCACCAGCCGTCGAGCACTGAGCAGTTCAAGCCGCCGTTGAAGGCACTCTTCATGCCGCTTGTTCCGCACGCCTCCATTGGGCGCAGGGGCGTGTTGAGCCACACGTCGCAGCCTTGCGTCAACGCCCGGCCAGCGTCGATGTCGTAGTCCTCCAGGAACACCACGCGCGCGCGCAGTTCCGGATCGTCGGCGAGTGCGGCGATCACTCGCAAGAACTCTTTTCCTGGTTCGTCGGCAGGGTGGGCCTTGCCCGCGAAAATGAATTGGACGGGGTGCTGGCCGTTGGTAACCAAGCGACGGAAGCGATCGAAATCGCGAAGTAACAAAGTCGCCCGTTTGTATGTCGCGAATCGGCGGGCGAAGCCGATCGTGAGGGCTGTGGGATCGAGCACAGAGTCGCACCACGATGTGGCGCTCGACTCGCCGCGCCGCCGCGCTACCGCCGTGCGTAAGCGCTTTCGCGTCAACGCTACGAGTCGATCGCGCGCCGCGTTGCGTGCATCCCATAACCGAGTTGGGTCTGCAGTCGCGAACGCCTGCCATTGTGTTTCGCTGGCCGCAGCCCAATCGTCTCCCACCACGTCGCGGAATAGCTCCGCGAGCCCGTCGTCAACCCAGGTGCTTGCGTGCACGCCGTTTGTGACTGATGTAATTGGCACTTCATCGATCGCGACGCCGGGCCACAACGGGCCGAACATTTCGCGGCTCACTGCACCGTGAAGCTGGGCCACGCCGTTGGCCCAGCCTGCGAGACGCAAACTCATAGCTGCCAGATTGAATATCGAAAGATCGGAGCCTGCCTCGCTACCGAGTTCCATCAATTGGTCGATGGAACGCCCCGTATCGCGACACCACCAGCCGAGATACTTTTCCATCAGATCGCGCGGGAACCGATCGATGCCAGCAGGCACCGGCGTATGGGTTGTGAACGCGATGCGGGGCCGCACCGCTTCTACTGCTTCGTCGTAGCTGAGGTGGTGTTCGTGCATCATTTCGCGAATGAGTTCCAGTGCCAAGAACCCGGCGTGACCCTCGTTGAGGTGAAACACTTCGGGCGCTTCACCTAACGCTCGCAACGCGCGTAGCCCGCCGACCCCTAAGAGGATCTCTTGACGAATTCGTTGCTCTGACCCGCCGCCGTAGAGGCGGTCGGTGACAAGTTGGTCTGGCGCATCATTCGAGTCGACATCGGTGTCGAGCAGATACAGCGGAACGGTGTCGACCGATACTTGCCAGATTGCGGCGTGCACGGCGGCGCCACCGAGGTCGACTTCGATGTGGAGATCGTCGACCCGTTGCATGGCCATGGCTGCGGGAAGGAGGCTGGGGAATTGTTCGACTTGGCGTGACGCTCGGTCGAGCTGCTGACGAAAGTAGCCATGGCGATAAAAAAGCCCTACAGCTACAAGTGGCACGCCGAGCTCGGCGGCGGCTTTGAGATGATCGCCCGCAAGTACCCCAAGCCCACCTGAGTACTGCGGAACTGACGCGGCGAGACCGAATTCCGCAGAAATGTACGCGACGCGCTGCAGCGGAGCATCCACGCTGCGGTTCGTAAACCAACGAGGATTGTGCTGGGCAGATCGGAGGCCTTCCAACGTGGCGTTGGCGTATTCGACAAAGCCGTCGTCGCTGGCGAGTGCGTTGAGGCGAGCCTGTGGAACGCGTGCCAATACCCCAATGGGATCGAAACCGTCGATGTTGGCAAGGGTTGAGTCAACGGCTCGGAATAGCGCACGCACTTGCGGTTGGTTGATCCATCCGACATTGGCAGTGATCTCGCGCAACGCAACCAATTGTTGTGGGACGCGAGCCAAGACTGAGTACGTGCGTTGTGCCTTCATCGGTCCAAGGTATCGGACCATCTGCACAACAAGCTGAAACTCAGTCTCGGCCTTGGCTCATTCGCAGGAGATCCATCGCCCCGGTTCCGCTGGCCTTGATTCCTCGTGACACCACGGACACGTCCCAATCGCCAGCTTGTTGGCGGAGCGCGCCAACGTTGCAGTTCTCGCGGCCGCCGAGAATGCTGAATGGGTCGTAGCTAAAGAGCTTCATCGCGTTTTGGTGACTGATCTTGTCGATGTCGGCATCGCTGCAGTTGCCGGCGTGCACTTGTTTCATAAAGTGCTCAGGCGAGTTGGGCCATGAGCTGTCGGAGTGTGGGTAATCGCATTCCCAGCACAACATGTCGATATTCATTTTGTGGCGCATCTCGACACCAACCGGGTCGTCGATCCAGCAACACACGACCTGCTGATCGAATACTTGGCTTGGCAGGCGGTCGCCCATGTCTTGGCCGGTCCAGAAACGGTGCCGATCGTAGGCGTAGTCGATGCGCTCCCGGAAGTAGGGGATCCATCCGATGCCCCCTTCACTCAACGCGTATTTGAGGTTTGGGAATTGCTGCGGAACCTTCGACCATACGAAGTCGGCCGCCGCCTGCACGATGTTGAGTGGCGTGAGCGTGATGAGGACATCCATTGGTGCATCGTTCGCGGTGATCACCATTTTGGAACTGGAACCGATGTGTACCGCGACAACGGTTCCGAGTTCTTCGCACGCTGCGAAGAACGGATCCCAATGTCCAGAGTGAATGCTGGGGTGTCCGAGGTGCGTCGGGTTTTCCGAAAACGTGACGGCATGGCAACCTTTGGCGGCTACGCGTCGCACTTCGGCGGCCATGAGCTGCGGATCCCACATTGGAGGCAACGACAGTGGAATGAAACGGCCGGGGTACGCGCCACACCAGTCTTCGATATGCCAGTCGTTATAGGCCTGGAGCAGCGCAAGGCCGAGTTCTGGGTCTTCGAGCGCGGTGCGGGCAAAGAGTTGTCCGCAGAATTGCGGGAAGCTTGGAAAGCACATCGAACCGAGCACGCCGTTGGCGTTCATGTCTTTGACTCGGTCGTGGATGTCGTAACAGCCCGATCGCATGTCGTCGAAGCTCGTCGGGTCCATCGCGTATTCCTCGGGTGGACGCCCTGCCACCGCGTTGAGGCCGATGTTCGGTAATTCTTGGCCGCGAAACGCCCATACGTCGATGCCGCTGTCTTTGCGAATGAGTTTCGGAGCTTGGTCGGCATGTTTGGCCGAGAGCCGACCCTCGAAGAGATTGGGAGGCTCGACGACGTGGTCGTCGACGCTGATGAGAACGAGATCTTCAACTTGCATCGTTGCCGCCTTTGCACAAATACCTGACGTTGATGTCACCTTACCCATCAAGTGGCTACGGTGTCATGAAATCGCGTCTCGTTGAGACAGACTGTCAAACCTCGTCGCTCCTGTGCGGCGACATCGCTGGCACTGGAGGAACATTGATACTTGCCGACCTGAACGATGTGAACACAGATCCGTTGAATATTGCCCTGTTGATCATGCGGGTGACGATCGGGCTGATGATTATGGCTCACGGCTATAACCACATCTATGGCGGCGGCAAGATCCAAGGAACTGCCGGATGGTTCGCCTCTATGGGGATGAAACCGGGGATCCTGCACGCCTGGCTTGCGAGTATCACCGAACTCGGCGCTGGCGCGATGTTGGTGGTTGGCTTGCTGACTCCGCTCGCAGCGGGGGCGGTCATGTCGGTGATGATCGTTGCCTGGATCACCGCGCACCGGTCGAATGGCTTCTTCATCTTCAAGCCTGGTCAAGGCTACGAATACGTTGCGTTCGTCGCGCTCACATGCGCCGGAGTGGGCACCCTCGGCGCCGGTGAATGGTCGATCGACAATGCGATGGAGTTCCCGATCAATCCTGGTTCTTGGCTCGCGTTCTTGGTGACCGTGGGCGCTGGGGTCGGCGGCGCATTCAGTTTGCTTGCAGTGTTTTATCGCCCCGACAAACCCTGACGTTCGATTTCGGCTACGAGTAGCGGCACTGCATCTTGCCAGGGCGCGACAATTCCCGCGTCGGCGTATTCAAAGATCTGCGCGCCGGGGTCGGAGTTGATGGCAATAAC
>SXHN01000018.1 GCA_005773635.1 Actinomycetota bacterium
CTTTGAGTCTGAGCACCCCAATCGCAAGATCGAGGTGAGTCGTTTCAAGGGTCTGGGTGAAATGGATTGGCCCGAACTTGGTGTCACCACAATGGACGTCTCGACCCGCAGCCTGTTGCAGGTTTCGGTTGAAGATGCTGCGATTGCTGACTCAATCTTTTCAAGACTGATGGGCGACGACGTGGAAGCTCGTCGCGGGTTCATCCAAGAAAACGCACATGACGTGCGGTTTTTGGATATTTGATTTCATGCGAAACCGACACGAGGAGCAACACCGTGCCCGAAGGTGACGGCAACGAAACGCCAGTGATGGGTGTTGAGCCCATTGAAATTCAAGAGGAGATGGAACGCTCGTTTTTGGATTACGCGATGTCGGTTATCACATCGCGTGCGCTGCCCGATGCACGCGATGGGCTGAAGCCGGTGCATCGGCGAATTCTTTTCGGCATGTACGAAGCGGGCCTTCGGCCCGAACGTCCGCACAAAAAGTGTGCTGCAGCGGTCGGCGACGTGATGGGCAAGTTTCACCCCCACGGCGATGGATCGATTTACGACGCGCTGGCTCGGATGGCACAGGATTTTTCGCTGCGCCACCCCTTGATCGACGGACACGGCAACTTTGGGTCACCCGATCCCGCCGACAGACCGGCTGCAATGCGATACACCGAAGCGCGGCTTGCACCACTGGCGATGCGCTTGTTGGGTGAAATTGACGAAGACACAGTCGACATGTCGCCGACCTACGACGGTGCGAATCAGGAACCAGTCGTTCTTCCCGCTCGATTTCCGAACCTGCTGGTGAACGGAGTCGGTGGCATCGCGGTGGGTATGGCGACGAACATCCCGCCACACAACTTGCGCGAGGTGATCAACGCAACTCTGCATCTGTTGGCGGATCCGGAAGCCGACACGAACGCCCTGATGGAACACGTGCCGGCTCCCGATTTCCCTACCGGTGCACAAATTTTTGGCCGTGGCGGAATGCGCGAGCTCTATCACACGGGGCACGGCTCCGTGAAGATGCGGGCCGTCGCCGAGATTGAAGATCACAAAGGGTCGCAGCGCATCGTCGTCAGTGAGTTGCCGTACCAAACCTCGCCAGAAGTGGTCGGCCAAAAAGTTGCAGAACTCGTCAATGATCGCCGCATTGAAGGCGTGCGCGACGTCCGCAACGAGTCTTCGGGTGACACCATCAGGTTGATCGTCGAATTGAAGCGCGACGCCAACGCCCAAGTCGTGCTGAATCAGTTGTACAAAAATACGCCGATGCAGACCAGCTTTTCGGCGCACATGCTCGCGTTGGTGGATGGAATTCCGCGCCTGTTGGGATTGCGAGAAGCGCTGCAGGTGTACATCAAACATCAGTTTGAGGTGATCACGCGTCGCACGCAATTTCGTCTCGACAAGGCGCGTCGTCGCGCTCACATTCTGGAGGGCCTGTTGCGGGCTCTCGACATGATTGATGCGATTATCCAATTGATTCGCGGCAGCGTTGACGCAAGTGCAGCACGTGACGGGTTAATGGTAAGTCCGTTTGACTTCAGTGAGGAACAAGCGCAGCACATTCTTGATATGGCACTGCGTCGCCTGGCGCAACTCGAAGGCCAAAAACTCAAAGACGAATACGATGAATTGGTAACAACAATTACTGAACTTGAGGCGATTTTGGCCAGCGACGCCAAGATGCGCGAGGTCATTCGTGTTGAGCTCGTTGAGGTGCGCGACACGTTTGGCAACGATCGACGTTCTGTCATCGTGCACGATCCAGGCGACATCGACGCTCTCGATTTGATTGATGACGAAGAGTTGGTTGTCATGCTGTCGAAGGGCGGATACGTCAAGACGGTGCAGACCGATCAATTCCGCACGCAGGGTCGCGGGGGGCGAGGAATCACGGGCGCGAAACTTCGTGAGGAAGACCACGTTGAGCATCTACTCATGTCGACCGCACACTCGTACTTGTTGTTCTTTTCAAACCGCGGCAAGGTGTATCGGTTGCGGGCCCACGAGATTCCGATGATGGATCGCACCGCGCGGGGCACCGCGTTAGTGAATCTGATTGCGCTCCAGCCCGAAGAACACATTCAGGCAATCATTGACACCCGGACCTACGAAGACGGGTCGTACCTGTTTTTCGCCACTCGCAAGGGAATTGTCAAAAAGACCCGAATGTCGGAATACGACTCCTCGTTACGTGCTGGCCTGATAGCGGTCAACTTGCATGATGGTGATGAATTGGTCCGTGTTGTGCAAACCAATGGAACCAATGAGGTCTTCTTGGTGTCTCAAGACGGGATGATTATTCGCTTCAATGAACAGGACGTGCGATCCATGGGCAGGTCCGCGGCCGGAGTACGCGGAATGCGGCTCAAGAACGACCGCGACGCCGTTGTGAGCTGCGATGTTGCACGCGATGATGCCGTCATGCTGTTTGTGTCATCTAGTGGGCATGGCAAACGGA
This sequence comes from Actinomycetota bacterium, assembly GCA_005773635.1. Taxonomy (GTDB): domain Bacteria; phylum Actinomycetota; class Acidimicrobiia; order IMCC26256; family PALSA-610; genus F1-120-MAGs023. The sequence continues at coordinate 2,462 of SXHN01000018.1, forward strand.
CTCGTTTGGATTCCTTTAACTCCCAAGGCCGAGGTGGTCAAGGCGTGCGGGGCATGAAGCTCACGGGGGCGCGCGGTGCGGTCGTGGCGGCATTTACGGTGACCGACGACGATGACGTCTTGGTGTTTTCGTCTGCAGGGAACATCATGAGGACGCCAGTGAGCGAAATTTCTACCCAAGGAAGAGCCGGAACCGGAGTGCGCGTGTCTAGAGTTGCCGATGGGGATACTGTTGTTGCTGTTGCCCGAGTGCTTGATGGCGGCGAACCGGCCGATGTGTCGGATTTGTCGCAAGACGGCGGTTCGGGAGAGGCTGCCGCTACTGAGTGATCAGGTGCGCGAAAGGAATCACGATGAATTTGCGAAAACCAGTGATGAATGCATCGACCGCTCATTCCACCGTGCCGCGTCCCACGACGACGGGAAATTCTCCGCTCGCGCAGCCAGGACCGGTGAATCCGACACCTCTGCAACGGGCGCCGCAACGTAAGCCGTTGCGGCCAGTGACGTCGGGGAGTTCAGAGGCACGCCGGCGAACCTCTCCTAAGAAGGCCGGGTCACGCCCAACGAAGTCTCGGCAACCGAAGCTGGAGCGTCGATATCACCAGACCATCCGCCGCATCGACCCCTGGTCGGTCCTCAAGGTATCGGTGTGTTTCTACCTGTGCGCGTTGCTCGTGTTCCTCGTCGCTGGTGTCATCTTGTGGTTCGCCGCCGACTTCGTAGGTCTGATCGACAACGTTGAATCGTTTGCGGGTGATTTGTTCGACGATAAGGGATTCAAGTTCTTTCCTTCCGAGATTTTGCGGGCCGCAACGTTGCTTGGACTGGTGTTTGCTGCGCTCGCGACAGTGATGACCGTCCTCGCTACGGGTTTTTACAATCTCTTTTCCGATCTCATCGGCGGCATCGAAATTACCGTCGCAGAAGAGAGTTAAGTGGCTGCTACCCTCGCACCCGCTTCAGCGGGGCTGTAGCTCAGTCGGTTAGAGCGCGTCCCTGATAAGGACGAGGTCGATGGTTCGATTCCATTCAGCCCCACTACCACCCGCTGACCAGGACTTATAGCAAGTAGCTGCCGCGTTGCTGCCAGCCCTGACTGGTCAGCGTGTCTGCTTGTCGTGATCGGTCACTAAAGCCGGGTGAGATATACCGCTTCCGGGCTACCAACGGACACCGGTTCGGCGAGTAGCGATGTGTAGACGACCATCGAGCCATCGGCACTCATCGCCCGACTACCCCTCGTCCACGACGACTCGGCGCACCCGTTTGCTCCGGTAACAAGGTCTGCTCGTATCGTGGTTTGGGCCACTAGGTCCCGCAAAAACACGCGAGTTCCGCCACTACTCGTGCACTCGGGGGTCCACGAAGCCGCGTTGTCGGAGAACAGCACCTTCGTACCGTCGTCCGACAGCGTGATGCCCCGGGTTGCGAAAAATCCCGGCGAGCCATCCGGCCCTACCGACGCAAGCGTTGTCGTGGCGGCAGTCCGGTTGCGCACATAGACCTCCTCGATGTGGCTACCGGTGCCACCGCAGTGCGTGCTAGATACGCCAAGGTTGCAGTGGTTTCCGACCCACGCAACCATGCTGCCATCCGCGCTCATCGCGGGTGTCGTCGGATACATGCCGTAGAGGCCATCGTCGGCGAGCTCGCCCGCGTTGTTGCGCGACTCGATCGTGAGCGCGCCCGTGGCAAGGTCCTTGACGTACAGGTGCATACCGCCCGTGCCGTTCGGGCCAAGAAACGCGACCGTCGACCCATCTCTAGAGATATTGGCAAAGTTTCCCCACAGCAAGGGAATACCACCTGCTTGGCTCACGGCTGTAGCGACGTTGGACGTTTGGTCCAGTACATAGACCGCCGCGCATGAAGCGCAGATTCCCGGCAGCGAGGCCGAGTACACGACGTAACGACCATCACCGGAAAGATTTGAGAAACTTGAACCACCATGAAAGGTGGCCACGTCGGCACCGAGTCGGCGCATCGAGCCACTCACTCGGTCGTAGACAAAGGAGTCACGCCACGAGTTCGTGTCGCCTACGACAAGGTCCGAGGCAGATGACGAGAACGAGACATAGCGTCCGTCACCACTGATCGACTCAGCGTACGAGGCTTGGTTGCCGGGTCCGCCATCGACCGCCCGCGAAATCAATTCGACGTCGCCGTTCCACGTGTTCTTCACGAACACATCGTTGTAACCGTTTGTATCGTCGCCAACCAAGTTGTTGGCATTTGAGGTGAACGCCACATAGTGGCCATCTGCGCTCATTGCCGCGCCCGTTGACGATGGGTAACCGCAGCCGTTGCTGGTGTTTGCGACATCGGTGGGGAATGTCGGGTTAGTGCCGTCCACCAACTCGCTGATCCGCGCGGTGCCAACCGAAGGCGGGGTTCCCACACTGTTGGTGATGGTGTCGTCTTCCAAAATCTCGATCGAAGAGGCCGGGTCAGCAATCGTGGCGTTGCCATTGGTCACTTGGATGCTCGCCAATACGTCGAGCATCGCTTGACCGACATCCGTATTGCTCCGCACTGCGATGCTCGCGAACTTTGACTGCTGACCGGTGTTGAACGTGATGTTGATCGTTGTGGCTGAAACCGTCCCTGCATTGAGGTCGTTACATGAATCGCCGGTGAGTGCGCCGACTGTTCCTGGAGTTGTGAAGGCGACCGTGATCGGCGCGGGTGCCGGCACCGAAAGGGCGACGGGGACAATCGCGTGACGAATCCCGCTGTCACCTTCGGAGATCGTCGGCGTTCCAACCGCGACGCGGGGCCCGCCCGAAGAGCGGGCGCTGCGCGCTGCGAGCGCAAATCCGGATGATGCGGTGTCATCGTCGAGAATCGCGACCGTGCCGCGTGCCCGCATGATGCTTTCGTTTCCGGCCGACAGGAGGTCGATAAAGATCGTTTCATCACCTTCGGGATTTGCGTCACCTTTGATCGTGATCGAAATGAAAGCTTCGACACGATTGGCCAAAATCGTGAGCTTGCCGTTCTTCACTCCGGTACGCGTGGAAACGAAATCGGAATTGGCCGTCGCCGACCCACCGAAGACGCGGTATGTAATGGGGATGTCGGCGGGCGCGCGGTAGTCGAGTCCGACGGTCAACCGCACAACGGTCTTTCCACTGTCGCCCTCGGCGATTCGCACATCGCCAATAGACACCTGCCGCGGACCGCTCACTGCGGCATTTGCATCGCCACTCATCGACGGCATGATTGGCGCTACAAGGAGCACAAGCGCAGCAGTCGCATTTCGGTAGAAACGCATGGGATACCTCCAGGGTCCTTGCAATTGGCGACGGGTGAAGCTACAGCGAATAACTCCTGGTCACAACTAATGCCGTCAATGTCTTTTCGTAATATTTCGGGCGAATGTCATCGCTGGCCGTTCGATGAGCCGATACGAGACCCAAGCCACGGCGATGCTTGCTGGGAGCGCGACGAGGGTGACCTTGAGCATCGTTTGACCCTGTTGCGCTGCAAATAAGTTGTTCGAAATCCAGTACACAATCGCGTAGTGCCACAAGTAGATCCCATAACTGATCGTGCCGAGGAACACCACCACTCGATTTTCGAGAATACGGTGGGTTCGACAGGCCTGTGAGGCTGGCAAGACTGCAACACACAGCAGCAGTATCACGATCAGCATGTGCAACACGAGGGTCGCAAACCATGGCGGCGGACCATCTAGCGACATGGCAGGGATCGCCGCGAACGCCAGTGCGGCAATTGCGCAGCACTGCGCCGGATGTTGACCGAGTTTTTGGAAACTGCGCAGCACCAGACCCGCATTGTCGTTGGAGGTAACGACCGCAACCAGCATCCCACAGAGAAATAGTGGCATTTGTTCGGGCAGCACGTATATCCAATCGGGGGCGTGAGCGAGGTGGGACCAAAGGTACGCGCCGATGGTGAGCACACTGAGGGCTGCCAGACCGGCCGCCTGAGCGCTCAAGGCTGGGGCCTTACCCGCGATTCGTCGAAGAGTGGATGCATACAAAGCCAGAAAGCAATAGAAAGTGATCTCCACAACCAACGTCCAGGCTTGGATCATGCCGACGAATTCAGGGTTGTAGCGAGCCTGTCGCGAATACCCCTGTATCAAGGTGAGGTTCGCAAACCATGGCCATGCGCCATGGAGGTAAACAACTCCGCGGATGACAAATGTTGTACCTAGCAGCGCGATCCAGTAGGCGGGGAAGATTCGCAGAGCACGACGCGCGATGTATCCCGAGCCTCGAATAGCTGGAACACCTTCGACGTGCCTTCGAATGAAAGGTCGAAGCAACACGAAGCCGGAAATGCCAAAGAAGATTTTGACACCAATTGTCAGCGAATCAAGCACTGCTCGAACGGTGTTGTCGAAACCTACAACTTCGAATCCTGTGATGTATCGCGTCGAGCCGACGTGAGTGAAGAATACAGAGATCGCGGCGATCGCACGCAGTCCTTCGATACGGATGAATCGGTCGGGCCGCGTAATTGCTGCGCCGGATTCGATGCTCGATGCGCGCACACCACGCACGCTACTTCGGTGTCGTCATAGTGGGTTCTGACTTGATGTTGGTCACACTCAGCGCGTCAGTGCTAAGTCAGTACACTCAGCGAGTGCGTTTATTTCGGCGGGTGCTGTTGGTGTTGGGCGTGGCTGCTGCGATTGGAGGAGTTGCTCGAATGGCCGGGAAAGATCAAGCAGTTCCGACCAAGGGCGGATGGCGCCAACTCGACCACGACACATTGCGATGACCACGGCATTGGTATGCGGGCTTGGTCTTGTTGGCCGGCGTGCGGCAAGACAATTGGTCGAAGGAGGCCAGTTTGAGCGAATCCTGGTCGCGGCGCGTAAGTCGCGCCATGCCGAATCGGTTGCGGAGGTGCTCGGTGCGTCGGCGCAAGCGGTTGCTTGGCCGGTTGAAGCATCGGCGCTTGCTGGCGTTGGCGTGGTCGCGTGTGCTGTTGGAGGTCAACAGGATTTGCGCCTTGCCGAGCTCGCCGTCTCGCAGGGAGTTGCCATGGCTACGTGTTCAGACAGCTCAGGTTCTGTAGCGGCATTGTTTGCTCTCGACGGTGCTGCGGTGCGCAGCGGTGTGTCGATTATCGGGGGGTGCGGCTTTGCGCCGGGCTTTACGGACATTCTTGCGGTGCACGCCAGCGAACTTTTTGATGAAGTTCATGACATTCGGATCGCGCGGGCGGGGGGCGCCGGCCCTGCCTCAATAGATTCCGTACGAGAGCAACGGCGAGCAACTTCGCATCTGTACCGCGATGGAGTGTGGCTCGAAACTCCGCACCTCGAAGAACAGGTTTGGTTTCCGGAACCGATTAGCGCCGCTGACTGTCAACTCGTGCGCGGCGGCGGTGAGTATCTCGCGGACCATTTTGGACCGAAGGTGTCGATCACGTCGTGTTGGGCTGAAGCCAAAGCGTCACGGTGGCCTAACCGCAATGACGACGGCCTCGGTGCGGTTCGGGTGGAGGTGTGGGGTACTCGCGAGGGGCGTCGGGATGTTGTGGTCTATGGCGCTATCGACCGGGTTTCGAGCGCCGCCGGCGCGGTGTTGGGACGCGTTGGCGAACTTCTGGTTGATACAGCGAATCCGATCGCACCCGGCGTGCACGGCGTGGCCGGCACCTTCGACGCCCGCGACTTGATCAGAACGCTCGCAGAACGCGGCCTGCACGCAGCGGTGTTTGAAGGCGCTCCAATCGGGTAGTCAATTTCCCGATCGTTGTGCAACAACCATGACGCGTACAATCTCAACACCGATCACGGGGACGTAGCTCAGCTGGCTAGAGCACCTGCTTTGCA
>SXHN01000095.1 GCA_005773635.1 Actinomycetota bacterium
CCGAGCGAAGAGAACGACCAATAAGTCGCTGGATCTCCTGGGTGCGGCCGGACTGCGTCCCCTTCGCGGCCTCCCGGTTGACGCGCTCAGGGCTGGAACCCGGCAGCATCGAATATTCAGCAGTGACCCAACCACGACCGGAGTTACGCAACCAGGGCGGCACTTTCGTCTCGATCGATGCGGTGCACAAGACCCGGGTGCGCCCAAACTCCACCAGCACCGAGCCATTCGCCATCTCGGTGTAGTCGCGTGTGAACACGACCTCACGAAGCTCGTCTACCGCACGGCCACTTGCACGCATACTGATCCCTTTCGCAGTTCTGTTACTGCGAGTCTGTCAGATGTCATACCGATCACCGGTACGCGCAACGACGACGTCGCCGCCGAAGCCATCGATCGCCTCGGCGCGACAAGCCAGCGGGTCGATGGTCGGCCACAAGTGAGTAAGCACCAAACGCTGAGCTTGAGCCGAGCGGGCCAACTCCCCTGCCTGATAGCCCGAAATATGGATTGGGGAGCGCCGATCGTCGTGGGTGTAGCTCGCTTCGCTGAGCAGAAAATCCGGTGCGTTCCCAAACACCTCCGGTGACCACAACGGGCCAGTATCTGCTGTATACACAGCGTGTTTCCCATCGAAACGCAATGAGGCCGCGACCGTCGGTACGGGATGATCAGTGGCCGAAAACACGATATCTACATCGTTAATTGTTTCCTGGGCCCCGTCACCAACGGTGTGCCAGGCGAACGTGCCGTGCCAATCGCTCACCAAGGGTCGCATCTTGGCTTCCACTTCTGCGGCAGCAAAGACCGGAATGTCGCAACATTGCAGCCCATAGGTGGCCAATACGTGCAGCCCGTAGAGATCGACGCAATGATCGGGATGAGAATGCGTCACGATCACCGCATCGAGATCGCGCACATCAATATGACGTTGGAGGTTGGCAAACGATCCGTTGCCACAATCCATCCATATGGAGGTCGCGCCGGCTCGGACCAGATAGCCGCTGCAAGGCTCACTACTAGAAGCGCTGTACGAGCCACTGCACCCGAGCACCGTTATTGAGAAATCACTCACCAGCGCCACGCTTCTACGGATGCCACTTCCGGGCCACAGAACCGTTCGCCCAAGGACTGAAACATCGCAGTATCTCCACTGGTTAAAAAGGTGTGTGAAACTGCATCGTGTAATTTGTCATCCGTCGCGCATGGGGCGCATTGATCACCGAGTAACGAACGAACCTCGAAGGCAGTCTCTTCGGCGCTCGAGACCAACACAACATCACGCCCCACGACATCGGCGATTGTGCGTGCGAGCAACGGGTAGTGCGTGCATCCGAGTACAAGCGTGTCGACATTGGCGGCTTTGATCGGCGCGAGCAGTCGTTCAGCCAACACATAGACCTGATCGGAATCAATCTCGCCGGATTCAACGAATTCCACGAAACCCGGGCACGCCGCGCACACCAAATCAAGTTCCGGAGCGATGCGCCGACCCGCCCGCTGATAGGCACCGGAGCGGATCGTGCCTACAGTGCCAATCACGCCGACTCGCCCTGAGATCGTGGCCTTCGCTGCTGATCGCACACCAGGGTCAATCACGCCGATCACTGGCACATCAACGCGCGTTTGGAGTTGGTCCAATGCGGCGGCCGTCGCGCTGTTGCAGGCAACGACAATCATCGAAACGTCGCGTTCCATCAACAAATCGGCGATTTGCATCGAATATTTCAGCACTTCGTGCGCAGGTTTTGGTCCGTACGGAAACCTGCCAGTATCACCGAGGTAAATCAACGGCTGTTGCGGAAGCAGATCCATCAATGCGCGCACCACGGTAAGACCACCGAGACCAGAGTCGAACACGCCGACTGCACCACGCAGCGGCTGCCCAACCGATCGCGCAATCGATTGCGCAGCAGAATCCATCACGGTGAAACGGTAGCGGCCCGTTGCAAGCGATCGAGGACAGCCGCGCCAATGCCGACCGGTTCTGGTGGGACAACCAACAGCACTTGCGTCTCTTCATCGTCGGCTTGGCGCAATCGCGTGTACAGCGTCCGCGCGTAGTCATCGTCCGATGCTGGGCTACGGAGGCGGGTGATCTGTGACGGAAACTCGGTGCTGACCGACGCAGGAACTAACACAGCCACCCGCGTGCCCGAGTTCATCAGCGCTCGCATTCGCGCTTCAATCGTGTCCGATGTCACAAGCTCAACTCGACACTTCGGCGAGTAATGCGCAGCGAGTGCGCCCGGCGCCGCGATTTGGCCATCATTCAGCAGGGCAACCGGGCAGCCGATGATCGCCTCGATTCGTTCCTTCGTGAGAGCGCCGACGCGCAACATGCGCGGTTCGTCGGTCGAAGCATCGACGATGGTCGACTCGACGCCCACGGTGCATGGTCCACCGTCGAGCACCATAGCAATCTCATCGTCGAAATCGGCCAAGACGTGCGCTGCCGTCGTCGGACTCACTTTGCCAAATCGGTTCGCGCTCGGCGCCGCAATCCCCCGTCCAAATTTCTTCAACAACTCCAGCGCGACCGGATGATTGGGAACGCGAACGCCAACGGTTTGTCGGCCACCCGTTACGGCGTCGCAGACGACATCACCATGACGACGCACAACGAGCGTCATCGGGCCGGGCCAACACTGCGTCGCAAGCCGCATAGCCCACGGCGGCACATCGATCGCAAGATTCGCAAGCTGTTGTATCGAACCAAGGTGAACAATCACCGGATGGTCCGCCGGGCGACCTTTCGCCGCGTACAACGCGGCAATTGCAGTTGGGTTCGAAGCGTCAGCGCCAAGGCCATAGACCGTTTCGGTCGGAAACGCTACCAACGCTCCGCGTTCGAGGTGCGCAACAGCTTCGGCGATACTCACCAGTAGTTGATGCGATTCGCGCGGTCGACCACAGTGTCAAGGTCGTCGGTCCATGCACCGCTCGACAGGTACTTCCAGCCGCCGTCGGGTAGCAGCACCACAACAGTGCCTTCGCTCATCGCTCGCGAAATGTAGCGGTTCGCTCCATACACCGCGGCGCCCGACGAAACCCCCGCAAAGATGCCGCATTCATTGAGTAATCTGCGTGTGCCTTCGATCGATTCGCGTGGCCGTGCAATGGTTTTCCCGTCGAGCACATCCCCGCTGAAGATCGGTGGAATGAAGCCATCGTCGAGATTGCGTAACCCCTGCACGAGTTCACCCGCGGGTGGTTCCACGGCAACAATCTTGACGTCGGGTTTGTGTTCTTTGAGATAGCGACCCACGCCCATCAGCGTGCCGCTCGTGCCGAGACCGGCACAGAACACATCGATTTCGGGACAGTCTCGAAGGATTTCGGGGCCAGTACCTTCGTAGTGCGCGAGAGGATTTGCCGGGTTGCCGTATTGAAACAGAAACCGATAACTGGGCTCATCGGCGGAGATCTTCTCGGCCATCCGAATCGCACCGTTGCTGCCTTCTTCAGCGGGCGACAACGTCACTTCGGCGCCGAAAATCTCGAGGAGTTGCCGTCGCTCGGGAGAAACATTTTCGGGCAGGATGATGCGAAGGTTGTAGCCCTTGAGCTTGGCTACGAGGGCAAGCCCGATCCCAGTGTTGCCGGAGGACGGCTCAAGGATCGTGTCGCCGGGAGCGATCGCGCCGTCGCGCTCCGCGAGCTCCACCATCTTGAGCGCAATGCGGTCCTTCGACGAGCCGCCTGGATTTTGACCCTCGAGCTTCGCAAACATCTTCACATCAGGGTTGGGTGAGAGCTGCGATATATCGACCATTGGCGTATTGCCAATGGTTTCAAGGATGTTGTTGAAGCGGGTCATGATGCGCCGATGATGGGGCAGGTCGCGGCTTAGAGCGCGCCACCCGCGACAGCGGGGAGAATGGTGACGGTGTCGCCAGCTTCGAGTTTCGTGTCGAGCTTGTCGAGGAAGCGGATGTCATCGTCGTTGACGTAGACGTTCACGAACTTATGCATCCCGCCGTCGTCGCCGATCAGATTCGGCCTGAGGCCCGGAAACTTGGTGATGAGCTGGTCAAACACCAAGCCAACGGTTTCGCCGTCGACACTGATCGAGGCCTGACCATCGGCTTGGGCTCGTAACACGGTTGGGATTTTCACATCGACAGCCACAGAATTGCCTTTCGAAGCACAGGGGCGAACTCCCAGCCTATAACTCCGACTAAATCAGTCAGCATTCCCGATCGACCTAGCTTTTTGTGATGGTCAACCGCCGGTGCGGGCACACACAAGCCGCGCAAACCGCCAGATCGTGGGACCACCCCGGCAACCGGCGCGACCCCCACCCACCGCGGTCACACACAAGCCGCGCAAACCGCCAGATCGTGGGACCACCCCGGCGGCCAGAGTCTGCGTCCGGCGACAGCTAGTCGCGGACTATCGCCACGGAAAGTTCGGTGATGGTGTCGTTCGCGATGTTGTATGCCCGCAACATTGGGGCGCCGTGTTTGAGGCTCACAATCACGTACATCCACGACGGATCTACTGAGGTGCGCACATCGGTTGGCGATGGGAATGGATCCGTGTGCGTGTGTGAATGCCAGACCCCCACGATCTCACAACTGTGTTCCTCAGCGGAGCGCATTGCTCGCAACATGTCTTTGGACGCAACCGAATAGGTGCGCGCAGAGGCGTCGGCATTTACCGCGGGACGCGCTTCAGTAACGACCCCGGTCGGCACGCCATCGACCGTCGGGCCGACTAACAGCCCACATGACTCATTTGGAAGTCCGTCGTAGCAGTTACCAATGATGACGCGGTACTGCGTGTCAGTCAGTCGCAGTTCCAACTTTGCGTTACGCCTGTGCAGCTTGGATTGCGTTCCATACGCGCAGTGAGCTCATTGGCATGTCGAGGTTCTTGATACCGAACGGCTGCAACGCGTCGATGACCGCATTTTGCACGGCTGGGGTGGAACCAATCGTGCCCGATTCACCGATGCCTTTCGCGCCGAGCGGGTTGAGGTGTGTTGGCGTTTCGGTGTTGTAGGTCTCGAAGCTCGGCAACTCCGCTGCGCTCGGCATCGCGTAGTCCATCAAGTTGGCGGTGACGGGGTTGCCGTCGTCGTCGTATTGCACCCATTCGTACAGCGCTTGAGCGATGCCTTGGGCAATGCCTCCGTGCTGCTGACCCTGCACCAGCATTGGGTTCAAAATCTTGCCGCAGTCATCAACCGCGACATGGCGAAGCAGTTCGACGCGACCCGTTTCTACGTCGACTTCCACAACCGCAACGTGCGCGCCGAACGGAAAGCTCGACTGCGTACCATCAAAGTCGAGTTCGTGATGCAGACCGTTTTCGAGCCCTTCAACACCCGACGCCGATGCCTTGGTCGCAAGCTCACCCCAGGCAACGAGCTTCGATGGCACACCGGCGACTTGCAGACCACCGTCTCCGATCACAATGTCGTCGACACTCGCTTCAAGCAGATTTGCCGCAAGTTGTTTGGCTTTTTCGAGGACGCCTTCGCTCGCGCGAAATACAGCGCTGCCGGCGGTCTGCAGCGAACGTGACCCCGCGGTACCGGTACCTCGAGGGATGAGACCGGTGTCGCTTTGAATGAGTTCGACTTTGTCCATCGGGATTCCAAGAAGTTCTTGCACGATCATGGAGAACGCGGTGTCATGACCTTGACCATGCGCGCTCGTGCCGACGTACGCCTTGGCCGACCCATCTTCGAGGATCTCCACCTTGCCGTATTCAATGTGCATACCGGCCGGCGCAGTGATTTCGACGTACACGCTCACGCCGATTCCTAGCTGCTTAGGGTCGTTTGCCGCGCGCCGCTTGGCTTGTTCAGCCCGTAATGCTTCGTAACCCGCGGCTTCGAGCACCTTGTCGAGCGGTGCCGCGTAGTCGCCGGTGTCGTACATCGCAAGGCCACTGCTTGCGGGCGCGCCGGGAGCTTCGAACTTCGCCATGAGGTTCTTGCGACGAATCTCAACCGGGTCCATACCAAGTTCGGCTGCGGCCATGTCAAGAATACGCTCAATGGCTTGCGTGGCTTCGGGGCGACCCGCGCCGCGGTACGCACCTACGGCCGTCGTGTTGGTGAGCACCGCGTGCCAGTTGAACTCAAGTTTCGGAACCGTGTACACCGCGGTTGCCATCGTGTGAGTGAAGAACGGCAAGAACGCGCCCAGCGTTGGGTATGCGCCCGTATCACCCAGCACGTTTTCTCGCAGCGCAGTAATGGTTCCATCGCGTTTCAAGCCGAGTTCAACGTATTGAATCTGCCCGCGGCCCTGCACCATGGAAACCATGTTTTCGCTGCGCGTTTCGGTCCACTTCACGGGACGGTTCAACACCAGTGCGGCCTTCGCGGTAATCGCGAATTCGACATGGAAATTGTTCTTCGGTCCGAAGCCACCACCGACGGCCGCCGCGCGCACACGAAGCTTTTCTGGCGGGATTCCGATCACCGCTGAAAGTTCGCCGCGTTGTCCGTGAGGGCCTTGGGTCGGGATCCAAGCGGTCATGGCACCATCGGCTTCGGGCACGGCCACGATGCCATTCGATTCCATCGGCACACCAGCAACCCGCTGATTAACAAAGCGACCCTTGACCACCACATCAGCGTCGTCCATCAGGCCGTCGACCGGAGCACCCATGCCCATCATCGCGGCGCCGAAGGCAACATTGCTCGGGTTGGCTTCGTGAATCGCCGGCGCGCCATCAGCCATCGCGGCTTCCATGTCAACGACAACAGGGAGCGGGTCATAATCCACGATCACCGCTTCGGCCGCGTCGACCGCTTCGGCTTTCGTATTCGCAACGACCGCGGCAACAATGTCGCCAACGAAACGTACTTTGCCCTTGGCGAGCGGTGGACGGTTCATCGTGGGTGGAAGCATCACGAAACCGTGCTGATCGGGCATTTCGAGATTGTCAGCCGTATAGACAGCCACTACGCCAGGCATTTGAGCGGCATCGGAGGTATCGATATCGCCAAGATTGGCGTGGGCAACTGTCGATCTAACGAACGCAATGTGTAATAGCCCGTCAATCTTCATGTCGTCGAAGTACTCGGTGGCGCCGGTGAGAATACCTGGGTCTTCTTTGCGCTTTACCGGGTGACCAAGAATCGAACCTTGAAGTGCCATGAACGTCCTCCTGCGACGGCTCGCGGTGAGCAGTCCGACATTAGTGGGCACGCCAACCCATCGTGGATGCCACCCTAATGAAACCGCGACAGCGGCCGATGAGAACCGTATGGGTCTCGACGGCTTGGCCGCGGCACACGGCCGAATCGCGCATATCCGGTCGCTCTTTGATGCCACGGGCCCTCTCACGTCGCGGCAGGCGGTTACATCACAAACGCTGGGTTTGGCAGATACCTCACAAGATGCATCGTCGCGAATCGACACTGCATTCAACGACGTACTGACCCAGGTCTCCCAGGCCAACGCGACCGGAGCCGCAAGCGGCCCGGCGGAGGCGGGCGAAGGCCGCGGTGCCAGATTCGGCCAGTTCGCTCGCGATGTTCTCAATGGGATTGGTGCCCCGGTCACGGCTGAAAACGTCCGAGCATTGAAAGCATGGGCGCTTGCCGAAGGCACCAAAGCGCAACACAACCCACTCGCCACAACACGCAGATATGCCAACACGACCAACTTCAATTCAATTGGTGTAAAGAACTACGCGTCGTATGAAAACGGCATCGCCGCCACGATTGAGACGCTCAAGAACGGTCGCTACCCAAACATTCTTGCGGCGTTCGCACAAGGCAACAGCGCCGAGGCGATTGGCTTGGCAGTCGCGCAATCACCCTGGGGCACGGGCCAGGGTGTATTGCGAGTTCTTCGCAACGGCAACGTTTGACCCTCCCGTCCGCTAGGCCCCGAAACTGCGAGCGAGGAGGCGCATCGTGTCGTGAAATTCCAACATCGTCGATTCAATAATGTCGTGTACAGGACGAATCGTTTCTATGCGTCCCGCGACTTGACCACCTAACGCAAGCATCGCCTCAAAATCGCCGCCGTAGTACATGTCTTCTGGCTTGCCAAACGCCAACGACACTTTGCCTTCGTGCTGATGACGCTCGGCAAGTGGTGTCTTCAGCGCCCGAAACGCTGGCGAGGAGTGTTGATTCAACAAGAACGTGTCGGTTTCTTTCGACGCGCAGATCAGTTCTTTCCAATTCGAATGAACCGGCGACTCCGCGGCAGCCACCATTTGCGTGCCCATCTGCACGCCTTCGGCACCGAGCGCGAACGCCGCGGCCATCGAGCGACCATCACATATTCCGCCCGCAGCAATCAGCGGAAGATCCACTTTGCTTGCTACCAACGGAAGCAACACCATCGTCGATGCACCCGTTGCGCTTTTGAAACCACCGCCTTCGCTGCCCTCCACCACCAGGCCGTCGACTCCCGCACCCGCGGCCTTCTCCGCGGCTCGAAGGCTCGGCACCACATGAAACACCGTGATGCCGAGATCCTTCAGCTTTACTGTGAGCTTGGTCGGGTCACCGGCCGACGTCGTGACGAACGTGACGCCTTGCTCTGCCACAAAGTCGACCACCTCGCCGACATCGCGCACAAAGAGTTGAGCGATATTGACACCCCATGGCTTCGCAGTGAGTTCGCGCATCTGGGCGATCTCACCGCGGATCGCATCGAATTGCCCTGAAGAGGTTTCGATGATGCCGAGCGCGCCTGCGTTACTCACTGCTGACGCGAGTTGTGCTCGCGCGATCCAGCCCATCGGGGCTTGCACTATTGGATGCTGAACACCCAACATGCGGGTGACGCGGTTATCGATCATCATGGGTAATCCGTCCTATTCATTGAGGTCGAACTGAGCGCAGTTAGAGCGCTGAGTTCGCAAGCCAAAAGCGCAGTCGAGCGTCATCGCCAAAAACTTTGAATCGCTCGCCCGATGGATCGCGCCTCCCCCACATCATCAACGCGAGATCCGAGATCGGTGCTTGCACCGCCACTTCACCCTTAGCGTGTGCGTGTTCGTAGCTAAAACCGTCAGAGTTCATGCGGATGATCCATTCGCCCTCAGCATCGGTTGCGTGAAGGTGGATGACTTCGCCATTACCCTTGAGTTTTTCAACGTTCGGAGCGAAGTAAACCGACTTCGCCAGGTTGTCGAGAAACTCATCAATACTGTCGCGCGCCACCGCAGGCTCCATCGTGAAGTCGCGGCCGAGCGCGTTGCACACATCGAAACGGTGCACTGCGGTTTCATGGAGCTGGCGACGCGACCAAAAGCGAACGTGTTGATCAGTTCCCCACGCAAACATGGGCTCGTTCGGTTCAGCAGCTAGCAACGTGGCCAGCAATAATTCGCCACCCTCCGCGAACCAAGCAACCATTTGGTCGGGGCCTGGCTTCGGCGTCCTGCGTTCGAGTCGCTCCTGTGCCACTTCGCGCACCATTGCTTCACACCAGCGATGCACACCGCCAAGATGTGCGATCAGCTTCAGCACGTCCCAACGCGGACACGTCGGGACTGCAGTTGCAAGGTCGGCACCCGCAAGGTCTTGTTGGAACTGCTGAAGTTCGCGAGCCAGGGCATCGCAGTGTTCAAGATGGTCCATGGCGGCTCACCGTACTCGCTACGCGCCAATCGGCGCCGTGCGAAATATGTGCTCGGTCATCATTGCCGTTTGCGAAATGTCGAGCCGCATGAACTTCGGGATATCTTCGAAGATGATTGCACGTCCCGCGTCATCGTCGAAGAACTTGGTGTCGTGATCTTCTCGAGTGCGAAAATGCAATTCCGCGATACCGTCCACGGCTCGCCCGCCAGGCGTATACGACCGCCGCACCACATTTTGTCGATAGTTCCACAAACCAATGTGATGTTTCAGCGCAAGTGGCGTGTGGTTCTGGGTCCAGTGCTGCACGAACTTGGCGTGGGTGATGCCTTCTGTTCGCTGCATCAATGAAATCATTTTTACTCCGGGTGATGCCGCGCCATCAGGCCAATCGCGCTCGTAACGCTTGGGGTTCTCGGTCGCGATCCGCCACACTTCGATTCGCGATGCCACAGGATGGAGAAGATCTCGAAAAGGAACATCGTCGAGATCGTGCGCAGATTCAAGGCCAATATTGATGAGGGCTAGAGGCCCGCCCTGAAATCCGCTCTGATCAACATCAGCGGCGTTCACCACCATTTGCAGAAGATCGCGACGATTGATTGCTTCAGGAACCCATTTTTCGAACACGGTCGCGAGGCACTGCTCGGCGCTCAATTGGTTCGACGGCCAGATCGCGACTGCGAGTTGTTCCACGTTGCACCACTTCCTCAATCGCCTGGTCGATGTCGTGCAGCGTAGGTGTTTGCATCGGGACATGCGATTGCAGCAACAACCGGCGGCGCTCGTGACGCGCGCGCACGACCTGTCGGGCGATCACCCGCCAAACCGTTGCCAACATCACCGCGGTGAGCGCGGCGGCAGCAACAGCACGCGTAATCTGCGACTTTCGATCTGTGCCTACCTGCATCATGTGCAATGTCGTGAGCGCGAACGTGACGTAACTCGACAGATGCATTGCGTGCCACACCTTGCGAGGCAAGAATCGCATCGCCATCGACGACACCTGCACTGCGGCCAGCAAATACAACGACACCACTCCATACGCGACCGCTTGCGGTTTGAATTTCGATGCGTACGGCACAAGAATTTCGCGGGCGCCAAATCCGATAAAGTCATCAAGCACCAACGCTCCGATGTGGATCAACGTAAAAATGCACGCGAGCGCGGCAAGATTGCGATGAAGGTCGAGCACCCAAGCGGGACGCGGGCGTCGAGTCGCCCGGCTCGCGTGGAGCAGCCCGTACAACACCGACGCGGTCACAAGGCCCCACGCGACGAGTCCACTGCCGCGTGCCGTATACCAATCGACTTTCTGCCAATCCATCACGTATTCGTCGGCTGAAAGTCAGCTCGCGCCAGTAGTAGTGGTGGTCGGAGGCGGCGTTGTGGTCGTCGTCGCTGGTGGTGCAGTCGTCGTGGTGGGTTTCGGTTGCGTCGTGGTGGTGGAAGCAACCGGAGTGGTTGTAACGGTCGGAGCGGCCGTGGTTGGCGTCGGCGTCGCGGGCGTGGTTGGTGTGGCACTGGGGGGCATCGGCGTTGTGGGCGATGTTTGCGACGGCTGGGGGCGAGACACATTGGGATTGCGGGTGGTCGAGCTGCCGTCGGGCACAGAGGTGACGGTGCTCGGATCAATTGCATTCGCCGAGGTGGCGGTAGTTCGTTTGACCTTCGGTGGCGCTGGGATCGACGGCGCGGGGTAGGTCTCGTTGGTCGTCGGCACCGAGTTTGCGAGCGCCACAGTGGCCTTCGGTTTTGTGGGCTGCGCCGTTGCGGCAATACCTCCCACCAGTACCAACATCGTTGTTCCCGAGGTTGCAGCCCACAATTGCGTGGCTCTGCGCGCAGGATGAGGGTCGGCGCGACGACTTTCCAAATCTCGGATGCGTCGCGTGATGTCGTCCAACAGTCCCCCGTTTCACTGCAAATTCCTCGGGAGGTATCGGCACAAAACGCCGCAGACTTCAACGCTTTGACGTCACAGGAACTCTGACCGGCGGAGATGTGACGCCCGGTAGCGTGAGACAGTTATGGAAACCAAGGGCCGCGGCGACAAGACCGTCATCACTAACCGCAAGGCCCGCCATGACTACTTCGTGGTCGACTCCTACGAAGCCGGAATGGTGCTGAAAGGGTGCGAGGTCAAATCAATCCGCGACGGCAAAGCAAACCTGCAAGATGCCTACGCCCGGGTGGTCAACGGCGAGATCTTCATGTTCGGGATGCATGTTTTGCCCTATGAATACGCCCACTCCGATAAGCCCGACCCATTGCGTGTGCGCAAACTTCTGCTGCACCGCCGACAAATTCTCGAAATCGAGCGTGAGACGCAAGAACAAGGCATCACCCTGATTCCGCTGCGGGTGTTCTTTGTGGCGGGGCGCGTGAAGGTCGACATCGCCATTGCGAAAGGCAAGGCACATTACGACAAGCGGCAGTCACTTGCAGCTCGCGATGCCAAGCGAGAGGCCGACCGAGCGATGAAGGGCATGCGCGATTAAACCCTTGTGAATGACCGCCGACCGGCCGATGAGATGGCGTGGATTCGGTGAATATCGCAGCGCGCTATGGCGCGCCGTCGCCCGCTCGGGTGTCGTCGGAGGCATCGACGTCGATTCTTCGCAAGGCCATCGATAGCGCCGCGCAATCCGCGCAGCAGCTACTAGAGACGCTTCCCAATACGAGCGATCTGACGGCGGAGGCGACGGCCTCCGCCGCAGACGCTCCACTGCCACCCATCGGCAACGTCGGCCGTCGGCTCGACATCCGCCTCTAGCGAGCTCCCGCGACCGAACGCGCGAAAGTCGACCGCCCGCAGTACACAAACGCTCCAACCCGTGCCCCGACTGGGCGCGCCGGAAATTACGGGCGTCCCGAGGGAGTAACATGCGTGGCGTTGGCCGCCTGCCATCTCAAGCACTGAGGGCGTCCGACATTTGACAAGGGGGTGCTTGGCTTCGATTTTGAAGGTCGAAGTGGGAGAAGCGAGCCGACGTCTCAGGAACGTCGTTAAAGAGCCTGAACAATTGATACACGCCAACGATAACTTGGCCCTCGCCGCATAGGCGATGGGAACTACGACCCCGCTGCTCGGTCGTAGTCAACCCATCATGAAGAGCAGCTCACTTGCCGGTCATGCCTCGGGGCCGGTGGGGACATTTACGAGGCTGGAGCATCCGCAGCTTGCCGCTAGGCGTCGGATGATCGAGATCAAATCAACGGCTGCGCTCGGAGAAGTCCCACGGAGAGTTCGAAAGACGCGGGTTCGACTCCCGCCACCTCCACTGGCGTTGTCGTTTCGACAACGCTTGCCCACGTCAGCGCGTGTCTCGAGGGTCCGCGAAGTGTCGCCGTCTCGGCTCGGGGGTCAGCCTTCCATCAGCCCTTCGAGCGTGGTGACGATCGGGTTGGCGATCCAGA
>SXHN01000096.1 GCA_005773635.1 Actinomycetota bacterium
CCCACAATATTGGCGGGGAGGGAATGGATTCCTTTAATCAAGAGTAGACATATTCACAGGAGAACAGCACTGCTCAAACAATTACGTTTGTTTCAGTACGTTTACAGGCTGTGTTAGCTCTGTATGCCCCTTAGTCTCTTTGATTAGACCGATAGGCGTACTTGGCTCTTGACCTGGGTAAAGAGGTACTTATTGTTCCCTCAATATCCATTCTGCCCGGAAGCATGCTATTAAGCTAATGCTCGGACCACTGAGGCCCTATCCGGACTTACCTTTGTATTATATCACAGGCATCCCACCCCGACAAGGGGTTTCTTTTGGCGGGCTCCTATCCAGGCTGGAAAATCGGCTCTCTGAATGCGTGACGCATTGGCTTTTTAGTATATTAACGATAAAATCTATAGCGATTTCGCTCCGTCGTTTCCACTTTGGGGCACTGGTCTACTACATAAGCCGGTCGGTGGCAACAGTTTTATAAAGTTAGGAGCAAACTGGCTTTCAAATTGGCTAAACAGTTAGTTGATAGAAAGGCATCTCTGATGGCCCCTGGAGGCTTTCCACTGACCTTCCTTTAGAGGTTTGCGGCAACGGGTTGGGAAGCCGCCACAGGGCCTTCTAGCGACCTCTCAGGACGACCTCGCAATTGTGTTCGCAACAGAAGTCGCCGGGAAGAAACATGACCATCCAGAAATCCAAAGCGAGATGTTCAACAGCCGATACTCAACCCAGCTCATCTAGGGATTGAGACCATCGAAACGCCCGCCGAGCGCATCAAGAACGGATGCAGCTGCTTCCAAACGCCCTG
Source organism: Actinomycetota bacterium (assembly GCA_005773635.1). Lineage (GTDB taxonomy): Bacteria > Actinomycetota > Acidimicrobiia > IMCC26256 > PALSA-610 > F1-120-MAGs023. The sequence goes on from SXHN01000096.1 coordinate 806, forward strand.
GGACTACATGGGCATAGACATTCAATGTGACAGAAGCCGATGAATGACCTAGCCAAGCCGACACGGTACGGATATCGACACCATCAGCAAGAAGCCATGAAGCAGCTGCATGGCGCAGATCGTGAAAACGGGTTTCAAGCCCAACGGAACGACGAACATAATTCCAGCGGGACGAAATACCGTCTGGCCGATGGGGAGAAACGCCAAGCGGATCCCTACCAAAGACGTATCCATCAATCGGGAGCACTGCACCAATCTCCGCAGCTCTAGCAATCTGGCTCTGGCGTTGCTCCTCGAAAGAGTCCGCCACGATCTTTGGCAGCGGCAAACGACGCACGTTGCCTGTCTTCGTTTGATTCTCAGATGGCACTCCTTGTTCCATCACGATCTGACGACGCACTACGAAGGCATCAGCAGCGATATCCGACCAACGCAGCCCGATCACCTCGCCACGTCGCAATCCAGTGCACGAAACAACTCGGACAAGCCGACCAAATTCAGGATCGTGTTTGTCAGCGGCATGATTCAACAGCGATACCTCCGCAAACGTTGGAGGAACGATCGAGTTCCCTAAAGGTCGAGGTGGTGTTGCACGTCCCATCACGTTCTCGGATAGCAAGCCCCAACGAACGTGCTGTTCCAGAACTGCTGAGAGAATTTTGTGGAGCTGGCGAATTGTCGTGACGCTCAAGCCTTTCGAGCGCATCACCGCATACACGCTGTCAACGTCTTTCGCCTTCAGGTCGGCAAGCGCAGTTTCTCCGATCGCTGGCCGAGCATGACGACTGTAGAGACCTTCGTACAAGATCACGGTGCGAGAGGAAAGGTCTTTGAGCAACAGATACTCCCCCACAGCTTCGGTCACCGTAGAGCCACAGACGGATGCACCCTCATCCACGACAGCAACGGTTGTGACGGTCGTTGCGGCACTCAGCATCGTTGCTCTAAGCAATCTCGCATCGCTCAATGTTCGTGCCGTGGCAGACCGTTGGCGACCAGTTACAGAGTCAGTGACAACAACCTCAAAGGTCTTGCTTGGAGTTCTAAGGTAGATGCCCCGGTCTACCCGTTTGCGAGTATTGGCCATGAGTGCTCCCAAGTGGTTTTCTTGGGACAGGCCAGAAAAGGCATTCAATTTCAGGGTTTTTCGTGCGTCGTAGTTCGCCCTTCGGCGAGCAGTCCCTGGTCACCGAATCGCTTGACCACGACCCCCAGTCAAGCGCGCTAACCAAGCTGCGCTACAGCCCGCTACCTCTTGCGAGGAACGTCGCACTCTACAAGACAACGAACGGCGACATCCGACCGCTCAACCCACGAGCCAACCAACGCCCTCTATTGCGCGCCATCCAAGGTAGAGCGCTGCGGCAACCAGCAGAAGTTTGAGGTGCCACGGCACCGGCACCTCGTCTTGGGCGCTGAATTCTTCACCACGTGCAAGCGCAGCCTCAGACTTTGCGTTGCGCTTGTAATCGACGACCTGTTCACAAAACGGACAGGTACCGTCGGGTCGCATCGAAGTTGGCGTGAGGTATTGAGCGCACGCGGGACACCAAGGCACCAAGAGAGTCAAGCACTGCGCACCTCGATCCCTGCGAACGCGGGTGCGATCTCTTCGGCAATGAGCTCGAGCGTCTCGTCACGACCACGATCGTGAAGGAAAAGGGTGAATAAACTCACGCCTTGGCCGACGAGTTGATGCATCCGCCGGACCACCGCATCTGGAGTGCCAATGCAACCGCCGGCTTCGAGGCCCCACCCGTCGCCAGCAAACCTTCGTTGAGCATGAGCGAGCATCGCCCCGACCTCATCCTGGTTTCTACCAACCACCAGCACCGTTTCGAATGCAATACGTATCGAATCCGGATCGCGCCCAATTGCTACGCAATGGCGGTGCAGCACGTCGCGCTTATGTTCGTAGTCGTTCAACGCGTACGTCGGTACGTTCCAGACATCTGCGTAGCGCGCAACCAGCGGCAAGGTGCGGTGCTCACCGGCGCCCCCGATATGGATTGGCGGTCTTGGCCGTTGCACTGGTCGCGGCAGGTTCGGGAGCGTGCGCACGGTGTAGTGATCGCCGACAAACGACGTTCGCTCGTTCTCAAACATCGTTGTGATGATCTCAAGTGCTTCACCAAGTCGCTCGCTGCGGTGCGCGAAGCTCCCCCATTGCATCCCGGCTTCCTGATGCTCGGTTTCGTAGCTCCCGCTGCCAATTCCAAATTCGAGACGGCCATGCGAAATCACATCAAGCGTTGTTGCCATCTTCGCCAAAAGAGCTGGATGACGAAAATTGTTACACAACACCAGATGCCCCACGCGAAGTGTTGTCGTGTTCGCCAACAGCGCGGTTGCAAGCGTCCAGCCTTCGAACGCTGGCGTGTCGGGCATCATCGGCGCGTACAGGTGATCGTAGATCCACATGGAATGCAGACCCAGCGATTCGATGACCTGCGCTCGATGCAACATGTCGTCATAGCTGAACTGCAACTGCGGAATGATCACGCCGATTTCGACGGGGAACATCATCGCGGAATTTCAATTCGTTCGTCGCCAATCCGGGCCTGTCGCAACGCAACGCGCAGTTCGGGTTCGCCGTCACCGACATCGCGAAACTGGATTACGGTGCACCCCGCATCAATCAAGGCGCCAGTCAACTGCGCAACCCGCTCAACTTCGGCACTACCAACATCATGGAGTACCGCGGTAAGTAGATCACCTGCGGAACGGGCATCATCAGCTACCGCGTAGCACTGCACAACCGACTCCGCGACGGAACAACCGAAACGACGCCGATTATCCGATTCATTCGCGCTCAATTCCACGTGCATGTACTGCTCTTCCTAAGAGTCGCTCGGCTGCGGCGCAACTCTAGAGAAAATCCAGCGGCTAGGAGATAATGCGTACTGGATTGCCGTCGAGCGATGCACGCCACGAAGTCACGTCTTGCACGCCACCATTGAAACGGAAATTGATGCGCACCCAACACCCGAAGGGATCATTCAGGTCGCACGAATACCCTTGAGGTATAGGGATTCTCCATCGCACCCATTGGCCCTGATAGGTGGCCGCACTGACACCACTTACCGCACACGAACTCGATGTCGACGTGAACGAGGTGCCCGGAGGTGGCGTGAACTGGCATTGAGAAAACGTGTTCAAGATCGACCCACCGTCGGTCGCATCCACCGGCGGCAACACTTGCAGAGTTCCAACTGCATCAGCAAGGGCATCGCCGGTATCGAAGAATTCGAGATTGAGATTGCGGCCTGCTGCTCCCGGTAAAATACGCGCGAGGTAAAAGTTGGTATTTGCAGCGCCAGCGCTGTTCGCGTAAATCCCCATCCGGCCTTGTCCGAATACCGAAACGGCTCGCGACGTGAGATCACCGCCGTTGCTCACACGCACCGAAAAGTTGTTGTTACCAGTCCCGGCCGGGGCCTGCACCTGAAGAACGTAGTCGCCACTCTGCGCGCCGAAAATTGTGCACAACGTCGACCACTGCCGAAACCATTGTTGTATTCGATTGAAATCACCATAGACATCGTTGCTGCCATCGACGGCTAGCGAACATCCCGGAACTAGCGTGTTATCGGCAATGGTCCAGGGTGTGTCATCAGGCGCGTAGACCCGGAAGATCGACCGAGTCGGCGAATCCTGCGCCAGCGGATATGCGGTGGACTCATCGCCAGTGCAGTATTGGTTTGCCGCCGACCAACCGCCCGGTTGATACCGCGCCGCGAACGCTGGGAAGCCTGCAAAGAAGTTGTGCAAATTGACAAGGCTCGGATCGTTGCACGTGTCGCCAACGTGGGCGTAGATCGCGTCAAACAAGTCGATGCGTAACGTGCCGCCTGCATTCGTATTGCGGACGGTGTACAACAATCCTTCAGGCTGATAGTCGCTGTTCGTTCCCCCCGCGCAACCGTCGGACGCAGAATCGCACGTATTCGATGTAAACGCGTTGCCTTTCGACTTCCCAGTTCCGGGCCCTTGCAGATTCGCCCAAAATTCAGGGCTCGGGTCGCCACTGGTACAAGCATCGACGCAGTCCGGTTGATTGCCAAAGGTATTCGACGGATTTCCCATCTGAACTGGCTGGTCGTAGTCGGCAATCGCCGTCTTCGTCACAGTCATGTTCTTGACGCCAACGATGCCTCCGAAAAATGCAGGAACTGTCCGCCGAATGGTGACTTTCAGCTGCGTTGGCTGCCCCACGACCGCGCTCGTCGAAATCGAAACGTTGGGGTCGTTGGGGTCGAATCCGTTTGCCACGGCGAGTTCACGGGCACGCGCGGACGCCTGCGAGAAATCTGTAGGCAAGAACACGGTGCCGCCAAGCGCTGAGGCATCAGCCGCGTCTTGGGCCCTTTGGGCGACAACGTGGCGATATCCAAGATCGACAGCCAGCGCAGCGCACGACAACAGCACGACAAGAAATATTGCCATCCATATCGCGGCGATACCGCGGTCGTCACGCGCCCGCGCGTGCGGTGACGCGATCACAGCTCAGCTGCCTGCCGCGCAAGGTGTCGCGCCAATGAAGGGCTCAAGTCGCATCACCGAGGTCTTGGTCAGCGTCTTGACCGATCCAAACATTCCGAAGAGATAGTCGTGTTTCAACACAACCGCGACTCCAACTTGATCGCTGACCCCGGCGCACGCATTTTGACTCGTAACAGACCACGGAGTGCTTCCCGGAAGTTGCACCGAGGTGTCGAAGCGTTGTGTGGCTGCACTCCATGCGAAGCCTTGACAATCGGTACACGATCCAAGCTGCCCAATTGGCTTCGACGTTCCCGGCGCGACTCGAAAAATCCAAACCGCGACTGGCGCGTCGTCGTCTACGCCGGCGAGCTGCCCGGACGCCGCGTCGGCCGCCGCGATCGCAAACGCCTGGTTCTTCGGCATGGCCGAAGCGGAGCGCGCTCCCGCACGCGCCGCGGAAGAAATCGCCGCGGACTCTTGGAATCCGACGCCAAACTCAATGATCCCGCCCACCATGATCAGCAACAACGGAAACACCAGTGCGGTCTCGACTAGCGCCGCACCGCGTTCATTGCGGCGCGGGCATGAGTTTGATTTCCGTCTCTTGAGCCTCATCAACAACATTGACAACGCAGACCCCCTTCATCACATGAGCCACGTTGGTCACGAGTGAAGCAGGCTGAAACGGCTCGCGCAAGCTACCGAAGGTAACTCTTTCGAATTACGCGCGCGTAGTTACGCAGTTGAGATTAGGGAGCATGTGCCTATCCGAGGACAAGTCGCACAGGATCACCGGTAATGCCGACATCCCACGTCGTGCGGTCGCTCACGGATCCTGACCCGAAGGTGTAACGCAGTTTCCACCAGGTCTTTGTGCCGTACAACGCGGTGTAATTCGCAGGGAGATCAACGACCGCTTCCACTTTCCGATCGTTGAACTTCCAGGCGTTGCGTCGATACGTCGGCCGTGTCACCGTGCCGCTCACGTCGATTGCGGTCCCACTACCCGAGTATGCCAGCGCACCGGCAGTGGCGGGAAGATCGTCAACCGTTGCATAGGTGAAGGAAACTGGGTTTCCGTTTGGGTCCAAGATTTCGATCGTTGAACCACCTTCACCGGGATCAAAGAGTCCAACTGTCATCGTGCGACCGGCGTAGACAGAATCGACATCTGCCAAGTAGAACGACGCAACAGAACTCGCAACTTGGGCGTTCACTCCCAGGTGCTGATCTGCGAAAACCTCAGGACAAGTCGCGGAATAGTTCACGGCGCTCAACTCGGAAGAACAGAGTGCAAAGGCGCCGGACCCGGCGCGCAATCCAAACGAGTTGCTGCCATGCGATGTCGCGTTCGTCGACACCGTCACATTCACGTTGTATCGCCCAATGGCTCCGGCCGTGTACAGCGTGACCCAAGCGCTGCGATACGCGAGGCTCCGGCTTGGAATCATCGTCGTCGACACAAGTACATCGTCGCCGGTGTCGAGCGGCGTGGCGTTGTCCCAAGTGATCTTGAACGTCGTATCCACCAATGTGGCGCCGGTGCCTTGGTTGCCGTCGATGGTTCCCGCCGCGGCATGCCACGCGCCGTCGTAGACCTGAATTGAAGTGGCCGCGGCCGTCTTGACGTCAACGATGTAGTTGTATCCGGTCGCGTCGTACGACGGGTTCGGACCCAAAGGTGGACCATTCACACCACCGGGCGGGCAGCCAGTAAAGGTGCTCCACGTATGGTCAGGGAACATCCCGCGGTGAGCCGACAACACCTCGTCGCCATCTTCAGTCGCCGAACAGTGACCATTGATTGCTGGCCAAACACCCAACGTTGACTGGCTCATTTCATTCAGCGGGCTGCCCATTGCGACAGGCAATATGTATTCCGCAACCGCGCACTTCGTGATGATCGGATCCATACCGACGACCTTGGTGAAGTACACCTCTACGTCGCTATCGGTTGCGCACACCTTGAGCCGGCGCGAGTAGCCGGGAACAACTGAGACGGTCACCACAACGCCGTTCGCGCCGTTCGCAAAATCGTTTTTTGCCATCGTCGTCATCGCGGTCGCACTTGCCTTCGACAAGTTGCCAGGCATGTAGACAACGCCAGCCAGCGCGGCCGCGTCGACGGCGCTTTGGAGTTTTGTCGCTTCGCGATACCACCAGCCAAGATCAACCGCTAAGCCCGCAATCGACAGCAGAACCGTCATCGACCCGGCGAGTAGTACAAGGATGTAGCCACCCTCCTCTTTGCGGCGATGCGCGGGCACTCGCTTCATCGCGTCGGCTCTAGACGCATGATCGTCGTATCAGTCAGTGTGCGACTCGGAACGATGATTTGAAACACCGAATCGTGTTGCGCCTTCACATACACGCCCAAATAGTCCGGGCCGCCGACCGCACGGATGCTTGTGACTCGCGTCGGCGCGGCCCAAAAGTCGTCCTTGGTATAACCAGCGCCTTGGAAGGTCGCCTGGGAGATGGATAAATCGGTCTGGTTGTAGACATTGCACAACCCCGCGACCGCACCGGTAAGACACGATCCTGGTACCGCGCTAGTGGGGCTGGTCGCTTTGAACACGATCACTTGCTGGACTGCGGTGAAGGTTCCGCTCGCGCCCTTGATCGCTTGCAACACGAAGTAGTCAGCCAAGGGATCCACGGCCGCGGCACTAGCCATACGCGACCCGGCCCGTGATGAGTTCGCCAACGTGAGGGTGTCTTTAAACATGAATCCGAACTCGATGATGCCGAAGAGCAGCATCAACAGCAACGGCGTAACAATCGCAGCTTCAACCATGGCGACGCCGCGCTCATTGCTCCTGCTGGCTCGCGTCGAGCCTCGAAGATCGATTGGTCGTGTCATGTATTTCCACCCATCAAACGCGCGCGATTCGGACGCAATTGTCGCATTGTGGCAGGTTCTGGTAACTAGGCCGAACGACCCAAACTGCGCACGATGTGACACCATCCCTATTCCTCGGACACTTCGCCGACAACCTGAGTGGGTTCAATCGTCACTCGGCGCGCTGTTCTCCCCCACGCTGCCCAACTGGACCCACATGGAGTTGTGTATTGGGCAAGTGGAAATTTCGGCGATGTTGGTCCGAAATGATGTGAGTGCGTTTTCGAGTCCTCGTCTTGACGACTGCTCGTCTGGCATTCGTAAACCCGGTGCATCCCCGCGGGCTCTCCACACAGTCCGATCACAACGAAAGACGCGACACAAGCGCAGTGAACCAACTTGCGTAGGTTTCGACACATCGCGTCATTGTCGTTGGCACTCTTGACACCAATGGCCGAGCTCTCGGCCTGACACAGCCGGTTGTGTTGCGGCCGGTGGCTGGTGGATGGCAAAGTATCGAGATGGGTTGGACTGTCGAACCCGAGGTGCCTGAAACCCTTCTGCATTACAGCGAGGACCCGAGCATCACGTTGTTCACACCGCACGTGCCCAGCACGAATCCGACGACGCGCCCCGCTGTGTGGACGATTGATCCGCCCAGAGCACCGCTCTACTGGTTCCCTCGCCACTGTCCTCGTGTAACGATTTGGGCCAACACCAGTCAGCAGCTCGAGCAACTCCAAACATTGATGCAGACAACTGCTTGGCGTGTGCAGGTCGCGCCTATTGAATGGGCGGAACGCATTCGTTGCTGCGGACTGTACGAGTACCGGTTCGACCCCTCGGCGTTCGAACCCTGGCCGGAGGCAGAAGGGCAATGGATTGCTACGACGCCACAAACGCCTATCAGCGTTGTCGCCGTCGGCGATCTGATGGGTCGGCAGGCGTCGGCGGGTGTCGAACTCAGACTCGTCGATGATCTCGCGTCGATTCGAAAGGTCGTCCTCGACAGCAACCTCCCGTTCAGCATTGTGCGGCACCAGAGCGACCGACGACCGGCTTGAGGGCCTGCGCTCACACCGTCGGGCTGGCAGTCAGATCGGCTCGGAGCTCAGCGGCAGAACGGCTCGCGCCAGCGGGGCCGCTTGATCTGCTTCGTACCCCTCCGGTATCTGGGTGCACAACTCGCCTGTGGGGTAGGTACCGAGCTCCTCGCAACGCCGGACGAAGTAGGCCCAAACAATAAGCAGACTCAATATTCACGCGGCGACTGCAGGGTACGAGGCGAGCGCCAGCGAGCGAGTCGGCCCGCGGGAAGACGAGGCGAGCGCCAGCGAGCGAGTCGGCCCGCGGGAAGCTCGCAAGGCCGGACGAAGTAGGCCCTATCTAATGTGTACGGCGTCGGACTCTGAGTTTGAGCGGCGCGGGGCCGAGGTCGAACGATTCCCGAATTTTGCGTTCGAGGTACCGCAGGTACGTTTGCGGAAATTCGCCATTCGCGAACAGCGTGATAGTCGGAGGCTCTGCAGCGCCCTGGGTGGCATAGAGGATTCTCGGACGTTTTCCGCGGCTCAGCGGCGGCGGGTGTCCGGCTTGGGCCTCACGGAGTACCTGGTTGAGCTTCGCCGTGGGAATACGTGCGTGATAGGCGTCTTCGGCTTCTCGCAGCGCAGGGAGCAGTTGGTGCACTCGGCGTCCGGTGAGCGCGGATACTGGCAGTACAGGGGCATAGCCAAGGAAGCCGAGCATTCGGTTGACTTGGTGTTTCAGCGAGGCGCGCGCTTCGGTGTCGAGGAGATCCCATTTGTTGAGCACAATGACAATGGCGCAGCCTGCCGCATCAATGCGCTCTGCGAGCCGTTGGTCTTGATGGGTAATGCCTTCGGATGCGTCGACCATCAGCAGGCACGCGTCGGCGCGGTCGATGGCTTCCAGTGCGCGCACGAGCGAGTAGTACTCGGTCGGTTCGTCCACTTTGCTTTTGCGGCGCATCCCAGCGGTATCGACGAATCGAATTGGGCCCGATTCGGTTTCGACAACGGTGTCGATCGCATCCCTGGTTGTGCCCGGAAAGTCATGTACGACGGATCGTTCTTCGCCAACGAGGCGGTTGAACAACGTCGACTTACCTACGTTGGGTCGGCCAGCTATTGCGACCGAGAAGATGCCGTCATCGCTATCGTCTTCAGCTCCATCTTGTTCTGGAGGAAGCGCGGCAACGATTGCATCAAGAAGATCTCCGCTGTCTCGGCCGTGGAGAGCGCTGACCGGAAGCGGGTCTCCCAACCCGAGACGAGCAAAGTCCCATCGATCCGGTTCGCGCCGAACGTCGTCGACTTTGTTGGCGGCGATTATTACGGGTTTGTTGGAGCGTCGCAACACGACTGCAACACGCGAATCTTCGTCGGTGACGCCCGTTGTTACGTCGACGACCAGCACAATGACATCGGCGGAGTTCATGGCAAGTTCGGCTTGGCGACTGACTTTGGCTGCGAGTTCGCTGGTTTCTGCGGTGAGTCCGCTATCGCCAGGAGGTAGCCATCCCCCTGTATCTACGAGGCGAAAGTCGCGGCCACCCCAACGCGCGGTGAGTTCGCGCCGATCGCGTGTAACACCCGGCTTTTCTTCAACGATCGCGTCGCGACGTCCAATGATTCGGTTCACCAATGTGCTCTTGCCCACATTTGGGCGGCCAACAATGGCGACGACAGGGATACTGCTCTGCTGAATTTCGTTCATCTTGTAATCGCTTCTACGAGGGCAGCGCCGTGCGTGGCGACAACCTCAACAACCTTGGGGAGGGCGGCAACGGTGCCGCCGTCGAGAAATTTCCCACGCGACAACATGACGTCAGGCAGGACGATGCGATCAGTGTCGGGGATGTGTGCGATGGCATTGGCTACATCGATGCTTGTGAGCAACCCCGTAACCCCGATCGTGCCACCGAAAAATTTGTTGCGAACCGGAAGCAGCGAAATCACAGTATCGGTGTGTGCCTGCAGTGCGTCGAGCACGGGCCCGATCGCTTGAGCGCCGAATTCGCCGGTGACGATGTGCACCGAACGGTGTTGTTGCGTCTCGACCTTCGAGACCTTCGAACCTTGCGCCAGCGCGACCTTTGTGCGCGGCGCTCGGTAACCGTCCGCTGGCGCGCCGTCGACCCACGAAAAGAAGCCACTTTTTTGAGCGGTTGCATCAAAGGTTTCACCGCGCAACGCGGCATGAACCTCTTGATGCAATGTCGCGATCATGCCGATGCCATTTTCGTGTTGCAAACATTCGCCATAATGGGAAAGCGGGGGCAGTTCCCTTGCGGCCATGAGGTAATACTCATCGCTCGCGTCCACCAGGTGACGCCCAAGAACGCTGCGATAAATCGATTGCCATTGTTCAACGATGTCAAGCACTCGATTCGCCTCAACAACAGTGTGAGGTCGCATCGTTGGTTCGTTGCTGTGGGCACTGAGTCCGAGTGGCACCACACCGAGTGTGATGAGCCGAGGAAATCGATCAAGTATTCCTCGCAGCGTGTCGTCAAGGACCTCGCCGTCATTGATCCCGGGGCACACCACAATTTGGCCATGAATTTCAATGTTGGCATCGAGGAGCAACTCGAGCCATCGCAAGCTGGTCGCTCCCCGACGATTGCGTAGCAGCTCGGCGCGGACCAGCGGGTCGGTCGCGTGAATACTGACGTACATCGGGCTGAGATGTTCTGTTACAACTCGTTCGAAGTCCGCCTCTGTGAACCGAGTCAGCGTCGTGAAATTGCCGTACAAAAACGACAGCCGATAGTCGTCATCTTTGAGGTACAGGCTTTTGCGCATCCCTTTTGGGAGTTGGTAGATAAAGCAAAACGGACAGTGATTGTCGCAAGTGCGTACGCGGTCGAAGACCGCGCTGTCGAGTTCAAGGCCCAACGACGCGCCAGCGGCCTTGCTTATGGTGACTGTCGTTTCGATCCCGCCTCGGCGAATCTCGAGTTCGACCTCGGGTTCGTCAGATTGGAGCTGATAACGGATGACATCTCGGAGTTGTTCTCCGTTGACACTGAGCAGTTCGTCACCAACAGCAAGCCCGCGTTGCGCGGCGGGGGAATCTGGCACGACCGCCACAATTCGACTCGGCGGCATTTTTCCAGGTTAGGCGGTATCCGTCCGGAGTCACGACTGTGGCCAATAAGCACTGCTATATGTGCCAACCGCTACCGTCTGGGCATGGCCGTGGAACGAGTGTTGCTCGCAGAACCACGAGGATTCTGTGCGGGTGTTGAAATGGCGATCAAGGCACTGGCTTGGATGGTCCGGGTCTTTGAACCTCCGATTTACTGTTACCACGAGATCGTCCACAACCGCCTTGTCGTCGATCGGTTCACGGCGCTTGGCGTCGTATTTGTGGACGACATCTCCGAAGTGCCACCCGGATCCCCAATCATGTTGTCCGCGCATGGAAGCGCCCCTGCCGTTGTGGCTGACGCTCGCGCCACCGGCGGCTCCGTTATCAATGCGGTGTGCCCGCTAGTCACCAAAGTGCACCACGAAGCAAAGGTACGCGCACGTAAGGGTTACACCATCTTGTACGTCGGCCATGAAGGCCATGAAGAAGCGACCGGCACGCTCGCGGTTGCCCCTGACGCCACGCACCTTGTGGAACACGTGGCGGGTCTCGACGCACTTTTTGCAACGGTCGGGCCAGATCAGCCGGTTGCAATGTTGGCACAAACCACGCTGGCGCATAGCGAATGGTCCGAGGTATTAATGCGAGCAGGAGAGCACTACCCGCAGCTTTGGACTGCTTCACGCAACGACCTTTGCTTCGCAACGACAAACCGCCAAAGCGCGCTCATAGAGATAGCTCGACGAGCAGATGCAGTGGTCGTGATTGGCAGCGCAAATTCATCGAATACCAACGCGCTCGTGCAAGTGGCACGCGAGGCGGGTTGCGCCAACGTGTTACGGATCGATGGCCCCGACGAACTCGACCTCGAAATCCTTCGTTACCCCAATACCGTAGGGGTGACGGCCGGCGCGAGCGCGCCTGAAGAACTTGTCGATGCAGTCATCGCAAAGTTGGCTCCTCGTCAAGGTGTGGAAACAGTCCGGGTCACCGAGGAAGACGAGTATTTCCCGCCGCCACGAGAGCTTCGGGATTCGTTGAACGCACTCGACATGGTGACCGCGTTGCTCTGTGGTGGCGACGTCCACACGGCACGGAATCTTGGCGGCGCATTCACGAATGATCGCAATATTGAAGCATCCGAAGTTCTCGCGCAGCTCCAGCACTGACCCGCCAAAATGAACCCACTCACACTCGGACACCTTCGAATCTTCCTCCACATCATCGCTGGCTGTGTGTGGCTTGGAGGACAAATCACACTCGCTGCGATCGTGCCCGTGCTGCGTCGCACTGCTCCGAGTGATACAACTCGTGCGGTCGCGCAACAGTTTCAAAAAGTTGCGTGGCCAGCGTTCGCAGTTCTCGTCGTCACTGGAATCTGGAATCTTGGCGAGGTCAGCATCGGCAACCAATCGTCCCAGTACATCGTGACATTGTTCATCAAGCTCCTGTGCGTTGCCGTATCGGGCATCGGAGCCGGAATCCACGCCCTAGTGCTCGGCCCCAACGCTGCACTTGGCCCAGCCGAACGGGCGCACCGATCGAAGATGTTGTCGGGGATCGCGGCAGGAGTCGGGCTGATATTTGGAATCGGCGCTGCGCTACTCGGTGTGATGCTCTAGCCCGCATCGGCTGCGCTGGACCCTTGCGATCGCGATTACTTCACAAACTCCGACCGCAACACAGCGGCATCGTCGAATAGCCGTTGCATTTCAACGCGGATCGCCGCAGTGAACTCCTCCACGACTTCACGCTTCACTACGGTCGATGCGACCACCGGCGGAGTCATTGGTTCTCCGATGAGCATCACGCCACGTTGGAATCTCGGAAGTCGGCCAGGTCCAAAAGGCCGTTCGACGCCGGATATTCCAATAGGCACCACGGGCACTTGAGATTTAATTGCAAGGTATGCGACACCAGGCTGAAATTCGCCAAGCACTGGGCCTCGTTGGCGAGTTCCTTCGGGAAAGATCGCGATGATGTCGCCGTTCCGCAAGCTTGCAATAGATGCCCGCAATGTTGACCGATCACTCCCATCGCGTTCGACTGAAAATCCACCGAGGGTTGTAAAGATGCGTCCGAGGATCGGCATTTGATACAGCGACGCTTTGCCGATGAATCGAACCCGCCGTCGGGTTGCACGCGCGGCCCACGGAATATCAAGCAACGACCGGTGTGACGGAGCCAAGATGAATGCACCAGTGGCCGGAAGACGATCGGATCCTCGAACAATCACTCGCCACGGGTAGTAGAACAACACCGACGCAACCCATCGGGCAAACCCATAGAACGCCAGACTGCGCCGCGAGAAAAGATCGGGTTCTTTCGCGGTCACGACCGCGCCCGATACAACGAGACGATGTGGTCCACGACGTCGTCGATACTCCGTCCGGTCGTATCTATAAGTACGGCATCATCGGCGGGCTTGAGCGGAGAGGAAACCCGTTCAGAGTCGATGCGATCACGGCGTTCCAAATCGGCAAGTAAGTCATCGAAGTTGACCGTCCGGCCAGCCTCAACTTCGTCGTTCAGTCTGCGTCGAGCTCGTTCGAAGTTCGAAGCCACCAGAAATACCTTCACTCGGGCAGCTGGAAACACCACTGTTCCGATGTCTCGCCCTTCGACAACGCCCGCGCCATGGTGCTCAGCCCACAAGCGCTGATGCCGCACCATGATGTCGCGGACCATCGCATGCGCCGACACCGTCGAAACAGTTGCGGTAATTTCTGGGGTACGAACTTCAGCGGTCACGTCTCGACCGTCGAGAAACACGCGGCCATCGTCTTCCAACACAATTGCTACTGATTGACCAATTCGGGCGCACGCCGCACCGTCTTGCAGATCAACACCCGAATGCAAACACGCGATAGTCACGGCGCGATACATCGCTCCCGTGTCCAGCACTGTCAACCCGAGTAACTGTGCACAACGCCGAGCGACGGTGGACTTGCCCGCACCAGCTGGGCCGTCGAGGGCCAAGACGCCAGCGCCGCTACTCACGCAGGACCCGCGAGGCGTTCAAGGTCAGCGGCGAAACTTGGATACGAGACTCCTACGACTGCCCATCCGCGTACCGCGCTTGGCCCATCGAGCGCATGTGCCGCCACCGCAGCGGCCATGGCAATGCGATGATCGCCGTGGCTTTTTAGTGTCGCTCCCGGCTTTGGTCGGCCACCTCGAATTGTGAGTCCGTCACGATGTGCTTCGCAGCCCAAACCCAGCTGAATGAGTTCTTGTTGAATCGCACCGATGCGATTGCTTTCCTTGACTGCAAGCTCTTCGGCGTCGCGGATCTCAGTCACACCATCGGCGAACCCGGCTGCCATCGCTAACGCAGGAATTTCGTCGATCACGCTCGGGATTTCGTCGCCTTCAATTCGCGTTGCTGTGAGAGTCGCACTCCGCACGGTGATATCTCCGACGGGTTCACCGAGCAATTCACCGGTCGGAACAATCGTGATATTTGCGCCCATGCGCCGTAATACCTCTATGAAACCAATACGAGTCGGATTGATTGCCACAGATTCGAGTACAACTTCGCTCCCAGGAGTGATAGTTGCGGCAACGGCGAAAAAGGCGGCCGATGAAGGGTCGGCTGGAACTGCGAACTCGAAACCATCCCATGCCGAAGCGAGCGGGTCGACACACACCGAAAGCCCCTCAACTCGCACGGGCGCACCTAAGGCAATCAACATCCGTTCGGTGTGATCGCGCGACATCGCTGGCGAGTAGATCGTCGAAGCGCCCTCGGCTTGTAGCGCCGCCAGAATCAACGATGACTTCGCCTGCGCGGTCGCGACCGGAAGTTCGTAGTCGATGCCATTGAGTGCCCCTCCACGAATGACGAGGGGCGCCAAGCGCCCTTGTTCACGTCCATCGATACGCGCACCCATGAGCCGCAGTGGTGTAGTGACTCTCGCCATCGGTCGTTTGCGTAAGGATCCATCGCCGTTGAGTACCGAGAGAAATGGTCGGCCCGCGAGTACGCCCGCGATGACTCGCATGGAGGTGCCGGAATTCGCGCAATCGAGCACCATTTCTGGTTCGCGCAGTGCTTCGAATCCTCCACCGGTGACAATCAATTCGCCACGCTTCTCGCGAACTCGCGCACCAAGTAATTCGACGATGCGTCGCGTCGCGGCGACGTCTTCGCCATTGGCAACGTGGGTCAGGCGTGATGCGCCTTTCGCGAGTGCTGCGAAGAGCACGGCTCGATGCGAGAGTGACTTGTCGCCGGGCACGCGCACTCGGCCCCGTAGCGGCCTGCCACCACCGAATACTGCTTCATTGTCGAGAACTGTCATCGTCATTCCGGGAGATCGTCGCGCAATGATCGCGCGCCTTCGAGATACACATGGTGCAATTCGCTGCGAGACATAGTTCCGTAGAAATGCATCATCACGCGGATGCAGCGCGCCATCCCATGAGTTATGTCGAGTTCGCGAGCGCAGATCAGCGGAACATCCCCCAAGCCCAGTGCGCGCGCCGCCGCGGCAGGAAACTCGCTGTGCAGATCGTCGGTCGCGGTGAAGATGATGCTGACAAGGCAATCGTGATCGACGTCGTTGCGTTCGAGCATCCTGGTGACGAGCGCCTGGGTCTTCGCATCGATCTCGGCCTTGGTGTCCTCATCGCAAGTAGTGGCACCGCGGAGCGCTAAGAGTTTCACGACGGACGAATCTATCGGTTCGATTCGCTGGACTTCGGTTCTCGCAATCCCGCCGCATACAACGCCCGCACTTCTTGAGCTTCGAGTGCCCGAATAGCGCCCACCGGCAACATTGCGTCGCGCAGTTCGGCTATTCGGCTCCGACTCAGTTGGACTACGGGGTGCCCGATGGCTTCACACATGCGCCGAACCTGACGGTTTCGACCTTCATGAATTTCAATTTCGATGATGGAATGGGAATCTCGGCGCCCGAGCACACGGCAGCGCGCCGGGGCGGTGATGCCATCGTCAAGGTCGATACCGTTACGCAACGCGCGGATCGCCGCGGGCGATGGATCACCTTCGACCTCCGCCACATAGGTCTTGAACACCCCGTGGCGAGGATGCGTTAACACGTTTGCGAGTTCACCATCATTAGTCAATAGCAATAACCCACTTGTGTCGTAGTCGAGACGTCCAACCGGAAATACCCTGGGTCGATCACCCACAAAGTCCATCACCGTGCGGCGGCCCTGCGGATCACTGACCGTAGTAACCACGCCAACCGGCTTATGCAAGAGGTAATACACAAGATTGGTATCGGTGATCACCGGTACGCCGTCAACGGTGATCCGGTCGGAGGCCTCTACTCGTGAGCCGAGTGTGACCCGCTCGGAGTTCACTGCCACTCGCCCGCCGTCGATCAACAGCTCGCATGCGCGCCGAGACCCAAATCCCGCTCGCGCTAAGACCTTTTGCAAGCGTTCACCCGAGGCGGTGGGTTGCCGCATCGGCTGATCCACGCGTCGATCCAGCTACTCGCCACGCAGGCCGGCGGCGAGGTCTGCGGAAATTTCTTGTTCACTGACAAGATCGATATCAACTGCCGCCGACATTTCCGCCGATGCAATTTCGGCGATCAGCTCAACCGTCGAGGTATCGATGCGTTCAGTTGCGAACGCGGCCATGAGCATTTCAGGCGTTGGCGCAGGCTCATCCACATCACCCCGATCGCTCCCGCCGAGCGATATTTCGAGCGGGGTATCTGTAACCCCACCGGCACGGTTGCTGTCATCATCCAACTCGGATGTAATCGGCATGATCCGCAAACCGCGTTCCAACGCTTCAACGACGGTCGCGTCTGGGATGAATTCCGCGAGGGCCGGGAGATCGCTGAGCCCGTCAACCCCAATCTTTTCAAGGAACATTTGGGTAGTCGAAAACAATGCAGGATTACCGGGAGTGGCCTCGTGGCCGCTTTCTTCTACGTATCCGCGTTGCACCAGCGTTCGCAACGTGGCATCGACATTGACACCTCGGATTGCACTCAGCTGAGCTCTTGAAATCGGCTGCTTATAGGCGACGATCGCCAACGTCTCTAAAGCCGGGCCCGAGAGACGGGCCGTTTGACCTTCTAACACGAACCGTTCCACGTAGGGTGCTTGTTCTGCAACGGTCTGAAATCGGTATCCACCTGCGATTCGAGCGATCGTGAAACCGCGTCCGTCGGCAACATACTCAGCCGCAAGTTGTTCGCACATCGCAACCACCGCGACCGTTGGGATTTCTACCAACTGCGCGAGCAGTGACGGATCAACCGGTTCAGTCGCAACCAACAGGACCGCTTCGATTGCCGCCGCGATTGCGCGTTGTTCGTCGGGGTGCATTGGCGCGTGCGAATTCATGATCGTTCTCCTACTGGGCTGATCTCGGCGACGAGCGCGTCGGTGACGTCGACCAACTCGCTAGCTTCTCGCTGTGCCGAGGCCAACGCGGTCGCGGTGTCTTCGTCGCCCCATTCAGCGAGTGATTCAAGGTCGATCTCGCCGTATTCGCCGGGTGCGAGCGCCCGAACGCGCAGTTCATCGAAGTTTTCAAACTGCTCAAGGTCTACAAGGCCCTGCTTGAACAATTCCAGAACGGCGAGGAAACGCACAATCACCTCGATGCGCTCGCTAATGCCACGCGTAAGGTCGTAGAAACTCACTGACTCTTTTGCGGGTAGCAGCGCGAGAATGGCTTCCACAGCCTCTCGAACGCTGGTGCGCGACATATGCACATGATCCGTGCGCACCATCGGAACCGGCTTGGGAATCAAGCCCTTCAGCGCAGCGGCGGCAAGTTGCTGGGGAGATACGCGCTCAAGCGGGTCGGGTGACAGCAGCGCGAACGGCTCTTCAGGACCAGCTTGGCGAGCAAACACCTTCGCAGCAATCGCCATCCGCTGATGGATCTCGCGGGCCGCGTCTTGGAAGGTCTTGCATTCCAAGAGCCGGGCTAGCAGGTAATCGCGCTCCTCCCATCGCGCAAGCTCCTCATCGAGGTCGATCGGTTCAGGCGAAGGCAGCAGACGTCGCGCTTTCAGTTCGATCAGCGTGGCCGCAATAAGTAAGAACTCAGTGGCGACATCAAGATCCAGGCGGCCAATTTGTTCAACCGCCGTGAGATACTCATCGATGATCACCGACAAGTTGACATCCCACAGATCGACCTCCTGCTTCAAAATGAGATGCAGTAGGAGGTCGAACGGACCTTCGAATACAGGGGTTTGTACCTCGTAGCCCATGAGAACCTGAGACTACCCGAGCGAATCACAAAGGTGTGGTCCTAGGAGCAACTCCCATGCAATCGTGACAAATCTGGCGAACTCGGCAGCCAACCGCGTTGTAGCGTCGGCGGATATGGCACGAGTGTTTTCGGGAATCAAACCAACGGGGTCAATGCACCTCGGCAACCTCTGTGGAGCCGTGCAACGCTGGGTCACCAGCCAACCCGCAGCCGAATCAGATGCCGCGCGAGACGGCGCAGCCGTGTTTTGTGTGGTCGACCTTCATGCACTGAACGGGCCCTATAACCCAGCGGAGCTCCGGCAGCTGACCCGCGAACTCACGACGGTGCTGTTCGCGGCCGGGATTGACCCGAATCGGGCGCTGTTGTTTGCCCAAAGCCATGTCGCAGCAATCCACACCGAATGCACCTGGCTCTTGAACAACGTCGCCACCGTCGGCGAATTGCGCCGGATGACGCAGTTCAAAGACAAGTCCGATGGCCAAGAGTCGGTGACAGCCGGCTTGTTCGATTACCCCGTCTTGATGGCAGCCGACATCTTGCTCTACGACACCGAAGAAGTCCCGGTCGGCGACGATCAGCGCCAACATGTCGAGCTCACACGCGATATTGCAATTCGATTCAACGGCCGGTTCGGAGACACCTTTACCGTCCCGAAAGCCACGCTTCCACCTTCGGGGGCTCGGATCATGGACCTACAGCAACCCAGTAAAAAGATGTCGAAATCAGATGGAGATTCGCCGGGCTGCGTCTTCATCCTCGATGACCCGAAACAAATCGCCAAGAAAATCAAAACCGCCGTCACCGATTCCGAAACCGAAATCCGTTACGACACGAAGGCAAAACCCGGTATTTCCAACTTGCTTGATATCTACGCCGCATGCACCCACCAAAGCGTGGCCCACGCTGAAACACAGTTTTCAGGGCAGCGATACGGCGACCTCAAAGTTGCAGTGGCCGACGCAGTGATCGAAATGTTGGCTCCGATCCAGCAGCGATATCACGAACTCTCGGCCGAACCCGGCGAGGTGGATCGCTTACTTGCACGTGGCGCGGCACGCGCACGCGAACGATCAGCGCCAGTGCTGGAGCGAGTCCGCGACGCAATGGGACTGCTTGCGCCGATGCGGTAACTCGAAGCTCTTAGTGCAGCCGCGCCACGCTCACGTTGAACCCGCCCGAATTGTCGGAGTAGGCGCCCGGACAGCCTCGAGTATTCGTGCCATCCGGAACGCCCATGACCAACCGAGTCGCTCCCGCTGGCACGACGAACCGTCGCGGCTCGTTCTGGTAGCGGCCGGTACCGATATAGAACGCTTGATTTCTTACTGGACGAAGTTGCTGGAACGCAACACCAGCTCGGTACTTCGGACCCGCACCGCCAGGACCAACAAATGCACCAGCCAAGAATCCAGTGCCATCGATCTGGATACCCGAGATGCCATTTTCGGTTTCGAGATCAGTGTCGGGATAACTCGCAGTGCCATGGCCACCCGACGGTCCATTCTCTGAATGATTGGCAGACAGCGTCAGTGACCCAATCGGAGCGAATGAATACACCTCGCCCGCCCGTACGGAGATCACCATGGCCGGGGCTTTGCCGTGGCGATATTGAGGAATGAGACATCCTCCGCCGTTGCCCGCATACCAAAGGTTGGTGTCAGCGCCAACAAAGCCACGCCACACGACGCCGGGTCGAAACACAGTCGTTGACGTCGTGGCCGGTGATATCGACGTCGTCGTCAACGGCACCGACGTCGTTGACGTCGCTGGAGATGTTGCCGTTGGTTGTTGGCTGGGTAACGACGCGTTCGTGGCCGGAGTCCGAGCTGGGACGCGCGCAACCACCGTCGAGGTATTGGGCGCGGTCGACGACGACGCGGGCTGTTCCGCGGTCGTGCGTGGTGACAGACTAGAGACCGGTTTCACCTGAGTCGTGGTTGTGAGCGATGGCACCGCGATCTCGGCGACGGCCGACGAGGGCAATGACTCGGGACTACCCCGAGGTACCACCACAACAACGGCACACATTGCAACTGCCCCGGTGGAGGCCAATGCGACCGCGGGCCATCGCTCCCATCGGCTCGGAGCAGCACCTCGGTATAGCCGGTTACCGTGCATCGACACACGCCAGGATCGAAATTTCGATGCGATTGCCCTCACACGATCAGACGGTAATCAACGGCGAGTGCCGATTCTACGAGTCGAAGCTCAGTTGTGACACCAGCAACGCGCTATCTCGCCAAACGTGCTTCGGGAGTAGAGCTCAAACCAGCAATGCCTCATTGAGTTACGGGCCAGAGCGCCACGTTATGAGCGCGGCCGTTCTCCGTCAGCGGCCGCCAGCATTTGGCACTGTTCATAGGTCAAACCCGAAACGGGCCAGAGTTCCGGGTCGTGATGTGCCACCGCCCACGCCGCGGCGACCTCGCGCCCTCCCGCCACGCGGATTCGCACACCTCCAAGTTCCGCATGTTGCAAATACAGACCACAACGACGGGTAAATCCACTCGTATGAACCCAAGCCTGCGCCATCGACGGCCCCGCGAGCTTGCCAGCAACAGTAGCGACCACGCGGCCATAGGTGCCGAGGTCACTATCGAGTTTCCCGACATCGTGCAGCAGCGCCGCTGCGATCACATTTGTCGCGTCGGCATCGTCGGAGCCGACGGATTGAAGCGCGATGAGTGCTCGCCGCGCGACATCGACCGATTCAACCGCATCAGCGCGCCGAAGCTTGGTCCACAGCGCAGCCTCGGGCTCCGACAGTTGCACATGCACCCAATGTCGATCAGTCTCGCTCAACCGACGAGGAACTATCGACCCGAAAAAACGCGCTACCAAATGCCGAATCGTGCTCACGATCCTGATCCTTTGGCGCCACGGCGAGCGCGCGGATGACTGGCCTCGTACACGGCACGCAAGCGATCAGGCGACACTTTGGTGTACACCTGCGTAGTCGAAACGCTTGCGTGACCAAGTATTTCTTGCACCACGCGGATGTCGGCACCATGATTCAACATATGCGTTGCACACGAATGACGTAACACATGCGGGGTGAGGCGGTCGCCAAGGTTCACACGATCGCCTGCTGCCCGCACGATCTTCCATATGCCTTGGCGCGTCAGTCGACCACCACGGGCGTTCAAAAAAACGGCATTGGAGTCAGCGACTGTGGCGCGCGCAGTTCGAAGTTGCAACCGTCCGTGTCGGAGATATTCGCCGAGCGAGGTCCGAGCGGCTCGCCCAATCGGCACAATTCTCTCCTTGGAACCCTTCCCGAGTACCCGCACGTTGCAGTCTTCAAGATCAACCGCATCAAGGTCCAAACCAACCAGCTCGCTAATCCGAGCGCCTGTGGCGTAGAGCACTTCAAGAATCGCACGGTCACGCTGCGGGACGGGGCCGGTGCCCTCGACTGAGTTCAGCAGCGATGCAACCTCACGCTCATCGAGCGCCTTCGGAATGCCTTGCGGAACTTTCGGAGCGCCGACCTCTTCACTTGGATCGACGAGCGCGACACCTTCTGCCACCAAGAAGCGGTGAAAGGAACGAACAGCTACAAGGCCTCGCGCAACCGAGGCGGGAGCCAGAGCCGGCTGTCCCTGATCGTCGCGCAGCGATCGGAGGTGATCGACGTACGTTGCGACAGTCAGTTCACCGATTTGGGCGAGTTCCGTTACACCAGATAGTCGCAAAAATTTCGCGTAACGAGCTAAATCGCGCCGGTACGCCATGCGTGAATTCAACGCCAGCCCGCGTTCAGCCGAAAGCCACAACTCGTGTTCAGCAAACAACCCAGCGAGTTCATCTGCCACAGGGCATAACGGTTCTATCTAGTCGACGACGGCAGGCATGTCGAGCGGAATGTGGGGATGACGTCCATCGGCTCGAAATTTCGCGGCGGCCGCGAAACCGGCGAACAATGGGTGGGCGCGATCGGGGCGGCTCTTAAATTCCGGGTGCGCCTGCGTCGCGATAAAGAACGGATGCACCTCGGAGGGCAACTCGATGAACTCGACCAAACGCGTATCCGGTGAAGTGCCAGACATCACCAAGCCAGCCTCCTCGAGACGGGCGCGATAGCTATTGTTGACCTCGTAGCGGTGACGGTGACGTTCATAGACGACTTCATCGCCGTAGAGCGCGCGGACAATCGTGTCTTCGCCGAGACGGGCCGGCCACGACCCGAGGCGCATTGTCCCTCCCATATCGACGACTTCACGTTGCTCATCCATCAGATCGATCACCGGATGTGGAGAATGCGAATCAAATTCTCGAGAGTTCGCACCAGCCATTCCACACACATTGCGCGCGTATTCCACCACGGCGCATTGCATCCCAAGGCACAGTCCTAGGAACGGCACTCCGTGTTCTCGGGCGTAGGTGATCGCGGCGATCTTGCCTTCGATGCCTCGAATACCAAATCCGCCGGGCACCACGATTCCGTCAAGCCCAGCAAGGCGGCCTTCGGCCAACATTCCTTCGGCTTCATCAGCGGCGATCCAGTCAATAATGACTTTGGCGCCACAGTCGATCCCGCCGTGCTTGACAGCTTCAACAACCGACAAATACGCGTCCGGTAGTTGTACGTACTTTCCGACGATACCAACGCGAACCTCCGCGTCGGCCGCTCGTACCTTGCGAACGAGTGCTTGCCACTGCGAAAGATCGGGCTCGTGATCTTGGAGTCCGAGCACCTTGCACACATAGTCATCGAAGCCCTCGTCGTGGAGCACCAAAGGGATCTCGTAGAGCGATTCCGCATCAGCAGCAGTCACAATGCCCGCTACGGGTACATCGCAAAGCGCTGAGATTTTTTCCTTCAATCGGTACGGAATCGCCCGATCCGAGCGACAAACGATCGCGTCGGGTTGGATACCACGACTCCGTAGTTCCGTGACCGAGTGCTGGGTTGGCTTGGTCTTTTGCTCTCCTGAAGGCCCGATGAACGGCACCAACGTGACGTGAACATAAAACACGTTGTCGCCACCGACATCTTTTTTGAACTGCCGGATGGCTTCAAGGAACGGCAAGATCTCGATATCGCCGACTGTCCCACCGATTTCAGTGATGACCACATCGACATCATCGATCGCCAATGCGTGAATACGATCCTTAATCTCATTGGTGATATGCGGGATGACCTGCACGGTGTCGCCTAGGTAGGCGCCACGACGTTCTTTGGCTAACACTGCAGAATAAATCGACCCCGTCGTGGCGTTGGACTTACGCGACAGCGCGACATCAACGAAACGCTCATAGTGGCCAAGATCGAGATCGGTCTCTCCGCCATCATCGGTAACAAAGACTTCGC
>SXHN01000097.1 GCA_005773635.1 Actinomycetota bacterium
GTGAAGAGGTCGCGCAAATCTTCGAAGGTGCCACGGTCGACGATGCGACAATACGCAATCGTCAAATTGATGATCGCTTGACGGTCGCTGGGCTGATCGTCCATCTATACGGCAGTGAAGAAATCCGCGCGAACGGTGCCCGTGTCGTCGTGCACCGGTTCCGACAGATCGCAGCGGTACTTCTTCACCTCACCGCCGGTGCGAGGAAAACGATGAAACACTGCTCGCATCTGATGAAAGTAGGGATGCTCGAAATGTGCCGCGAGCGATGCTTCATCGTTCCACAACTCATAGACCAGCACTCGCGTAGCGAGTGTCGCATCGGCGCAGAGGCAGTAGGCATCACATCCGGGTTCCTCGCGTCGCGTCGCCAACTGCAACGTGATGCTGTGTTCGAGCACGTCGTCGCGCGCCGCTTGGCTCTCGAAGTCGAGATGGCCCGAAATGATGATCATCGTTGCTCCCCGTTATGGAATTGGTGGGCTGCGGTACCGCTTGTGGTTTGGCCCGCGTCGATCACTAAACAGTGCCCGGTGACAAATCGGGCTTCTTCACTTGCGAGATACACGATTCCGTTGGCGATATCAACGGGCATGACAGCCGCGCCAAGTAAGCATCGCGATGCCAGTCGCTCTGCAACAACCGCATCATCCATTGGTTCATCTCTTCGGAGCGTTGTGACCATGGGGGTCAACGTCGAACCGGGAGCCACGGCGTTTACCCGAATGCCTTGCGGGCCCAATTCATTCGCCACCGATTTGGTGAAACCGACGACCGCATGTTTCGCAGCGGTATAGAGATGCGGGCCAAGGCCACCGACGATCCCCGCCGTGCTCGCAGTCGAAATGATGGAGCCAGAACCTTGCGGCATCATCACGCGCGCCGCATGCTTGGTACCAAGAAACACGCCTTTCAACAGAACCCCGATCGTGGTGTCGTAGGCCGCTTCGCTTGTGTCGGCAATCGGTCCGACTGCGCCGATGATGCCCGCATTATTGACCATGACATCAAGGCGGCCGAAAGCTGCCACCGCCGCATCAACCGCGGCGGCCACTTCGTCTTCTCTGGTCACATCTACATGACAAAATCGCACCGATGCTCCATGTCGAGCGACAATCTCTTCACCCGCAGCCTCGGCGAGATCCGCGATAACCACGGCTGCGCCTTCTTCAATAAACCGTTCGACGGTCGCGGCACCAATGCCACTCGCACCGCCGGTAACTATCGCGACTTTGCCGTCTAAACGCCCCATTGCGGTGCTCCCTAAGCTCGCTTCGGCGACAATAATGACCTATGACCACCGAGGCTAAGCCCAGTGACCTTGACTGTACCGACTTGGTGCTCAGTCATTTCACCTTGAGCCGCTACCACGACATCGGCCAGCGAATCGATGCGGCCGCGGCTGCAGGATGCCGTGGGATTGGCATGTACATCCGAGACTTCCAACGCCTCGAGGCCGACGGATCGGTTGCACAACTCTGCCAATTGCTTGACGAACGAGGCCTCTGCGTGGCAGAGATCGACGCGCTGCGCCTTACGGACGAAGACTCTTTGAACGGCTCCCACGACGGTGCAGGCCTTGCCGCGGCGGCGTTTCGCATCGCCAAGCAATTCGAATGCCGCAGTCTGCATGTTCTTGGTCCGTATGCAGGGACGATCAGCGAAGCCGGCAAAACGTTTGGGGATCTGTGTGACCGTGCTGACGACTACGGCCTCAAAGTCGGTCTCGAATTTATCCCATCAACGAACGTTGCGACAGCCGCCGATGCACTGCGCATCGTCGAAGCCGCGGATCGCTATAACGGCGGTATTTGCGTAGACATTTGGCATCACCAACGCGGGGCGAACGATCTCGAACTCATCAGCCTGATACCCGCTGAGAAGGTGATCGATGTGCAGATGAGCGACGGGCCAATCGTGCCAGTTTCGGGTGACTACAACGACGACACTCGCCGCAATCGCGTTCCACCTGGCGAAGGCGAAATGGATTTACACGGTTTCGTCGCCGCAATACGCGCAACCGGCACCACTGCACCATGGTCGCTCGAGGTGTGCAACGAATCTTCATGGGATACCAACGGCATGGAATTCGTTGCACGGTGTGCGAGCGGGCTGCGCCAGATTCTCTCGGCCGATCGTTGAGAGGTAGCCGCTTGTTTAGAGTTGGCTACGAGACATTCCCGCTTCGGTGTCTCGGAGCATTAACTCGCTATCGAAGCTGATTCGCTTCGTCGGGACGACCTCAATGACGACGCGCCCGGGTGAATCAAGGTGAGCGATAAAGGCCCGCTGCTGAGACTCGGAATCCGGGCGCACTGCTGCGGCGAGAGAACGATAGAACCAGTCTTTATTGGCTGAATCGTCATGTACCGTTGCAATGCCTTTATGCGTGACGCTCTGGCTCACGCCGATATCGGTGCCTCGGCTCGAAATCGCGATCGCTACTCGAGGATCACGCTCGATGGCCGCGACGCGCGCCCGCCGGCGCGTTGCGGTGAGCCAAAACGAACCATCGCGGACCACATAATTCATGATGACACCCACAGGTTCACCATCTCGGTTCGTCCACATGAACGTGCATTCGGTTTGCTTTTGGTACAACACCGACTCGCGTACGGCTGACAACGAGAAACTTGATACGTCTTCAAAGTCGTCGGCCATCTCGGGAATGTTACTCACGGTCGCCCCACGCGCAGGTTGCGCACAAGGCGGCTACGGCCACGCCAGCACGGTCACCACACCGGTGTCACCATTCACTTCAACCGTGGCGCCATCGGGAATCAAGCTCGTCGCCGCGGTGACCGAAACTACGCAGGGCAAGCCCAACTCTCTCGAGACGATCACGGCATGGCTAATCGGGCTCCCGACGTCCACCACCACAGCTCCAGCAGCCAAGAACAACGGAGTCCAGGCCGGATCGGTGAACGGCGCAACGAGAATGTCTCCTGGCTCAAGCGCGCTCGGATCGAATACATCCATGACGATTCGGGCCGTGCCGCGCACCACTCCCGGTGCACCCGAAACACCAATCAGTTGCGTGCCCACTTGCACAGCTTCGCCAGCGCTCTCGGATCGACGCCGCCAAGTATTGAGAGGTGGCAACTCGCCATCACTGATGATGAACGGAGGCTCGATATCCCAAAGCGCCTCATAGTCGGAAGCCCGCGCCTCCAGCTGCGTGCGAAACGATTGGGGATCAGCGACAAACGCATCAAGTTCGCTTTCCAACAGCATGAATAAGTGCCCCGCGTGGGCGATATTGCCATGAGCGGCGTGGCGACGGCCAAGTTCACGAAACACCATCCGAGCTTCGTGAATCACTTTCACAATCGTCGTTTTGGTCCGTTCGCGGTACGCCATCATTGCCGACACTTTGAGCGCAGCATCGAGCATTGCAATGACATCCGCTTGGCCGAGTGCTTTGGCGCGCACCTCAGCGGTCACCGCCGCTCGCTGCGTCGCGACTGCCTCGTGGCGTGTTTGGGGAGATTCCTCATCTACTTGCAGCCGAATCACATCGAGCGCCGCAAGCGCTATATCAGGCTTCGTCTCCCACGTATCGGCGTAGATATCCCATTCATTGGGTCCGCGCGAACCAAATTCTGCGATGAACTCGTCCCATTCACGAAGGAACTTGCGAGCAGCGATTGAGTCGCTTGACGCCACGCGCCCAAGCACATCTTCGATCCCTGCATCAAATGCTTTGGTGAGGCCAGCATCGTTGCGAATGTCACGCGACAACGACCACAGTGCATGACTCGGAAGTGCCGAATCCACGTCCCCGATGCCTGCGAGGATCTTCATGGGTATCGTCGCGTCGCCGACCGCTTCTCCCACGCCGGCCAAAAGCCCCGGCGCTGCGGCCGAACTGGAACCCGACACCACATGTTGTTCGAACAGATGGTGCAGCATCGGTCGCATACGGCGCGCTCGCTGCAAGAGTTCAGCATCGGAATACGACTCCAGACTTAACCGGTCGCGGCGCAGATCGCTCGCTGCCGCTTTGTCGTCGTTGAGTTCGGGCCATTCGGCACCCGCCATCACCCAGGCGGTATTCGCTTCGATGTTGGCAATCAGATGGGGCTTTTCGTCATCGGGATGCGCGACATACGGGGGCACATCGGGATGGTGACCAAAGAACGCGATATCAAGTTGTTCGACCGTGACGCCGGGGTTCCGGACACCTTGCAGACGGCAACTCGCGAGATTCAAATAGAAGTAGCCACCAAACATGCCGAACGTCTCGGGGTGCACGGGATCAAAATCTTCGATTTCATGCGTGCCGCCGCGGATCCAACCGTCGCGCATCCCAAGGACCATCGCCCCTTCCCAGCCAAACGTCCATCCGAGCGGACTCACCGGATCACCCATGACCTCGCCCGCATTCGCCCTGGTGTAGTGCGGGAA
>SXHN01000098.1 GCA_005773635.1 Actinomycetota bacterium
AGCGCAGGACGTTCAAGCCAGTGATAGCTCATAGATCCGAACACCAAGCTCAATGCAGCTGCGGAAATTCCTACCAACCAAAAATGTGCTCGTAAGGCTTCCATACCACCCGACCAGTGGATGGTTTCCACAATCCAATGGTCGTGCCAGAGATAAATTCCGTACGAGACAGTCCCGACATACGCCATAGGTCTCAGCCGCACAAGCCGTCGGTACGCTCCTCGTGATTGGTCGCCGAACACCACAGGCACTAACAGGAAGAACGCGCAAAGCATTTGAAAGAAGTTGCGTCCGTATGCATCCCAGCCCCGCGATACGCCGATTCCAGCACTGGCGTCAAGCAGCACAGGGACGGCGAGAAACGACACCACCGCGAGCAATGCCCACATGTCAGCCGGTGTCGCCCACCGATCCCAACGGGCCACGCTACGCCCCGTACGGGCATAGCCGTCGACCGCGGCGAGGCCAAGCCCTAAGGCGAACAAGTCAACCGTCCCGGGGAGCCAGAACTCAGCAACTTCGGGAAGGGAGTGCACGTGGTACACCACGAATCGCCACGCAAACGCAACTACACACAACGCGATCACCACAACCAATTCTCTGCGAAGTCGCTGCTCGGGTGTGAGTGCCTTGCCACGACGCATGCAGGCCACGTACGCGATGAGAAAGAAATAGAACGTAATTTCGGTCGCGAGGGTCCATGTCGGCACCAAGGTGCGATTCGCGAAAAAGTCTTCCTGCGTGTAGATCTGCGTCAGTGTCATGACGCGTAGGGCGTGCAACCAGTTGCGAATTTCGATGCTGTTCGTCGCGTACAGCACGACGATCGCTATCCAGTACGCCGGAAAGACCCTCACGGCACGACGCCGTAGGAACGCGGAGTATGACGGCACACTGTGGCCTGCGTACAACGCTGCGGCAAAGGGTCGATACAGCAAGAACGCCGAGATCATGAAGAAGATTGCCGGACCGATCTCGAGATGACCGAGGAGCAACGACCACTTGATCTCCCGTCCTAATAACGTCACCCGATTTCCCGGATTGAACGTAGTCCCGGTGGCAAACGCATTGTGCGTGACAAACACAGCGACCACACCAATAGTGCGCAACCCCTCAAGCCCTGCGAACCGTTGCGCGGATGTAGAAGGGGTGGTCGTCACCACAGCAGCATTCATCGCCTCGCCTGCCAACGCTGCAATGGACGCTCGATGAGCAACCATGTGATCGCGGCGGTCAATACGGCATAGAACAGCGCAATCGGGGCGATGATTGCGAAGTTCCCATGAAACTGGCGTGCGCCCGTTGCACGCAGCGCGAGATCGATCCAGCCTTGATGCCAGAGATAAAAGCCATACGAAAACGATGCTCCATAGCGCACAACGTCGCTATTGATGCAGCGCGCAATCCAACCGCGATCGAACGTGGTGAATACCGCGGGTACAACCAGGAGCAGCACAATGAGGGCGTTCAGCTGGTGACGCAACTCAGCTTTGAGCCCAGTCAGCGAATCGAGCCCAATCGTGCCGAAGCGAGCCGCGTAGAGCCAAAACACCAACCCGGCTCCACCCAACCACAGCGATCGGTGGCGCAACGATCGTGTAACCCATCTCGGCAGCCCGGTCGTTCGCCAACATGCCGCTGCAAGTGCGAGCGTCATCCCGATAACGAAATAGTCGAGAAAACCAGGTAGCCAATTCACCCCCGCACACGTCCAGTGCGTCTGCGTCGAGCTGCAAACTGTCGCCGATGGCCGCAGCCAATGACCGACCGCGGCCCTCCATATTGCACTGACCGCAAATAGTGCAAGTAACCCGGCGGCAATGATCCGATGTGGATACGCGCTGCGTCGCGCCCAACGGTGCACAACGGCGATCCAGGCGACGATGAATATGTAGAACGACACCTCAACATCGAGTGTGTACGCAGCAGCAATGCCGTTGAAAAAACGCGACGGGTCGTAGATGTGGGTGAACGTAGCCAGTTCAACGGCGCCTTTGACTCCGCCGATCTTGATACCGATGCCGTTGCTTCCTTGGTGATCTACGAAGTACAACACGATCAGCGCGAGCCAATACAGCGGAACGATCCGCACAATGCGCCGGATGGCGAAGCGACCCAGCCGCGACGCCGGTGCGCCGTCGATCACTTCCTGCACGAATGGCGTGTACACCAAGAACGCCGAAAGCACAAAGAAGATGGTCGGACCAATTTCAAAATGGTTCATCCACCCGTATCCGGGCTTCAGTTGTTGCCCAGTGGCGAGACTCGAATGTTTCAGGAACACTGCAAGTGCGCCGAACACACGCAGTGCGTCAAGGGCCGGGTTACGACTTCTCGGGGTGCGCGCCGCCTCGCCACTCGGACTGGCGTGGTCATGTTGAGCGGTCAGTTGCGGCCCAGACGGCGCCATAGCGCTCAACGATGCCTCAGCCGGCTTCGCCCTGGCGGGCCTTGGCTGCGGCTTCAATAACGGCGCGTTCGAGCACTGGAGCATCACGCCCGGTTCCTTCAGAACCGGGGCGAGGGCCTGACTCTTCGTGATATTCCGCTTCGACGTTGACAGTCCACACGTCGTGTGCCGCACCCAAGATGTTTTCGGCCGACAGCATCGCGGTCAGCATCGAATGATCTTGATTGTTGTATTTGTGCATTCCGTTACGTCCTGATGGCATCACGTTTGGTGCGTTCGCGGCGATCCATTCGCGCAGAACCGCCACGTTGCTCTTGTAGAACTCGTCATAGACGGGGTAGGCCTTGGGCATCCGCACGACGTAGCCAGCTTCGACCTTGGAAGCGTCAGCTAAACCGAGCTGTTGGATCTCCTGCTTCGCTTGCGCAATAAGTTCCTCGTCGGATTTCGTCCACATCGAATCGCCTTCGTTGACAAAGAACTCAAGGCCCAAACAGGTACGACCTTCTTTCACGAGATATGGAGACCACGACCCGAAGTTCTGAATACGCCCGACTTTGACCGCCGGGTCGTGGATATAGATCCAGTTGTCGGGAAAAGAAAATTCCTGTGGCACGACAAGGGCGACAGTCATGAAGTCTCGATACGTAAGACCTCGTGCCGCGGTTGCAGTTCGTTCATCAACCGGAGGCGACATCGCCAACAACAACTCACCCATCGGCATTGAAGACACCACGTCGGTGCACTCGTATCGATGCGCGGTACCGTCGCGATCTAAGGCAATTACCGCGTGCGCAGCCCCATCAGCGTGTTCGATACCAACAACATCCATTTCGAAATGCACGGGCGAATCTCGTTCGGCCAGGATTTCGGTGCATCGCTCCCACATCTGGCCAGGGCCATACTTTGGATAGTTGAACGACTCAATCAGCGACGTGACTTGCGAACCCCTACTTTGGCGATTCTTGACCCGCTTCGGCGTAAAGGCATCGATGATCGCAGTCGACAATGACATACCTTTTGAACGCTGCGCGCCGAAATCAGCCGACATTTCTTTCGTTGGCACGCCCCAAACTTTCTCGTTGTACCGACGAAAGAAGTGTTCGTACAGGCGCCACCCAAACTGGCTGACATAAAAACCTTCAAGGTTGCTGGTGTCTTTGGGGGGCCGAACCTTCACCATGGCATACGAAGCCACGCACCGAACAGCTTCGAGCGGGCCGATATTGCGTAACACGTTGACGGGTTTGAGCGGGTAGTCGTACAACTTGCCTCGGTAGAGGATCCGACTCATTCGGGGACGCTGAAGAAACTCGTCCTTACCAAGAATTTCGAACCACAAGTTGTCGACAGATTCGACCTTGGTGAAAAAGCGGTGGCCGCCGATGTCGAACCGCCAACCGTCACGTTCCACGGTGCGGCTGATACCACCTACGACCGAGTCGGATTCGAGGATGGTCGAACGCACACCCTGCTTCGAAAGTTGGTAGGCCGCAGTGAGCCCCGCGGGGCCGGCGCCGATTACAACGACCTCAGGCGAGACTCCCCCGCTCGCCGCGGCCGTCGATTCAGTGGATGTCATGCATACTCGTTCGCGTACGTGGCTTCTAGAGAGCTAGCGGATGCCAAATGGCTGTTCAACAAATGGGGCGCCGGTCGCCGACCGGACTTACTGATGTTAGACCCCAACAGCGTTCGCCCCTGTGACCGCGGGCTCACATCATGGGTGTCGCAGTTGCAGCACACCGTGTGGTAATTCTGGCAGTAATGACACGTACGCGGCCTAGAGCTTTAGTGTTCGCTGTGACGGCATTCACGCTCATCGCAGGAGCCTGCACTACGCCCGGCGTGGGCACCGACCCTGCAGAAACCGGGCGCCTCCGTGTCGTCGAATTGGTCAATGAGGCCGGGGCTGTGCTCCCTGCACATGCCACTTTGGGAACCGAGGTGCGATCCGAACAAACCGTAAAACTCGGTTTCATCGCGGTGACCCAGGAAGGCGTAGAACGGGAGAATTGCTACCGAAAGTTCTTGGGCTACTCAGCGGGCAAATCTGGTTCCATCCAGCCTGAGATCCGCACCATCGTCGACCTCCCGCTCACAACCGACCCTGCGACGCTGTTGCCATTGATCCAGCGTCGATGGGAGGCGCTGGGCTACAAGCTCGACACCTCGAAAATGAGCGACAAACGCTATCCACAGATTCAAGCTCACGTCGGCGAATATCGGGTATACGCGACCGCCTTGTCCGAAGCGGCAGGTTTCGCGGGAGCACCTCGGCTCACGATGTACGCAGTCTCGCCGTGCCAGCGAACCACTCCAGCGCCCTAGCGACGGGTACCGCCGCAAGAATCGCAAGGCAAACGTCAACCGGTATTCGATAGCGAGTAATTCCGAAACTGGTGATGGCGGTGAACGTCACTAGCCCGGCCAGTACAAAGAATGGCCAGATCAGAATTCGGCGGCGTCGCAGCAGCGCCAGGCCGACAACTGACAATACGAGCAACGGCCAATATTGGCGAATCGCCAACTGCGATGCGCCGAGCCCGCGTCCTTCAAGCGAACCGTTGAAATTCGTATTTTGGCTCGGCCGATAGAAGTCCCACATGCGGCCCACTCGGGCCAAGGCGACTACTGGGAACCTATCCAAATGATCAGTGAGATAGTCGAAGCCCGCGGTCCGCCAGCGCAATTCGCGGTCGGATTCATCGCCCGCTAGGTCGCCAGCGAACTTCTCGCCACACCCGATGTACCAGTACCCGAGTAACGGGCCGTCGTACGTCGCGTCACAATTGCCCATCAGCGCAACCCCTCCGATCCCATTGCTCATCAGCACAGGATTGTTGAATCGACTGAGGTTGTAACCCACCCATGGTGCGATCATCAGCGCTACTACGACGGCGCTCGCGCCGATGCGCAGCACGCGATCTCGCCACGGTAGGTCTCGACGGCATGCGATCAGCGGCACGATGAATAGCAAGGCCAGGGTCAGTAACTCAGCGCGGGTCAGCGCCGCGAAACCAATAGCCGCAGCGAGTTCCAAACATCGCCGCATCGAAGGGATCTTCCACACTCGAAGCACCGCCCACATCACCATTGCAACGGCAAGCGCAGCCATGCTCTCCGACATCAACATCTCGTCGTTGATGAAAAGGTTTGCGTATCCGGCCCCAAACACTGCGGCGACTATTCCAGCGCGGTCGCCCGCAATCTCACGAGCGGCTAAGCCAATGAACAACACCATCAACGCGCCGAGAATGCACGACGCCAGGCGATGCGCCATCCAAGTATTTGCGCCCATTTTCGTGAACCCGGCGAGGTACAGCAGATACGTCGGCGGATGCCCCGCGCTCGGCGTAACCACTCCATCGTTGTACCACTGAAACGGATCAACGAACCCGACGCCTTTCGCGATCGCTAACGCTTGATAGTGGTAATACGCGGCGTCGCCCTTCGGCTGTGGATCGCGGCCGTTCATCGACATCACGTAGAACACACGCCACGCCAGCCCGCCGACGGTCACCAACACCAGAGTCGCATGAAACCGCATACGCTCGCGCCGCGCTTCGCGAAGTAGTGGCGCTTCGATGATGTACCAACTCGCGGTTGCCGCGATCAACACGAACGGCGTTGCGACAATCGCGAGCTTTGCAAACGAGACATTGCCATTGGCAGAAGACAGCCACTCCTCGCTGACAACCCGTATGAGCAGATAGTGCCACAGGAAAATTCCGTAGCTGATGCGCCCCAAGAACCGTGCAACGGCGTTGTCGCACACACGCTCGAC
>SXHN01000019.1 GCA_005773635.1 Actinomycetota bacterium
TCACGTTCGCTGCCCCCAACCCAGTCTGATCGTTCGCCTTCGAGCACAAAGGTGCGTCCAATCACGGCAAATGTCGCAGGTCCGTGGCAACATGTTCGCCATGGCATTTGGACAAGCTGCTGGCCCTCCGGCGACTGCACGTCAGGTGGAGGAGCTCCGAGCACTGCTGAGCGAAGCAGGCCATACAGATTTTCGTGATGCCCGTGGCCCAATGGGGTTCAACCAGCGCCAAGCCAACGGCAAGTTCACGCGCTCCGAGGCCGAGGCGTTGATAGCTCAGCTCCAAGCAGAAGCCGACGCGTGCGCGAATGACAAGATCGCTGTAACGCCAAACGTCGGTCCACCGAGTGGAGAACCGCAGCATCGAGTGCAGCAGAAAGCTGCGAAATCTGGTCCTGATCTCAAGCGAGTTCCGTCGGCTGCGCTGGCTGCGGAACTGCAGTTAAGAGGATGGATCGTCGTCGAACCCTGATACAGCCAACAACTCACGCTTGCAGCGATTCTTCGCTTCAACCTGTCAAACTTGTGCATGGCCAAAGTCAATGCAACATTCTCGAAAGGCGATTCGTATCAGCTCACGGATCGATATCTCCTGCGCGAGGGCCGAGCATTCCTGAGCGGCGTGCAAGCATTAGCTCGGATTCCAATCGAACAACTGCGCATCGACCGCGATCGCGGACTTCGCACCGCGTCATTCATTTCCGGGTATCAGGGTTCACCACTGGGTGGGTTCGACCAAGAAATCGCCCGAGCTGCCAAGCTGGTACCCGACCTCGACGTCGTGTGTCGTCCTGCGGTGAACGAAGAACTCGCGGCCACTGCGGTCATGGGTAGCCAGCTTGCGGCTGAACAACCAGATTGCCGGTACGACGGCATCGTCGGCATTTGGTACGGCAAAGCGCCCGGCCTCGACCGGGCGAGCGACGCTTTGCGCCACGCGGCATTTGCTGGCACATCGCGACACGGCGGCGCAATTGCGTTCGTCGGCGATGATCCCGCGGCCAAGAGTTCGACACTCCCATCGAGTTCGGATTCGTCTCTCGTTGACTTACACATGCCCATCTTGTATCCGGGCAATGTGCAAGAGATTCTCGACCTCGGCATTCACGCCGTCGCGCTCTCGCGACTCACCGGCGCTTGGTCTTCAATGAAGATCGTCGCGGCCGTGGCCGACGGGACGGCGACGGTGGATCTGACCGCAGGTCGCGTCATTCCAGTCATACCAAATCTCGTCCCTCCTGGCAGCGTCGATGGCCTCAACTATGTGCATCGACCAAACGCAATGTTGCTCGCGCCACAGACGCTCGAACTCGAACGCGACTTTCGTCTTGTTCGTTCCGAACTTGTCCGGCGCTACGCCGACGCCAACGGTTTGAATCATCCGACTGTGTTCCCTACCAACGCATGGATCGGGCTCGTCGCTTCGGGATACACCTATCACCAACTCCGCGACGCGTTACGACGACTGGGCTTTGATACCGACGACAAAATCGCGAATGCAGGCATTCGACTCTTGCATATGCAGATGCCAGTTACCTTCGACCCTGAAATCGTTCGACGGTTTGCCCGCGATCTCGAAGAGATCGTTGTGGTCGAAGAAAAGAACCCGACCCTTGAGCTATTGATCAAAGATGCGCTGTATAGCGTGACGACGCGTCCCGCAGTTTACGGAAAACGTCATCCCGACGGTAGAACCCTGATGCGCGAGACCAGCATGCTTGACGCCGACGCGATCATCGATGGTTTGCGCGAACGACTCGCTTCGCGGCTTGCAGATCGGATGAATCCCGCGCCGAAGATTCGTGAGCGCGTGGCGATACCCATCAACGTGGAGCGCACGCCGTTTTACTGTTCTGGCTGTCCGCACAATCGCAGCACCCGCGCTCCCGAGGGGTCGCTCGTAGGTGCAGGAATCGGGTGCCACACCATGGTGCTACTGATGGACGACGAACGCGTCGGCGAAATTAGCGGCATAACCGCGATGGGCGGCGAGGGCGCCCAATGGATTGGGATGTCACCGTTTGTGCAGCGAAATCACTTCTTGCAGAATCTTGGCGACGGCACGTTCTTTCACTCCGGCCAACTCGCAATCCAGGCCGCAGTCGCAGCCAAGGTCAACATCACGTACAAATTGTTATACAACGGCACGGTAGCTATGACGGGGGGCCAGGACGCAGTCGGCGCCATCGGTGTGCCCGAAATCATCACGTCTTTGTTGGCTCACGGCGTCGAGGACATTGTTGTCACAACTGAAGATCGATCTCGTTACGCGGGCGTGACCCTGCCGCATACCAAGCGAGGCCCGATCGAAGTCTGGGATCGTACGCGATCTGACGAAGCACATTCCCGACTTGCCCAAACTCCAGGCGTTACCGTCCTCATTCACGATCAAGCTTGTGCCGCTCACACGCGACAACTTCGCCACCGAGGAGTAGTACCCACACCATCGGCTCGAATCGCGATCAATCACCGAATCTGCGAAGCGTGCGGCGATTGCGGAGTCGTGAGTAACTGCCTATCGGTTCAGGCAATCGAAACGCCACTCGGCATCAAGACCACGATCGATCAAGACTCGTGCAACTTCGATCTGTCGTGCATCGAAGGCGACTGCCCCAGTTTCATGACCGTCACACCCGGCACTGCTGAGGTTACGACGCGAACCGAACCACCCGACCAGCCGATCCCTGACCCGCCAGCGACGACGATTGCACCCTGGGCAATTCGTTTGGTTGGAATCGGCGGCACGGGAGTCGTCACCACGTCGCAGATACTTGGCACCGCAGGAATGCTCGACGGCTTCGAAGTCCAGGGCCTCGACCAAACCGGCCTGTCACAAAAGGCCGGGCCTGTCGTCAGCGATCTTCGATTCACAACCAACGCGCCCGCGCTGACGAACTCGATTGGAACGTCGGATTGCGACCTCATCATCGCGCTCGATTTGCTGGTAGCGGCGACCGACCGCATGCTTGAAGTCGCGCATGCCGACCGCACCCAGCTGATCGGCTCAATTTCAGCAACGCCAACCGGCTCGATGGTCGGCCATCCGACGATCCAATATCCATTGACCAGTGAACTCGAGGCGCGCATCTTGCCGGTCACCCGAACGCCCCCAGTGCTCGTCGACGCCGCGACTATCTGCAGGGCGCTCCTCGGCGGGGCGGCCGGTGCCAATATCTTCATGGTTGGCGTGGCATTACAAAGTGGAGCGCTCCCTATGAGCGCAGACGCGATCGAAACTGCAATCGAACTCAACGGGGTTGCAGTTGCCGCGAATTTGGCAGCATTTCGATGGGGTCGATGGCACGTCGTCGATCCGGCGCGCGTCGCAGCATTGGCAGCTCGCGGCGACAAGACGCCGCAGATGGTCGTCCCAGAGCTACCTCACAAAATCGAAACCCACATTGACACAATGAGCTCCAGTGACGAATTCGCGTGCGTCGTTAAGCTGCTCGCCGCAGATCTCATGAGCTACCAAAACGTGAGCTATTCCAAACACTTTCTCGCCCTTTTAGGGGAGCTAGTCGACGCAGAGCAACGCGTCGGTGTACACGATCATTCATTGAGCACTATCGCAGCACGCAGTTTGCATCAACTCATGGCTTACAAGGACGAGTATGAAGTCGCGCGACTCCTTCTCGGGCCCGAAGCAACTCAGACCGCCGATGCAGTCGGAGGTACTGGTGCCACCGTGACGTGGAAACTGCATCCCCCGATCCTGTCGACACTCGGCTTGAATCGGAAGATCGCAATTCCGGCGCGGGTCGGGAAACCGGCCATGGCTGTTCTCGCCCGCGGCAAGCGGCTACGGGGCACCAAATTCGACCCATTCGGAAGAACCGAAGTACGCAAAGTCGAGCGTGGTCTCCTCAAGGAGTTCGAAGCCGCATTGCACACGGTTGCGACTTCGCTGACATCGGAACGGGTGACGGCGGCCATACATATCGCCCAACTGCCGCGCCGCGTCCGTGGCTTCGAGCGGCTGAAACTTCAGCGGGCCGCGACCTTTAGCCAAGAACTGCAGGCAGCACTCGCAGCTTTCACGCAGTCAACGTCGGCCCGGCGTTGAGATCGACCCCTCGTGAAGTGTCGCTTCGTCTCAGCGGCTACCTTCGAGCAACCCCAACCACAGGAACGCCATGCAGCCGAACAAAGACCAATCTCCCGAAACCATCGTTGGTATCTCCTTTGATGGCATTCTGCGAGCCCAAGAATTCATAACAGCAGCGACCCGGCTCGGAGCGGAGGGCACATTCGCCATGCACGATGCCGTACTCGTTGTGAAAGACGCGCAGGGCAACACCAAAGTGCGTGAATCAATCGACCCCCAGCCGGGTCGAAGCGCGATGTCTGGCGCCCTGTGGAGCGGCCTCTTCGGCTTGATGCTCGGCGGTCCGGTTGGTTGGCTGGCAGGAGCTGCTATCGGTGCGAGCGCGGGCGCAGGCGCCGCGAAGATGATCGACCTCGGAGTATCCGATGAATGGGTGAATTGGTTTCGGGAAGCTGTGCGCCCCGACACCGCAACGGTCGTGCTCTTGATCTCAAACGTGCACCGCGAAGCGCTAGTCACCGAGGCCGCGCGGTTCACAGGTGCGGAGTTGGTGTACGCGAACTTCGATAACGACACGCTGACGCGACTCAAAACGGCACTCGGCGATACGACCCCGATCTCCGACGAGAGCGCTATCGACACCGACACGGTCTAGCGGTTCAGCTCTTCAGAGTGGTCGGAGGAGGAGGCGCCTCCCAGAACCGGCCGAAAAACACTTCGAACGTTCCGTCTGGCGCTAGGCGGATATCGAGTGGATCGCCACTCTTGGTGTACGCCAACAACACCACTTCCCGATCTGGGACCGCGGCGTTGGGGCTGTCGGGCACAACTCGATAGCTCAGCGCGGCCGCAGATGATGCGTACATCTCTCGCAATGCAGCAACCGACATTTTCGTCATGCCACGCACCGAACTAATGAGATGCTGGGTGCGGATTTGCGCACTCACATCAATCACCAAATCAGGCGGCAACGGCAGACCGTCTGGCAGCCAAATCGGTCGCGGTTGCTGTTCGCCTTTGACGTATTTGGCGTCTGGACCTTCGAGTTTGATCACCCCGGTCTTCGAATCGACATCAACCACCGACACCTTGCCCGCGACGTTGAACACACGTTCAACCGCTCTCTCGGCATCCCGCTCGGCGTCCTCGCGAGCATTCGAACACGAAGTCGCGAGCGCGACTGACGACATGCCGATCAGCAACCAGTGACGGGTTCGCCTCGATTTACGGAACAAGCGGGTGGGTTTTGTTGAAGATATCGTCGGCAACCCAACCCTTGTATTTCGGCAGCCAAACGTGCAGCAGCCAATTGCCTGACGTGTCGAGGTTGGAACCACCGAGGGCCGCGCATTGGGCATCGGTGAGACCGTCACCGATGATTGTTGCACCGCGGAAGCACAATTTGTCGTGGTTGTGCCAGTGATCGTTGGTACCGAGGAACCCTTCCGGTGGTTCGGGACCAGACGCAACGACCCACACAATGCCGGTGAGTTTTCCGGATTTGGTGTTGGAGTCGTACATCATCATTGTGGGACGCCATGGGTCGAAGTCTGCGGGGATCCCGTAGTTGGTATCCATGTGGTGGGTTCCTTGACCAGACACAAACGGAGCGAGGCGGAAGTAGCCGTTTGCTTCCGCGATCGCCGCGGTCGGGAACTGCGCTCCGAAGGCTTCACCGACGGTCAATTCAACATTGAGTACCAGGCAGTCAATGTCTGAGAGCGGACCTTTATTGTCGACATAATGGCTATGGCCCGCATGGCCGTCGTTCGGCAGAATGTCGGTGGGGTCGCAATACCACGGCCGGTTCGCGCCGCCAGGTGCCCACTGCGTGATATCGCATGCTGCCGTGACGACCCCGAGCGCTGCGACGGCAGCAAGCAAGCGGAGTCGACGTGAACGCGTTGACCGAATCATGTTCGGCTCCTGTCGTAGGAAACTAGACACAGCATAGACAGATCCAGCAGCAACATCAAGCACGGCCGTCCCCGCGTCGAGCAAGAGAATCGACGAACGTGCCACGCACAACGACTCGTCGACGACGCGCAGCACTACACCGCGGGCATCGCGTCGGCGGTTTCGCGCAGTTTGTTTTTGAGCAATTTATCGAGGGTTCCCAAGGGAAATTCGTCTACAAAGTAGACGGCGCGAGGTACTTTGAAATCGGCAAGTTTGGCTGCGCACGCAGAGATGACTGCTTGTTCGAGTTCGGCATCGGCTGGGGCATTGGGTGCTTTGATCACGAATGCCACGACTACTTGGTCAAGCCATTCGTGGTGTTTGCCAACCACTGCGACCTGGCCGACACCAGCAACCGTCGCGGCAAGTTCTTCCACTTCTTTGGCAGAAACGTTCTCGCCGCCCACCTTGAGGAGGTCCTTGTCGCGTTCCTGATAAAAGACGTTGCCCCCCGCGCCCATCATCACCATATCGCCGGTTTTGAACCACCCGTCTTCAAACGAACTCTCGTTGGCCTCCGGGTTGTCGTAATACTCCAAGAAGATTTGAACGCCGCGGGTTGCGCGCATCCACAATTCGCCGGTTTCACCTTCGGCGCACAAAACGCCAGTTTCTTTGTTCACGACCGCGATTTCGTAACCAGGAGCAACGTGGCCCATCGATCGCATCGGGAGCATTTCGTTGGGCTTACCAGTGATCGCGTGCGTGACGAGTTCGGTCATCCCGTAGGCCGCGATGACATCGATACCAAACATACGGTCCAGATTCGGAAGGATCAACCCGAATACGCCAACGCGCAGCGTTGGCGCGGCCGGTCGATTGGGATCACCAAGTGTGCCCATACAGAACGGCATCAAAGAAATATGAGTGATTCCGTTGCGATTTACCACGTCCCAAAAGCGACTGGTCGACCACTTCGGCATGAGAACGGCCGTCGCTCCCGCGCCAAACACTGAAAAGAACGACCAGCTCTGGGCGTTGACGTGGAAGCAGGGGAGATAAATAAGGTAACGATCATCAGGACCGAGGTCGATATTGCGTGGGCCACACCGGCTAGCCCAGATCGCATTCGCATGTGTATGCACCACTGCTTTTGGTCGATTCGTCGTGCCCGACGTGAACATGATTCCAAAGGGAAGCATCGGGTCGGGTATGCGACCTGTCCATGAAGCGCTGTGACCGTACATCGCACTGAATGACTCAAGGCCGTGTTCGAGTTCATCGTTGGTTGCGGCTTCACCGCCGTTGTCATCAGTTACTGCAATCCACTTCAACGAGCTACCGGCGCTCTGCACAAGCGTTGCGTATTGCGGTTGCGTGATCGCCGCGACGCACTGCGATTTCGTGACGAAATATTCAACTTCGTCGAGCACCGAACGCGTATTAGTCGTCACCCCGACCGCGCCTATCGTTGCGCATGCGAGCCACGCGAACACCATCTCCGGACAATTGTCGGCATGTATCAGCACTTTGTCGCCAATCGCGATACCGCGCTGCACAAGACCACTCGCGAGCCGCGCGACTTTGTCCACGAGCTTCGCGTACGTCCACTCTTGGCGATCGCCAGATCGCGGTTCCCACACCAATGCCAAATGCCCGGGCTTGCGATCAGCCCAATGCGCCAACAGCGTAGGGATATCTTGACCGTGCATCTGAAATCGCGTCAACGCGTCAATATCCATACCGGCCATTCTGTAACGCCGACAGGTTCCTAGTCGAGCCGGACCTATCGGTGCGCCACGAGGTCGGCGTACTCACGATGTTGGTCGAGCCATGACACGACGAACGGGCAAACCGCGACGACTCTCGCATCTCGCTGCCGCATCGCGTCCATCGCCGCGCGCACGAGCACTCCCCCATAGCCGCGGCCTCCAAAGGCGGGGTCAATCTCTACATGTGGAAACACATAGTTCCCGGCCGCATCCACGACGTAATCGGCGAGGCCGATTCGTTGCCCATCAAGTAGCAGCTCAAAGCGAGTCAGTTCGGGCACATCAACGACCGCGAAAGACGGATCGCCCACTGAGATCGACTGCGCGTCGGACATAGCAGCAGCGTAGGCACGGGTGCGGCGATGCAACGACTAGTTGCATATTTGAGGGCAACATTCGCTGGGATAGCGAGAGCGGCATCGACCCGCTCTGGCTCGGCAACTAGAGCCCATCGCACTTCGGCGCGTTACGCAACAGTGCGTGGCGCGCCGAACGACTCATTGCAATAAAGAAGTGTCAATGTTGTACAACGCAGCAACGTTGTCGCAGAGGATCGCCTTGACTTGTTCGTCACTCAAATTCGTTGTGTGTTCGTCGAGCAATGCTTGGCTCCATGGCCACGTGGAATCTGAATGCGGAAAATCGTTAGCCCACATCAGACGATGCCAATTCATTGCGTCTGCATGTGCGAAGGCTGTCCAGTCGTCCTGAAACGTGGCATAGATGTGTTCAGCGAAAATTTCGCTGGGCATTCGACTGAGTTCTTGCCCGGCAGGGAGCCAGTAGCGGTGTCGATTGAACGCGTGGTCCATGCGGTACATGAAGTGAGGTACCCACCCTGCGTCGGCTTCGGCGCAGACGACTTTGAGTTTCGAGTTACGTTCGAAGACACCACCGAGTACGAACATCGCCATGATGTCTTGACATCCGCGCACTGTGGAGAGGAACTGCGCCATTTTCGGGCCGCGCGTTCGTTCGGCCTTGTAGGTGAGGATGTGAAAGCTCAGTGGAAGGCCGAGGTCGACGGCGGCTTCGTAAAACGGATCCCAATCGGTATGGTCGTAGTCATGTTCGTACGCGGGCAGTCCTGGCATCATGACGCCGCGCAGACCTAATGCTTTGATCGATTCGAGATCGGCGATGCCCTCGGTCGGATTACGCAACGCGGTTTGACCGCATCCGATGAGTCGGTTCGGTTCGACTTCGCAATACTCGGCGATCCAGCGGTTGTAGGCCGCGAAACACGCAGCCTTGTAGTCGACGTCTTTGTGATTGCAAAGCACCATTCCCACCGTTGGGTAAATCACCTCCGCGCTCACACCGTCGCGTTGCTGATCGGCGACTCGATAGGTGGGATCCCAACCAGATCGGTGCAGGTCTTCGAACCGCTCACCGAATACGCGGATCTGGGCCGCGTCCTTACCGGCCG
Source organism: Actinomycetota bacterium (assembly GCA_005773635.1). Classification (GTDB taxonomy): domain Bacteria; phylum Actinomycetota; class Acidimicrobiia; order IMCC26256; family PALSA-610; genus F1-120-MAGs023. Next base: position 9,149 of record SXHN01000019.1, read on the forward strand.
CAGCCACCAGACCAAGGCTGATTGGTCGCATACCTTCGACCTCAAACATGTCGCCAATTTTCTCACCGCCATTTACGATCTTCGGCGCCCGATCGCGAAACGTCGGGTCGATGTAATCGACATATGTGCTGGGCGCCTCAGTGATATGCGAGTCCGCCGAAATGATCGGGTAATCAAGCTGCATGAATGTTCCTATCCGCGTACGAGTCGGCCGGGAAGTGCTCCGGTGAATTCACCCTCAGCGTAGGTTTCGACGCCGCGCACCAAGGTGTGACGGTACCCACGCGCTCGCTGCAACAATCGTTTGCCCCCCGCAGGGAGATCGAAGGCCATGGTCGGAGGCTCCACCGAAAGAGCCTCCATATCGATGACGTTGATGTCGGCGCGCATACCGGGGAGCAGAGCGCCACGATCAGTAAATCCCATTGCTCGGGCGGTGTTACAAGTCTGTTGGGCAACGAGCAGTTCAATCGGCAGTGTGCCAAGGGGGCGATCTCGCCCCCAATGTTGGAGCAACGTAGTAGGGAAGCTCGCGTCGCAGATCGTGCCGACATGCGCACCGCCGTCACTGAGGCCAGGGATGCACCAGGGGTGTTGCAGCATTTCTTCGACGTGGTCGAGATTGCCATGCGCGAAATTAATGATCGGCACATAAATCAGCGCAGTTCCGTCGCCGCGTGCGATCTCGTCGTACAACAATTCCATTGGTTCAACGTTGTTGCGAGCTGCGATCGCAGGGATCGACGTTGTCGGGTCGGGTTCGTAATTCGGGCGTTCTCCAAGCACAAATGATGCTTGTCGACCCCAGTGCGTCCGCGTCTTGGGGCTGACTTCACTGAGCACTTTGGCTCGCACACTTGGCTCTCGGAGTTGCTCTACTCGTTTCGAGAGCTCAACATGTTCAGCAGCCACCGCGCGATAGGTAGCACTCTCACTGAGCGGGTTGATCGTCGCTTGCAATCCAATGAGAATGCCGATAGGTCGCACCGCTACTTGCGCGCGCATTTCGAGTCCGTCACTATTGCACTGTTCAATCACAGTAACAATCCGGCGCCAAGCGTCGGCGGCGCGATGATTCTGGGCCAGTGATACCGATAACGGACGCCCCGATTCCGACATCATCGAGCGCAACATTGCCATCTCGTCGATTGGCGATTCGAAGTCGCTCACTACTTGCAGCACGCCCTTGTTGCCGCGACCAATTTCTGAAGCGATGCCGATGAGTTCTGCCGCTTCAGCGCGCAGCGTGGGTGTATAGGCGCCAGTGGAGGTTTTGTGGTTCTTAGTACGCGACGTTGTGAAGCCGACCGCTCCGGCGGCAATGGCTTCGCGAGCGATACGGCCCATAAGCATGATGTCGTCTTCGGTTGCGGCGGCGCCAGCAGCACCGCGGTCCCCCATCACATACAAACGCAGCGCGCCGTGCGGCACTTGTGCCGCGAGGTCGACGTCGTGTGGGCGCGCTTCAATCTCATCGAGGTACTGCGCGAAGCTCTCCCATTCCCACGACAGGCCTTCGTGCAACGCAGTGCCCGGTATGTCTTCCACGCCTTCCATGAGTTCAACGAGCGCGTTGTGATCACGTTTACGTACCGGTGCAAAGCCGACTCCGCAGTTGCCCATAACAACCGTGGTCACGCCGTGCCACGAGGATGGGGTGAGTTGCGTATCCCACGTTGCTTGACCGTCGTAGTGCGTATGAATGTCGACCCAACCTGGAGCAACTAGCAATCCGTCAGCATCAATCGTGCGATGCGCGGAAGTGTCAACGTCACCGACCGCGACCACGAGGCCGTCACGAATCCCAATATCGCCCGTTCGCAATGAGCCACCGGTGCCATCGGCAATCGTGCCGGCGCGAATCACCACATCGAAATCAGCCACAGATGCCTTTCGTCATGCAACGTGACGACACTAGAGGCAACTAGTAGTCGTCGGGTTCATCACCTCCACCGCAGTGATGCCCAAACGCCAAGTGTGCTGTCTTCCAAGCATGTTTGTATTGCTGAATGGCCCAAGCGTTGTAGCCCGCGGCCCTTGACGCATCGGCGGCAGCAAACTGTGCCTGGGCAATAGCGATGATTCCCGCCGGTCGGTTCGCAGCGATCGCGTCATCAATGGCGGTCTGCGCCAAGACCCGGTCGGCGTTGGTCAAGATAGTGATCCAGCCAACCAACTTGGTGGTCGGAATCGACGACTGGTGGCCATTGTGATGATTGGAATTGCCATGCTGGCCACCATGGCCATGGTGGTCATCGTCATCGTATTCATCGCCAGCGCCATTCAGAATGTGAGTGAGCTTCGTCACTGCCTGACGTTCCTTTTCGAAGACCTTCACGCCGCCATGGACCTTCAGGCGATTGCCGACCGCCCAAAGCGACGGATTGATCGACGCGGCAACCGCATCGCGTGCGACCTTCAGCAACTTGCGATCGTGCTTCGATGCGCTTGTCATTGCCGTAGTGATTTCAATCAGCACGGTTTGTTTCTGCAAGCGAACAGACTGCACAGTCAAGGTGAAGGACGCGGTGACCGTCGACATGTTGCCCGCACGATCAGTGGCGGTCCCTGACACTGTCGTCGATCCATCCGTTGACACGACAATGTCCGACGGACATCCGCCAGTACCAATCCCCGAAAGCGCGTCACTACAAGTGAATCGAATCGTCACCGGGCCTGTGTATACGGATCCGCTGTCGGGGGCGCGGTCCGGCGCCGCAGTGATAGTTGGTGCAGTGAGGTCGACATTGACTGGACCAATAGTTCCAGAACCACTATTGCCTGCAACATCGGTAGCGGTGCCCGTTGCAGTCTGACCAGCCCCTTGACCAAAGGTCGTTGGCGTTGGGCAAATATTCACTCCCGACAAAGCGTCGCTGCACACAAATGTTGCTGCGACCGGCACTCGATACCAACCCGCAGCGTTTGCCGCTGCGCTCAGCGTTGCGCCAACCGTAGGCGCCGTCTTGTCGATGCTGACTGTGGCGGAGGCGGCAGCGGTATTGCCTGCATTGTCGACAGCAGAACCGGAAACGAGCTGCCCCACGCCTTCGGTCGTGACGGTTTGCGGAGCAGAACAACTCGCAATGCCTGACAAGGAATCTCCGCATACGAATGACACGGTCACATCGCTGGAGTTCCATCCAGCACCGTTCGGCGCTGGGCTTTGCGATGCATTGATCGTCGGTGCTGTGTTATCAATGCGGATCGTAATGAGGTGTTGGGTTTCAACATTGCCCGCATTGTCAACGCTCGAATACCTCAATGTATGCACGCCATTCGTGGTCAGCGAGACCGATGTACCTAACACGTTTGGGCCACCATTAATCGAATACGACGTTGATGCCACTCCGGACAAATTGTCGGTTGGCGTCAGCGTTATCGATACGTCGGTATTGGTAAATGCCGTGGGCACTGCCGAAATAGCTGTGGTTGGGGCGGTCAGGTCGATGCTGACTGCCGGACTCGTCGCCGTGGTTGCATTTCCGGCGAGGTCGAAGGCAGTCGCCGAGGTTTGTTGTGCAACCCCTTCCGCGGCGATCAGATCATCCGCTGGACAAGTGCCGATTTGCAGGCCCGACAGGGCATCACTGCATGACCATGCGATCGAAACTGCGTCGTTGTACCAGCCGTTTGCATTCGGCGGCGAAGTCGCAGACCCCGAAAGCACCGGAGCGGTCTTGTCGATATTGATTCCGCTCAGCGTTGCAGTCGCAACGTTCCCCGCGGCGTCCGTGGAGGAGCCAGTGACGCTTTGGCTCGCTCCTTCGTGCAACACCGATGGCATCGAGCAGAACGTCGCGCCCGACAAGTTGTCGCCACAGCTAAAGCTGACGGTCACATCAGTATTGTTCCAGCCATTGGCGTTCGGATCGGGTTCTGCGTCGGCAACAATGCCGGGTGCGGTCTCGTCGATGCGAACCGTGACGTCGATCGTCGTTTCGTTACCAGCGTTGTCAACGATTGTTTCAGCCAACGTGGTGAATCCTTCGGCGGAGACAACCTGGTTGCCAGGACAGGAAGCGACGCCCGAAAGGTTGTCGCTGCAATCCCACTGCACGGTGATCGGCCCGTTGTACCAACCCAGCGGTGCACTGGGTAGCACGGCCGTGAGCGTCGGCGGCGTTTGGTCGATGTTGATACCAGAGGCGGTAGCCGAACGAGTATTCCCAGCCGCGTCCACAGCAGTACCCGACACCGACTGCGCAGCACCATCAACCGACAACGTCTCACTCGCCGGACACGAAGCAACACCCGACAACGCATCA
>SXHN01000099.1 GCA_005773635.1 Actinomycetota bacterium
CAACTGCCCGGCTTCCATCTTCTGGTACAGACGGTGCACACCGGTGGTGGTTTCTTCAGTGACACCGATGATGTCTGCTGCGATTTTGGTCCAGTAGCCGTTTTTGTCTTTGAGATTCTGCGCCAATGTCGCCAAGATCACTGAATACTCGTGGCTATCGGCGGCAGTCGGAGCGGGAACTGCACCAACCTTTTCGAACTCCACGCCCTTGTGCACCAACAACGTGGCATCGCCACCGTCGTCGAGGATCATGTTGGGTCCGCAGAGTTCACCGCTAGCGTCGCGGAACAAGAACAGCTTTTCGGTGCACCACCAGTATTCCTCAAGGCTCTCGCCCTTCCACGCATAGACCGGCACACCGGCAGGCGCGTCGACAGTGCCAGTCGGGCCGACGACAGTCGCTGCGGCAGCATGGTCTTGCGTGGAGAAAATGTTGCAGCTCACCCAGCGCACATCGGCACCGAGTTCAACCAGCGTTTCGATCAATACTGCCGTCTGGATCGTCATATGCAACGAACCTGCAATCCGTGCACCCCTGAGGGGCTGCGACGCGCCGTATTGCTCGCGCATGGCCATGAGGCCAGGCATTTCGTGTTCTGCGAGCTGGATTTCTTTGCGGCCGAAATCGGCAAGTGAGAGATCCGCGACTTTGAAATCACCGGACAGGTCCGTGCGCGCGGGAATGGTTACGGTCATGGGCATTCAACTCCTTCGGAATCGTCGAACCATTTGGTTGACGAGAAACGGAAATTCGAAAGAGCCGGCCCGGATCACCGGATGACAGCCGCACAACAACGGCCCGACAATCGGATTCTACATCTCAGCGCCCTCGTGACCAACAACCAAGGAGTTCCCCATCGTCACGACTCCGCGGTGAGCCGGGCCTTGAGCTGGTTGATGGCTTCGATTGGGCCGGGATCGACGTCGTTGCCGAGGGCGGTGTAGCAACTCACCCAGTCGCCGAGATACATGAGATCAACGAGTTGCGCGAGCCGAGAATCGCCAGCGGCTCGCACTTCAAGAACTTGATGCACCGCTTCTTCGATGATCTCGCGAGTGAATTCGAAGCGACGCGCCAGTTCTGCGTGCTCAAAGCTGTGCCGCAGCTCTACGAGCGAAATGAGCTGGCGGGTTACATCACCGTGTTGTCCCCACGCACAGATCTCGTTGTGAGCGAGTTCCGGATATTGGGCGCAATACGCCGGCGCTTTGGCGTTTTCGTTGAAATCGCACTTCCAGCGATACGCGGCAGCCCCACCGAGCGCTCCACCGCCGTACATCAACGGAATGGTTCGGCCGATCCTGCGCGCGATTTCTCGTGCGGGATTATTCGGTGCAACAACCGACGGCGCACACTGGTCGCGACGGACCATCAACTGCGTTTCGGTAGTCGTGAGCGCTTTGTGCGCCTCAGTCAGCAGGCCCATGCGAAACAGCGACACGAAGAGCGGCACCACCAAGGTGCCGAGTGCAGCTCGCGGTAGATAACCCGGTGCACACGGGATATGCAACGCCTCGTGCTGCACGGCAAGCGATGCAAGCCCACCACCGTTGCTGACGCAGATCACCCTTGCTCCTGCATCGAATGCGCCTCGGGCCATCGACAACGTTTCTGCAGTATCGCCGGAATACGACATCGCGAATACCAATGAATGCGGCCCAACAAAACCGGGGGTTCGAATCTGTTTGTTGATGATGACCGGAACCCGAAGCTCACCACTCGACGATGCTGCGAGTACGTCACCGGAAATCCCTGAGCCTCCCATTCCGCATACCACGATGTGTTGCACTCCGTCGGCCGAAGGGAACGCACCGGTTGGTATGGCTCCGGCCGCACGATGTGCCGACGCGAACTGCTCGGGCAGCCCCGCGACCGCAGCAAGGAATCCCAAGGTGTCGATGGTCACGGCTTGGACGATTACCTAGGCCGAAAACGTGGGCTGAATATTGTTCGCTTCGGCTTTCGCAACTAGACGCGCCGCTTCGGTGTCGTCGACCGTCGATGCTTCGTCGATCAACATAATTGGGATGTCGTCTTTGACTTCGTAGCGTCGTTTCAAACGCGGGTTATAGAGGGTTGCTTCGTCGACGAAATACAACAACGGCCCTTTGTCTTCGGGGCAAGCCAAAATTTCAAGCAGTTTTGGGTCGAGTGCCATGCGTTTCATTCTCCTCGGATGATGGTTAGGACTTCGGCGGTGTGCTGATCGCAGGCGGTTCGGTCCGCGGCCTCAAGGTTGAGCCGCAACAGCGGTTCGGTGTTCGATGCGCGGAGATTGAACCACCAATCGCCACAATCAACCGTAAGGCCATCAAGACGGTCTTGAGGTACCGCAGAAAATACCGCAGCAACTTCTTCAATCTTGGCCGCGGTATCTGCGACTTTGGAATTGATCTCACCGGATTGGCTGTAACGCTCGAACGGTTTTCGCAACTCCGAAAGCGGGACACCGGCAATACTCAACTGCTCCAGCACCATCATCGCAGCAATCGACCCACTGTCGGCCTTCCAGTTATCACGAAAGTAATAGTGCGCCGAGTGCTCGCCACCAAAGATCGCGCCTGTCTCGGCCATGACTTGCTTGATAAAGCTGTGGCCCACGCGGGTTCGTACCGGAGTGCCGTCGTTCTCGCGGATCACTTCGCCGAGAGCTTTGGAACAAATCAGATTGTGTACGACCGTCTCACCAGGGTGCCGCGCCAAAATGCCCTTCGCAACGATCGCCGTTGTCGTCGAGCCCGAAACCGGCTCACCGAGATCATCGACGAGAAATACCCGATCGGCATCGCCATCGAACGCGAGGCCAATGTCGGCGCCACTTTCGAGCACCAGCCGTTGCAAGTCGCGCAGATTTTCCAACTGAATCGGGTCAGCAGGATGATTCGGAAACGTGCCGTCAAGTTCTTCAAACAGCATCGTCACAGTAAACGGCAAACCTTCAAAGACCTTGGGCACAACCAGCCCACCCATACCGTTCGCGGTATCGGCGACCACTTTCAGCGGCCGCAACAACGACGTGTCGACGAAGCCACGAACGTGCGCCCCGAAGTCGTCCAACACATCAACGTCGCGGACCGATCCTGCGACTTCGCCTTTTTCAATCGTGCCCGCTTGTACTGTGGCCTTGATTTGATTCAGGCCAGTGTCTTCACCCACGGGCGCCGCACCAGCTCGACACATTTTGATTCCGTTGTACTGCGCAGGGTTGTGACTCGCAGTGAACATCGCCCCAGGAGCGTTAAACCGCCCGGACGCGTAATACACGACGTCGGTCGAGCACAGCCCCACGTTGATGACGTCGACGCCAGCTTTGTTGACGCCCTCGGTGAAAGCCGCCGCGAGCCCTGGGGAGGAAGGTCGCATGTCGTAGCCGATCACGACTTCCGCAGCACCGGTGAATCGTGCGAATGCGTTGCCGGTGCGACGAGCGATGTCCTCGTTGATTTCATCCGGGTAGATCCCGCGAACGTCGTAGGCCTTAAATATTGCGTCGAGTGGCACCGATACCTCGCCGGAAAAAAGGAATCCCACCAAAAATGGCAAGGACGCTGGAAGAGCGCCGGTTCATGGTAGCTCCGGGGGTCTCTCGCTGTCGGCCGGGGCCGACCGGCGTGGCGCCGACGTGGTCCACGCCAGGGGCAATCTGCGAAACTTGAACGCCATGATGCCCAGCAAGATGATGCCAACCAGGGTGCCTATTCGGCCTCCCCATTCGGGACCGGTAATTCCGTAGCTCAGCTTGACGTCGTTCGCCGTCGGAATGACAACCATCAGATTCGGTGCCAGCCGCCACGGCCCCTGGGCTCCCGACACCTCCCAGTTCGGAAAGAACGACGTACGCACCACGACAGGTTTGCCAATTTCGTCGACACTGAAACTGAGTGAATCAATTTCCTCGCGGACATTGGTCACCTTCACTGGATTGATCACTTTGTGGTCCGCCGCGACAATTGGATCGAGAATCGAACCTTCGCGCTTGAGATACCTGTGAATCGTGCCGTCGCTTCGCTTTTCGCTTGCGGCTACGAGTTTGCTCGGACGCGTTGTCACTCGTCGCCATTGCGCCGGCCCACTTTCGGCTATCGGCTGAGCCAGCGCTTCCGCATCCATCCAGTGTGGGCCCGTCAAACATTCCCAAGCCTCAAGGTTCGTCGCACGATCATTGATTTCCATCCGTTCGAAACCCGGCCAGCAACTGTCATTAGTTCCGTTGGCGGCATCCACGACGATCGGCTCCACACTCAGCCCCTCGACGAGCGCCCAATTCTCGATCTCGTAGATCTTCCAACCCTTCGGGTCGGCGCCATCAACGTCGGGGATGTCAAGCACCTCTTTGAGGTCATTCGAATTACGCGCCAGCTTCTGCGATTCGGGAGTCCACAGCATCAAATATCGAACGCCAAGCATGCGGGCATGTTTGACGCCTTGGGCAAAGTCGTTGGTATTGCCGTACTCAAGGCCGCGCACCGGATTCGACGGCTTTTGCGCGATCTCGCTCACCGTCAAAAAATGAGCATCCTTGGTGGCACTACTTTCAAAATAGAGACCCTCCATCGATCCCATGCAATCGTCGGTGAAGTACGGCAGCAACTCCAGAGCCAATGAAGTGCCATAGGTGTTGATCGCGTCGGGCTCACCGGCCGACGGCTCCCACAACACTCGCCCGCAGCCGCGACGGTCGCCACCACGATTTCCTAGTGCTCCCATTTCGCGCATGATCCCGCTGTACTCAGGCCACGCATTCTTGGCTTGATAACCCTCATAGTTCCATTCCGCCCAGTAGGACACCACGCCGGCACCTTGTTCCTGGCCCGCGATACCCGCCCACGCGCCAACCACAACCAGCCCGATCGCCAATGTTGTCGCAAACGAAATGCGGCGACGACGCCGTTGTTCGCGGCCTAGCTGCGGCTGGATGTACCACGGCTCCACAACTGTCGCGGGCTCCCGTTCCTCGGCTCCAATGGCGTGCCAATCAGCAGGTACCCAGCTTGACGGATCTGGGCTTGACGGATCTGGGCTTGGCGACTCCAATGATTCCTGGCCTGCCTCAGCTTCCTCGAGGCCACGCCATTCCGTGCGGCGATCGAGCCGCGACCCCTCCACCACCCAATCCGCCACGCCCCGAATGACATACGCAAACAGCCGCAATAACTCCGTCGCACCTAACGCGCCAAGGAACGCCAACGCGAGAAAGTAAAACGGGAGGAATCGCGTGTTCCACACTGCGAGATCGCGGGGCCACACACAAAACGCGATGGCGAAACTGGTCGCCCAAACGACCATGAATAGGGTGCATCGGCGCAGCCAAAATCCTCCGCCGATCACCGCCGCGAGTACTAACGCCCATAGCCACAAAGGTTTCGGCAATGGCAACACATTGAAGAGCTTGAAATGTTCTCCCGGCCCGAACAACCACGCGGAATACTCCGTGACCTTTTCGTAGCGCATACTCGATGTGTAGGGCTCGGTAAGCAGCAGCGGGAGCGTCCATACCAGCGTCAGCAATGTGCCGATCACGCCCACCGGAATCGCGATACGCCACGTGCGATGCGGCCGCATGTGAAGAAACAGCACGACGGCTAAGAAACACGCGACCATCGCGACTACGACGTGGGAGGTAACGCAAAACGCGAAGAGCAGCGTCGGCAGCAAGGCCCGGCGGCCGGTACGCAGCGTGAAGATATAGGCCGCCAGAAAAAACATCGCCAACGACAGGGACAACGTGAAGCTGTACTCGCCAGCAAGGCCGCTCGCGAGGTTGCCCCCATAAATCGTCCACGTGGTGTCACCATTAAAATATCGCAACTCGAACTGGTAATAGAGCGTCGCCACTGAAGTCAACGGGGCCGCGGGCCACGGGAATTCCAGTTGGTCGGCCAACACGTAGGCGCCAATGGGCAGCGTGACCGGGCCGAGCACCGAGACGAGTTTGAACGCCACGTTGTACGGCAGCAACAAGTCGAGAACCGACGTCAAAACGGCCGGGAACGGAAAGTAATACTGCCCAATCGGGAAACCCGAGTACCAAGACGGCGACCAACCTGCGAGCCGTCCTTTCATGAACCAGTGGTTCTCAAGGAACCATGGCCAATAGACGTGCGCTCCCATGTCACCGCCGTTGGGCGTCGTGTCGCGAAAGATCAACGACCTGACGTGGGGCACAATGCCCTGCCACCGAACGTCGATGATGTGGAGGCGATACCCCACCCAAAACGCACATGCGCCGACGACAAAGACGCCGAGCGCCCACTCCCAAACTTGGCGTGGCTCGCGTTCGTCCTCAATGGGTATGACCGACATCGCGGCCAAACTAGGCGCAGACCGAGCGCGTTATTCGGCACTCAGCGTTGCGAGGTGATCGGCGAAACCGACCACCGCCGTCATTTAGCGCGTGCGAGGTCCAGTATCTCGTCGAGCGAAAGCTCACCGTCAGTGCTGGCCCATTTGTTGATCTCACAGCGATTGCAGCGCTGGAACACGACTTCCTCGGTTCCGATTCGCATCCGAATCGCGATCAAATTCGTTTCTGCACATCCTGTGCATGCCATATCAGCCTCCCTGCCGAATGTCACCCGTTGTGGTTGTTGTATCGACCTAGGCACCGCATAACTAAAGCGCGAGCACATAAATGGTGTGAACGGCTTAGACGCTCCGATGGAACATCTAGCTCAACAGCACGACGACAGCCAGGGAGTTAAAGCCAGCGTGAAGGAAAATCGAACGACTCAGAGAGCCAGACCGCAGGGCAATCACGGCTGACAGCATGCCAAAGCCAAACAGCGTTGGCAGGCCCGGAAAGGTAGAAGGGTCCAAAAGGTGCAACATCGAGAACGCGGCACCACTCACGATGACCGCGGGCGCAGCCGACATGCGCCGCAACGCCGCACGCAACACGACACCTCGAAAAATGGCCTCTTCGACCACCGGCGCGACAACGACGACCATGATCACCAATGCGATCTTGGTCAGGTTGGTCGACGCTTTGACCTCGTCGCCGATCGCTTGCCTCGCATGGTTACCCCGGTCCCATAGCAATGTGATGGGAATCGAGAGGATCCCGAGTCCGATGGAGGCACCCATCCCGATGAAGGCCCAATATGCATCGCGGAGCTTCAGGTCGAGGCCGATCTCGTAGCGCAAGCCGTAGCCTCGGCGCCCGACCGTCAACCATATGAGACCAGCCATCACGCTGAACTGGATCATGCCGCCAACAAGGGTGTCGATCCCATCAAGATCGTCGGTGGTCAATCGACTTCCATGGCGAGCTACGGCGAAAACATTTCCGAGAATCGCCGCAGCGACAATCCCACCGGCCACACTCCACGCGGCGTCACCAAAGCCCCAACGGGGACGCTGGCGCGCCGGAACGCTGAGCGCGGGATTCGACATGCGAGCAACTTATCGGCGGTCTACAGCAGATTCTTGGACGAGGCGCACGACCCGACTCGGGCGCGGGCCACCTCGGCCATAGCATGGGCCGCATTCATTGCGCCTTCCGAACGCGGACGGCGCCGATCAGGAGCGTCAATGAGCCAAAATCCTCAGGAGCCGTGGCGACCACCCGAGCCCCCGAACCGGCCGCCCCGACCACCGATGCCTGGGCGCAATCCATTGGCGAATGGAAATCGCAATCGCTGGACACCATGGATTGTCATCGCGGCAATCGTGTTGGCGTTCACCGTCATTTTTTCAGGTCGCAACATGGGCGATTCCGCGTCGAAAGCCAAACTCAGTTTCAGTCAGGCCAACGAGCAGGTCGAGGCGGGCAAAGTCGAAAAGATCACCTACAACCGCGATTCGGGTGGAATCACCGGCACCTTCAAGTCGCAACAGAACGGCAAAAAGGAGTTCTCCGCCGACGGCCCACCGCTGAACCTCGACGACGAGACGCTCAAGCTGTACAAGAAGAACAAGGTGGTGCTGAAGTACACCAAGGCTGACGACAACGCGTTTTGGGGCATCATCCTTCAGCTCCTCATCCCCATCTTGTTCATCGGTGGAATCTTTTATTTCATGAGCCGACGCGCCCAGCAAGGTATGGGGGCTGTCATGAACATCGGCCGGAGCCGCGCCAAGGTCTACACAACCGAAAAGCCCAAGACGACGTTCGCAGATGTTGCGGGATACGGACCAGTGAAAGAAGAAATCAAAGAGGTCGTCGACTTCCTGAAGCAACCGGGAAAATTCCGCGAAATCGGCGCACGGATTCCTAAAGGCGTACTGCTGGTTGGGCCGCCGGGCACCGGCAAGACGCTGATCGCCCTCGCGGTTGCC
>SXHN01000100.1 GCA_005773635.1 Actinomycetota bacterium
AGCGACGGGACCGTGTCTTGGCTGGATGTTCCCGACCCTTTAGCAGCGCAGACCCCGACACGACAGCAGCTCGCTGAGACCACAGCGTTCCTGGGCGGCGAAGGTATTTGGTATCACGAGAAGTCGAAGCTCATTTACTTCGTCACAAAAGGCGACAACAAGGTTTGGGTATACGACGGCAAACGCGTCGACGTCTATCACGACCCCGCGAAGTTGCCGACCTCGCCGGTTTCCACGGTTGACAATATTGTGATGAATCGCGTTGGCGACATGGTTATCTGCGAAGACCAAGACGATGAACAGCAGCTTGTGATCATCACCGCGACTGGCACCGTCGCCACCTTTGCCCAGCTGCATGGACACAAGGGAAGTGAGCTAGCAGGTATTGCCTTCAGCCCGGCTGGCGATCGTGTGTATGTGTCGAGCCAGCGAGGCGGCAATGGCACAGGGGCGACGTACGAAATTGTTGGGCCGTTTGTTGACGAACAGCCGCCGGTTGTGACTACGACCGTCGGCTCAACAGTTCCGTCACCGCCCACAACCGCAGCGACTTCGCCAGAAGACGACGACGATTTCCCAGTCGTACCGGTGATTGGCGGGGCGGCAGCAGTAGTGGTGGTTGGCGCAGCCGCGCTGTTGCGCTTACGAAATCGCGGCAGCGCAGAGTAGTCAGTACCGCAAATTCCCCAATGTTTACGGGAACAATTGACCTGCGAGGCGGCGTTGCTTGAGTTGTGCCTTGACGAAGTCTTTGTTCATCAGTGCAATGAAGTCGATGGAGATTTCCTTCGGACATGCGGCCTCGCACTCACCATGGTTCGTGCAACTTCCAAAGTAACTCTCCATGGTGTCGACCATATTCACAGTGCGATCCCACCGTTCAGCTTGACCTTGGGGCATCAAGTTGAGGTGCGCGAGCTTCGCCGATGTAAACAGTTGTGCTGCGCCGTTGGGGCAGGCCGCCACGCACGCGCCACAACCAATGCACTGTGCCGCATCCATTGAGACATCGGCGACACCCTTCGGGATTGGAATGAGGTTGGCGTCGGGTGCGGTGCCGGTGGGCGCCGAGATGTAGCCACCGGATTCGATGATTCGGTCGAATGCGCTGCGATCGACTGAGAGGTCTTTGTTGATCGGAAACGACGATGCGCGGAACGGCTCAATCTTGATGTGCGCGCCACTGCTGAATTTACGCATGTGGAGCTGACAGGTAGCGGTGCCGCGTTCGGGACCATGAGGAACACCATCGATCATCATGCCGCAACTCCCGCAGATACCTTCGCGGCAATCGTGATCGAACGCGACCGGTTCTTCGCCCCGATCGTTCAGCATCTCGTTGAGGGTGTCGAGCATCTCAAGGAAGCTCATTTCGGGGCTGATGTCGTCGAGGTCGTAGTCCTTGAACGCGCCCTGTGCATTGGGGCCGGCTTGACGCCAAACTGTGACCTTGATCTTCATGTTCGCGTTGGTCGTTTGGGCGTCGCCGTTGGCTGGGCTCATTTGTAGCTCCGCGTCGCGAGGTGGACATTGTCAAAGGTGAGTTGTTCCTTATGGAGTGCGGGGTCGCTTCCGACGCCTTTCCATTCCCAGGCCCCGACGTAGGCAAAGTTCTCGTCGTCACGCAGCGCTTCGCCCTCCTCGGTCTGGTATTCCTCCCGGAAGTGCCCACCGCAGCTTTCGTTGCGATGCAGCGCATCGCGGCACATGAGCTCCCCGAACTCCAAGAAATCAGCCACCCGGCCAGCCTTTTCGAGCGACTGGTTCATGGATTCATTGCTGCCGAGCACCCGCACATTTGTCCAGAACTCATCACGAATGGCTGGGATTTCTGAAATGGCCTTTGTCAGCGACTGCTCGGTGCGGGCCATGCCACAGTTGTCCCAGATCACTTTGCCCAACTCGCGGTGAATATCGTCGACCGAGCGCGTCCCGTTGATGCTGAGCAGTTGCTTGGAACCCTCCGAAACTTTTGTTTCAGCCGCCTTGAATGCCGGGTCGCTTGTAGTGACAATCGGTTTGCCAAGTAGCGGGGCGAGGTAGTCGCCGATCGTGTAGGGCAATACGAAGTACCCGTCGGCGAGGCCCTGCATTAACGCCGAGGCACCGAGACGGTTGGCCCCATGATCCGAGAAGTTCGCTTCGCCGAGTACGTACAACCCTGGAAGATTGCTCATCAAGTTGTAGTCAACCCACAAGCCACCCATGGTGTAATGCACCGCGGGGTAGATGCGCATCGGCATCTTGTAGGGGTTCTCATCAGTGATGCGGTCGTACATTTCGAAGAGGTTGTCGTAACGGTCGCGAATGACGTCTTCGCCGAGACGATCAATGGCTGCACCGAAGTCGAGATAGACACCGTTCTTTTGGGGGCCGACCCCGCGACCCGCATCGACTTCGCGCTTCGCGGCGCGGGATGCGATGTCGCGCGGTACCAGGTTGCCGAACGCTGGGTAGCGCCGCTCAAGGTAGTAGTCGCGGTCTTCTTCAGGAATCTGGTGAGCCGGACGTGCATCGTTGGAGTCTTTCGGGACCCAGATACGCCCGTCGTTGCGCAACGATTCACTCATGAGCGTGAGCTTCGATTGGAAATCGTCGCTCGCAGGGATGCATGTCGGGTGAATTTGTGTGTAGCAAGGGTTAGCGAAGTAGGCACCTTGTTTGTGCGCGCGCCATGCCGCGGTCACATTGGACTGCATGGCGTTGGTAGAGAGGTAAAACGCATTGCCGTACCCGCCAGATGCGACCACGACTGCGTGTCCAGCGAGCGAAAACACTTCGCCGCTTACGAGGTTGCGACACACGACGCCGCAGGCAACGCCGTCTTTCACAACGAGCTCCAGCATCTCGGTGCGGTTGTATAACTCAGCCATGCCGAGGCCGACGACACGCATCATTGCCTGGTACGCACCGAGCAAGAGTTGCTGTCCAGTTTGACCGCGTGCGTAAAACGTGCGCGACACCTGCGCGCCACCGAATGAACGGTTGTCGAGCATGCCGCCGTATTCACGGGCGAAGGGCACGCCTTGCGCGGCACATTGATCGATGATGTTGACCGAAACTTGCGCGAGTCGGTGCACATTGGCCTCGCGGGCGCGGAAATCGCCGCCCTTCACGGTGTCATAAAACAAACGGTGGACGCTGTCGCCATCGTTTTTGTAGTTCTTCGCTGCGTTGATGCCGCCTTGTGCCGCGATCGAGTGTGCGCGTCGTGGCGAATCGTGAAAGCTGATTATTTTGACGTCGTAGCCAAGTTCGGCGAGTGAGGCGGCCGCCGATGCTCCCGCGAGACCTGTGCCAACGACGATCACGGTGAATTTCCGCTTGTTCGCTGGATTTACAAGTTTCACGTCGAATTTGTGGTTGTCCCACTTGTCGGCGATGGGGCCGTCGGGGATCTTGGAATCGAGGGTCATGGGTGGTTCCCTTCGGCTGTTTCGTGTGCTTCAGGGATTGCGGTGGCACACGGTCGCTCATCGGCAATTGGCGTGCGTACCTTGCCGCAGGTTGGTTCGACGACGTGAAGTTGCACCAACAGCGGGAAGCTCACATTGCCGACAACC
This sequence comes from Actinomycetota bacterium, assembly GCA_005773635.1. Classification (GTDB taxonomy): domain Bacteria; phylum Actinomycetota; class Acidimicrobiia; order IMCC26256; family PALSA-610; genus F1-120-MAGs023. The sequence goes on from SXHN01000100.1 coordinate 3,564, forward strand.
ACGAGCGCCGCGAACCCTCGAGCGAAGTGGCGACGAAAAGCGTTGATGCGGGGATTGTTGACGCCAAGGCTTTGAAACATGCTCCATGCGCCGTGCGTGAGGTGCAACCCGAGTGCCAAATTGGCAATCACGTACACACTCGCGATTAATGGCCGTTGCAGCGAATACACCAGGTTGTTGTATGCGTCGCCGCGGAGGTGATGAGGTCCTGCACCCCAGGTGAGATCGGCCAAATGAAAGATGAGGTACGCGAGCACGATGACGCCCGAGTAGCGCATCGTGCGAGAGGCATAATTCGCCGCGAGGTAGTCGCGCGGAGATTGGTAGTTCTTCGACCGCGCTTTGCGGTTGGTTTGGGTGAGCGTCACCGCAGCGTGGATGTGAACTGCGAAGGCGGCGCCGAGCCCAATTCGCACGACCCACAGCAACACGGTGCGTGGGAGCAGGTGGCCCGGCATATCCCGAAGCGCTTCGCCGTAGAGGTTGATCTCTTCGCGGCCGAGGTACAGCTTGAGATTGCCGACTAAGTGGCTGACCACGAAGCCCATGAGCATGAGGCCCGAGAGCGCCATGACCCATTTCTTGCCGACGGCGGAACGGTAAAATTCGACGGGCCAGGGCGCCTTGCGGCGATCCTTGCGGATCTTGGCCACCGTAGAACGCTGCACTGCTTGAGCCACGCAGGTCTCCAATGCGTAGAAATTCAGTTGAGAACTTGCCGAAGCTAATCCTCACCCGGCGCGGGGTGCGGAATCGACGGTGCGTTGACCCACGCGCGCTTCGCCTCGCGAAGCGCGCGTGTCATCCAATTCGGCTCCGGGCTTCGAACTACCAACATGCAATCGCGAGGGCGGCGCGCTCGACAACTCTTTGTGGGCTACGTGGTGATGGCTGCGGTGTTGTCTGTCGCGAGCCCCGCCGCCGCCCACCCGCTGGGCAATTTTACGACCAACCAGTACTCGGGGCTGCGGGTCGGCCAGGGTTCAGGTGTAGTGGACTACGTGGTCGATTATGCCGAAATCCCCACGTACCAACAGCGCGCTGAACTCGATGTCAATCGCAATGGGCAATACGACAAGCCCGAACTCGAGGCCGCAGCGCCCGAGCGGTGCGAATCGCTACTTGACGCACTGTCGATGACCATTGACGACAAGGCCGTCGCATTGGGGGTCGTGAAGTCGCAGATGTCAACGAGTCCGGGCCAGGGCCTCCCGACGCTGCGGGTTGAGTGCAGCTATGCGTGGGCGGGGGCGCGCCCATCGGGGACACTTCGGTTTCGGAATTCCAATTTTGAAGATCGAGTGGGTTGGCGTGAAATCACCGCGGTTGGCGATCGCACGAAGCTTGGTAATTCGACTACTTCGCCAACATCAGCGAGTAACCGTCTGCTTGCGTATCCGAGCGACGAACTGAAATCTCCGCCTGACGTCCGCGTAGCTTCATTGCAATATCAACCCGGAGGCGTTGCAGCACCCTTGGTGCAATCGAACCCGCTGACGGAACGGTATGAGGGACTTACCGGTTGGTTTACTCAGAGCGTGCAAGCCAAGCGCCTCACGCTTGGGCTCGCGCTGCTCGCTATTGCGGCCGCCCTCATTCTTGGTGCCTTCCATGCGCTGTTTCCGGGCCACGGCAAGACTGTGATGGCCGCGTACCTTGTGGGCCAGCGCGGGTCGGCACGACAAGGTGTGACCCTTGGGCTGACCGTTGCCGTCACCCATACCATTGGCGTGCTGGTGCTCGGTCTCGTGTTGACCGCAACGCAGAGCTTCGCTCCCGAAACGGTGTATCCCTATCTTGGCGTTGCAAGTGGCGTGCTGTTCGCAGCCTTGGGGGTCACGCTGTTTGTGCGGGCCATTCGACAGCGTTCGACCCTCTTCGCACATGGTCACTCTCATGGCGGCCATTCTCATGGCGGCCACTCCCACCATTCGCAATCCCGCGCGGAGCACAGCCACGACCACCATCACGACCACGATCACGACGGGGCTCATTCGCACGCGGGCCACGGCGATACGGCGAATACGCAGCCATTGCGCACCCGCAGCTTGGTCGCGATGGGGTTCGCGGGCGGCTTAGTACCTACGCCGAGCGCCGTTGTGGTGCTATTGGGCGCGACGGCAATTGGCCGGGCGTGGTTTGGTGTTTTGCTCGTGGTGTTTTATGGGCTTGGTATGTCGGCCACGCTGATCGCCGCAGGTTTGGCCCTGGGTTGGGCTCGTAAGCGATTTTCCATTGAACGGGCCAGCGAGCGCGCTTTGCGCCTCGCCTCGTTGCTGCCGATCCTCACGGGTGTGGTTGTCACCGGCGGCGGGCTTGTGCTCATCGGGCGAGCGCTCAGCGGGTCGTAAGGAACGACCCGCCCGATCTCATTCGGTTGCGCCATCCGGTTGCGTCATCGGCTGCGAATAGTGGTCATGGTTGCGAAAAGTTCAACAAGGGCAGTGCTCTGCGCAGTACTTGCAATGACTATCGGACTCGGCGCATGTGGCTCTCAGACTTCAGAATCAGGCGCGGCAGGGGGTCGGCTGCAGATCGCAACTACCGTCGCTCCGATCACGAGCATCGTCGCGAACGTTGTCGGTGATCTCGCGGATGTGAAGGGTGTTGTGCCCGAAGGCACCAATTCACACACATTCGAACCCACGCCGGAAGTGGCGAGAACTCTGGCGAATGCCGACGTCGTCTTCGTGAATGGCTTGAAGCTCGAAGACCCGACCAAACAACTCGCGGCCGAGAATCTCAACGACGGCAGTGAGATTGTGGAGCTTGGCAATCTAACCATTGCGCCGAGTGAGTACATCTACGACTTTTCATTCCCCAAAGATGGCGGCAAGCCAAATCCGCACTTGTGGACGAACCCCCC
>SXHN01000101.1 GCA_005773635.1 Actinomycetota bacterium
CCGGCAATCGGCGCTATGGCGTTGTTCGCTTTTCTTGGATCTTGGAATCAATACCTGTGGCCGCTGCTCGTGACCAGCGATGACCGATATCGCACCGTGCAAATCGGTTTGAAGCAGCTGCGCGGCGAGAACCTGACGAACGTTACGGTTGTATTCGCAGGTACTGTGCTGGCATTCCTACCAATCGCGCTCTTGCTGTTGGTATTTTCGAAACAACTTGTTCGAGGTCTCACTGCCGGTGCGGTAAAGGGCTGATGGTGTGCACCAATCGGGTATGCAAAGGAACTCAATGAAGCGATTCACGGCACTCAGTGTTGTTGCGACAGTGTTTGTTGCGAGTTGTGGAGGCAGCGACAAGCCGAATACGACTCCCACCTCGAGTAGCGGAGGCGGTACGACGACGACCGTCGACCGATCGTCGCTGGCGAAGGGATGTTCAGTCGATGCGTTCGAGCAAGCGCCGAAGCCGGTGAATGTGACCTATTGGCATTCGCAGACGCAGGCAAATCTTGTTGCGCTTGAATCGCTGACGGCCGGGTTCAATTCATCGCAGGGCGACGTCAAAGTGGTGTTGCAGAATCAAGGCGGCTCTGATGACACCTTGACGAAGTATCGCAGTGTCGCGGGGAGTGCTGACGCTCCCGATTTGATGCAACTTAACGAGACGTCGTTGCAGACAATGATTGATTCAAAAGCGATCGTGGCGGCCCAAGCCTGTGTGGATGCGACGCAAGGAGATCTTGACGATCTGTTGCCACGAGTGCGGGATTACTACACAGTCGGCGGTGCGACTTGGGCGCTGCCGTTCAACGTGTCGCAACCGGTGATGCTGTACAACAAGACGGCGTTTCGAACCGCAGGGCTCGACCCGGAGAAGCCGCCCGTAGATTTTGATGCTCTCGCCGCAACCGTAAGAACGTTGAAGTCGAAAGGCGGATTCGAGTACGGACTGCAGTACAAACGCGATGTGTGGGTGTTGGAACAGTTTCTCGCGCTTGCGGGTGAACCGTACGTGGACAACGACAACGGCAGAGGTGGGCGAGCTACCAAAGCGGTGTTCGACACGCCAACCGCGACCAAAGTGCTGACCGTGTTGCAAGACCTTGTGAAGTCGGGCGACGCAATAACGAATCCTGCCGATGGGCCGGAGGGGTTTAGCAATCTGTTCGGCATCTGCAACGGAGCCAATGCGCTGACGTTCGATTCATCGGGAGTGCTCGGCACCGCGTACGAGACGCTCGCCAAAGGTGATTGCAAAGTGCAGGTGGAAGTTGGTGTCGCGCCGTTGCCGTTGCCAGCTGGGCCAGGCAAGGGCGGCACGCTCATTGGTGGCGGTGCCAATTTCATAGCTCGCAACAAAGACGCCGCTTCGCCCAAAGTATTGGCGGCCTACAAATTTGCGGAGTACCTCACGACCGCGAAAGTGCAAGCCGAATGGGCCGCGAAGACGGGATTTATTCCTATCAGCAAATCCGCGGCGAACGAGCCAGTGATTACCAGCGTCTGGGCCGAGAAGCCGGGCTACAAGGTTGCCTACGATCAACTTGCTGGTGGCACGAACAACGTCGCGACAGCCGGGCCATTGATTGGTGCATACAAAGACGTGCGCGCCGCGATGAAAACCGCGCTCGAATCGCTGTTTCTCGACAGCGTTGAACCACAAAAGGCGATCGCCGCCGCGCTTGCCGGCGCGAACAAGGCAATCAGCGACTACAACAAGACCAACGAGCCGTAAGTCGTGAGTAATTCCTGAGGAAAAATTGTACGCTCGGCTCGGCGAAATCGCAGCCAAGCGAGCTGCCAATCGCCGTTCCTCAGTTGCCGCTCCCTAGTCGATGGGGAGCGGCTGTTATTGAACTGTGTGGCGCATCACGAAGATGAATCCCACGCACATTGGAACAAGAAAGAGCGCGGGCGGAAACTTGCGCAGCACGCGGTTTAACTGCGACTCTGTGGCAGGTGTTAGTGCGATCAGAAGCACCGGCAGGATCGCGATGATGAACCGTGCCGAAAAGAATGCGGTGAACAGCGACTTCGGTGGGCTGCAATATACGGCGAACCCAGCGTGCAGCATGATGACCGCGAGTGCTGCGACGCCAGCCATTCGCCAACGCTGTTGCGGCGTGAGTGGAGATTCGTCGTCCTGATCGGTATTGGCTATGTCGTATGGGACAAGTTCGGGAATGCGGTTATATACCTGGGATGTGCGAATGCCGATTGCCACGAAGCCGATTGTCAGCAGGAGCACCACCGCCATGGGCCACGTACCGGTTGCGGCATCGTCGAACCCAACGAGTGATCGCACCCATTCCGGTGCTCGGTCGCGAATCGATATGACGAGTTGCCAGAGGAAATCCCACGGGTGGGTAATCATGTGCATTACTTGATCTTGCTCATCGACTTTCACCCCGAAATCGCGGACGTCACAGATGAACCGGTTGCGTTGTGATGCTTGCCATGCCGCCGAAAAGGCACCTCCGACGACAACGGGAAGTGCCGATGGCCAGTATCGTCGTACGTCGAAGCGCGACTGTTTTGGACGATTCAAAGTGGGCGCCAATGCCACAAAGCACAACGCGAATACCCAATAGGTAGGTTTCGTGAGCCCTAGCAGTGCTGACCAAGCCACGGCATCGACCAATCTCGCGCCGCGCAGCGATGTGCCACGATTACGCAGCGCGGTTGCCACCACGACGAATGTCAGCGCGTACGTGATCGCATCAGGAGCCACGTTCGCGGCCACACCCAACGCTCCAGGTAGGAGGCCGATGACGGCAAACGCAGGCCGGAAGCGTTTCGGTGAACGAGTGAGCGCGAGAAATACCAACGCGATGACGGCCAGCAATTGTGCTGTGCGCGCGTAGCGACTCATAGTCAGCGTGCCGACACCCGTTACGCGGGCGACTTCGACGCCGAGCGCCGCCGGGACATACGTAGTTGGCGCATACCACGAGAACGATGAATAATCTAGGAAAACTCGGTCACTATTTGGCGGCCCGCATTTCCGTTCGTTTGCTAGGAGGTCTGGAAACGGCAAGAAATCCGGGGGCGAACTTGGCGTCGATGTAGATGGGGGTTCTGATGATTCGTCGGGGCCGGCACCGATGAACTTTCCGAATTGTGCGATCTGAATATCGGTGGCAAACGATCGATCCAAGCATGCTCCCGTGCCCGCGCGGGTATTCAGGGGTGCAGCTACGGGCAGTAGGTTGCCGTGCGAGATCTGATGTGCACGCACGAAGTGTGCCGACTCGTCGATGCCGCTGAGCGGAGGCAACGTCCAGACAAGAATGAGGCCCACAATGGCACTGCACAAGACGTAGCCGAGGCGCCAACCCATATCGATACGTTTGCGCACGACTCTGCCTCATTTCCGTACTCGGTCGGTGATCGCGATGCCTTGTGCAGGAAGAAGCTATCGGGACGATTCCATCGCTTCAGCAAAGGCTTCGACCGCGCGGGATATCTCGGCATCTGAAACAATCAGCGGTGGCATCCAACGCATGATGTTGCCATACGTTCCGCAGTTCATGAATAAGACGTTGTGTTCGTCGCGGCAACGGCTGATGATCGCAGCAACGCGAACAGCATCGGGTTCTCCGTTGGCATCCATGAATTCAGTTGCGACCATGAGCCCGGGGCCGCGCACATCGGCCAACCCTTTGTCGTGGACTTGCAGCGATTGCAGTGCTGCGGTGAGTTGGATGCCGCGTTCAGCAGCATTGGCCACCACGCCGTCGTTCACCAACACGTCGATGGTCGCGAGCGCCGCGGCGCACCCGATGGGGTTTGCTCCATAGGTGCCGCCATGACTGCCTTGTGGCCATTTCTCCATGATGTCGGCGCGCGCCCCGATACCGGCGATCGGAAAACCTGACGCAATACCTTTCGCCATCATCAAGATGTCTGGGCGCACTCCACAGTGCTCCATCGCAAAGAGTTTGCCGGTGCGCCCGAACCCGCTTTGCACTTCATCGGCCACAAAGAGGATCCCAGTCTCGTCGCAAATTTCGCGAACGCCTTCGATGTACGCGTTGGGCGCAGCGATGTACCCACCCTCGCCCAGCACCGGTTCCATCACGATCGCCGCCGTTTCGTCGGGTGCGGTTTGGCTCTTCAGTAAGTGTCGCAGCTGTTTGAGCGCGCGTCGTGATGCTTCGGTTTCGTCGCATCCCCACGCAAATGCATTTGGGAACGGAGTGGGAAAGATCCCGCTCGGCAAGGGTTGAAAACCGGCGCGGTACGACGTTTTCGAGGTGGTCATCGCCATAGTGAGCATCGTTCGACCGTGAAACGCGGCATCCATTACCACGACATTCGGACGTTTCGTTGCTTGCCGGGCGAGCTTGACTGCTGCTTCTGTCGCTTCTGCGCCAGAGTTACAGAAGAAGAACTGGTCAATTCCGTCAGGTGTGACGTCGTACAAACGATTGGCGAGCTGTTCCACGATTGGATTGCGGTAACAATTCACCTGCGAGTGAATGAACTTGGTCGCTTGTTCCTGAATCGCGGCAACGACTTTCGGATGGCAATGTCCGGTACTGGTAACGGCGATTCCTGAGGTGAAATCGAGGTATTCCTGCCCGTCCGATGTGCGCACGATGCAGCCGAAACCTTCAACCACCGGCAGGTCTGTGAGCTGAAACCAAACATTCGAAAGATGCTGTGTCATACACCGCAGGCTATTGCCTCATAGAGCCGCTGTACCCGACAACAGAACCCGTTCGACAGTTCAGCTGGATAGATTCCGTGTATGGCTGGTCCGCTCGATGGTATTCGTGTGCTCGATCTCGGAACTCGGATTGCCGCGCCGTTTTGTGCCGGGCTCCTGGGCGAGATGGGCGCTGAGGTCATCAAAATCGAGCAACCCAATGGTGGCGATTTCATGCGTGAAATCGGCCCCTTTGTGGAGACCGAGGGCGATCCGTATTCGTTGTTTTGGGCGGTCGAAGGGCGAGGTCGTCAATCGGTCACGTTGGATCTTCGTAATGCCAGAGGCCAGGCGATCCTGCGAGATTTGGCCGCGACAAGTGATGTCGTTGTCGAAAACTTTCGTCCGGGGACGTTGGAGAAGTGGAACATCGCGCCACGGCAGCTTGATGAACGGCTCGTCATCGCTCGTATCTCGATGTTTGGACAAGATGGGCCGTACTCAGCGCGCGGCGGGCTTGACCGGGTTGGAATCGGTTATGGAGGTCTGTTGCATCTCACCGGTTACCCCGATCGGCCGCCAGTGCGCGTCGGTGTGACAATTTCCGACTACCTCACGGGTGTGTTCACCGCCCATGCGGTGGTCGCCGCGCTATATCGCCGCGATGCAAAGGGTGGAGGAGGAGCAGTGATTGACGCCGCGCTCTACGGCAGCGCGTTGCGAGTACTCGAATGGACGCTTGCGGGATACGACCGTCTCGGAATTGTGCGCAATCGTGAGGGCAATCGATTGGCGAACAGTGCGCCGCTCGACAATTATCCAACGCTCGACGGAAAGTTTGTGTGCATTGTCGCAGGCAGTGATTCCAATTTCTCGCGATTGTGCGCAGCGATGGATCGCGGCGAACTCACTACGAATCCGAAATTCGCGAAGCTTGTGGATCGTGCTCTGAATGGCGATGAGATCAATGGCATCGTGGCCGACTGGACGCGCACGCTGAATGCGACTGATGTCGAAGCGCGATGTGTGGCGCACGATGTTCCTGTAGCGACGGCGTACACGAGTGCAGACATCTTCGCCGATGCCCATATTGCTGAGCGTGGCGACATAGTCGCGGTTCCCGACCCTGTGATCGGAGATGTGCGACAACAGTCTCCGTACCCTCGTTTTGTGGGGAGTGCGGTGCACGTGCCATCGGGTGCGCCGCGGCTTGGTGAACACACCGACGGGGTGCTGCGGCGCCTACTTGGAATGGATGATGAAACTCTTGCCAGCCTTCGCCGCGACGGGGTTGTGTGATGACTGATGAAAATGCCGCGCGGCATCGGTCTATCGAGCCGGCCGTGTTCGATTGCGTAGGTATTGCTTTGTTTGGTGGGTATTCACCAACCAGTTTGCAGTACCACTTTCCTCTGCAACCTCTGTGTCCCTATAGCGGTGCGGATGACGTTGAGGCCGTCACACTGTCGACTCGAGCGACCGCGTGGGGGTGGACTGTCGTCACTGCACCTCCGCCGGGATACGCCGGAAGCGTGCCGTACGGCTTCGGTGTCGTAGAACTCATACGCGAAAAACTGCGCCTGGTGACGCGGTTGCAGATCGTTGATCCCAGCGAATTGAGTTTCGGAGACCCGATGGAGTTGACCGCGGACGTCGTTGATAGCGACGATGACGGAACCGAAGTGCTCGTCTGGTCGTTTGCGAAAGTATCGTCATGAGCAGCGTCGAGATCACGGGCATTGGCATGCATCCATTTGGCCGCTTCGATGGCGTCACTGTTACCGATATGGGTGTGCATGCTGTGCGCACCGCGCTGAGCGATGCAGGCAACCCGGCGTTTCAGGCGGCGTATTGCGGGACTGCGTATAGTGGCGTGGCGTCAGGTCACAAGGTGCTCAGTGCGATCGCCCGCACTGGAATTCCGATCGTCGATGTGGAAGCTGGTTGTGCGAGTGGCGCAGCGGCGCTGAGCCTGGGTGCCGCGGCGATTCGATCTGGCCAGTACGACACAGTGCTGGTGTTTGGCATCGAGAAGATGCCGAAAGGCATAATCAGGTCGAGCTTTTTCGAACCCTGGCGTGAACAGGCTGGGCTTGCTGCAACTCCGAGCTACTTCGCGTTGCGGGCGCAGCGATTGATGCGAGAAAGTGGGTTGACGAAGCAAGATTTGGCATTGGTTTGTGTAAAGAACCGCGCCCATGGCGTACATAACCCCTACGCCATGTTTCGCAAGGCCGTGACGGTTGATGAGGTTCTGGGATCGCGCATCGTGTGCGACCCGCTCCATCTTTGGATGCTGTGTTCTCCGAACGAAGGTGCCGCGGCTGTTGTGTTGCAGCGATCTGATCGCCCGCGTATCGCGTTGCGTGCCGCGGTGCTGTGTTCTCACCTCCCTGGCAGTGTGTTGGGCGAAGCGACGCCGTTCGCGGGTGTTGATGACAGCCTCATTACCCCTCCCTCCACTCTTGCCGCGCGGCAGGCATATGCGGAGGCTGAGTGCGGACCAACCGATTTCGACCTGGTGGAGTGTCAAGACACCGATGCTGCGCGTGAATTGCTCGCTTGGGAAGAGCTTGAAATCTGCGTCAAAGGCCAACAACCGCAACGGCTGGCCGATGGCGTGCATCAACACGGAGGTGCGCTGCCGATCAACGTCAGCGGCGGACTATTGAGCAAAGGCGAGCCCTTGGGTGCAAGTGCGCTTGGGCAGGTGGTTGAGCTCGTCGAGCATCTGCGTGGAAACGCCGGGTTGCGTCAGGTGCCTGGGGCCCGCATCGGGCTTGCACACACAGTCGGACGCGGAGCGAATGCAAGTGCGGTCATCGTCAGTCGCGATCGCTAGCGCTTTGGTTCGCGCGGCAAACCGAGCGTTCGTTCGCCGATAACGTTGCGCTGTATTTCATTGGTGCCGGCCCAGATTGATGAGGCTTGGTAATAGAGCCACGAGCGCTGCCAAGTGCCGTCGCCGTCGTCGTGTTGGGCTCCTCGCCACAGCGGAGCCGGGGCGCCGACAACATCCATGGCAACGTCGTGGAGCCGCTTGCTCATCTCGCTCCACCAAAGTTTGCTGATGCTGCCCACCGGGCCAGGGTCTTGGCCTCGGGAAGTGCGTGAGACCGCTCGCCAGTTGTGGAGCTGAAAAATTCGGAGTTCAACGAAGGCTTCGGCCAGGCGCGCCGCAGTGCGCTCATCGTCGAAGGATCCGTTCGCGTCGGCCAAACGGAGCAACTCGTCGAGGAGCTGCGAATGGATGACGAGTTGGCGTGGGTTCACGCCGCGTTCATGCGTCAGTGTTGAATTCGCGATGCGCCAACCATCGTTGGGTGCACCTACCACGCAGTCGTCGGGAACGAAAACGTCGTTGAGGAATACTTCGTTGAACTCCGACTCGTCGGTGATTTGGCGTAGCGGGCGGACTTCGACGCCGTCTGACCGCATATCGACGATGAAGTAAGTAATCCCGAGTTGCGCTTTTGTATTTGTGTCGGTGCGAGCGAGACAAGCGCCCCAATCTGCGAACTGCGCGTAGCTCGTCCAGACTTTTTGGCCGTTGAGGATCCAGCCACCTTCGGTGGGAGAGGCGTGGGTTGTCAGCGAAGCAAGATCACTGCCTGCATTTGGCTCGGAGAACAGTTGGCACCAGATCTCAGATGCGTCCAGAATCTTCGGTAAATAGCGAGAACGTTGTTCGGGCGTGCCGTTCGCCAGAATTGTCGGGCCGAGCAAATTGACTCCGATGCGACCGACGAGTTCGGGTGCCCGCGCGGCGGCAAGCTCCTCGGTGACGATGTAGTGCTCGATCGGCCCTGCTCCGCGGCCTCCGTATTCCTGAGGCCAACCAACGCCCACCCATCGGCCTTGAGCGAGTGATTGCTGCCACGTGCGGCCGAAGTGAATCTCGGCTTCGAGTGAATCGAAACGTGGCGGTAAACCGACCCCGTACTCCCACGGCAAATTCTCGCGAAGCCACAGGCGACATTCCGCGCGCAATAGTCGTTCGGTATCCGATGCGGTGAGATCCATTTCGTGGGGTTAGGCGCTTCGCCCGTATCGAATCTCGCGCAGTAGCGCACTCGAGCACGTGCCGGGTTTGCGGTCATAGCCGAAGAGCCCCACATACCGAGGAGCTTCACCACGGATGGGAGCGACTCGGTGTATCGAGTACCGACCTTCGAACAACATCAGTGTTCCTGGTCGCATCGGCAAGGTGGTGACGTTCGAATGATCACCACGGAGCAGTCGCTCGACGTCGTCGTATCGCTCGTCGGATTCGGTCCGGATGCGTTGAATACATTCGAATTCTCCGCCCGTGGTGCTGGATTGAATCGCAAGTGAGACTACGAAGTCGGTCTGATCGAAATGCCAAAAAAGCTCATCGCCGTCGTACATCGCGGCCATATTTAGCCCGCCGAGCGGGTCGTCGTATCGAAAGATCTCGAAGCCCAACGCGTCGTTCAGGAACCGTAGGAGTTCGTCGGATTCATACAGTTGGCGCAGCACCGCGTCCCCATCGATCCGGTCGTAGGCAACCGCGGTGAGTCGCGTGTGACCCCAACTGGTACGGGGATGCCCCTGAGGCCAATGATCGCCGGGTAGCTCAAGATAGGGAGTGCCCTCAACATCGGATGCGTGACCCTCGGCGGCCTGGGCCCGAGCCTCAGCGACGAGCTGCGTGACCGCTACCGGAGTTACGAATCCTTCCAGAATCGAAACCCCGGTATCGGCGAGCTCCCGATGGCATCGCTCGGCGAGTGTCGAATATTCATCAGAAGTTGGCCGGTTGATTGGATAGCGAGCGGTATCAACGACTTCGCCCATCACAGATGCCTCTCGATATTCAGGTCAGGAGCGGTCGTCGATCGCAACGTAGTGCCGCAATGCGGCGCCTGTATAGATCTGACGGGGTCGTCCAATTTTTGTCTTGGTGCTTTCGTTGGCTTCCTTCCAATGAGCGATCCAGCCCGGGAGTCGTCCGATCGCGAAAAGCACCGTGAACATGTTCGTCGGAAAGCCCATAGCTCGATAGATGAGACCCGAATAGAAGTCGACATTGGGATAGAGCTTGCGTTGGATGAAGTATTCGTCGGTGAGGGCAACATGCTCGAGTTCCATCGCGATATCGAGCAACTCATCTTTGACATCGAGTTCTTTGAGCATGCGCTCGGCAGTTTCTTTGACGATTGCGGCACGTGGGTCGTAGCTCTTGTATACCCGATGCCCGAAACCCCACAGCACGAAGTTGTCATTTGGGTCTTTCGCTCGAGCGACGGCCTTGCTCACGTCGCCGCCATCATTGTCTCGAATGGATTCGAGGGTCTCGATGACCTGCTGATTTGCGCCGCCGTGCAACGGACCCCAGAGCGCGTTGATTCCTGAAGAAATTGACGCGTAGATGTTCGCTTCGGCGGAACCGACCATGCGTACGGTTGACGCAGAGCAGTTCTGTTCGTGGTCAGCGTGCAAGATCAGCAGTTGCTTGAGACCATGCACGATGACTGGGGAAACCTTGTATTTTTCGCTCGGGACGGCGAACATCATCGTGAGGAAGTTTTCAATGAGGTCGAGTTCGTTGTTCGGGTAAATAAATGGTTGGCCAATGGACTTTTTGTACGCGTACGCCGCGATCGTGGGCAGTTTCGCCATCAAGCGGACGATGGAGAGTTGCACTTGTTCGGGGTCATGTACGTCGTTGCTGTCTTGGTAGAAGGTTGACAACGCACTGACAACCGAAGCCAAAATCGCCATCGGGTGAGCTTCTTTGGGGAAGCCGTCGAAGAAGCGTTTGACGTCCTCGTGGAGCAGTGTGTGGCGACGGATTTGTTTGCTGAAATCCGTGCGTTGCTCCAGCGATGGAAGGTTGCCGTATATCAGCAGGTACGCAGTTTCTAGAAACGATGGTTCGTCTTGATCTGCCAGCTCGGCGATGTCGTAGCCGCGGTATCGCAGAATGCCGATGTCGCCGTCGATAAATGTGATCGCGGATTCTGTGGATCCGGTGTTGACATACCCGTAGTCGAGAGTGATGAGGCCCGTTGCACCCCGCAGCCTTGAGATATCAATTGCTTTCTCGTGTTCACTGCCCTCGACGACCGGGAGCTCGAGTTCCTTGCCGTTGTACTGCAGGATGGCTCGCTCGCTCATTGGTGCTCCTTATGTGTCGTCGTCACCCGAAATCTAGTGACTCGGAGCGCTTGATCGGTGATGCAAAGCCGCGGCGCGGCGATTGCATTCAGTAGGTTTCGCTTGTGCGAACTATCACAATCTCCGAGCAGTTTTGCGGACCTCCCACAAGTGCAAACGGGGGGATAACCGCGGGCCTGTTGGCCCAGCATTTCGGTCTCAGCAGCGGCCGATCTGGCGACCCGTATCGAGGCGCGGTGGAAGTCACGCTGAAGGCTCCGCCTTCGCTTGGTGTTGCGATGCTGGTCGAAGCTGCGCCCGACGGTCTGTCATTGCTCCATGACGAAATTTTGGTCGCGACGGCCAGGCCAGCGGACCCGTTGAAATTGCCTTCGCCGCCCGACATTTCGTATCGAGACGCCGAAGCAATCGCCCTGCACTCTCCGGTGTTGCGTGATGCCGACACGCATCCGTTCCCTACGTGCTTTGTGTGTGGACCGCACCGACTGCGAGGTGACGGGTTACGCATTTTTGCTGCGCAGCTGCCGGGAGGCGATGCTTTCGTCGCACCGTTTTGTCCGACGAGGGCCCAAATCGGACCGGAGTTCGCATGGGCTGCCATGGATTGTCCGAGCAGTTTCCCTATGTACCTCGACACAGATCCTCTTGTCGGCCCGTACGTGCTCGGCCGTATGACCGCACAACTTCATTCGGATCTCCAGGAAGATCGGGAGTACGTCGTTGCCGCGTGGCGTGACGAAGTGAGCGGGCGCAAGCTGATGACGTCCGTGGTGTTGTACGAGCCGCGTCGTGATGATGCCGACACGGTGGTTGTCGGAAGTGCGCGCTCGGTTTGGATTCGCCTGTGACACGCCTCGTCGTCTGGCAGTAACGTCGGCGTTGATGGACTTCGACCTTTCAGACGACCAACTCGCGCTACGCGATGCAGCCAATGAACTGCTCGATGGGTTCGCCAAGCCAACTCAGGTGCGCATGTTTTCGCAGGGCTCCGGCATGTACGACGTGGCGCTATGGGACGCCATGGTGCAACAAGGTTGGCTTGGTGTGACCTTCGACGAATCGCTCGGCGGTCTCGGTCTCAGTCTTGTAGAACTTGCCGTGTTGCTTGAGGCGCTCGGCGCGCATGTCGCACCAGTCCCATTCTCGTCAACCGCCCTCGCCGGGCGAGCTTTGCTACGGGCTGATCGTGCGGACTTGGTACCGCCGTTGCTCGACGGCACTTGGATCGCCAGTGTGGCGTGGTCGAAACGCGCCGGGGCGATTCGCGCAGTCCCCGACGGTGACACGTGGCGGCTCACTGGCCGGGCCGACCCATCGCTTTATGCGCCGACTGCTGATCTCGTCATTGTGCCCGCATGCGATCACGAAGGGCAGCAGTCGTTGTTCCTCGTGCACGTTGCCAGCACATTGCGACCGCCGCGCGAACCTGCGATGGATCTCACGCGCCCGTTGGGATGGTGGGATTTTGCCGACACGATCGCGCACCGGTTGGGTGGTACCGATGCCGTGACCGCGCTCACTGATGACGGCGCGGTGTTCGCCAGTTGCGAAATGTTGGGGTGTGCACAAGCTGTGCTCGACATGTCGGTGCAGTACGCCAAGGACCGTGTGCAGTTTGGACGACCCATCGGAAGCTTTCAAGCCGTGAAACACCGTTGCGCAGACATGCTCGTGGATGTCGAGGGCATGCGATCGACGGCATACTGGGCAGCATGGTCGTTAGGTGCCGAGAGCCAGGATGCTTCCATTGCGGCGAGTACGGCGAAGTGTTGGGCTAGCGATGCCAGCAAACGTGTAATTGCAAGTGGGTTGCAGGTGCATGGTGGCATTGGTTTCACATGGGAGCACGATTTGCACTTCTATTTGAAGCGTGCCCAATTAGACCAGTTGCAATTTGGCGATGCGGCATTTCATCGCAATCGCCTTGCGCAATTGCTGCGGCCGCGTGTTGCTGCTGGCGAAAGTGTCGTGTGAATCGCGGAAATGGCTGATGCCATCGGGGCTGCGATTGCCTCCAACGATCTTGATGCGCTGAATCGACTCGTACACGAATTCAGTTCCGGGCGAGAGTGGCAGTCATTACTTCAACTTCGCGACCGTGCCCGCGCCGCATTTGAGCGCGGATATCAACTTTGGCCTGCGGCGGCGCACGCTGCGTATCGACTTGCATTGGAAGCGCCTGGCGAATTCTCAGCGCTTGTCCTCGATGACGTCGGCGGTGCGTTCGCGTTCGGTCCATTGCCGGAGGTTGTCGCTGCGACCCATGAGTACGATGAAATCGCGCGTTGCGCGATGAGGAATCCTGCGTTTACCCACTTTGCCTATGAATGCGTGGTGCGCGGCGAGGATCTTCGCACTGAGCACATCGAACACGACATGTATTCGGTGCCGCTGTGGCTCGGAGCTTGGGAACCTGACTATCTCCTCGCGGAGTATTACAGCGATCGTGCCGATTTTGCAGGTCCGGATCCCATTGTCGGGCGAGTCGCGAAGTTGAAGGCCGTCGAAGCTGTGCAACGAATCGATGCCGAATGTGATGAAGCCCTGGTCGCGTTGCGCGAGGTTGCGGTTGCTTGGCAACGCTCGTCTGATGCCGTCGTGCACGTTGTGGCGGTGGAGGGGCCAGCGGCCGACGCGATCTCAGTATTGGTGCGCGGTGATGGAGTGCGTGCCAGTGTGCATACCGCGTCGTTGAGCGGAGCCGAGGCCATCCAACGATTGGCGTGGGCCGGTTCACATTCAGGGCCGCAGGGAAGGAGGCGCGGTGCGGCTGCTGGTCGCGACGTCGCCCTGCACGCGGCCGCCATCGTCGCGGGATTCAACCTCGACGACGAAGTCGACATCGAGGAACTTGGCGGCGCGGTCTCCGACGTCAATTGGTTGTGGTGGCAAGCGCGGGATGTTGTATCTGGTTGGTCGCTACGCATCGCCGTCGAAGACCCTGTCGATGGCGTGGCGTTCGCGATCGACGCGCATATTCCGTCTGCTGACGTCGACCAAGGCGAGGAAGTCGACGGCGGGACCTGAAGCGCTTTACGTAACCCTCACAAATGTCTTGTTCATGCCCAACAATGCTGATCGATATTTCGAGCATGACCAACGGCAGCGAAACCTCATCCGAACCAACCCGCAACTCCCGTCCTCGCCGGGCGTTGGTGCTCGCATCGATTGCTCTTATTGGTGGCCTCGCAAGTGGTGCCGCGGTGTGGGCTCAAAGTGGAGGATCGTCGGCAACGCTGACTCAGCCACCGTCGACCGTTGCACCAGGCCCGTCGTCATTGACGACTCCCCATGTGGCCGAACCCACGACCACCACAAGTCGCGACCCGGATGAGGTGAGCCAAACTGTGGAGACTGCCACCGATCACGGCGACGCAGCTACCGCCGATGCGCAACTTTGCGATGGTTGGATCGAGCACGCCGATCTCGGCGGGCATCACGGGCCGATGACGATCCATGACGCCACCAACGGTGCCGGACCGACGGCGCAGGATTGTGCGAACGCTCGCACGTTCTACGACAGCGTTGCGTCAAACATCGCGAAATATGCGACCGTCGATGCCGCGAAGGACGCGGGGTATGAAGCTCGTGCACGTGCAACCGAAGCTGGAGGCTTTCGTCATTATTTCATGAAGGGTGGAGTTTCAGCGGTGCTGGACGTTGCGATGCCCGAGGGGCTGATGTTCTATACCGACCCGGCAACAGGGGTCGCGACACTCGTCGGTGCGGTCTTCAGCGAGCGCACTGATGAGCTACCGCAACCCGGCGGACCGCTGACGACCTGGCACGATCATCACGATGCTTCGATGTGTTCCGCGACCGACCGGAACTGCGGTTCGCGAGCTCCGAGAATGCTGCACGTTTGGACGTTTGCGTCGGCGATCGATCCTTTCGCAATGGACCTCCCGCACGCCGTCGGACGGCGAGGAAGTCGTAGGTCGTTCAACCCGAATTCATAAGACGGCGGAGGCGATCTACTCGGTCATCGTCGCCGAGTAGATCTGCGAGCCAACCCAGGGCGCGGTGTGCATCGAAACTGTGGACTTCGATCATGGTTTCGATATCGGCCCAATCCTTGGTCCGGTTGAAAAAGGCTTTGAATACAACGAGTTCGGTTGCCCCAAGTACGGTGATTAACTCACCCACGAAAGGAACCTCGACCACGTGACGAGCCGCTTCGTCGTGGAATGCATGGGTTGACAGGAAGACGTCGATTGGAGTGTCGTCCCAAAAGAGGCGCGACTGCCCCTTGGTCTTGAGTTCTTCGAGCTGTTGTTCAGTGCAACGCACTGGTGGAGGCAGCGCATTCAATGCTTCGTCGACTCTTGCAACGGCGACAAAGATGTTGACGTCGATATCTCTGGTCGCTCGCGGTTCTTCAACATGGAACGCGAGCGCCAGTGCGCCGCCGAATGCATGTGATATGTCTGCTTGTCGAAGCGACCGAGAAATCGCGACGATGCGATCAGCGAGGGTGGTCACGGCAACAGCGGGAATCGAAGGACTGGGTCGGCGCGCCGGCGGGGGAGATGTTCGGCAAGCTCTAGGACTTCGGCGAGACGTTCTGCCGATACTTCGAAGTTGATGCTCGAGGGCGCGGCGGCAAGCGCGAGGGTCGCGTCGCTCCCTGTGGCCAGTAACAGTCTGCGCAGCGTGGGCAATGTGGGCTCGCGCGCTCCGGTTTCGTAGGCCACGATGGCGGCCGGCGAGGTGCCCGCTCGGCGGGCGAGTTCTCGCTTTGAGAACCTGGCTCGGGTCCGGGCTTGGTGAACTGCTAACGCTGCTTCCATGTCAGTATGTTATCGGATCCGATAACAGCAAGGATAGGGAAATGTGACTTCAAGCCCCGTGTTGGGCCACAAAGGCCTTGATCGCGGCTCGATCAGGTTTTCCGGTTCCTAGTAACGGAACTGACGACAATCGCACGATCCGTTCGGGCGTTTTGTACCTCGCGACGCCACGACCCTCGAACCATTCGCGGATCTCGGTTACGGAAATCTCGGATGTGGTCACGAGGCATGCGCAGACGCGTTCACCCATGAGTTCGTCGCGATAGCCGACCACGATTGCTTCGATAATCGATGGGTGCGCGGTCAATGCGGCTTCGACTTCGGTTGCACTGATGTTTTCGCCGCCGCGAATGATGATGTCCGCGATGCGTCCCGTAATTGTGAGCCAGCCGTCGGCGAAGGTGGCGAGATCGCCGGTTGCGAACCAGCCTTCGTCATCGAATGCCGCCGCGGTCTGGCTCTCATCGAGGTATCCAACGCACACCTCGGGCCCACGCACGAACAGTTCGCCGGTCGCGTTTGTGCGTAGCTCCACTTCGCCAATGGCGCGTCCGTCGTGGCGGTGTGCTCGAGCAACGTCATCCGACGGTGTGCTGGTTGCAACTGTGGGCGCTTCGGTCGAACCGTAGGTTCGTTTCACGACTGCCTGCAACGTATTGGTCGCACGTTCCACGAATTCAGGTGAGACGCCAGCACCTCCGCTGGAGATGAGTCGAAGACTCCGCACTCGGTCTTTGGAGAAATTCGCCGATCGCATGAGTGAAACAAAAAACGTCGGCGGTCCGACCATGAACGACACGCGTTCGGTTTCGATCAGTTCAAGGGCAGCTTCAGGATCCCAGCGCCGCATCAATACGGTTGTGAATGCGACGCAGCCAGGCAGTGTGACTCCGTTGAGCAGGCCGCTGATGTGCGCGAGGGGCGCTGGCATGAGCACAACATCGTCGGCAGTTAGCCCGTGCACGGCCGCCATTGTGCGCGCTTTGTACGCAAGGGTGTGTTGCGTGTGCAAGACCCCTTTCGGCCTGCCGCTTGATCCGCTCGTAAAGAGCACCGCGGCGAGACTGTCACCGAGCGTCCATGGCTCTGCAAGCGGTTCGTTGCTGCCGCCGATCTCGCCCGCGCTGAGCACGAGTTTGGGCTGCAATCGAGTGTGCAAATCTTGCACTTCGCGATCCGAGAAACTGTGGTGGATTGGTGCGGCGATCGCACCAATCCTCCAACATGCGCGCATCGCAACGACCGCATCAATCGAATTCGAGTATTGCCACGTCACGACATCGCCAGCGGTGACGTTGCGCTCCTGAAAATGGCCGGCGGCGGTGGCAACCAGGCCGTTGAGTTCATCAGCGTCGACGCGACGATCGCCATCAACAACGAGAACTCTCGGCTGTGCTTGTCGCGTTGCGTCGGTGAGTAGCGCGTCGAGACTGGGTTGGTCCCATGGGCCGCCAGGCGATTTGTATTGCCGCACGCGCTCGGCAACGTGGGTGGGACGAATCATTGCGGCCGGGTTTTCAGTTTGCTACCGCCACCCATGGCTCGCTGGCTTCATGCCGTCGAGAACGTTCTTGCCGATGAAGTTCCGTTGCACCTCGACTGTTCCTGCGCCGATGCACAAACCCCGAATGTCGCGATAGACGCGTTCCAACGGGTACTCGCGAGAAAATCCATAGCCGCCAAGTAGTTGAATCGCTTCGTCGCAGACAAACTTCGCCGTGAGGTTCGCCGCGGTCTTGGCCATCGCGGTTTCCATTGCCGGTGGCGTGCCGCCTTCTCCGGCCATATGAACCGCTCGTTGCAACAGCAAACGCGCACCCTCAAGCTGGGTCGCCATGTCGGCGATCTTCCATTGCAACCCTTGAAAGTCGGCGAGTGTCTTGGTTCCAAGCTTGCGGTCGTTCATGTAGGTGATCACGTATTCCAGTGCGCCTTGGGCCGCGCCCACGCACATCGCGGCGTTGCCACAGCGTTCGTGGTTGATGTGGGCAATCAGGGTCTTGAATGATTCGCCACTCTCGACATCACCCCACACCAGCACATCGTCGCGTTCCACGCGGACATCATCGAAGGCCATCTCTGCTTCGCTTGTTCCTCGCAACCCCATTTTTACGTGCGTGCCAGCAATGCTGACGCCAGGTGCCTCTAGATCAACAACCACGGCACCGATGCCCTTGATGCTTCCCGGTTCGCTCCCAGGGAATCGACACCACACCAAGCAACCGCGAGATTTGTGGCCGCCCGTGACGTAATTCTTGTACGCGTTGAGGCGGAAACCATCGCCGTCCGGCGCAAGTTTCGCGCGCATATGGTTCACCGCGGAGCCTGCTTCGGTTTCGGAGATGCCGATGCAAAACAGAGCTTCACCTGCGGCGGCCATGGGTAGCCAGCGTCGCTTCATCGCGTCGTTGCCCAGGTGTTGAATCGCGCGCGGGGGGCCGTTGAAAATCAGTTGCGCCAGGATCGCACTCGAAACGTCGACCCTCCCAAGTTCTTCAAGCACGATTGCTGATTCGACATCGCCGAGCCCGGCGCCGCCGTACTGTTCATCAATTGTGATGCCAAGAAGCCCGGCGCGCCCCAAAGCCTCGAAACTGCGCTGCGGGAATTCTTCGGTCTCGTCCCAGTGACGGGCCCAGGGAAGCAATTCTCGTTGCGCCACGTCGCGGGCTAGCGACCGCAGCGATTGCTGATCGTCGGTCTCACTGAACGGGCTTATGCCCAAGCTGTTGGCCATGAGTGCCAACCTTACCGGCGTCGCGAGAATATGGGTCGCCGTGGGTTGCTTACGACGGAAGTGCCGCAGCCGCGATGCTCAATATTGCACAGCCGACGAGGCAGGGCTTTACCACGGTTCCAATCCCCAAGGACTTGGCGCTTTTTGGCGGCTTTGTTTCGTCGGAACTTTTCTTGCCCATCACGTGATGATGTCGGCAATTCTTGTACCGACCTTGACGTAGTCCTGGTTTGTAGGTCTACGTTTTGGGATATGGCGTACGACCCTGCGGTAGCAATGGATTTCTTCCACGGACAACCCTATGAGATGTGGAATGTCGAGCGCGAGAAATGCCCCGTCTTGCAATCCGAAGGCAGCTTCGGGCTTGGGTCCGGATATAGCGTTATCGACTGGGCGCACGCTGAATCTGTGCTGCGCGATCCGGCCACCTTTTCCTCCGCAATCAACATGGACCATATCGGTCAATTCATGGGCGAACTCATTGTCGGACTCGACGGAGAAGAACACCGCACGTATCGCAACCTCGTGGCGAAGGCGTTTCGTCAGAGCCAACTTGATAAGTGGGATGCCTCATTGGTGCGACCGCTCATGAACGAACTCATCGATGGCATCGCGCACCTCGGTTCTGCCGAACTTGTTCGAGACGTTACGGCGAAGTATCCAGTGCAAGTGATTTGCGGCATCGTGGGAATTCCGAAAGATGAAGCGCTGCAGTTCCAGCAATGGGCCGAAGGCATCAACACTGGTCCGATCGATCCCGACGCCGGCTTCGCTGCCAAACATGCAATGACTGAATATTTGCGGCCGTTCGTGGAGTCGCGTCGCGCCGAGCCGATCGGCGATTTTCTCTCCGATCTCGTGCATGCAGAGGTCGACGGCGAAACCCTCGCGGACGAGCGATTGTGGGGATTCTTGCGACTGCTCCTTCCCGCTGGGGCAGAGACCACCTACCGAGTTTTCGGCAATGCCCTCTACGCGTTGCTGACTCACCCCGACATCATGGAGCGTGTCCAGGCCGACGCATCGCTCATACCCGCAGTCATCGAGGAAACGTTGCGATGGGAGAGTTCCGTCACGATGGTCAGCCGACGGGCCACCACAGACACCGAAATTGCTGGCTGCCCAATTGCAGCAGGGAGCACGGTCGGGGTGATTACCGGCGCCGCGAATCGCGACGGCAGCCATTTTGAGCGACCCAACGAATTCGATATTGCTCGGCCCCCAGCCTTGCATATGGCGTTCGGGACGGGCCCGCATCAGTGTCTCGGAATGCACTTGGCTCGCCTTGAACTCCATGCGGGGCTCGAAATCGTGCTCGAGCGCCTCCCCAACCTGCGCTTTGACCCTACTGATAGTGGCCCTACGCCGGTGATCGAAGGCTTCGCGTTTCGTGGTCCGAATCGCCTCCCTGTGGTGTTTGATTCCGTCGCGTGACGCCGTCGGCACGGGTCGACAAAATGAGATGAGTCGTTCAACTCATAGCCGATGGTGCCGATACACGAAGTGGGACATCACTGAGGAGAGTCCGATGACGAGTCGCCGTGACACCAACAAGCAACGCGCCACGCACATGCAAGTGCTGGAAAGCCTCGACGAGGTCATCAAAGCGCATCCTGCCGGGTCACACCTTCGCACCGCGCGGCCGGAATTAGATCCCCACCAACCGCTTCGCGCGGTTGAGGCGTCGGGCAGCAACGTCGTCGATATTCGATCCCGCTTCGCACTCACCGCAACAAACAGCGACAGCCCGAACGACGCCGCTTGAATATTGCGCCTGCTTCGCCGCTTGAATATTGCGCCTGCTTCGCCCGGCGCGGCGAGCGTGCTGCGGACCGACTCACTCGCTGTCGCTCGCCTCGGATCCTCCGTACGCCGCTTGAATATTGCGCCTGCTTCGCCCGGCGCGGCGAGCGTGCTGCGGACCGACTCACTCGCTGTCGCTCGCCTCGGATCCTCCGTACGCCGCTTGAACCTCGTTAGTTGTCGCCGAACATCGCCATCCATTGTTCGCGAGTTTTGAAACGGAACACATAGTTGCGATCTCGGACGTCGCTGAGTTGTGCTGAACTTTCCGGCGAATACAAATGTCCGGGATACAAGACGGTTTCTCCGGGGAGTTGCGCCAGCTTGCTGTGCACTGAGTCAAACAGCTGGTCTGGGTCGCCCCCGGGCAGGTCGGTTCGTCCGCAGCCATCGAGAAACAAAGTGTCGCCGCTGAGCAAGCTCCCGTCGACCATGAAACATTGCGAACCAGGAGTGTGGCCCGGTGTGTGGAGGAGCTGAATTGGAATCGCGCCGATCTGCACAACATCGCCGCTGGTATGTTCGACGATGTCGGATTGACTGATTGAAGTAACTCGCTGTATTCCGATTGCCTCCTCGCGTTGGCAATGCACTTTTGCCGAGACTCCAGCTTCGAGAAGCTCCCTCACTCCCTCGATGCTGTATCCCATCATCGAACCCCCA
>SXHN01000020.1 GCA_005773635.1 Actinomycetota bacterium
ACCGCAGTGTTCCGACTTCGCAGTACCAAGGGTGCACACCTCTACACGACCACAGTCAATGAACGTGACAAAGTCATCGCACTCGGTTGGACGTTTGAAGGCACCGCATTTTATGGAGCTCGCAAGTCGGCGGCTGGCCTGACACCAGTCTGGCGATTGTTCAACAACACCACTTCAGACCACTACTTGTCAACCAGCAGCAACGTGCCTGCCGGCTCACGCCAAGAAGCCATCTTCTTCTACGCAGCGCCATAGAAAAGCAGACGCAACCGCGACTTGACCAGGTCTCGGCCTATTCGCTTGACCTCGCCGCCGATTTATCGGGGAGCCGCAACGGCTGCGGCGGCGAGGTTTGCGAGGGTGGTGGTCATCCCGTATCGGTTGTGCTCCTCACGATCTGCAACACCACTCACGATCTTGCCGAGCAATGGAAGAATCGCGTTACGTTGATCGGTCCAAGTCTCGGTCACGACGCAACCTGATGCCGTCGGTTCAATCGAATATGTCCACCGGGCGATCTTCATCCCGACCGAGGAAGCATCGAACGCGAAAGTCCGTTCGACATCGAACGTTGTCACTTTCGACATCGTCGACCAACTCTTTTTGCCGTTTTTGTTGCGGCCTTTGAACTTGGCGCCAAGAGCTGGCCCGGTCGCTCCACCCAACCATTCGCCTCCGGCGGCTTCCGGCGACCATTCGCCCATCCTTGGTAGGTCGGTGACCATTGCCCAGACGACCGAAGGCGGTGCATCGATCGCCTGACTCACGCTGCATTCTTTTGCCATGTTGAGACACTAGAACCACCGCTGCGCCACCGCTAGTTTCGGATCATGTTGCCGCAACCGCCCGTGCCCAGGGCTCATTACCGCACCCTGATCGCTGATAGTGATCGATGGAACGACTTCGAGTTTCGAACCGACGACATCGTGATTAGTACGCCCGCGAAATGTGGCACGACGTGGACCCAAATGATCTGCGCAATGTTGGTGCTACAAACTCCACGGCTTCAGCAACCTCTGGATACGTACTCACCGTGGCTCGACATGCTTACCCGTTCGCAACGCGATGTATTCACGCACCTCGACTCACAAACGCATCGGCGATTCATCAAAACCCACACCCCGCTTGATGGATTGCCGAGATCAGCAGGCGTTACCTACATCTGCGTCGGGCGCGACCCTCGCGACGTCGCGCTGTCGACGCTCAATCACCGCGACAATTTTGATTTCACGGCACTTTTGTCCGCACGCAACGATGCGGTCGGTCTCGATGACGTGGCTGAACTCCTCGCTGCGGGCCCGCCACCAGAAGCCGACACAGTCGGCGGCCGGTTTTGGCAATGGATTGATAACGCCACCGACGTCACCACTTCCGGGACATCGCTACGGAGCCTTACACACCACATCACCACATTCTGGCTATGCCGTCATGATCCAAACGTCGTCATGCTTCACTACGACGATCTTCAAACCGACCTCGGTGGATCGATGCGAATGCTCGCCAAGCGTCTGAACATCGCAGTCCCCGATTCGCTCTGGCCAGGGTTGGTGAAGGCCGCGACGTTCCAGGAGATGCGCGCCCGCGCATCGCATCTCGTACCAGACAGCAGTCACGCATTGTGGAAGAGCGACGAACAGTTCTTCAATAAGGGCACCAGCGGGCAGTGGCAGACTGTGCTGAACAACGAAGATCGTGAGCGCTACGACAACGCGATCGCCAGGCTCGCCGAGCCCGATGTCATCGCATGGCTGCACAAGACCTGAGTAGTGCCGGGTGCCGTGGTCTCACGATCTCACGGTTTGCGCGGCTTCTGTGGGACCGCGCGGCGAGGGTTTCCGCGCGACAGTTCTAAGCGCGAGTCCACGCCGAACCCGACGTGTACCGCCGCAGACCCAGCGTAAACATCGTGTATCCGACGGTCGCGAAAACAACTGCTGCGCCAATCATGCCGAGAGCCATCCCGAGATCAAATGATTCGGCGAGTTTCGCAGGCACCGATGCAATGAACGCCGCCGGAATCACTGAATACAACACTGCTCGGCCTGGGCCCGTAAATACGTCAACGGGATACATCGCGAACATGACCATGGCGTGAAAGCCGAGTTCGCCCGCTTCGTTTCGCCCAAAGAAAAAGGACAACGACCCGATCGCAACGAGAAACCCCGTCAAGGTGATCACCGATATCAGACTCCCGGCGAGGTAAATCGCAATTCGGCTCCAAGTCGGATCACATCCGATCACGAACAAAGCAACGCCAAAAATGAGATCACCCAAATTGGTCGTCTCTACTCGTCGCACCAAGAGATGCGGCAAGGTTGGCACCGGCAGCACCAAGGTGGCATCGAGTGCGCCATCGGCCGCGAGCTGTCCAAGACGCCGGGCGTTGTTGAAAAACCCGAGCACGATCCCACCTCCGGTGGTGAGTATCGCCTGCAACATCAGCACCTGTTGGGTATCCCAACCGCGCACACTTCCGGCCTCACGGAAAAACAGCACCCAGAACACGACCCATACCAGATCGTTGACGATCATGATTGATACTTGCAACCAAAATCCGGAGCGGTTCGACCACGCTTCCGCGAACGCGCTGCGCATCGTGGCGGTGAGGCTTCTCATCCGCCAACCACCTGCAATCGCCGCTCTCCAGTTGCAAATATCCTCAACGCGATGGCCAGCAACGCCACCAACCATCCGACCTGTTGCAACAACAGCAGCGGCTCGACATGACCGGCCGCGAATCTGCCGGGGATATAGGCCATTGAAACGAACGGAAGTAATCGAGCAACCAACCGCAGCGGACCTGGCAACACTTCAATGGGCAGCAACATACCGCCCAATACGAATACGAGTTTTTGGTACAAGAACCACGCGGATCGCGCGTCGCGGATCCAGAAAGCGATTGCCGCGAATGCGTGTTGCGCAGCAATGTTGCAACCGATTGCCAACGCCAGCGCAACCACCGTCATCGCCGCGGACACCAATCCCGGCGGCGCGCCGACGATGATCCATGACATCACGGCACCCGCGAGCGTGCATGTCGTCAAGCGAGGCAAAGCTCGCCCAAACTCGCTCGCCATGCGCACTGCTACCAGGCTCACCGGCCGCAGCATCTCTGATGCGATGGCTCCGCCGCTGATGTCCGTGCCAATGTCGTCGATGAGACGCATGTTGAGCGACACCGTCGCCGCTTCTGTCGCTGCGATGTACCAAAACAACGAGGCCGCCCCATAGCCTGCGATTGTTCCGCCTTTGCCGTCGGCTGCCGCTCGCCACAGCGAACCGACCACCGCGACAACTGCGAGATAAAAGCCAGTTGACACAATGAACCCGCCGCGCTCGGCCAAAGTGCGCTGCATCGAAGCGCGGAACGAAACCCACAAATACCGACGCACTATTCCACCGCCAACTGCGAATAGATCGCACCGATCACTTCATCCAGCGGCGGGTCGACAATCGAAAGGTCAGCTACTGGAAGGTGTTCGAGTATCGCATCTACTACATCGCGAATTGATCGCTTGCTGGTGTCGACCACAAAGCGCGCCACGGTCTCAGTGTGTTCCACCAACTGCGCTCCAGCGATCTCGGGCACAATGACCGGCCGCTCAAGACCCACTTCGACACGTTTCGTGGTGAACAGCGATCTTCGCATCACTTCGACGTCGTCGTCATAGATCACCGAGCCGTGGTTGATCACGATCACGCGGTTGGCCACTGATTCAATGTCGGCAACATCGTGCGATGTCAACAAGATCGTTGTGCCGCGTTCTTCGTTCAGACGAATGACGAGATCCCTGAACAGTTGTTTCCCGAGTAAATCGAGACCAATCGTCGGCTCGTCGAGAAACAAGATTTCGGGTTCGTGCAGCATGCAGGCGGCGAGCTCACAACGCATGCGTTGCCCTAACGACAGATTGCGTACGGGCATCGCGAACACTTCAGTCGCGTCGAGTAGTTCACCGAGTTCGCCGACCCGGGTCGCCAGCTGCAAGTCACTCATGTCGAAAATCGCGCCCAACATCCGAAACGACTGCAGTGACGTCAGCTCAAACCAAAGTTGCGAACGCTGACCGAAGAGCGTGCCGATGCGGCGCGCCAATTGTTTGCGGTGAGTCCACGGGGTGATTCCGAGCACCGATGCGGCGCCACTGTCAGGACGCAAGATCCCAGTGAGCATCTTGATCGAGGTGGATTTTCCTGCACCATTGGGCCCGATATACGCGAGTCGTTCGCCCGCTTCAACCGAAAACGAAATGTCGCGAACCGCCTCGACCAATGTCCGGCGTTTGGCCCTACCTGTGGAGAACGACTTGGAAAGTTGTTCAACCTCGATCGTCATGAATGGCGAGGCTAGGTGCCGGCCACGCCTCAGCAATCGCTATTTAATGCGACGTCATGGAACCCAGGGCGTAGTCGCAGAAGTCAATGGTTGCGCGACTTCAGCGTGGTGTTGCGCCGCGGATATCTCGTCTCCGCCCGGCGATTCGTAAAACAGTGTCGTAGTCGCCGCCAACGAACCGGCGCAGCCCGTACCCGGATCGGTACAGGGAAGACTCGACGTGATGTATGAGCCGCTACTGCCGTAGGCAAACGCGTCGCCTGTGCACTGAGGCGTGGATGGCGTGGAATCATCGAGGTAGTAGTTCGTCACGGTCGGCGTGAACGAGGCGTTCAATTGACGCACCATCGTTACGGTGCCCTGCGCACCGGACATCTGTTCCCAAGATGGTGTGCCTGCAGTGACGGTATCTGGGTTTCCGTCCACCAAGACGCCTGCCGTATTCGCTGGGTTTCGATAGGTCATTCCCGAAGCGGCTGGGCTGTAGTCGACAAAGTCCATGATCGACGGGATCGTGTGCACGCGTAGATCAGTACGAATATCTTCTCGTTGATCGTAAAAGAAATGAGTACGTTGAGTATTGGGCCCGCTGTTGGCCCCCAGATACGAACGAATGCTGCGCACCGGCCCATTCTTGTTGATCACGAATGCACCTTCTGCGCTTCCGAACGGCCCGGTTGCATTGAACGTGTCCTCGCTGCGCGAACAGACGGTCGGCGCAAACAACACCTTGTTGCGGTCCAGAATATCGACCGCAGTCGAGCCCGGGGCGGTGACCTTGAGCTGATCACTCAGCCAGCGCTCTGAGAAATGCCGTGTGTAGGTGGCGCCAGTCACCAACGAATTTTCCGGGTTTGGCGTGCCCGTCAGGTTGTACGTGGTTTTGTAGCCGCCCGACGACAACCTGAAGGTGTACTTCTGGTATTTCACACCCGCGGCTTGTTTCAGGGTGCTCCCCGCGCTCTTGCGAAAAAGGTATACAAATCCTTCGTTGCCCACGTTGACGGGATCGGTGACGTGCACCTCGACACCGGTACCGACTGCAGTGCCAACAGGTTGTGTACCCCCCGGGGCCTGCACACCAGCGTCGCGTGCCATAAAGACGAGTTCGTCGTCGTTATCGAATTTCACGTCGGGGTCTTTACCCGTCCACGACGAAGTCGCGGTGTACACCAACTCGTTCACCAAGCCTGGCTCGCTTCCATAAAACGATGAAGCCGCGTTGTTATAAATGGTCAAGAAGTTCTTGACCGCTCGTTCGTCGATTTGAATGGGGACTTGTTGCCAGGCCGACCCGTTCCATCGAAATCCCACGATCGTGGTCTTAGAGCCTGCGACCAACGTGGGTAGTTGGCTGCCTGCCAACACCACCGGATCTGCGGTACGCGTCAAACTTGCGGCGTGGACAACATCAACGTCGCCAGCAACGCCGAACGAAGCTACGGCGATCGCGACAGTAATTCCGAAGCCGGTGACTTTGAGTTTCATCGCGCAATGTTACGCAGCCGACGCGCACCGCAACAAGAGGTGAACTCTGTTAGCGACAATCGACGCAAATGCCGCTTTCATCGAATTGTGTAGAACGCTTGAGGAATCCGCACCCACTACATTTGCGTTCCGAAGCAACGCGCTCTGCTTCGATTGCCTCAAGACGGCCTCGGGGTGCAGAGATCTTGCGTTTCCCGGCCAGCTTTTCGCCATCACGCAGACGTTGCGCAATTGCCGCCCAACCCTCGGCGTTGCCTTCGAGATTGCGCACCGTGCGTCGCACGTTGAGATCGGATCGAAGGGTTGCATCGAGCCCGTCGCGGTCCGCCCGGCCAAGCCACAACACATCACGCTGGTGCAGGCATTCGCCAACCGGCTCGTCACCAAATTCATAGTCGGCTGCAATCTCGCCGACAAGTACCTGACGCTTGGCCGAATCGGGAACGACGAGAATGTCGCCAACCTGCATACCATCCCGAAACGCCATCAATTCATCGGCGTCGGCCGCCGCTACGGAGGCAGATTTCCCGCTGGCACGAAGCGCGGCTCCGAGCGCAGCACGCTCAATATTGCGCAGGTCGTCGAAACCATCCACATCAGCCCAACCAACGCCGGCCTTACTTGACTGTTCGAAGTTGTCGGCAAGCGCTCCGCTTGAGCCTGCTCGAAGAAACCAAGTACCTGCCATGTGCAACCCTGCCGTGCTCTGAGAAGCAATGACGGGTGCTCCGAACCCCACACAGAACATAGACGAAAGGGTGCGCGAATCCCGACAGGAGCCGCATCTCACCTCGTCAGAGCGTCGCCGCGCCGTGACGACGTCGGCGCGACTAAACAGTGTTAACCTTGAGGATTCGCCATTGAGGAAGTTGGTAACCATGACTGCCGAGACCCAAACCAGCACCGACTGGTGGATGCAAGGCAACTACGCGCCCATCACCGAGGAGGTCACCTACGAATCATTACCGGTCGTCGGCAAGATCCCCTCGGCGCTTCGAGGCAGTTACTTGCGCAATGGATTCAACCCTCCGGGTGCCGTCCCTTTCCATTGGTTCTTCGGCGCGGGCATGGTGCACGGTTTCGATTTCGCTGACGGTTGTGTCGCATATCGAAACCGATACGTCCGCACGCCATACTTCGAACAAGACATGGATCTGATGACCGCCGTTGGCGATCTGACGTTCTCACCGGCCAACACCAACATCGTGCGCCATGCCGGGCGACTACTCGCATTGGAAGAGGCGCATTTCCCTTGGGAAATAGGCACCGACTTATCAACGCTGCAATCTCACAACTTCGACGGCAAGCTCAATAGCCCAATGACGGCTCACCCAAAGATTTGCCCGAAAACCGGCGAAATGCTGTTCTTTGGATACCAATTCTTCCAGCAGCCCTACCTCACCTATCACCGGGTCGACGCGCGCGGGACACTCGTGCAATCAGAGGTCATCGACATACCGCGCCCAGTGATGATGCACGACTTCACGATCACCGAAAACCATGCAATCTTTTTCGATCTCCCGATTGTGTTCGACATGGATAAGGGCGGTTTTCATTTCGATCGCGATGCTGGTGCACGCGTTGGCGTGATGCCGCGCAACGGAACTAACGCCACGGTTCGCTGGTTCGAAGTCGAAGCTTGTTCAGTCTTTCATTGTCTTAATTCCTATGAGCGCGGCGACGAAATCGTGATTCAGGTGTGCCGTGCGAAATCGCTCATGGACAGCGGAATGAACGATCTTGCTGACCAATCCGTACTGTGGCAATGGACCCTCGACATGGTTACGGGTGGAGTAGCTGAAACGCAGCTTTACAACCACGCTGGTGACTTTCCCCGCATTGACGACCGGCGTGTCGGGCAGCCCAACCGTTTCGGCTACATCGCCGGTTTGCGCGCCGCAGCAACCCCAACGTTTTCTGCCTCAGTGTTTCAGTATGACCTCGACGAGCGAACGGCAATCGAGCATTCATTCGGCGGAACCGAAACCCACGTTTTCGAACCCGTCTTTGCACCGGCGCATGCGACCGCTGCCGAAAACGAAGGGTGGATTCTCGTATTGAGCCACAACGACACGACCGACGTAACCACGCTCAACATTCTTGACGCACAACATTTCGCGGCCGCGCCAGTGGCGACAATTGCGTTACCGCAGCGCATCCCATTCGGAGCCCACGGCAACTGGATGCCCGCAGACTGATTACGGCGCGCTCGCAACCCGCCATTCGAATGCGCTAGCGGCGACGCGGTGGCCTCGGCATGAAGGCACTTGTGCGCTCGACATACTCGGAATATCCGGCTCGGCGCCGCGTCAGCCCCCGTTCCAAAATCGGCACGCCGCTATAACGAAGCAACAACGTCGTCATCAGGATCGGCCCGACGACGGCGAACGCGGTCGGAATATTCACTACCGCAACCAGCGTCAAGCCCCACCACACCAACGCGTCACCGAAATAGTTCGGATGGCGAGTGTAACGCCACAGCCCCGACTGGAGCACAAGGCCATCGTTGTTCGGATCAGCTTTGAAACGCACGAGTTGCGCGTCGCCGATGCTCTCGAAGCCAAAGCCGATGACGGCAAGAACCATCCCTATGATCGCCTGCGTCGTGACACCGCGCGGTTCTGGATACACCAGCCCAAGCTGGATCGGCAACGAGACCACCCACATCAGCGCACCTTGCAGGAGAAAAACACGTTTCAATGTAAACATGTGCGGATTGCCAGGTGCGCTGCGCAACATTGCCTGGTACCGCCGATCCGGCCCTTGCTTACGCCAACGCCACAACAAATAGGAACCGAGACGGGTTCCCCACACGCAACAGATCGCTACCAGAGCTGCGCTGCGCGCCGGATCGCCATCGGTGCTTCCAAACGCCACCGTCGCAATCAGCACAAACCCGAAACCCCAACCAGCGTCCACGAAGCTGGGGTCACCGATTCGAATGCTCAAGGTCCACAACGCAACCATGTACACAAACACCACTGTGGCGCACAACGACAATGTTGCAAGAATCTCGCGAGTCACAGCAGCACGGTAGCTGCGATGCTCCTCTAAGTCACGTTCACAATTTGGCTCGACACGTGCAGCACTCCCTGGGTATCGGCGACCGTCAACGTCACTGTGTAGCTCCCTGCATTGGCAAATACACGTGTAGGCGTGACTCCAGTGCTGGTTGTTCCGTCGCCGTACACCCAGGTATACGAAGCAATGCCCGTATCATCGATTGACGTCGATGCATCAAATGAACAACTCAACGAGCCGCTGCAGTCGGACGTAAACACTGCAACGGGCGGAAGGTTCGCAGGCCGCACAACGAAGTCATCAAATGTAAAGACCAGCGGATAGCTCGAACTGTTGCCCGCGTAAGTGTGTATCCCTGCAGCGCCGGCAGCTTGCAAAACCGGGGTTGAGTCCGAAACGTTCACATTCCACACCGCGGGCTCCGGCGTTCCGTCAGCCCACACCTTGATCTTGATCGATGTGGGATTGGTACCACTGACGTTGAGGCGAATCCGATAGACGGTTCCGGGAGTTGCAACAATGCTTGGAATCGCGACCTCTGACCCGACGGCAACTGCAGAACTACCCGGCGCGCGATACGCCTGTGCGTACACGAGCGTCGAAGAGAACCGGACGCGGGCTCGGTACTCCGTGTTGGTGCCGATGTAGCGGCCAATGACATTGACCCATGATCCGCTACCAGTCTGGGCGACGTTGTAAGACACCTTTGTCTGCACGTCCACATCTGATTGCGAGAGCGCCAACAACCGAGCTGAAATGCCATTGTTGGTGGCGGGAAGCGACATCGTCGCCGAGGTGCCATTCACCGCAAAGTACGTCGACGGACCACTCGCTGTCCAAGCACCGCCTTGATCCGCGGTGCCCCATCCGTTCGCAACGACCCGGTCGAAAGCATCGCCCGCAAACTGCGTGGTCGCAGGAATCGGCGCGACAATCGCAGGCTGCGCGACTGAGGTGCTGACACCAAGATCATCCGTGACGGTCAAACTGATCGGCCATGAGCCTGCCAGTGCGTAGAGGTGATTCGCCGTCACGCCGGTTTCCTGGCTGCCGTCGCCGAACATCCATGCATAGCTCACAATTGATCCGTCGCTGTCCGAAGAAGCTGCAGCATCAACCGAACACGTCAGGACAACGCAGTTCACCAAGAAGCTCGCCGACGGCGCGATATCAGCCACTACCGATTGCGTCACCGCACCCGTCAACAACGAGTCATCCGTAACAGTAAGTGTGACGGAGTAAGAGCCAGGCGCCCCATATGTGTGACCTGGCGTGGCCCCGGACCCAACATTGCCATCGCCGAAGTCCCAGTCATAGCTCACAATGGAACCATCAGGGTCGTAGGACGTAGTGGCGTCGAACCCGCATACGTAGTCAGAGCAAGACTTCGTGAAGCCGGCGATCGGTGCGGCCGCCTGCACAACGTTTTGAATTTCGATGTCGGTAGCCGCGAGATCGTCGGTGACCGTCAGCGTGACGGTGTGCGTGCCGCCTCCGACGTATTCATGCGTAGGCGTCGGGCCAGATCCGGTGGTGCCATCACCGAAGTTCCATTGGTAATCAGCAATCGACCCGTCCGAATCGATCGATGACGTTGCATCAAATGAACATGTATCAGTCGGGCAAACAAACGTGAATGCAGCGGTCGGCGCGGTATTCGCAACCACCAGATGTTGGACTGACCCAACACCACCTTGATTGTCAGTCACGGTCAACGTCACGTTGTAAGAACCCACGCTGCCATAATTCATGGCGGGGGTCACCCCAGTCGCAGTTTGTCCGTCGCCGAACTCCCACTCATAGCTCGTGATAGTCCCATCAGGGTCGCTCGACGTGCTGGCGTCGAATGAACACGCGTAGCCCAAGCACGACGATGTGAATGCAGCAGTCGGCGGTGATTGCACGACGACCGACTGCGACGTGGAACTTTGCAAGCCGCCATTATCGGTGACCATCAACGTGATTGTGTAGGTGCCCGGCGCGGCATAGACGTGCGACGCGGTCGAACCGCTTGCGGTCGTGCCGTCGCCAAAGCTCCATGTGTACGCGGCGATTGTGCCGTCGTCAGTTGAGGCGGAACCGTCCACGGAACACGAGAGCACGCCACTGCAGTCACTAGTAAACGAGGGCACCGGTGGCGCGTTGGCGGGACCAACATTGAAGTCGTCCACGCTCAAGGTCAGTGGATAGCTGGCACTGCCATTCGCGAACAGCTGCAAGCCGGGCGAACCAAGCGTTTGCAAAGCCACCGTGGCATCCGTCGCGTTGACATTCCAGGTCGCTGGTTCTGGGGTGCCGTCAGCCCACACCTTGATCTTGATCGTCGTTGGGTTCAAGCCGCTGATATTCATCCGAGCTCGATAGAAGGTGTTCGGAGCAGCGACAAGGCCAGGAACGACGACCTCGCTCGTAATCGCGGTCGTCGATCCGCTCGCCACCCGATACGGAGCGACCGAAATCGTCGATGCTCCGAAGCGCACTCGGCCGCGATACTCCAGGCCACTCGCTACGTACCGGCCGACGAGGTTCAACCACGAACCACCGCTTTGCGCCGAGTCGTATTGGAAACGAGTCTGGATGTCGTAATCACTTTCCAACAGGGTGCTCAGGCGCGTCGCGCTGCTGGCAAAGGCGGCGGGGGCAAGAATCTTTCCGACGCCGCTGTTCACTGCAAAGTTCGTCGTGGTTCCTGAAGTTGTCCATGCGTTGCCGAGGTCGGCCGTGCCCCACGAGCTCGTCGCGGTGCGGGTGAAGGTGTCGGTCTCGTACGGCTCCGGCGGATTCGGATTTACTGTGACGGTCTGTGTCGCGGTGTCGGTCGCGCCATCGTCATCGGTGACCGTGAGGGTCACGATGTACTCACCCGCCGTATCGAAGGAGTGCACGAACGTGATGCCCGAACCCGTCGTGCCATCATTTATCTGCCATGCGTAATCGACGATCGTGGAATCATCGCTGGACGCGGCCCCGTCGAGCCCACACGTCAGCGCACCACAGGTCGCCTGGATCTGTGCATCAGGCGCGACGTTGGGAATAATGTTTCTCCCTCCGGTCGAGTAATGCGTGTTGACCTCTTTGATGCCGAGTGCTCTCGAGTACAACGCGACTTCGTCCTGGCCACCTAAGAGCGCACCGTCAGGTCCAGAACCAATCGTCAACGGTGTCGCAGTATCGATCATGGCGCCTGGGGCCGCGACAGTTGCGATGACATTGCCTTCTGAATAGAGGCGCGCAGTCACTCCATCAAACGTTCCAACCACGTGGTGTCGACCTAGCTGTGCCGGAACCGAACCCGTCGCGGTAAAAGTGCCGCCGACGGTAGTGACTGAAAACGCGAACGCTCCGCCTTCGCCGGCGGAATTCAAGCGAAGATCAAATGCACCAGCCTTGGATACCAAATTGCGACGTCCACCCGAAATGTCGGACAGATCGACCCAAGTCTCTACCGACGCACCTGCTGTCGGCGAGATTCCAGCGCTATCGGCAATCGTCACCGCGCCATCGATGCCATCGAAACTCGCTGAGGTATCAGCATCGGCGTTGATAATCCCCGCGGCTCCGACCGCCACGCCACCCGAGTACGTACCCGGATTTGCGCCAATGGCATCGGCGGCGGCGAGTGCGGTGCTGGGTTCGCCAAGCCGCCAATGCGCTAGTACTTGGGGAGTTGCAGCAATCGCTTGGGTATACGTCGGCGGCGTACCGATAACCAGAACTGCAGTGCTTGCGCTTCTATTGCCTCCAACATCACGTGCTCGTACGAAGTACCTGCCGTAACTCAAGTCGGCGAGCGCAAACGTGGTACTCGTCTGGGTTGCGATCACGCGATCGTCGCGCATGATCTCATAAGTGATGGTTCCCGCGTTGTTATCAGTGCTCGCGTTCCATTTGAGACTTGTGATTCCCGAACTCACCGAAGTGCGGAAGTTCGTGGGCGTCGTCGGAGCAGTCACGTCACGCGGGCAGAATCGAGCGAAACCAGCAAGCCAATTCGCAACGCTGCCGGTGTACCCGCCGCGAATAATGTCGCCCCCGGCCCACAAACATCCCGAGGAATCGAAGGTCATTTCCCACGGGCCTTCGCCGGTGCCGGTGTTCATACCCCACGAAGGATCCCACTCGTTGAGTTTCTCAAACGACGTCGCATCGTACGCACCGATCCATTGCACGTTGTCAACGCGTCCATAGTTTGAGTTCGGGGGCCAGGCATACGTGTCGCCAAACGATGTTTGGTAGCAGTGGCACGATGCAAAGACAATTCCATAGGCGGCCGCAATCGCCTGAAAATCTCCACCGTGTTGCGTCACATGACCGCGAACAAGTGAGTTATTGCCGTACGTGTATTTCTGAATGTTGTGTTCTGAGCCGCCGAGGAAAATCTCGTTTTGGTACTCCATCACAGTCTGCTGCCATTGCCGCGTCACATTGGACGCGGTCGGCACGTATTGAGCCATGCCTGGCACCGACGCACCCGTTGTTGTGTCGAGGATCGCGAGAGCGTTACGCGGCGTACCGTACGCAGACGTCGTACCGACATTCTTGAAGAAGCCAGCTACATATACCCGAGCCCCATCTGTCGTCGCGTCGATGTCCATGATTGTGTTGTCAAAGAAGGCACGCCACGAAGTGTCGGGCTGTCCATCGGTGAGCGAAACTCGGGCGACGCCTCCTGTGTTGCGGGTCGTGTTGAGGGGGCCACCGATGATCTGGCTGAAACTGCCTGCGATATACAACCAGTTGCCGTGGACGTCCAAAGCACGGACATGCGCTCGACTTCCAAGAAAGCGCGGAACCGCAACGTAGGCGTTGAAGGAAGAAACAACCTGCCCGGTAACGGGGTCGAGTTTGGCGAGCCCGGCGGTGCCCACCGCTCCATTGACATTCGTGAAATTCCCACCGACGATCAACGTTCCGTCGGGCGCCGCAACGAGATCCCACACTGCACCATCAAGGGTTGGACGCCAGGTATTGATCCAGACGCCGGTGTTCACATCGAAGGCTGCGAGCCACGACTGTGAGGTCTTGGGCCCGCCGCTGCCATTTTGCACATTCTGGAACTTTCCGCCCACAAACATCGTGTTGCCGACTTGAGCCAATGCAAGCACTGGCGAATCGTTCCTCGTGTCGGGATCGGAAGCGGGTTTCGATATGTCGGCTACACCCCATTGCATGATCTGTGGAGTGGAGCTCGGCATCGCACGCAACGTTGTGGCGGTTGTACCAGTGTCGGGGATGACCGGAAAGTTCACATCGGCATCACCCAATTGGGGGCGAATAAACACTTGCGCGAACGGAGTGGCGTGTTTTTCGGAACCGTTCACCCACAAGTACGACGACGAATTGTTTTGGCCGTCGATGTTCGAACCGTACGAAAAGCCAAGCTTCTTTGCCTTCTGCGACCAGGCGAAGGTCCAGATCCGGTTGTAGTTGCTGTCGAGTGAAACATCACAAGTGGTGCCGAATGAACAACGGCTGTAACTCGCAAAATTCGTAACGGCGCCATCGAAAGAAATCGAATTCAATTGAATGCCGCCGTACAGATCCCAACTCCATCCGCTGAGATTCTTGTACTTATACCGAACTTCCTGATACGTGTTTCCAGCAACATCTTTAGCTCTACGCACCCGCACGCCATCGGCGAGTGCGTCGACTCGACCACCGTCGAGCAGCCCGTCGATGGTTTGTGTCGAAAGCGCGGCAGGAGAGAAGGCAGCGGTTCCAGTCGGAGTCGAAGCAACTGAGGAAGCAGTCCCCTGGCCGCGCCATTGAAAGTTCCAATTCTCCCTGCCGCGCCCGACGAGCACGTACCCGCCACCGTCGGTTGTCATGTCACAGTAGAACTGTTGCGGAGTCTTCAACGCAGGGGTGAGCAGCCAGTACAAGCCGGTTGCCGACGCGGGAAACGATTGCTTGATTGCCCAACATGACGGTCCTGCGTCTGCGGCCGTCGCGCCAGTGTGGATCGTGGTCGGCGACGGAAGTGGCGGGGCTGCCGCCACTGAATTGGTCGCCATCATTGAAGCACCAACAATTGTCAGAGCCAACAACGCTGCAGTTTTGCGAACCACTGTCCCTCCTCAAGGGGCGCGACCGACCTTCCGCCCGGGCAGACACGCAGTTCGATACTATCGAATACTACGAAAACGGACAAATGGCAATCTGGATAGTCCGCCAGATCTCATATCTGGGGCTTCGGCCTAGGCCGATCGACCCAATTCGACTGCGGCGTGGCGTAGCGAGCCCAAGATCAGGCCACAATCAATCGTCAACGACGCGCGACGCGCTACTTCACGTCAACCGCCGAAGCTGCTTCCCCTCGATAGTTGAGCCAGATCTGGCGCTCAAAGTCGTACAGCTTGCATACACGGGTGCTGCGCATGAAGTCGGCGAGCCGCATGGGTCGGTGATCGACCTCAGGAAACGCTGCGATAATCGCATCCGAAGCACGCTGAAGTTCATAGCAAGGGATGCGAACATCAACATGATGCGGCACGTGCACCATGATGTTGAACAAGAACAATGCGTTGATCACTTTTGGCACCTGCAAGGCGGTTGTGCCCTCCACTTGGCCATGAAAGGAGTTCCATGTCCGGCGGGGCCACCATTTGATATCGGGCGCGATGTGATGCACATACACAATCGATCCAATCGAACAGCAGAACCCAACGAATGGAACGACGAACAGCTTGACCAAGTTCCACCCCGCATCGGCCACTCCGCCACCCAAGACCAACGTCGTTGACATCGCTACTGTGATCAAAAGCCCCACGGCGGTAGCGAGAAATTGACGATCCTTGCGCACCGCGACCCGATATCTCTGCGGCGCGGTAAAGCGAATCATTTTCTGCCACCAAATCGACCGCAAGTAATACGCCCCGCTACCAACTGCAGACCATTCGAAACGGTGTCGCAGCCGCTGGAGCGGATTCATCGCCGCAAAATCTCCGACGGTGCTCGGATGCCACACGAAGTCCATACCTTGGCGCAACGTATGCCCGTGATGAATCCGATTATGGCCCACAACCCAAGCTTCGAAAATATGCAGCGACGGCACCATCAGCACGCGCCCGATACGCCGATTCAAATGTTTCGATTCGAATAGTGCACCGTGGGCACAGTCATGCCCAAGCACGAACAGACCACTCACCGCAAGGCTCGCCAGCAACCACAGCGGAGCGAGTAGATACCAAGTGTTCGTCGCGGCCAAGCCAGCAACCGTGATTACCCAGAGACCTACGCTCCGAGCAACGAGCGCAAACGCTTTGCGGTTCGATCGTTCGTAACACTGCGAAGGAATCACCCGCAGCACCGGCAGCAGCGTGTCGTTCGACTTCGGCTTGCCGGTGACGGCAACTTGGGGCTGCCCAGACATCGTGATACTCATCTCCAAAGTCTATCTACCTACTGGTCGGTAGGTTGACTCATGGGAACAGCTCTCCCGCTGGTCATCTCAGCCGTGCCATGCTGGAAGATGTGGAACAACTCAACTGGAAACAGCACTACGCCGCAACCGAAATCGTCGAGATGGTCGACGAGCGACGAATGTCTCGACGAGATGCGCTGCGCCACCTCACGCTGATATTCGGGTCCGTAGCGGGAGCGACTGCATTCTTGGCCGCATGCGCAGGCAGCACTACCAAATCGCCCACCACGACGTCGAGCTCTTCGTCCGTCACAACGACCACGGCAAGCCGCCGAACGCCGAGTCCAACCGCGGCCACCAGCGGCGGAGCAGGTCACATCTTGTCAGTGCCCGAAGACGATCCGGATATCTCATCGGATTCGGTCAGCTTCGACGGGCCTGCGTCGCCCATGTTGGGTTACGTCGCTCAGCCTGCAGCTCCGGGCGAATACCCCGCCATCGTCGTGATTCACGAGATTTTCGGGCTCAACGATCACATCCGTGACATCGCTCGGCGGCTCGCCAAGGCGGGCTACGTCGCGATTGCGCCCGATCTTGCGTCAAGATCTGGCGGTACCGAAAAGTCTGAGAACATCATCCAGGAGCTCATCGCCAGCCCGATCGAGGAAAATATCGCCGACCTCAACGCGGTAGTCGACTATCTCAAGCAGCTGCCGGAGTGCGACGGCAATATCGGCGCAATCGGCTTTTGTTTCGGAGGCGCAATGACGCTCGCGATGGCCGGCGCGATCACGACGGTGCGAGCAGCAGTGTCGTACTACGGCGTCACACCTGAACCAGCCGATTCATTGCGCTCGACTACCGCTGCAGTGTTGGCCCACTACGGGGAGACCGACGAACGTGTCAATGCCAGCATCGGACGGCTTGAAACGGTTCTTGCGGGCAAGACATTCACAAAACGTATTTGGCCTGGGGTCGGCCACCAATTCAACAACGACACCAGCGGGGCGTATAACGAAAAGGTCGCGCTTGAAGCGTGGAATGAAACTCTCGCTTGGTTCGCTCGCCATCTCGTGTCGTGATCCGAACGCCAATCACTGCACGAAATATTGCACCGCGGCACGCTCAGCGATCATTGGACGCAGCACTGACACGATTGCGGCTTGGTGGGCAGGGTGATCTCGATACTCAGCGTAACCATCGACATCATCCAGATCCGCAACCACGACATAGTCCCAATTACCGGGAGCGAGCCCGGCGTCGGAGCCCACGTGATACGAGCGAATGGCACCAATCTGTGCTGGCAAGGCGCGCAACGTCGCAGTGGCGGCGGCCACGGCTTCGTCAGTTGTGTCGGGGGTCCATCGGAACATCACTACATGGCGCAACATAACCAACACGGTACTCACCATCCCCGAGCGCCCAAGAGTTGCACGTCATGGAGGTATGCCAAACTTGCGCTCATGCCTGAAGATGCTGTGATGCGAGGCGAAGACGGAGTGCACCGATGCTCATGGGGTGCTACAACCGCCGAGTACATCGCGTACCACGACAACGAGTGGGGCCGCCCGGTTACCGACGAAGCCGCGGTGTTCGAACGCGTGTGCCTTGAAGGATTCCAAAGTGGTTTGTCGTGGATCACTATTCTGCGTAAACGTGACAACTTCCGCGCCGCGTTCGCGAACTTTGAGCCTGAGAAAGTTGCCCAATTCGACAACAATGATGTCGATCGCCTACTTGGCGACACTGGCATCGTGCGCCACCGTGGCAAAATCGAAGCCACGATCAACAATGCCCGAGCCACAATCGCGCTAGCCGCGGTTGGCACGTCAGTGAGTGAGTTGTTGTGGAATGCCGCGCCGGCGAAGCGGTCCCGGGCTCCGAAGACCCTCGCCGATATCACCGCTAAGACGCCGGAATCAATCGCGCTATCGAAAGAGCTCATCAGGCTCGGATTCAAGTTCGTCGGACCAACAACGTTGTACGCGGCCATGCAAGCCATGGGCGTAGTCAACGATCACATGACCGGATGTCATGTGCGCCAAGCATGTGACGATGCCCGCCACCGAGAAAAGAACCACCTCTCATGAATCAGCTCACTCAATCCGAAACAGACCACTTTCAGCAAACTGGTTGGCTCCTCACCGATATTTTCAGCGAATCGAATATTGCCGAGATCAAGACTTGGGTCGCGGACGTCGCGTCCTGGCCCGACACGCCGGGTCAATGGTTGCACTACCGCGAACTAACCGCTGAGGGCCCGCAACTATGCCGTTCCGAAAATCTCATTCCGTATCACGAAGGTCTCCGGTCGCTATTGACCGCTGGCCCCATGCTTGCAATTGCGTCAGATCTACTCGGGCAACAAGCAGTTCTCTATAAGGAAAAAATCAACTACAAACTCGTCGGCGGAGCCGGGTACGCACCGCATCAGGACGCCCCCGCGTATCCGTTTATCGACTCTCACGTATCGTGCATGATCGCCATCGACGATTCGACAATCGACAACGGCTGTCTTGAGGTGGTCGACGCGCAACATGCAAGTGTGCTCCCAATGAACGATGCTGGGTGTATCGCCGAGGCTGTCGTCGCAAGCATGCACTGGAACTCTGTTGACGTGCCAGCGGGCGGCGTGCTTTGGTTTCACTCGAAAACTCCGCACCGCAGCGGCCCGAATCACTCAGCGAATCCGCGACGGGCGTTGTATCCCACTTACAACGCGTTGAGCGAAGGAGACCTTCGCGACGCGTACTACCGAGAGAAGTTGGCTCGTTTCGCGCAAAGCGAGGGTCGCGAAGACGGGCTCGTGCAAGTGTCGCTGATCAATGATTTTCAAGGGCGACCCGTGGTCTGAAGCCAACGAATCAAATTGTTTCGCCACTCGACCGTCGCACTAGGTCTTGAAATTGCGCCACAGCATGTTCATGCTTCGGGCTGAGGAGCCCATCGGTATACGCGCCGCATTCAAGATTGCGCTGAACAACCTCGACCATCGCTCGATCTTCTTCCATAACCTCATCGGAAAACCGGATGACCTGATCGATATCGGGGTCATCGAGACTGAGAAACAGATGGACGTACAGCACTCTGCAAGTGCGCGGGCCTGTGGGAACGATGACTTCAACGTTCATGGAGTCGCCGTAGATATTCAGTGCGAGATTGGGCCATCGATATAGCCAGCGGCCGTTGACGTCGCCTCCATTGCGGGCGGGAGCAGAGTGACGACAGTAGCGATCACCCAACACCACGTCGTAGCGCTTGGCGTCATACATGCGATTCAACATCGGATGCATCATCGGGATGTGATACCCCTCAAGATAATTGTCTGCGTACGTCTTCCAATTGCATGCAAGGTCGTGGTGAGCCAACCGGACAAGTTGCATTGACTCGACCGAAAAGCCGGCGGCTTCTTCAAAGAAATCGCGCAAATCTTCCAACAGCGAGGGTGCCCCGGCATCAAGATTCACGAACACCTGTCCGCGCCACATTTCAACACGAATCCCAAGCAGCGCGTACTCATCATGATCGAACTCAACTCCAAAATCCCGAGCCGATCGGAGCTGACCATCGAAGGCGTAAGACCACCCGTGATACCGGCAAACGAGATTGGCGCAACTCCCGGCGCCATCATC
The DNA here is from genome assembly GCA_005773635.1 of Actinomycetota bacterium. Classification (GTDB taxonomy): domain Bacteria; phylum Actinomycetota; class Acidimicrobiia; order IMCC26256; family PALSA-610; genus F1-120-MAGs023. The sequence goes on from SXHN01000020.1 coordinate 19,841, forward strand.
AACGAGCGGCCCGGCGCGGTGACGACAGACATTATGAAACCCCCGCAGTTGGCCATCCGGAGCCCGCACCACCATCAATCGCCACCCGGCGTATTCGCGGGCGACATAGCTTCCCGGCGTTTCTAGTTCTGATTCGCAAGCAAACCAAAGCCACTCTGCGGCAAAAATCGATCGGCGTTCACGGTCATACACGGCCGCATCAAAATACGAGGCTGCTGGCAGTGTTCGAGATGAACCATCGACCATCGCACCAATCTAGAACCCGAGCAGGCTGTCGGATCGGTTGTCAGACTGCGAGGACAATCGCCACGATTCAAAGACCGCGCCACAATGGCGCCCGGCGCGTCGGTGCTGAGAACCACAGGATGTCACCAGTGCCGCTGCCGTCGAAATCCGCGGTTATCGGTTCGTAGGTGCCACCAACGGCTACGGCGAGGCCGCCGTCGAAGCCAGAATCCGATCCGTTCCACAGCGTGTCGGATGCCGAGCCTGCTCGATACCAGAACACATCGGTACGTCCATCACCATTGAAATCTTGCACGATCGGTAAATATGTACCGGAAACGTTGATACGTGCTCCGCTGGCGAAACCATTCACCGCGCCGAGCCAAACGCTCTCCTGAGCCGAACCCGGCGCGTACCAAACGACATCTGATCGACCGTTACCGTCGAAGTCACCGACCAATGGCAGGAATACGCCATTCACCCGGATCGTCGGCCCAGGTACAAACGCTGACGAGCCAGCCGCGTTTGCGCCGTACATCAACGCATCG
>SXHN01000102.1 GCA_005773635.1 Actinomycetota bacterium
AAGGTTGCGTCGCCGAAGCTGAAGATGCCGCCGTCGCTGGCGACGAGCCAGTAGCCCTTGCCGCTTGGCGTTGCGGCCATGCCGACGACGGGTTGGTTGAGTCGCATTGCGCCGGTTGAGCCGTAGAAGGTTGCGTCGCCGTAACTGAAGATGCCGCCATCAGAGGCTGCCAGCCAGTAACCCCGACCACTCGGCGTGGCGGACATGGTCACGATTGGCCGGGCAAGGTTGCTCGCTGCCGGCGAACCGTAGTATTTCGCGCCCGCGGCACTCGCGTCGGGCGCCGTGAACGAAATCATCCCACCCGTCACTATTGCAGCAACGACAGCGAGAATCTGAAAGCGGTGTGCGAACACCCGCCGGGAATGGGGGGAATGAGGCGAAAACATGCGACGACCGGCGAACTGCGCTACTCCACGCGCGCCAGCAGACACTTCATCACAGTTGGACCTTCGCATGAAACACTCAGCGTGATCATTTACCAACAATTTGCACTTCCCCCGTACTTTTCTTGGCCGCAAGTAATCTCAGCCTCTATGTCATCTCGTATCCCTGAAAAACCTGGCCTCGAGGGGCTCGACGAACGCTGGGCAAACCAGTGGGAATCAGACAAAACCTACCAATTCAATCGCTCTGCGCTCCGCGAGGGCGTCTTCTCAATCGACACTCCACCGCCGACTGTGAGTGGTTCGCTCCACGTTGGCTCAGCGTGTTCGTATACCCATACCGACATCGTGGCGCGGTATCGACGTATGCGGGGCGATTCGGTCTATTACCCGATGGGTTGGGATGACAATGGGTTGCCCACCGAGCGCCGAGTGCAGAACTACTTCGGTGTGCGGTGTGATCCGACGCTGCAGTACGACCCTGACTACCAAGCTGAAGCGAAGGCCGGAAAGCTCCCGTCGGGGCATCGTGCGGTCGCCATTTCTCGTCGCAACTTTCTCGAGTTATGCGCTCAGCTCGTGGCCCAAGACGAGGTTGTCTTCGAAAACCTCTGGCGGCGCCTTGGTCTTTCGGTTGATTGGGAACTCACCTACACCACCGTTGGCGAACGCGCTCGGCGCGCCAGCCAACGGGCGTTCTTGCGAAATTTGGCTCGTGACGAGGCGTATCAGGCCGACGCTCCAACGATGTGGGATGTGGACGACCAAACCGCGATAGCGCAAGCCGAGATCGAAGATCGCGAACTCGACGGCGCATATCACCGTCTCGCCTTTGCTCGCAGCGATGACCACGGAGACATCTTCATTGAAACGACTCGTCCCGAATTGCTCGCGGCGTGCGTGGCGCTGGTTGCCCATCCCGACGATGAGCGATACCAGCCTTTCTTCAATACCACGGTTCGTACTCCGTTGTACGACGTTGAAGTGCCGGTAGTAGCGCATCGCCTCGCTGACCCCGAAAAGGGCAGTGGTATTGCGATGATCTGTACATTCGGCGACACCACCGATGTGATTTGGTGGCGCGAGCTCCAGCTACCGATGCGTTCGATTGTTGCCCACGACGGCCGTATCAAACGCGACGCACCGCAGGCCGTTGCGAGTGCTCGCGGACTCGAAAATTATCAAGCGATTGCAGGGAAATCCGTCAAGCAAGCGCAGACAATCGTGGTCGAGTTGCTCGTCGCCTCGGGCGAGCTTCACGGCACGCCGAAGCCGATTACACACCCGGTCAAGTTTTACGAACGTGGCAAACGACCATTGGAAATCGTTGCTTCTCGGCAGTGGTACATCCGCAATGGTGGGCGCGATGCCGATCGACGTGCCGCGTTTCTGTCACGCGGCGAGGAGTTGGACTGGATTCCTGGCTACATGAAAGCTCGGTACGACACTTGGGTTGAAGGTCTCACTGGCGACTGGTTGATTAGTAGACAACGCTATTTCGGTGTGCCGATTCCGGTTTGGTACCGGATTGGCGATGACGGCATTGTGAATTATGACGAGCGTCTGTTGCCAGATGAATCAATGTTGCCAATCGATCCAGTGGGTGAAGCGCCGCCAGGGTTTCACGAGTCCGCTCGTGGGCGACCCGGCGGCTTCGTTGGTGATGGCGACATCATGGACACCTGGGCAACGTCTTCGCTCACGCCGTTGCTCGCGTGCTATTGGGAGGAAGATCACGATCTCTTTGCTCGTGTGTACCCGATGGACATACGCCCGCAGGCATACGAGATCATTCGCACATGGTTGTTTTCGTCTGTGGTGCGCTCGCACTATGAGACCGATGTCTTGCCTTGGAAGCACGCCACGATTTCGGGATGGGTACTGGATCCTGATCGCAAGAAGATGTCGAAGAGCAAGGGCAACACAGTTGGGCCCCTCGATTGGATCGAGAAGTATGGCGCGGACGCACTCAGATATTGGGCGGGTAGTGCCCGACCTGGAGCCGACACGGCTTTCGAAGAAGCGCAGCTCAAAGTTGGCCGCAAGCTGGCGGTGAAATTGTTGAATGCGTCGAAGTTTGTGTTGGGTATCGCGGGCGATGACAGTGACGACCTCGAAATGATTACCGAACCGCTTGATCGGGCGATGTGTGCGCAACTCGCCACGCTCGTCGATGAGGCGACAGTTGCTTTTGAAGCCTTCGATTATGCGCGGGCACTCGAGCGGACCGAGGCTTTCTTTTGGGACTTTTGCGACAACTATCTCGAGTTGGTGAAGGGGCGTGCTTATAACGCCGGTCCCGGTCGTGATTCTGCAGCTGTAACGTTGCGTTTAGCGTTGAATACGTTGTTGCGGCTCTTCGCGCCCTTCTTGTCGTTCGCGACCGAGGAGGTGTGGTCCTGGTGGCAGGTGGGTTCGATTCACACGGCACAGTGGCCCGATTCTGCTTCGCTTCGGTCGGTGTCCCAAGGCACCGATGTCGCCATCGCAACCGTGGCCGCGGAGGTGTTGGGCGCGATACGCAAAGCGAAGAGTGAACATCAACGGTCGTTGGCGACCGCGGTCACTGAAGCAACCGTTTTCGATTCGCAAGCGCGGCTCGACGCGTTGGACGGAGCCAAACGAGAGGTGTGTGACGCTGGAAAAGTTGCTGTGTTGCATGTACAAATTGCTGAAGAATTTTCGGTTGACGTGACGCTGGACGACGACATTGTGAAGGCCTGAGGCGCCGCGAATGGGTAGTGCATTTTTTCGTTCCTGGCTTGACGCTCACGTCAATCTTGAGCGCGGCGTCGGGCGACCCGCGCAGGTTGCGCGGGCGGAGGCCCCGACCCTCGCTCGTATGATTGAGCTGACCACGTTGATGGGTTCTCCGCAGCTTGACGTACCGACGGTGCACGTGACCGGTACGAATGGCAAGACGTCAACGTCGCGAATGATCGCGTCGCTCTTGCGTGCCGAGGGTTTCAAAGTCGGCACGTATACGAGCCCGAATCTCGAACGGCTGAATGACCGCATGACAATCGACGGTGAAGATATTCGAGATGATCAGCTCGATGAACTACTCCGCACTGTGCATATGGTCGAGCCGCACCTCAGTGAAGCCCCGAGTTATTTCGAAATTCTTACTGCCGCCGCGCTGTATTGGTTTAGTGACGAGGCGGTCGATGTTGCGGTCATTGAAGTTGGCCTCGGCGGCACGTGGGACGCGACGAATGTCGTTGACGGCGACGTTGTCGTGATCACGAACGTTGCGTTGGACCATATGGAGTATCTCGGGCCTACCCGCGAGCTCATCGCGGCCGAGAAGGCAGGCATCATTACGCCGATGAGTGCGCTGGTCCTTGGTGAGACCGATGCAGAATTGTCGGAAATATTTCTTGCTCGATCGCCGCAATCGTGTGTGCTCCGTAACCGAGACTTTGGCGTGAAAGCCAATCGGCTCGCGGTTGGGGGGCGGCTGGTCGACCTCGCCTCGCCACTTGCTTCGTACGACGACGTCTTTGTCTCGTTGCATGGCGCGCATCAAGGCGACAATGCTGCAGTCGCGTTGGCTGCAGCGGAAGCTTTTCACGGTGAAGCCTTCAGCGATGAGGTTGTTCGCGAAGCCTTCGGGTCGGCGACCTCCCCGGGCCGGTTAGAAGTTGTTGCCCGTCAGCCTCTGGTCATTCTCGATGGGGCTCACAATGTTGCCGGAGCGCTGTCATTGCGCGCCGCGCTTGGTGAGGATTTCATACCGGCGCCCCGAACAATGATTCTTGGATTGCTTCGCGAGAAGGATCCTCGCGAGATGCTTGAAGCGCTCGGTCTCGACGACGTGCAACTCTTGGTGCTGTGTGCGCCGCCATCCCCGCGCGCACTCGACCCCCAGACGATCGCAAACGCCGCGCTCGGTATGGGATTCCCTGAGGACCGCATCGAGATTTCGGACTCGATCAGCGAAGCGATTGGATTCGCGTTGTTGGAGACCCCCGAAGATGGCCAGGTGATTGTCACTGGCAGTCTCTATTTGGTAGGCGCGGCGCGCGGTTCTGCCGCGTTTTCGAAGGCGCGCGGCGCGGCTGAGTAACCTGCCCCGCCCATGAGCGAAACTCGAACCCTGGTGTTGTGCAAGCCCGATGCGGTCCGGCGCCGCCTTGTTGGCGAAATCGTCGGACGGCTTGAAGCGAAACACCTCACGATCACCGCGATGGAGCTTCGCACGCTCGACGCCGCCACGGCCAAGCAGCATTATGCCGAACACGACGGCAAGCCGTTCTTTGGCGAACTCGTCGATTTCATTACGGGCGGGCCGCTGGTTGCGATGGTGGTGGAAGGCAACGAAGCATGGAAGGTCGTGCGCACTTTGGTCGGGGCAACGAACCCCCGTGAAGCTGCGCCGGGCACCATTCGCGGCGACCTTGCGATCGAAATGGGCGAAAACCTGGTGCACGGTTCGGACGGGGCCGACTCCGCAGAGCGCGAAATCGGTATTTTCTTCCCGAATATGGCATAAACCGGTGGGAAGCGTTCGCTGCCGCTGAGGCGATCCCTGTCTCTGGCCCGCCATGGCGCGCGGGACGTCACCCAACTAACGTGTCGATGTCCCGCCTTCTTCTGCAAAGGCAATATCTCGTGTCCGAACCTTGGTACGCGCCCGTAGTGGGCCGCGACATGGCTATCGATCTCGGCACTGCGAACACGCTGGTGTACGTGCGTGGCCGCGGTGTCGTGTTAAACGAACCTTCGGTCGTGGCGATGAATGTCCGCACCGGGGCATTGTTGGCTGTCGGAATCGAAGCTAAACGGATGATTGGTCGTACTCCTGGATATATCCAGGCGATTCGTCCGCTCAAAGACGGGGTCATCAACGACTTTGATGTGTGTGAGAAAATGATCCGACACTTTGTTGCCAAGGTGCATCAGCGGCGCTTCGCGAAGCCTCGAATGGTGATTTGCGTCCCTTCAGGAGTGACCGGCGTTGAGCAGCGTGCGGTGCAGGATGCGGCAGAAAATGCCGGTGCCCGTCGGCCCGTTGACATCATCGAAGAGCCGATGGCCGCCGCAATTGGCGCAGGGTTACCCGTGCACGAACCGGCTGGCAACATGATCGTAGACATCGGTGGCGGCACCACTGAGGTCGCTGTAATTTCACTCGGGGGCATTGTGGCGAGTGAGTCAATCCGCATTGCCGGCGACGAACTCGATGAGGCAATCATTGCGTACGTCAAACGCGAGTATTCCCTAGCTCTTGGCGAGCGCACCGCCGAGGAGATAAAGATTGCGCTGGGGAGCGCGTACCCGCTTGAAGAAGAGCTGTACGCAGAGATTCGCGGTCGCGATTTGATTTCTGGTCTTCCGAAAACGGTTGTGGTCTCAACCGAAGAGATTCGTAGTGCGATTGAAGAGCCGGTTGCGGCGATTGTCGACTCCGTCAAAGTCACCCTCGACAAGACTCCCCCCGAGCTTGCAGCCGACATCATGGGCCGCGGGATTGTGCTCACTGGCGGCGGGGCAATGCTGCATGGCCTCCCGGAACGGCTGCACGCAGAAACCGGAATGCCAATAGCGGTGGCAGAAAATCCGTTGTTTTCAGTGGCGATTGGTTCAGGCTTGTGCCTCGAGAACCGCAAAGTGTTGAAGGGTGTGCTGTCGTCGAGTGGCGACGGCTAGTACACATTTGTTCCTGTTTCTATGGTTGTAACTGGTCGCGGTAGTCGCCGCCGTTTCGTGTTGGTTCTGATGGTGTTGACCGCCATCACCTTGGCGACCCTTGATTCTCGATCCGGCGATTCCGGCCCGATCGGTGCAGCCGGTCGGGTTGCCCATCGCGTTGTGCAACCAGTTTCGAATGCCGCCAATACGGTTTTTTCCCCCGTGCACGATTGGTGGCGTGGCGTCACTAATCACGATGACATCGTTGCCGAAAATCGCAAAATTACCAACCAACTGCAAACCGCACAAGCAGCGGCGCGTGCCGGCGAGGATGCTCGGCGCGATCTCAAACGATTTCAAGACTTGTTCCGGTATCCCTATCAGGAACAGTATGCAACGGTTGGCGCCAGAGTGACAGCATCCAACTCAGGCAACTTTGAAAATCAGGTGGTCATCAATCGCGGAACCGAAAGTGGTATTCGCCCGAACATGGCGGTGATTGGGCCCGAAGGTCTCGTCGGACGAATCGCAGTTTCTTGGCAAGGTGGGTCGACGGTGGTGCTGGTTTCCGACAGGGATTTTGGTGTTGCTGTGCGCACCAAAGAATGGAAGCAGTCAGCGCTTGCGAAGATGGGAGACGACGGTCGAATGTCGATGACATTCGTCGATGATCCGAAATTCGAAACGTCAACAGTGCAAGTCGCCGAAGGCGACACGATGTTTACGTGTGGTTGCGAATCCAGTCGATTCCCGATGGGGATTCCCGTCGGCGTCATTGATCGGGCGATTCGAAGCGGTGACAAATCGCAAGTTCGGGTGCGACTGAAATCGTTTCTCGACCGTCGCAGTCTTGAATTGGTGAAGGTCATCACCACATCGCCAAATGACCCGGTGCCGCCCCAAGTTCAAGCGTCCGTTACGCCATCGAAACCGACGACGACCACGACGGCCGCAGGCCCGACGACGACCACGACAGCCGGGCCATGAGACTGCTGCGTTTGGTGCCGTTCGCTATTGCCTTGGTGATCACGCAGGTTGCAGTGTTTCCGAATCTGCGTTTGTTCGGCGTC
>SXHN01000103.1 GCA_005773635.1 Actinomycetota bacterium
ACAGAATTCGTGGCCCATGATGAAATCCAGAGCCGGGTTGAAATTGCTCGGCATTCCGGCCGCCGCCGCTTGTTCCACCATCAAATGGCCGAATTTCAGAGCGTGCAGATCTGACCCACATATACCGCAAGCTTTGACTACAACGAGCGCTTCACCCTCGCCTGGTACAGGGTCGGGCACCATTTCAACGACGAGGTCTTGATTTCGGGCCACTACTGCACGCATGGGCGAAATCTACGCCAAGTGCAGCCTGTCCGCATCGTGTGTAGATGTACCGCTACCGTTGGGCCCGTGGGAACACAACAATCCAGACGTCGCCGTCGATCCGTTTCGATGCTCGGGCTCTGCATCGTTGCAGGTTCGTTATTGCTCTCGGGATGCAAGGAATCCAGCCCTAACCGCAATTTGGCAGACATCGAAATCAGAATCGAGTTCGATGGCAAGGACCATGCGGTCATTCGCTACGACGATCACGTAGGTGAGGGACCCAGCTTTGTTACCCTCGACCCCGTCGATGATACCGTCGACAACACCGTCGACGATCCTCCACTCGACCTCAAATCCTTGTTGAAGCAGTATGAGAAGTCTGCGCCGACGAACCCCGAGCTAGTAGTCAAAACGATTGCTACCACCATCTTTGGTAAGGCGGCGACCGCGCGCGTCGTCAACAGTGACGATGCCATCGCCCAAATCGACGTCACTGGTGCGACGATTCCTTCGACCTTCGTGTTCGATCCCGCTCCAACAATCGCGATCGTACAAAAGGCCGACGGGTCAAAGGGGGGTCTCGATATTTGGGTCGGATTCTGTGCGCCGTCTGACAAAGCGGAATGGAAGCGCCGGGCAGCCGACAGCTCGCGGTCACCGGCTGGTTGTGCCGAATGGCAATCAACGAATCGCGCATGGTCGACCCCATCAACACTGAGCCTCGGCGACCGCACGACACCCACGGAACGACTCATTTGGTACAGCGCCGCAGTCGGAGTCGTCATGCTCGTGGCGCTCACCGCAACTGCCAAGTCGGCTACCTACCGACGAAGTACGATCGCGTTCATTGGCACCATCACATTGAGCGCGATCGCACTCATTTACTCGATGCTTTTGTGGGCCAACGGCGCCAAAATCGGTCTGCTCCAGCCCGACTATGGCGATTTCGGCATGGATCTCGACCATCGCACGCGAACAGTGAGCACCATCGCAGCCTCGATCGTGCTGGCCCTCGGAGTCGGCACGCTCGCGCTCGGACTCGCGATGACGCGCCGCGAACGTTGGGAAGACCACGAGCCTCCCGCCGTGGTCGCGGAACGCTGACGCCACCGTTACCCAAACCCGACCACGGCCCGACGCAGACGTACCGCGATCCGGGGCGTTACGCTCAGACGATGACTGATGGCACATACATCGCAAGCCCATGGGAATGGGTGAGCAATCAGGTTGAAACCTACGAAGGCAGCGGAGGTACCGAAGGCAACACGCTGCTCGACACCGGAATGCCGATCATCATCGTCACCACCATCGGAGCTAAGACGGGCTCAGTTCGCAAGACGCCGCTCATGCGGGTTGAACACGACGGCGAATACGCACTCGTGGCGTCGATGGGCGGGGCGCCGAAGCACCCCGTGTGGTACTTCAACTTGTTGGCCCACCCCGACGCGGTTCAGGTGCAAGACGGGCCCGCGCCCTTCTCGGTGACGTTGCGCGAGATCACGGGCGACGAAAAGACGCTGTGGTGGCAACGTTGTGTCGCCGCGTACCCGCCGTACGCCGAATACCAGGCCAAGACCGAGCGCCAAATCCCCGTCTTCGTCGCGACGCCTCGCACTGCATAGGTAAAGGATTTCCATGATCGAAACAGTGATCCAACAGTGGCACGAGCACATGCGTGGAAAACTGCCGGGCGGGCTCGATGCGCTCCTCGACAACGACGTCGTGTTCTATTCCCCCATCGTGTTTACGCCACAACGCGGCAAGGAGATTACGAAACTCTATCTCATGGCTGCAGGCCAAACTTTGCCCGGCGACACGCAACCAGCGTTGGGCAACGCGTCCTCGACGTCGGGCAACGTCAAACCGAGTGGCGGATTCCGATACACCAAGCAAGTGCTCTCGGGCGATACTGCGGTGCTGGAATTCGAAACATCCGTAAAAGGTAAATACGTCAACGGTGTCGACATCATTCGCTGCAACGACGCCGGCAAGATCGTTGAATTCCGAGTAATGATCCGACCATTGCAAGCGATCAATCTCGTTCACCGCCAAATGGGCGAGGCACTAGAGAAGATGAAACCACCGGCGTGATCAACGGGAGTCGAACGGGAACACACAGAACTCGTTGCCTTCGGGATCGTGCATAACGGTCCACTCCTCCAATTCAGCAATCACCGAAGCGCCCCGGCGAGTTAAATCTGCAACATCACCGAACACATCGATGTGCACCCGGTTCTTCGCCGTCTTGCCCTCAGGCACTTTCAGAAACCAAAACCCAGGTCCCGGTTCATCAACTGGATCGACCGCGATAGAAACATCTTCCTCAACCCGTTCGATGCCCTGCGCGCGAAGCTTCGCGACATCGTCTTGCGTGTGAGCCCGCACCCGATACAACAAGGTCTCGGCCCACCAATGTCCGAGCGTCCACGGGTCGTCGCAGTCAATGCAAATGTCTTTCAAATTCGACATGGGTGGAGCCTACAAACCTCACTAGGGCGTTCGACTTTGTGCACCAGAGTCTTACGTCGTTTTGGCTCCGGATGCGGCGATCAGGGCGTCAATTGCAGCCATAAAGACCTCAGGCATTCTACGATTCACCGCATGACTGCAACATTTTGGCCGAACGCACAGCATTGGTCGTGTGAGATCCCGCTCCACACTCCCCATCCCCGCCTTGAAATCATGGCCGCGACAGGATGCGTTCAACTCAGCGATCTCGCAACACCGATACCCGACCAAGAGTTCCTCAACTTGGAATACATGGACTGGAAGAGTGGTGGCGACACGAACTTCGCGCCGATTGCAACTGCCGATGGAGAACTCGATTGCCGAGGGTTTTGGAATGGCGACAACGAACACACTGACAAAGACGCGATCTTCACGAGCAACGCGGAAATATGTCCGAGCATCCGACGATACGTCGAAGCCATCGGCGCGAATTTCGGCAGAGTTCGCACAATCAAGCTCGAACCTCAGAACTACGACGCTGCGATTCGCAACTTCCACCGCGACGACAACAATCGATTCAACCCCGACACCGACGGCTGGGTCGTGCGCACGTGGGTTGAGCTGACTGACAATCCCAACAGCTATATGTTGCTGATGGATTGCGGTGCCGACGGACTCCCCGACCCGGCAACGGAAGTGCGCGTGCCGCTGCACCGCGGCGCACGATTTATCGTCGACACGCAGCGCCTCTGGCACGTGGTCGTGCACAACGGAGCCGAACCCCGTTACGCGTTAATCACGAGCGTCGAGAGTGGGCCCGTGTTGGATCGTTGGATCCGCGCGAATTTGCCGTAGTCACCTCACAGCGTGTCGAATGTGTTGATGCGCTTCGGTATCTTCATGGCTCCGTTTCACCCAACTGGACAAAATCCAACGCTTGCGTTGGAGCGCGATCTCGATTTGCTGGTGCATCTGGACCGGCTCGGGTTCGATGAAGCGTGGATCGGCGAACATCACAGCGCAGGATTCGAAATCATCGCGTCGCCTGAAGTGTTCATCGCCACGGCGGCCGAGCGCACCAAACGCATCCGACTCGGCACTGGCGTGAGCTCGCTCCCCTACCACCATCCACTCATGCTCGCCGACCGCATGATCCTGCTCGACCACCTCACGCGCGGTCGGGTGATGTTGGGCTGCGGGCCAGGGCAACTCACGAGCGACGCACACATGCTTGGTATCCCCGCCGACTTACAGCGCCCCCGAATGCACGAAGCACTCAGTGCGATCATGCACTTGTTGCGAAGCGACGAACCACTCACCATGGAGACCGATTGGTTCACGATCCGTGACGCTCGCCTGCAGCTCAAAAGCTTCCAACAACCTCATCTCGAAGTGGCCATCGCCGCATCAATCTCACCGACTGGAGCGATCGCTGCTGGTAAGTATGGCGCGGGGCTGCTGTCGATTGCGGCGACGAGCAAAGGGGGCTTCGACGCGCTCGGCACGCACTGGAACACCTGGAACGTCGAGTCGGAGAAACATGGCAACGTGGCCGACCGCAACAAATGGCGGTTGGTTGGCCCGATGCATCTGGCCGAGACGAAAGCCGAAGCCGAAGAACAAGCGAAGTACGGAATCTTGGAGTTCTCGCGGTACTTTTCCCACGTGCTGCCAGCGGGCCCAACGCAAGGCGACACAGCCGAAGAAATCATCGCAAACGTGCACGAGGGTGGCTTCGCAGTCATTGGCACCCCCGACGATGCAATCACAAAGATCCAATCGCTGATCGATGAAAGCGGCGG
>SXHN01000104.1 GCA_005773635.1 Actinomycetota bacterium
ATGTCGCTGGTACCCGTTGAGTAGTGGCTGAGTTCGTCGGCCTCGTGCGGCCGAATCATCAACGCGTCGGCGGGGATGCCGAGGTCGAGGTACCACTGGTGGCGAAAATCGACCCAGTATTCGAACCACTTCGCGCTCTCCGCGGGTGGCACGAAATATTCCATCTCCATCTGCTCAAACTCACGGGTCCGAAATATGAAGTTACCGGGCGTGATTTCGTTGCGAAAGCTCTTACCGATTTGGGCAATACCAAAAGGCGGTTTCTTGCGCGAAGTAGTGAGCACATTCTTGAAATTGACAAAGATGCCCTGCGCGGTTTCGGGGCGCAGGTACGCCACGTTCGTGTCGCTCTCGACTGGGCCGACAAACGTTTTGAACATCAAGTTGAAATTGCGCGCCTCGGTGAAGGTGTCGCGGTTGCCGCACTTGGGGCACGGCCCTGCCGGATCGATGTGATCGGCACGGAAGCGTTCCTTGCAACTGCGGCAGTCGATGAGCGGGTCGCTGAACGTACCGATGTGCCCACTGGCTTCCCACACGCGAGGGTGCATGAGGATGGAACTGTCAAGGCCCACGACGTCGTCACGCAGTTGCACCATCGATCGCCACCACGCCTCTTTGACGTTGCGCTTCAGCAACACACCGAGCGGCCCGTAATCCCAAGTGGAACGAAAACCGCCATAGATATCGCTCGACGGGAATACCAAACCTCGGCGTTTGCAAAGGTTGACGATTCGCTCCATCTGGTCAGGGGCTTGAGCCATAAGCGCTAGAGGCTACCGGGCGACCCACATATAACCCCGCTCGCGATTTCTTGGCGTCTACTTCGTCCGGTCCCGCCAGTCCGCCGCCGCGCAAGGCGCTTCGACGGACCAATGCAAGCAGGCGATTACAGCAGCGAGGCGCTGCGGAGACGACGTTCGAGGTGGTGTTCGATCGCGGTCAGCGCGAGCTTCTCCACGTCGTGTGATGCTGTGTTCGGCGCTTCATCGAGCGCGGCGTTGAGCCCGCCACTGAGGATGCGAGACAGCAAGTCGAATGCTTCGGGTGACAAACGTCGACCACTGCCCATCGCGCAGCCTCGGCACAGCCCGCCGCCTTCTTCAAGGTCGAACGAAAACAGGGGCTGGTCTGCAGCTGGCGTGTCGCAACGTGCGCACGCGTCGATACGGGGTTCGTAGCCTTCGAGGGCGAGAAGTTTCCAAAAAAACGCCGGGGTCACGAGAGCACTGCGACGGGTGGCCAAGGTACGCAGCGCACCAGTGAGCATGCGGTAGATCGCAGGGACGGGTTCGCGGTCTTGGGTGAGGTGGTCGACGGCTTCCAGCATCGGAATTGCGTGCGTGAGTAGGCCGTAACCCTCGCGCAGGGCACGATTCGACTCAATCGTTTCGCATTGGGTGAGCACATCGAGATCGCGGCCAAGGTAGAGCTGCAGCGCAACGTGGCTGGTGGGTTCGAGCCGAGCGCCAAATTTGCTGTGGGTTTTGCGCACACCTTTCGCCACAGCTCTTACTTTGCCGTGACCTTGGGTGAGCACGGTGACAATCCGGTCGGCTTCACCGAGCTTGATGGTGCGCAGCACCACTCCCTGATCTCGGTACAGCCCGGCCATAAGTACACCACTGTAATTCAGGTGGTCCCACAACATGCGGCGCAACCGCTAGATCATGGGACCACCTCGTCCGCGGCGCGGCTCAACCCCGCCGCGGTCACACAGAATGCGCGCAAACCGCCAAATCATGGGACCGCGGGCGGAGTCCCGGTCACCCGCGCCCCTGGTGGTCCCACAATGTGCGGCGCTACCGCCAAATCATGGGACCGCGGGTGGCCTAGATCGCGCCGAAGCGGCGCTCTCGAGCCTGGAATTCCCGCACGGCATCGAACAGGTGCTCACGGCGAAAATCGGGCCACAATGTCTCGGTGAAGTAGAGCTCGGAATAGGCGATTTCCCACAGCAAATAGTTCGAAATCCGAAACTCTCCTGAGGTTCGCACCAACAAGTCGGGGTCGGGCATGTCGGGTGCATACAAATATCGCCGGATCATTTTCTCATCGACCTTCTTCGGATCGATCCGATGATCGCGAGCATCAGCCGCCAACCGTTGCATCCCGTCAACGAGTTCGGCACGCCCGCCGTAGTTGAACGCGAAGGTCAGCGTAAGCCGACGGTTCTTGGCCGTCATCGCCTCAGTATCTTCGATGTGGCGCCGCACACGCGCGGGCACTCGCCCCCCGCGACGCCCGATAAATCGCACGCGCACACCCTTGGCGTGCAGGTCGTCACGTCGGCCCAATAGGAGACGTTCGTTGAAGTTCATGAGGTATCGAACTTCATCTAGTGGTCGGCGCCAATTCTCAGTCGAAAACGCATAGACCGTCATCCACGCCAGACCAAGCTCGAGCGCGCCTTCGACGGTGTCGAACAACGCCTCCTCACCTGCGGCATGACCGTCAGTGCGTTTCAGCCCCCGACGTTGCGCCCAGCGCCCGTTGCCATCCATGACCAACGCAACGTGATGCGGAAGATGTTTCGACTCGATTCCTACTGGCAGTGGCACGGGTCGACCGTAGCGAACATTGCCCGCCTACCTCGGTATCTCCACAGTTCCTTCACAGTGGTGCTGGCGCGCGGTGTACTGCTACTTCACGACTAGTGCGGCAACCATTGCTTCGTGACCTGCCACGGTGCACTTGATTTCGTATTCACCGGCTTCAAGCGTGAACGCGAACTCGTCTTTGCCGGGTGCGCTACTCAGCAGCACTGGCCCTTTCGGTTTCTTTTCGCCTACGAACGTGAGGTTGTGGAGACTCGGCGGCCCGGTCAACAAGATGTTGACGCAGCCGACTTCGGCGGTGTATTCCGGATCGAACTTCAACGCAGTCGTTGTGGCAACGACGAGTTCTCCCGTAACTGGTTCACACGCAACTGCCGCTTCCTCTTTGGCTTCCTGCGCGTGCCCAACTGAAATCCAGCCGATGCCAATGACCATCAACAAACCCACGCACGAAAAGATTGTGATGGTGTGGCTACGCATGTTGGTAGCAGCCGAGAGTGCAGTGGCCGCGACCAAAATCGCGATGGTGACCACCGATGCGACGATCAATGAAATCGTGTGGCTTCCCGCCAACAGTGCCCGGGAGAGATTGACAACGAAAAAGACAATCACAGCAACCGCGGTGAGCGGGATCAGCAACGGCGCAACGTAGCGATCGAAGTTCGTCTGGCCGTAGTTGTTTCTGGCCAACCATTTCACAGGGGCTGGCGCGGGAGCGACGACCTCCTCCGAAGTAGGCGCGGCATCAGCAAGGCTGTCGGCAATCGTGGGAGATTCGTTTGTCATAGTTACGGTAACCCCAAAAGTTCTCGGTCAAGGTCGACTGGTGCAGCGGCATTGCTGGTGGTGCGGGCGGTGCCTCGTTGATGTCGCACAGGACCTTCCTCGGCGTTGAACCAACGAAAGAACACGATAGCGATAACGGCCCACAACATGAGACCTGCACCGGATTTCATGATGAGCCCCGCGATGGTCTGATCGGACTTGACCGAGGTTCCGTACAGCCGGTCGAACGTCTCGTAGTCGCGATACACCGCGTGCGAGCCATAGGCCAAGAAGGCCGCAGGAATCGTTGGTAACACCGATTGCGTAAAGAGATACAGCATTTGCAACGGCGGCTGTAAGCGAGGCACCTCTGGAATCGGCGACAAGATGGGCATCCACAGTACGAGCCCAGATCCCAAAACCAAACAATGCACCGCGAAGTGGATCCACCCAGAATTCAAGCTGAGCGACACCACTGCGGGCAGGTGGGTAATCACTAGCACCACGTTGAACAGCACGATGGCGGGGACGAGGCGCGACAACTGACGGACCAAACCCAGTGTTCGGGTCGTTTCCAACACGTACCGGGCCATCCACGGCGGACACGCAAAGATCAACAATGGCGCAGCAACCATGGAATACATGAGATGTTGCGTCATGTGAATGCTGAACAAGTACCGCTCAGCAAGGTCGTGTATCGGGTAGTCCGAGGCGATCCAGATGACGCCGATGCCAGCAGCAAAACACGAAATATGGCGCCGGGTTACGACGACCTCACCCACACGAACCATGGTGGGGCCAACGCGCCGCACCGCGATGAAGTACAAAGCACTGACCAGCCCGACAATCAACCACACGTCGGGATGAGCCTCCCACCCTGGAAATCCGACGCGGGTCACCCCAATCATGTTCAACGAGTCGGGTAGTTGTAAGAGTTCTGCATCCCGTGCAGGGTCAAAAAGATAATGGTGAACAGCAGAATCGCCCCGACGAGCCCCATGATGAAGAAGCGTCGCAAGATCTTGCTGTCGGTCTTGAGGTGCATGAACCACGCCACTACGAGGACGAACTTAATTGCTGCTGCACCCAACAACATCGCGATCAGCACGTTCGAATCGACGTCGCCTTCGAGGTATGACATGCCAACTTCGATGGCGGTGATCACCACCAAAATCACCGCGATGATGACGTATTGGCGCGGACCAGGGTGACTATGACCCGCAGCGTGCTCGACGGCTCCTGTCGAAACAGGAACAATCGCGCCGTGGTCTTCTGCGATGACGAGATCAGTTGTGGTACTCACGCAAGCCTCACGCGATCACTTGTGGTACGGGACGAGGTAGACGACAGTGAAGATCACAATCCACACGATGTCGACGAAGTGCCAATACAGCCCTGCAACTTCGACAGCTTCGGACTTTTCGGA
>SXHN01000105.1 GCA_005773635.1 Actinomycetota bacterium
ACTATCGGTACACGCGATGCGCATCTCGATTTCGAACGTCTAGCCGAACAACGAACCCTCAATCGCAGCCGAGAATCGCAATGACCGCTCGGCCGCAGCCGCTTCGAGGAACATCCACCCACCCATCCCATCGGCCAGTAGAGCCGGCGCTCGGATACGAGATGGCCGTGCCAATCGTCGGAACCGATTCGGCTGGTGTATTCATCTCGTGGCTGATCGGGCAAGAACTCCACACAATGGTGACCAACGAATCGATCGCGCGCGTTGGCATCGATCCCGACGGAGTCCACCAACAACGCGTTGCGGGGAGACGGCTCCGGTGCCATCTCCGACATTTCCGTGATCTCGTGGAACCTGCGTGGTTAGAAGTCACAATGCCGGAGCTGCGTTGGATCGGAACCTCGCTC
This sequence comes from Actinomycetota bacterium, assembly GCA_005773635.1. Classification (GTDB taxonomy): domain Bacteria; phylum Actinomycetota; class Acidimicrobiia; order IMCC26256; family PALSA-610; genus F1-120-MAGs023. Next base: position 408 of record SXHN01000105.1, read on the forward strand.
GGAACGGTCCGCGATCTGGAAGTAATGCGCGATGTGCTTTCTGCCTGTGCTGCATCGTTGCCATCCACCGATGTGCAACACTTGGAACCACTATTCGCGCAAGTTACTCACGAACGCAACCGAGCCCACGCCGACCTCCAACGAGCGCTCGATAGCGATCGTTACGTGCAACTCTTAGCAAGCCTTACACTTGCCGCAGCCGAAACGCCGTTGATCGACGACGTTCGTCAGAGCGCCTTAGACCTTGCTCAAAGCACCGCAGCGCGGGCTGTCGCTCGACTCGACAAGTCGGTCCAACGTCTCGGACCGACGCCCACCGATATCGATCTGCACTTTGTGCGGCTCCGCGCGAAACGCGCCCGTTTCGCAAGTGAAGCCGCGATACCTCTCATCGGCAACCAAGCTCGCAAACTCGCCAAATCGTTGGCAAACGTGCAATCAGTTCTCGGCACACAACACGACGCGGTTGTTGCGCATCATTGGGTGAGAGCTCATGCTCTGCATGAGGAACCGTCTGTAAATTTTTCCGCAGGAATGGTCGCAGGATTGCTTCGCAACGCGTCGCAGCAGGCGGCACGCGAGTTTCCCGCGGTTTGGAATAAGGCGTCACGCGAGAAGCTACGGTCTTGGTTGTGAGCGATCTGTTGATTAGGGCGGCCGGCGGCGTCCTCATCCAAGAATCTGACGACGGCCTCCGCGTCCTCATGATCCATCGACCTCGCTATGACGACTGGAGCATGCCCAAGGGCAAAGCCGACGGCGACGAGACCGATGAAGACACGGCCCGCCGAGAAGTCAAAGAGGAGACCGGCTTTTCATGTCGGCTCGTCGAAGAGATCGCCACCAGCCACTACGTCGATCGCAAGGGCCGCCCGAAGCGGGTGCGATGGTATCGAATGGAGCCTATTTCTTACATCGAATTTGTGCCCAACGACGAGGTCGATGAAGTGCGCTGGGTACGCATCGACGAGGCAGACGAATTATTATCGTACGAGCGCGAGCGCGCGGTGTTGGCTCAAGTCACAGCGGTGTGAACACATGACAATTTTCTTAGTACGCCATGCCAAAGCCGGAAGCCGGTCCCAATTCGACGGCGCCGACTGGCTTCGACCGCTCACTCCACCTGGCCAGCAACAGGCGCGCGGATTACTTCCTCTGTTCAAGCGAGCCAAGTTCGAACACATCATCTCAAGCCCATATGTGCGATGCATGGAGACTGTCGTTCCGCTTGCATCGCATCATCAACTTGCAGTGGAACCCCACGACGCGTTGAGTGAAGGTGCGTCGATCACTCAGGTCATGGAACTTGTCGAACAACACATACACACTGGCGTGGTGTTGTGTAGCCATGGCGACATCATTCCAATGACTCTCGAACATTTTGCGACACTTGGCGTGAAGATCGACGCGATTCCCCGGTGCGAAAAGGGCAGCACATGGGTAATCGATGGTGCGTTGAATCGATCCGCAAAGGTTGAATACTGGTCGCCGCCACTCGACAGTTGAGCCGAAGCCAGCATCAGTTTTCAAGATTCGAGCGGGTTTCGCCGATGATTTGATCAGCGAACGAAAGGCTCTGCTTGTGCGGTTCTCTGATTTTATTGACGAAGCACCTCCGCCTCGAGCGGCCTCCGATACACCAGTCTCGGTCTCAACTGTTGCGACGCCGGGTCCAGCTCATCAACATGTCCTCGGACCACCTCCAAATCCCGGCGAAGTCTCTGCGTTTGCAGAACTGTTCGGAGCCGGGCCAGAGCCCTCGACCCAAACGCTTCCGCCTCCACCCGCGCCGCCAGTGCCCCGGTCCGTCGAACCTGCACTCGTTGCCGCGGTGCCCCAAGCAGTGGTGGAACTGCAAGCCGCAGTCGATGCGCTCATCGTGCCGCGTGACATCGTCGCACCGATCGCCTTAGTGCCAGAAGCCACAGAAGTGCCCCTTAACGATGTGTCGGCCACGCTGCGAGCGCTCGAGGCATCTCGAGCCGAGGAACTCGCGCCGATCAACAATGAAATGGTGATCGACGATGATTTACTGCCCCAGCGTGGAGCTCGAACCGCGAGCGCTCACCCCACGCGGGCTTGGTCACGCGGTCGTTCGAAGCGATAGCCGACTCCGCGCACAGTCAATAAATATTGCGGGTTCGAAGGGTCCGACTCAATCTTTGCCCGCAGGCGCTTCACATGCACATCGAGGGTCTTCGTATCGCCGAAATAGTTCGGCCCCCAAACACGGTCGATCAGCACATCACGAGTCAAGACTCGTCCGACATTCACGAGCAGGATCTCAAGTAGCTCGAACTCTTTCAACGGCAACGCGACTGCGGCGCCCCGAACGAATACCTCATGGCGCGCTGTGTCAACTCGAATCTCGCCGACCTCAATCATGTCGGGACGATCAATGTCATCGATGTCATCGCCCGAAACTCTTCGCAAGGCGGCGCGCACTCGAGCGATCAGTTCCCGCAAACGAAACGGTTTCGACACGTAATCATCTGCCCCCACTTCAAGGCCGACCACGGCATCAATTTCGCTATTGCGCGCAGTCACCATGATGATCGGTACTCGTGATCGAGTTCGGATTTCACGACATACATCGACGCCTGACATCTTGGGCAACATCACGTCGAGCAACACCAACGCAGGCTTAGTTGCGTCAAAGCGAGCTATAGCTTCGACCCCATCAGCAGCGGTGGCTACAAGAAAACCTTCCCGCTGCAGCGCCACTGAAAGCGCGTCGCGATAGGACTGTTCGTCGTCAACTACCAAAATAAGCGGCGCATCAGCCATGATGTTCGAGTACCTCTTCAGAAGAAACCGGAATTGCAATCGTGAACGTTGAGCCTTCACCTTCATGCGATGTCACCGTTACTGAACCACCATGAGCGGCAGCTACGTGACGCACGATCGATAACCCCAACCCCGTCCCGCCACTTTCGCGACTGCGCGCACGGTCGACGCGATAGAAGCGTTCGAAAATCCGCTCGAGGTCGCGGCTCGGGATTCCGATGCCGTGATCTCGCACGATGATTCCAACCGACTGGTCGTGAACCTCGGCACAGATGTCGACACAAGTTTCGGCCTCGGAATACTTCACAGCGTTGTCAAGCAAGTTGTATACCGCAGACACGAGTTGACGCCGATCACCGAGCACTTTGACATCCGCGATTGCACCGACGTTGATCGGAATCTGCGCAACTTCCGCGGCGTTACTCATCTGCAGAACGGCGTCCTCGATCACCGAGGTCACCGCGACCGGCACTGGACCAGCGATCTCCTCGGTCTCGATCATGCTCAGGTCCAGGAGATCATCAATCGTGTTCGCAAGCCGTTCCGCTTCGCGGACCATCCGCTCTGCGAACTGCTGAACGACTTCAGCATCCGGTTCGTCGGCAATCGTTTCAGCAAGCAACCCCAGTGCCCCGACTGGGGTGCGCAGCTCATGGCTGACGTTGGCCACAAAATCACGGCGAATTTCATCGATCCGTCGCGCATCAGAAATATCTCGAATTCGCACCACCGCTCCCACCGAACCATTCACTGTCGAATGCGGTTCGGATTCCAACAAAAACACCATCCTTGGGGGCCCAAAGAGTTCGAGTTCCTCACTTCCGGCCGTACCTCTGAGCGCGAGCGCGGCGAGGCGAGCGACGCCCGCTTCGATGAGCGCATCGCCATGGCGGGCGCCGGCAAATCGTTGCGCCGATCGGTTGCGCAGCACCTCCCCATCGACCGAGTACACCACCACACCGTCTTCGAGGGCATTCAATCCGGCCGTCAGGCGGGTCGCAAGGTCGGCACCGTCCCGATTGCGTCCAGCCTCAATTTCGGCATTCACGTGCAGCGCGTCAAGAGCATCGCGTTGACGTCGAACCAGCGCCCACCCCCACACCGCCGCCCCAAGGGACGCAAGCACGCAAAGCCACGCGATTAGCAAGGCGCCACCGGTCGGATCACCTCAACCGAATCTTCCGGTGATGTAGCCCTCAGTACGCGGGTCGGAGGGATTCGTAAACATTTTCCGGGTTTCATCGAACTCCACGAGGCGCCCGACACGATGACCCGCATCATCGACTTCGGCAGTGAGGAAAGCCGTCCGGTCCGAGACGCGCGCAGCTTGTTGCATGTTGTGCGTAACGATGATGATGGTGTAGTCATCTTTCAGGTGCAGCATCAATTCCTCAATGCGCGCGGTAGCGATCGGGTCAAGCGCTGAACAAGGTTCGTCCATCAAGATCACATCGGGTTCCACGGCCAGCGCCCGCGCGATGCACAGGCGTTGCTGTTGCCCCCCCGACAACGCGTTCGCGCTCTTTTTTAGCTTGTCTTTGACTTCGTCCCATAGGGCAGCTTGTGACAGTGCGCGCTCAACTACTTCGTCGAGATCTTTGCGCCTTCCGTTGACCCGCGGACCAAAGGCGATGTTGTCGTATATCGATTTCGGGAACGGATTCGGACGTTGGAACACCATTCCAATACGCCGACGCACTTCGACCGGGTCCACGTCGCGGCTATAGAGATCTTCGCCGTGAAATCGCACAACCCCTTCGACCGTCGCGCCAACCACCAAATCGTTCATGCGGTTGAAACAGCGCAAGACAGTGCTCTTGCCACACCCAGAAGGACCAATCAACGCCGTGATCTCACGCTCACGAATCTGCATATCAACGCCCGACACTGCCACCGAGCCGCTGTAACTCACTTGGAGTTTGGAGACCTCGAAGACAACAGCCGAGTCGGCCGTCGTCGATGATCCACTTGGTGCATCAATATGCGTTTGTATGACAGCTTGCATGGGTTCACTAACGGGTTGGTTCACTCAGGGTCTCCGGATCGCAATTGGTGAAGAAACAGCTTTGCACACTCACGTGCACTCCGACTGAGCGATCCCACACGACCAAGGTAGGCACATTGAGCGTCAGGAAAGCGACTTTGGCGTGTCCCCAAGGTAAACGAAGCATGAATGGTCACAATCGAGTCGCTTTCTAAGGCAAACTAGACATTGGCACTCGTGTGATGCCGCCAAGGGAGACGACCATGACCGAACGCAAGAGTTTCGACGAACAGCTCGAAGACACCAAGGCCGACGTGGTCAAACTTGCCGCACTCGTGACCGAACAGATTTCCAGAGCGACAAGCTCCATCCTTGACGGCGATCTGGCCGCAGTGGACGCCGTCTACGCCGAACACACCAATATCGGCGAGCTGAACCGGGAAATCGAACAACGGGCTTACAGCATTTTCGCCCTCCAACAACCAATCGCCATCGACTTACGCGTCCTCTTGGCCGTCTTGCGGATCCTGCACGAACTGGAACTCACGGCTAATTTGATGCGCAACGTCGCCCGAGCAACCCGTCGTCTCTACCCTCGCGAGTTGAGCCCCCGCATCCGCGGCATCCTGGAACACATGGGTTCACAAGCCAGCACGCAGATCCAGATCTCGATCGATGCCTTCGCCGACAACGATGCCTCGGCGGCTGCGGCGCTCCCCGACATGGATGACATCATGGATGAATTGCAAAAAGACCTCTTCCGCGCCATTTTTGCCGAGGGCGCACCCGACGAGAGCGCGCTACAGCAGGCCGTGCAGACCACATTCGTCGGGCGCGATTACGAACGGGCCGCGGACCACGCCGTCACCATCGCGCGCTGGGTCCGGTTCATCGCCACGGGCCAACTCCCCGGCCACGCTGCTGAGGAGTGAATCAGCCCAGCAACCTTGTTCGCAACGATCAAGCGTGGCGTTGAAACCGGTTTCGAACCACAATCGCGATCGAGTTCATTGCGA
>SXHN01000106.1 GCA_005773635.1 Actinomycetota bacterium
GAACAGGTCGATGTCGTCGAGTGTCATTCCCGCGCGTTCGAGCACTTTGCGTACGGCGGGCACCGGCGCGTTCAACATCAATGTTGGATCATCACCCATATTCGCAGTGGCCACGATTCGTGCCCGTGCCTTCAAGCCGTGGGCTTTCGCGTACCGCTCACTCGCAAACAAGATTGCGGCAGCACCATCAACGACGCCCGATGAATTACCAGCATGATGAACATGCTGGATATCGAGGTCGGGATACTTCTGGTTGATGAGCTCTCGAAAAGTCTTGGAGTTTTCGTTGTGCCGGTAGTCGGCAACTTGAGGAAAGCTCGGCGGCAACGTCGCAAGCGACTCGACGGTTGTCTGTGGACGGGGAAATTCTTCGCGGTCGAGGGCAATCGTGCCGTCGAGATTGAGCACGGGGATCAGGCTCCGATTGAAGCGGCCCTCGCGGATTGCGCGATCGGCCCGCAGCTGAGATTCGGCGGCGAGTGCGTCGACTGCGGCCCGGTCGATGCCTTCCATCGACGCGATTGCGTCCGCACATACACCTTGGTGTGATTGAGGATGGATCTCTTGCAAGTGCGCGTTGTTTGCCCCCATCGGCAGCAAGCCCTTTTTCGGCAGTGACATCATTTCCGTGCCGCCCGAAACCACGAGATCTTCCATGCCCGCCATAACTGCGTGCGCCGCATAGTTCGCCGAAGTGATACCAGAACCGCAGAACCGGTCGAGTGTGGCTCCGCTGGCGCGTACGTCGTAGCCCGCGTCGAGTGCTGCCATACGCCCGAGATCACCGCTTTGTTCGCAGACCTGCGAACTGGTCCCCCAGATCACGTCGTCTACGTCGGACGTGTCGAACGAGTTGCGTTCGGCGAGCGCGTGCAACACGGTGGATGCCAGATGTTGTGGGTGGAGATGGGCGAGTGCGCCCTTGCCGGCCTTGCCGATGCCACGGGGCGTGCGGCAGGCGTCAATGATGAATGCATCGGGCATTTGAGTCTCCGAATCGTGTCGGCGGCGATTGCCGCGCAGGTCTTGCGACCGTACTCCAAGATGGAATTCGGCGCCCAAAGGACAATGCCCGTATTTGTGTTGAGCCTCAATTGGCTGGCAGTCTGGTTGGGCCTGTTGGCGCAAGCGTTGGTGGTTGGGAGGTCACTGTGACGAAGGCTGGATTCATCGGTCTCGGCAGCCAGGGTGCAGGTATGGCACAAAGGATTATCGCCCAGGGTGTGTCGACCACGGTGTGGGCGCGCCGGAGTGCGGCTCTGCAGGATTTTGTAGGGATCGCCGAGATCGCACTGAGCCCGTTCGAGGTAGGACGCGCGAGTGATGTCGTCGGCATTTGTGTCACCGACGGAGACGCGGTTCGAGCAGTCACGTTGGGTGCGCACGGCGCGATTGCGGGTATGGCGGCTGGAGGGGTACTCGCGCTGCACTCTACGATCGGCACCGACGAGTGTGTTGAGATTGCAGAGGCGGCGAGTCGCCGCGGCATTCAGGTGCTTGATGCTCCGGTCAGCGGGGGAGGGATGGCGGCTGCAGAAGGTCGGCTCACTGTGTACGTCGGTGGAGAGCTTGGCGCGCTTGTGGCCGCGCGCCCAGTGCTCGAAACGTACGGTAATCCGGTGCTGCACATGGGATCACTCGGCAGCGGGCTTCGCACGAAGTTACTCAACAATGCGCTGAATGCATCACACTTTGCACTTGCCCATGACGCGTTCGCCATCGGCCACGAACTTGGATTAGATCCAGCTGCGTTGGGCGAGGCGTTGCGTCATGGCAGCGGCCGGAGCTTTGCACTGGATGTGTTCGCCGGTCTGCGGTCGTTTGCTGCGATTGCCGATCACGTGGGGCCGATAATGGCAAAAGATATCGGCCTATTTGCCGGTGAAACCATGAAGACGAGTGAACGCGAAGGGCTGCTCGACGCCGCGGATCGGTTCCTTGATCTCCTCGGGTATCCGCGGCCGACGGGGGAAAAGCGATGAAGCGAAATATCGGGTCAACCTCCAGCGTCGATAGCCGCACACGACATGTAGGCAACAATATGGCGCTTGATCCGCGTACATTCTTTGCGGGCCCTTGGAACGAGGCGATAGAGCGCAACGGCGCGCGCGCAAGGTTAGACGCTCAGTTTTTGGAGCTCCCACCAATCGCGATCTCGGTCGGCGACGACGTCTGGACCTTGCGTAGTGGTGTCGATGCTGTTGAAGTAGTTGCCGGCTGCGACATCGAAACGTTGCGGGTCGCGATCGATGCAGCGGCGTTCTCGGAGTTGATGCAGGAACAACGCACCGCGTTGGGGCTTGTGATCGGGGGCCGAGTAGTGGCCGAACCGATGGCGAATGCAGTGTTTTGTGCATGGGATCCGGTGCTGCGCAGCCTGCTCGACGGTCGCCACTTGTATCGACCTGGCGATATTGCAGTTCGCGGTGCCAATGGTGCGCCATTGCAACTCAACCAACAGTTCCGACTCGGTGACGCGGGCGATGACGCGGCGCAGTTTCTTAGCGAAGCTGGGTTTGTAGTGCTGCAAGACGTATTCACCGACGCCGAGATGGATGCAGTCGACGCAGATTTCTCACGAGTCGTCGCCGATGCCCGGCCTGATGACGGTGCTTCTTGGTGGGCGACGACCAGCGCCGGTGAGCGATACCCGTGTCGGATCCTGGATTTTGCCCAGCGTTCACCGGCGTTGCGTGATCTACTCGCTGATTCTCGATTCCTGGCGATCGGCGAGATACTCAACGATAAGCATGAACCAGGTGACCCGTTTGGTGAACATTTTTCCGATGTGACCGCCGAAGCTTTGGTGAAGCGCGTTGATTCGGTCGAGGGCCTCGTCTGCCTGCCGTGGCACAAAGACTGCGATCGCGGCGGACATTCGATGTACTGCTCAGGCTTGACCGTTGGTATCTGCTTGACCCCTGTGGACGAAGCCCATGGTGGACTCGACATTATGGCTGGTTCGCATCGCGCAAACATTGCCCGCACTCAGGTGGATCGGGGTTTGGATTTACCAGTCGTGTCGCTGCGTGCGAATCGTGGTGATGTATCGGTACATATGTCGTGTGCGTTGCACCGGTCCACCCATCCGACGAGTGATGAACGAAGGGTCGCATACACCGGTTTCGCGTTGCCTCGGCGTGAAGGTTCTCCTGATGCCTCCGCGGCGCACGCGCAACCCCAACTGCGCCAAGAACGCGCCGCGATTGGCGACCCGAGCCGCGGTGCACAATTGATCGTCGATTCGCATACCGAACGACCACGGCGATGACATCGGTCGCGGTAGTAACCGGCGGTGCGGGCTCGATGGGTGCGGCATGCGCGATCGTGTTGGCATCGCAGGTCGACGTTGTCCTGCTGACGGATATCAATGCGCATCGGCTCGCCACTGTCGCGCAGGAGATCCGATCGACGACCAACACGACCATTGTGACAATCGTCGGCGACCTCAGCGATCCAACATTTGCTGGGGTTCTCGCCACGAATACTGCATCGCTGGGTGAGCTCCGTGCCGTTGCGCATACGGCCGGGTTGTCGCCGACGATGGCGGATTGGAAAGAGATCCTTGCAGTCGACCTGGTTGCGAGTGCTCGACTCGTTGATGCATTCTTGCCGCTGGTGTGCTCCGGCAGCGTTGCGGTATGTGTGGCATCGGTGTCGGGTCATATGGGGGAATTCGATTCGGCGATGGATGAGGTACTCGACGATCCGTTGGCGGTCGAGCTGTACGACCGATTTGCGGCCGCGGCAGGTGGTGAACCGGACCCTGGCAATACGTACCGTCTCGCGAAACGAGGAGTGATTCGGCTGTGTCGCCGTGCGGCTGTTGCGTGGGGTGCGCACGGAGGTCGCGTTGTGTCGCTGTCTCCCGGGTTGATCGACACCGAGATGGGCCGACTCGAATTAGAGCACCAACCGATCAAAGCTTGGCTCGCAGACATCACGCCGGTTGGTGGGGGCCGCGCTGGAAGTGAGGTTGTACTGCCAGGCCAGATCAGTGACATCGCGGACACAATTGCGTACCTGTGTTCTGAGCGAGCCGCTTTCATTTCGGGATGCGACATTCTTGTCGACGGCGGTCTGCTCGCAGCGTTGCAACACCATTCATGATTCATCGCCTCACCAACGAGCAAGGAGCGCATTGTGCATGACCAAGACAAGGAACGGGTGCGCGCGGAGATCGCGGCTGAACGCACCGAAACCGGACGCCGGCGATACCGGGAAGTGATGGTGTCGGATGCGCCGCCGCCGCTCACTCCGTATCTCGACAAGGGCGTCGTCGACGCTGTATTCGCAGAACTCTGGGATCGTCCGTTGCTTTCGCGACGAGACCGGAGATTCATCACCCTGGCGTGTGTTGCGGCCGCGGCCGTCGATGAACCGGTGCAGCAACATGTCTACGCGGCCCTCGCTAGTGGTGATATTTCTCGCGAGGAATTTTGTGAAGTCGTGCTGCATTTCGCCTACTACGCAGGATGGCCCCGAGCATCGGCGCTTGAGATGGCGTATTACCGAGCGGTGGCTCGCCTCGATGCTGAAGCTAAAGCTGAAGCAGAACCTGAACGACGCGCGTGACGTGTTATCAACCTCAACCCAGGTTGTTCAATTGCGTGCCATGAGCAGTATCCGACCGCGACAGCAAGACCGAACGACCACAGCACCATTGCTGCAGGGCTGCGGGCAACATTGTTGATATAGAGAATTTGCTGGATCGGGTAGGAAAACAGATAGATGCCGTACGACGGATCGCCCAACCGATCAAGAGTCTGAATAGCAGATCCATGGAGACCTCCTGCGCCAATGACTGCGCAACCGAGCCCGACGAGATACGGCGTCGGTGTTCCGATCACGAATGCGGCAAAGATCAGGAGCACTCCACTCGCAAAGAGGTGGCGGAGATTTAGGCGGTCACTCCATCGCGAAAGGACCGCTCCGAAGAGGAACATGGCGGCTAGTTCGACGCCGTCACGGCCCGACATGCCAAACACTCTCGAATCCAACATGATCGTGCCGTTGTACGAAAGCTGGAAGAGCCCGAGGGTCGTTGCCAGCAACCCGTACAGCAGCGGTCCCTGGCGGAGCTGGCGAATAGTTCCTAGTAACGCAATAACGACGTAGCCCCAGAGTTCGTAGGGGAGGGTCCACAGCGATCCATTGACCGACCCTTGGGCTGCACTGGAGAAGACTCCCGGCAAATCGTGACGTATCCCGAAGAACATGGTGAGGTTGTGCCATGCGTAGTCGAAGGTTGCGCCACGACCGAAATACTGCGCGACTGTGAGTTCGGTTGCGATTGGGCCAATGACAACAACGCTCAGCAGGACGACACATGTGAGCGCAGGCCACACGCGAGCGAAACGCTTCACCGCGTAATCCCGCGCTGATTGGCTCCGTTGCCAACTTGTTGCGATGAGGAACCCGCTGATAACGAAAAAGATGTCGACGCCGATGCGCCCTAGGCGTATCTCTTGATGGCCGATAGAGAATGTCGGCTTGTGCCGACGATTGCCGGTGAGGTCGTAACTGTGTGCATACACCACGCCGAGTGCCGCGACGAGCCGTATCGGTGCGAAGCCACCGTAGTGACGATTGTGCGCTGCCGGCGCCTCGACGTGTGCGGGTGCATCCATGAGGGTCCAAACCTTACGTTGCGAGGCAAAGTTGCCTCCCCGGTCGACAGCGACAATAGTTGGCGATCGCAGCTACGTTGCTGCCTCTCTTTCGATCGTAAGCAGGTCACATCAAGCATGAAACAAATCCGAGTCCATGGTCCGCACGATGTGCGCCTTGACGACATCGAGGACCCTGCTCCCGGCCCGCTCGACGCGCTTGTACGCGTTGCCGCGTGCGGAATCTGTGGAACCGATGTTTCATTCGTGCATATGGGCAGTATTACTGGCAGCCCGCAGGCACTCGGGCATGAGATGTCGGGCACCGTCGCATGGATCGGTTCGGAAGTTGTAGATGTCTCGGTTGGCGATCGGGTCATCGTGCATCCGGCTGGCGACGACGGGAGCCGACTCGGGAATGGCGCGCCTGAGGGGGGCCTGACTCCGATGTTGCTCGTACGAGATGCCGCGAAAGGGCGACGGCTGTTCAAAGTGCCCGAAGGTATGCCGTTACGAGTTGCCGCGCTCGCAGAACCGCTCGCGGTCGGGATGCAAGCTGTCAATCAAGCTGATGTTGCGCCAGGCGACAAGGTCGCCGTGTTCGGTTGTGGCCCTGTCGGGTTGATGGCGATAGCGACGATGATCGATCGCGGGATCAATGATGTTGTTGCGATCGATTTGAGCGCGCAACGTCGAGAGTTTGCGCTTGGTCTGGGTGCGACCCATGCGTTTGATCCCACTGAGGTGAATGTGTGGAAAGAACTCAAGCGAGTCCATGGCACCGCGCCATTTATGTACGGGCCGACAGCCGCCACCGACGCGTTCATCGAAGCATCGGGCTCCGACCGTGTGATCGGTGAAATTCTTGAACGCGGCCGTTTCGGTGGGCGTATGGCGATTGTTGCGCTGCATTATCAGCCGGTGTTGACCAATTACGTCAACGTGTTGATGAAGCAGTTCACGATCCGAGGCTCTTTCGAATATCCGCCTCGTTTTGAGGATGCGATAGAGCTGCTGCAGCGCCGCGACCTGTCGCACCTCATCACCCACACTGTGAGCCTCGAAGACTATGAGCGAGGTCTCGAATTGCTTGAAGGTTCCAAGGATTGCGGCAAAGTCATGGTGATGATCGGCGAAGACGCGTGACGAACTCACTTCGCTTTGATTTCAACGGCATTTCTGCGCTCGTAACTGGAGGCACGAGCGGCATCGGATTCGCGGTCGCGTCTGGCTTTGCAGTGGCGGGAGCCGCAGTGACAGTGACGGGCACGCGCTCGAAGGCGAGCGACTACGACTGCGATCTCAGCCGATTTAGTTATCAGCAACTCGAGATGCGCGATAAGAGTGCCATCGACGCGCTTGCTGGCGATCTCGGCTCGCTCGACGTTTTGGTCAACAATGCTGGCGCGAATTTTCCTGATGGCAAAGACGAATGGGACCCGGACGGCTTTTCGGCGGCACTTGACCTGAACGTTGAAGGGGCAATGCGGCTTACCGTCCGCGCACGACGCGCGCTGAAAGCGAGCACCATGCTTGGGGGCGCAAGCGTTGTGAATATCGTTTCGATGACGGCGTTTCGCTCAACCACAATCGTGCCTGGATACTCCGCAGCGAAATCCGCATTGCTATCGCTGACTCGCAACCTCGCGGTGCACTGGGCGAACGACGGAATCCGTGTGAATGCGGTGGCTCCGGGTTTGATCGAAACTCGGATGACGGCGCCGATGCAAAGCTTCCCAGAGCTACTTGCGAGCGAAGTGAACAAAGCCGTAATCCCGCGAATGGGCACCCCAGAAGAAGTCGCCGCCGCGGTGTTGTTTTTGAGTAGCGAAGCATCGTCATTCACGACGGGTTCCTGCCTCGCCGTCGACGGCGGATATTTGGCGCAATGAGTGAGGGTACCAACACAATTCAGATCGACGACCTTGCGGCGCCCGTGCTCAATGATGTGCAGCGACTGGCCCTCGAGTGGGGCGAGTCGCACCCAACCGAACTCACCGTTGCCGCGGTTTGCGACGCTGCGATCAAGCGCACTGGTCTTGACAACTTTGGTCCGGGTGATTTCCGCGAACGGCTCGGTGTCCAACTTGATGAGATGAACGAAGATGACGAGCGCACCGGAATTGGTCGCATGGTGATGTTCGGCGATTGTGCTCGCTACGCAGCCAATCGTTTGCTCATCCACGATGTGTTGCGACGCCATCCTGAGATCCTCGACATTCCTATCGTTCGCCCGGTGATCGTGGTGGGTCTTCCGCGTTCGGGCACAACGAACCTTGTAAACCTGCTCGCCTCGGATACTCGATTTCGCTCAATTCCCTTGTGGGAGTCGTACGAACCGGTACCCAATCCGCGTGAAGCCGCGAGTGGCGATGGCATTGATCCTCGGTGGACTCGTTGCCAACAAACGTGGGAGGCAATGCAAAGCGCCGCCCCCTTTGTTGCGGCCATGCATCCAATGGAGCCTGATCATGTGCACGAAGAAAACGAGTTGCAGGCTCCAGACTTTTCGAATTACAACACAGAGTGGGTTGCGCGCGCGCCGAAGTGGCGCGACTACTACCTTGCGCACGATCAGGCCCCGCACTACGCATATCTGAAAACGGTGTTGCAAATCCTTCAGTGGTACCGACCACGCGACCGTTGGGTATTGAAGTCGCCGCAGCACCTTGAACAACTCGGCCCGCTTACTGCGACGTTTCCCGACGCGACGTTTGTGGTGACCCATCGAGATCCGGTTGCGGTCGTGCAGTCGACAATCACGATGAACTGTTACGGGGCGCGCAACACATACCGAGCGACGCGGCCGGAGTGGTATCGCGACTACTGGACCGAACGAATCGGGCTGCTCCTCGATGCATCGTTGCGCGATCGCCATTTGTTGCCGGCTAATCGCACCGTCGATGTGTTCTTTCACGAGTACATGGCCGACGAAATTGGCACCTTGCAGCGTGTATACGACTGTGCGGGAATCGAGTTCAATAATCAGGCCCGTTCGGAGATCTCGGCGTATCAGGCTGCCCACCCGCGGACGCGCGGCGGGCAGGTTGTGTACAACCTCCGCGGCGATTTCAACGTCACTCCGCAAGAAGTGCGAGCCCGTTTTGGCGCGTACTTCGAGCACTTCGACAACGTCCGGATCGAGGTCCAATGAACATTCAGGAACAGGTCGATAACCTCATTGACACGCGGCCTGGCAAAGAGCTGCTCACTGCCGCCTACGACGATCCTGCCTACGAGATCGCCGATGGCATCTACCGATCTGGTGGAACGACGGCGGCCTACATGTTGCTTACTGACGGCGGTCGCATCATCATCAACACTGGAATGGGCTACGAGGCACCCCACCACAAACGCGTCTTTGACGCGATTCGCCCAGGGCCGACGCACTACATCGTTACCACTCAAGCGCACGTCGATCACGTTGGTGGCGTTGATCTCTTCAAGGAAAGGGCAACGTTGTACGCGGCGCAAGCCAACAACCCTGCATGTCAAGCCGACGACGCCCGCATCCGTGAATTGCGGATGCGTACCGCCGGTATTTGGTTCGACATGCTCGGCACGGATGCTCGCCGCATCTATAAGCAAAACCCGGGCGTATCGATGGCGCAGTCGGAGCCCACGGCGGATCTCCTTGTCGATCGCCGATTGACAATCAACGTTGACGGTCTGCGAATGGAGCTGATCGCAGCGGTCGGTGAAACCACGGATTGCCTTGTGGTGTGGTTGCCGCAACGTCGAGTCGCGCTCGTCAGCAACTTGTTTGGCCCGTTGTTTCCACACTTTCCAAATCTCAACACGATTCGCGGCGACAAGTACCGTTTTGTAGAACCGCAACTCGCAACAAACAAAATGGTCCGTGAACTCCAGCCTGAGACGCTCATCACTGGTCGGCATGAGGCGATCCGAGGCGCCGAACTCATTGATGCCTGCCTGGAGCGTATGCACGACGCAGTCGAATATGTTCATCGCCACGCGCTTGCAGGATTCAACGCTGGCACTGACGTCTCGACGCTGATGCGGGAGATTCAATTGCCGCCCGAACTGCGGGTCGGTCAGGGCTATGGCAAAGTTTCCTGGGCCGTTCGTACGCTCTGGGAAAGCTACGTCGGTTGGTTCAAGCTGCAATCGAGCACGGAGTTGTATCCAGATTCAGCAGCTGCGGCCTTGGCCGAACTTGTTGAGGCCGCCGGGGTCGACGCGTCTATCGCCCGGGCCGAGGCGGCGTTGCAACGCGGCGACGCGGTGCTGGCGATTCGTATCGGTGAAGCCGTTGCTGCGGGCGGCGAATCTGCACGCGTCAAGGCGCTGATGATCGCATCTCATCGGTATCTGCTGGCAAACGGCGGCGACGAGAGCTTCTGGGAACACGGTTGGTTGCGTGACCAGATGAAACAATGGGAAGCGCGCTAAGCGATAAATCGCGCATGGCGGATCGCGTCACCGCTCGAGCCTGCCAATATGGCATGCTCATGCCCATGTTAGAAGTATCGCGATCAATTGTTATCCAGCGGGCGCTGGTCGAGGTGCAGGCGCAATTCGGCGATGTGGCGTACCACGAGCGTCGTGGCCATCATCGGGGCGTGCAATTCCTAGTGACGCGAGACGACGCCGCGGAGTGCGAATACGACCAGATCACGCGGATCGGCCCGAAGTCTCTGCGTCAACGATTTCGCCTTGACCGTGCCGACCCCGCGCACCAGGTCAACGCGTTGCTTGAGGGCGTGTTCGCTCCGGGCAGTATCACCTTCGACTTCGCAGCTTCGGGTGCCGATGCCACGCAGGTTCGCGCCACGTTGCGTTCAGAGGCGTCCGGTGCGGCGCGTCTTGCGGCCCCGCTGCTGCGGCGATTGCTCGGCCGTGCTCTGGCGCAAGGGCTCGACGAAGACCGCAACGATCTGGAATCCGGCGACTACGCCCGGCGTGCTGAATTAGGGGCAACCGAGCGCGCGCAGTAGGGCAGCGTGCACCGACTCGCGCTGTATGTCGGTGACGACCGATATGTGCGAGGTTGGGTCTGGTGTGCCCCGCACGCTTCCGTCCACGCCGTCTTGGTTGTTCATTTCCACGGCCATCGGCGTCGTACGAAACAACGATGGCTCGACCATTGCTAACAGTGCCATCGGGTCGTGCGGTGCGCTGGCGTTGCCGGGTGCTCCTGGCACGACCGACGACAACCATCTCCAGAAATGCTGAGCTTGTGCGGCCATTGATGCACCGATTGCGTGGTTCGCCGCGATTCGATCGATGTCGGCTTGATCGAGCATCACGCGCAGGGTCTGATCGAGCGGCACGATCGTCATCGGGATGTTGGACTTAAGAACGATCTCGGCGGCGTAAACATCGGAAGTGAAGTTGTGCTCGGGCCATCCGACTTGGAACTCTCCACCCATTACCGTGAGGTGCCGAACGTGGTTGCGAAACGCCGGATCACGTTCGATCGCCGTCGCGATGTTGGTGAGCGGCCCAATGGCAAGAATTTCGAGCGTCCCTGGATTGATGGCGGCGCGTTCGATCAAGGTTTCGACTGCGTCGCCCACAGCAAACTCCGCATCGGTGAGGCCCTCGACACCGACGCCTTCGTGGCCTGCCCACATCACGGCTTTGCCACTCAACGTCGCTTCGCAGCCGCGGTGCACCGGAGCATCGATGCCCATTGCCGACAATGCCCACGCCGCAAGGCGAGCGCGAAGTTGGGTGTCGCCATACACCACTGTCACCGCTTCGAGCCGCACAGCATTGAGACCCGGCAGCATCATCAGCGTCCAGAGATCATCTACATCGGTTCCGATATCGGTATCAATGATGAGGCGTGTGTTCATTGACGTGTGCTTTAGCGCGCGGTCGGTGGGGGCCGCAGTAGCGCGTCGATCGCATCGCCGTAGAAGTCGCGGCGAATAGTTGCGAGAATCGGTTTCGATTTCGGTGCCAGTTCGACCGCTCGGGCCATAGCCGTGGGCAACACTTCTTCCTCAGCCGCGAGCGCGTCAACGACACCGAGCTCCAGCGCGACCGGGCCGGTGATGCGCTCTCCCATGACCGCGAGGCGGTGCAACGCCGGTTGCGAAAGCTTGAGTCGATTCAACGTGCCAAGCCCTTCACCGAACGGCATGCCGAGATCGACCTCGGGGAGGCAAAACCAGCCGCGATCGTTGCGCATGATCCGGACGTCGTGTGCAAGCGCGAATATGGCGCCTGCTGCGAACACGTGCCCTTGCATCGCAGCCACACTGAATACGGGGATCGACAGCAGCCTCGCCATCGTTGCCTGAACCCGGCCGAGGAACGCAGAAATGTCGACGTTGGAGGTTGCCATCCAGTCGAGATCAAGGCCGTTACACCAGATCTTGCCTTGCGCGGTTGTCACCAACGCGACAGGCCCGCTCGCGCTTTCGATCTCGTCGAGTGCCGCATGGATTTCGGTAACGCTTTGCTCGTTGAAGCGGTTGTCGCCGCCGCCGAGATCGAGGATGAAGATGTCGCCGTGTCGTGTGAGGTTCGCCATCGTTGCATCCTTGCAGATCCAGGGTGCTGGATGCCGCACGAGCATCTGCTTCGGACCACAGGTCCTTTGCAGGTCGAAATCGACGACTGATCGACCACGCTGACGCACGAGTCCTCGCCATCCGAGCTCGACGTGAGCGGCCTGGCGAGAGACGTCGTGAATATTCTTTGTGATGTGTGCGAATAGTGCCTGATTTTGTTGGTTGGATGTCGTACCCTCGTGTTTCAATATTGGTAGATGTTGACTGAGATTCAAGGCCTCCGAGACGAACTGCGTACCCGTGTTGTGGCTCTCGACACTGATCGTATTGATGGGGTCGCGGCACGGAATCTTGTGGTGGTCTTCGCAGAGATCGAACGGATCGCAGCGGCAGGAAAGATGCTCGCGATGGGCCGGGTAGATACGACGGGGTCGTGGGCCAATACGGGTGCGAAATCGCCAGCGGATTGGTTATCGAACGTTTCGGGTACTGGGATCGGCCCCGCGATTGAGACGGTCGCAGTGGCGCGTTCGATAGAGAAACTCCCCGAGACAGCATCATCGATCCGTCAAGGAATCCTCTCGTTACCCCAAGCATCGGCAGTAACCCGCGCTGCAATCAAAGCACCTGGGGAAGAACAGCACCTGTTGCGTGCCGCGCACCGTGGTGGTTTGACTGAAGTGAAACGCGAATCGGCGTGAGTCTTGGCTGCGGCACGTAGTAGCGAGGAAGAAGCCGAACGTACGCGGCGGCAACGGGCGGCGCGGTCATTGACCTTCTGGGTCGATGACGAAGGAATGACCTGCGGGAAGTTCCGGCTCGAACCGGTCGCGGGTACGGCGTTTCGGCGGCGGATCGAAGCCGACGCCAAGAAAATCTTCGATCCGGCACGACGCCAGGGTGTCCGCGACACCCAAGAGAACTACGCCGCGGACGCCCTCATCGCACACATCACACCACCAACACCCGCAGCTGAATCAACGTCGGAAATGCCAGTCGTTGCCAAACCGGCAGCGAATATTGATTTGGTGGTCGTGATCGATTTCGAAGCACTACTACGGGGCGAGTTGAACGACGGTGAACGGTGTGAGATCCCAGGAATCGGGCCAATACCTGTCGTTCAGGCACGCGAGTATCTCCTCGGCGGCGCGTTCCTAAAAGTTTTGATCGC
>SXHN01000107.1 GCA_005773635.1 Actinomycetota bacterium
GCCGCGATAAGCGTTCGCACTGAACCCTCGGCGGCATACGCGCCATTTCGCGAGCGGGTCTGCCCGTTCGACTGCCCGAATGAAGAATTGGCGAAATCTAGCGACGCCGCGATCATGAACGCGATGGCGGTCGTGAACATGAGCGCCAAGATCAGTGAGGCACCAGCTTCAGAATTTCGGATGGCACGTTGCATTCGAAGATGGCGGGTCATCGTCACGTAGTCCTTCGCTCGCCCGAGAACGAAAACACCGCGCCATTCGCTGCATTGCCGACGATCGTGACCGCTGTCGGTGCTTCACAATCCGGAAAGCAACTGATCTTGGGGGCTGCCGCGATCTCGGCAACCCGTTGATATCCAATCAGAGCAGCGCCCGAACAACGGCGGCGCACAAGCACCAGCTCGTCGTTGATCGTCTCAACGAACCAAGACGAAGTAATCGACTGTCCCGATTCATTCCAGCGAAACGATGCGGCTGCATCGTTGGTGCTTCCGCAAGCGGTTGAGTCGTCAACCATCACTGATCGCGCCGACTGAGCGTCGGCGACGAACAACGCGGCTACGGCTCGAATGGAGCCGTCGTCGCTAATACTCTTGTCGACTTCGGCACCATGTTGCGCGAACAGAATGGCCGCACTCGTGAGCGGAGCCGCGATAACGGTCAACATGGAAATCCCGATGATCATTTCGATCAGTGTCATTCCCTGTTCTGTGCGCTTGCACCCAAAACCTGGTCGCATGCGGCTCATGACGCGGCCTTAATAATCGTCACGCGCCGCGAGATCGTTGCATCGCCGTTTTCGATGACAAGCACAAGGCGTTGCACACCAGGATCGGAGCCGGCGTCACAGGACTTATCGAATGTCGCGGGCTCGGTATCTCGCTGCCAATATTGGACAGACTCAACCGCGAGCCCAAAGTCATCGGAGGTAGTACCAATTTTTCCGCTCGGACCCGTCGCCACTCGTTTCGGGAGGTCGTTTGACGGAATCGCTTCCACCGCGGCGCTCTCATACGGTTGCGAGCCGGCACAAGGTTCATAGGCGACAGCTGCCAACGACTCGGCGTATCGGCTCAAGAGTTGATCGGCGTTGTTGATTTCGCGACTGACGGCGGAGAACCGGAAGTTCGATCCCAACGCTCCTACCAATCCAATCACGCAAATCGACACGATCGAAGTGGTCATCAGCAATTCAAGAAGCATCTCTCCTCGCTCACCCGATTCGGGGCGAGGTGTATCGCTACTTCGATCGCTCACGCCGCGCCGCGCCGCGCCACGCGAAACACCCGTCGGGCGTATCGCGTCATACCTAAGAACTGCGCGAGCGTGCAACCGGACCATAGAAACTCCTCCGCGTTGATATCGGCGGCGGTCACGGTCGTCTGAGCAATCGCGGCTCGGATCGGCGCACAAATGACGAATGGCACAAATGCAACTGCGACGGCCATTTGGCCGTCGCAGTTGTATTTCAAACAGATCGCGGCGAAAGCCGCGCCAGTGTTATTTCTTTTTTGCCTTTGCGCCGACCTTCGCCAGCACGTCACGCGCGTTAAGGATGAGGTAGTCGTCGCCGTCGTGGCTAATTTCGGTGCCACCGTACTTTGAGTAAACCACGGTGTCGCCAACCGCGATGTCGAGAGGAATCAGATCGCCAGTTTGGTCAGAACGACGACCGGGGCCTACGGCCAAAACTTCACCCTGCTGGGGCTTCTCTTTGGCAGTGTCGGGGATTACAAGACCACTCGCGGTCTTTTCCTCGGCCTCGGCGGTGCGGACGACGATGCGGTCTTCCAATGGCTGCAGCTTCATCGATGCATCTCCAAGATTTGATATTTCCGAATGTGGACACGTGGCACCGATGACCGGTGCACGGCCGCAATGTTAGCACTCACCCCATGAGAGTGCTAACTCAGCCGAAGGCCAGGACGGGCCGGTGCGCTGAGGTCGGTTGGGCCGAGCCGAGCCAATTGCCCGCTCGCGGCGGCGGCGATCATGGCAGCGTTATCGGTACACAAATGCCGATCGGCCAGAACACACCGCACGTCGGTCACCTCACAACGGGCAACAATTTCTTGTCGAAGCCCTGAATTCGCAGCAACACCACCGACGACAACAACAGTGTCGTAGCTCGCAGCCTCCGTGGCGCGCAAGAGCTTGGTACACAGCACGTCGACGGCCGCGGCCTGAAACCCTGCAGCCAGATCTTCGATCGCGACACCGGGATTGTCTTGCTTGAACCTGACGACTGCGGTTTTCAATCCGGAAAACGAAAAGTCGTAACCATCATTCAGCATCGGGCGCGGTAACCGCACCAGGTTGGGATCACCGTTCGCAGCGAGTCGATCAATGATCGGTCCACCGGGATATCCAAGCCCACAGAATCGAGCCACCTTGTCGAAGGCTTCTCCCGCGGCATCGTCGACCGTTCGCCCCACGATCCGATAGTCACCAAACGCGCGCACGTCGACGATCATCGTGTGACCACCCGAGACAACCAACGCCATAAAGGGTGCGAGCAATTGGGGCTCTTGGAGTAGCGCCGCGTACAGGTGACCTTCGTGATGATTCACTCCCACGTATGGCTTATCGAAGACGAGCGCCAGTGTCTTCGCCGCTGCCACACCAACGATCAACGCTCCTGCGAGCCCGGGGCCTTCGGTCGCGGCAAACGCGCCAATGTCATCCAGTTCTACACTCGCTTCACGTAACGCTTCGCTCAGCAACGGCTGAATCTGTTCAAGATGCGCGCGGCTCGCGATTTCCGGCACCACACCACCAAACGGAGCGTGCAATTGCACTTGGCTCGAAATTACCGAACTGCACACCACCGTCGCGTCGCGCACAATCGCGACCGCAGTCTCATCACAACTCGATTCAATTGCGAGTACCAACATCACGATCCCTTGACGTTTGAAATCACAAGCGACGATCCAACAATACGAACTGGCCCACCGACACGAAGCTCAAGGCCATCGAGAAGCTGACGATATTCATTCGCCCCCACTTCGTGCGCCCACATGATCAGTGCATCTTCGTCGGGCTGTTGGTAATACGACTTGCGCACCCCAACGGGAGCAAATCCGAAACGACGATACAACTCCTGGGCTGGTTTATTCGAGAGGCGGACTTCGAGGGTAAGTGCTTTCACCTGCAATTCGATCGCGGCTCGACACAACACAATCATGAGGCGGGTGGCGACGTGGCTCCGTTGCGCCTCGGGCTTCACGCCGATGTTGGTCACATGGCCATCGTCAACCGCAAGCATCAAACCTGCGAAGCCAACCACTTTCCCTTTTCGTATCGCGACGAAATACCTTCGCGTATCCACCAGCGCCAGCTCACTTTGCAAGACTGCGGATGACCATGGCTTGGGGTTTACAGACTGTTCGATCGCAAGGACCGCCCGTGTGTGGCGGCGGCGCATCGCGACAATGGTGATCTCCTGATTCACATCGTGCCGCCCGACACTTTGGCGACGTTGATCTCGGCGTCACTCTGGCGCAAATATGCGGGCGCAACGTCGCTCGCAGAGACAACTTCGCCAAGTTGCCACTTTGCGAATGCGATCCGCACCATCGACGCGCACGATGGCGCGTCGAAATCAGCACCCACAATGACTACATCGCGAAGATCCGCAAAATTGTCCGAAAAGTGGGTCGCCGCATCGCCACATAACAACAGCCGCCCGCCGTGGGTTGCGAGCTCCCCCGCCAAGGTTTCGGGCGTCGTGATATCGCAGGGAGCGCTGTAGTCCAGACCTTGGGTCTCGCGTGGGAAAACGGCGTAATAAAGCTCATTCCTGCGGGCATCGAGCATCGCCACAACGCCGTCGCAATCGGCATCGCTCCACGGCTCGGCGAGCACTTCAAGGCTCGACAGCGGAATCATAGGTAACCGCAGCGCGCTCGCAAAGGTGCAGGCGGTCGCGATCCCGACCCGCAAACCTGTGAACATGCCGGGGCCGACGGTCACCGCAATCGCATCGATATCACGCGCGGTCATCGCCGATTCGCGCAAGAGTTGCCGGATCGCAGGAGCGAGTTCTTCGACGTGGCGCGGCGACCCCGCACCAACAGCAACGACGCGATCATTCGAAGGCCGCGACGCGATCATTTCCCCGTCGCGTGCGATCGCGACACCGACACGACGGGTACAGGTGTCGATCGTCAGCAGGTTCACAGCGTCGCGTCCGTGGCAAGAAACTTCTCGGCGGCGCGGATGGAACGTTGGAGGCCGACAATACGGTCCTGCCATTGCGGCCCTTGCCCAACCAATGTGATGTCACGTTCATCAATATTTGCGCGGTGGCGAAACGAAACTTGCAGGTAACAGTCAGGAACAATCTCCAACGCACGATCGCCCCATTCCACGAACACCACGCGGCTGCCATCAAGCAGTTCTTCGAATCCGATGTCAAACAGCTCTTGCGCGTGTCCGATCCGGTACCAATCTGCGTGCGCAATCACAACAGGACCGAAGTACTCCTGAACGATGGCGAAAGTTGGACTCGACACAAGGTCCTCAGAACCGAGCCCTTGCACTGCACCCGTAACAAACGCAGTTTTGCCGCCTCCCAGCTCGCCCGTGAGGACCACGGTGTCACCGGGGATGAGTACATCGGCGACGAGACCACCGAGGGCAAGGGTGTCAGCTCGCGACGTTGAGACGACGGAAATCACGTGTGCAACTCTTGCATCCGGCGACTGACCAACTCGAAATCACCCTGCGATTGCTCAAAAGCGCGGTGACCGTTGCGCAAGACCGCGGCAGGATGCAGCGTCGGTACCAGGGTCGCCACGACGCCCGCACGGTGAAAGCCGAACTCCACACCGCGAATCTTGGTGATTCCAAGCTTGGTGCCCAACATCGAGCGCGTGGCGAAATTGCCGAGCGTTACGATCAGTTTCGGATTCACGATTTGGAGTTGACGATCGAGCCACGGTGAGCATGCGGCAATTTCATGCGGTCGGGGATCTCGATTGTTGGGAGGTCGACACTTCACCACGTTGGCGATGTACACATCGTTGCGCGACATGCCCGCACCTTCAAGTAGTCGAGTCAACAATTGACCGGATCGCCCTACAAACGGTTCTCCAGCGGCATCTTCTTGAGCGCCCGGCCCTTCGCCAATGATCAGCACATCGGCATCCGAGCGTCCGGAGCCAAAGACCACCTGCGTGCGCCCCAGTTGAGCAAGCTCACAGTTGGTGCAGAGCACCGCCGCGGCACGCACCACTGCAAGCGACGTGTGTTCAGGTTGCAGCGCGGAGTTAGTCATCGCTCGGCGCAACGCTGAGGCCGAAATCAACAAGCAATTCATTGACGATGTCTGCTCGTTCGAGCATCAGCATGTGACCGCCATCTTCGAGCATTTCAATACGAGCGTCGGGTATTGACTCATACATACGCTGCGAATCCCCAGGTGGCGTGATGACATCGGCGGTGCCGCCGATGACGAGCGTCGGTATGGTGATGTTCGCTAGTTCACCAACGAGGTTGAAACCAATGAGCGAACGTGGCCCTTCGACGCGCGTGGTCTTCGGGCACGCGACCATCATCTGGCGAACAAGTTCCACATGACTTGCAACTGGGTCGCGCCCAAACCCAAAGCGCGCCAGCAACAACCCGATCTGAGGATTCGCCCAAAGTCGCGTTGAATCCGGAGTCTTGCGCGTAACTTGTTCAACCAGTTGACCAAAGCGGGCGGCTTGCGAACCAACGAGTGCCGAAGGAAGCGTCGAGAGCAAGACCAAGCCCACCAACCGGGCAGCGGCGGCATCGCGGTGGCGAGCGAGATACGACTGCGCCGCGATACCTCCCATCGAATGCCCGACGATCACCACATTGATCAATTCGAGTTCGTGGAGCAGCGTTGCAACGTCATCACCGAGGTTCGCAACCGACCAGCCAGTCGTGCCAAGTTGCGATCCGCCGTGCCCGCGGTGATCGAACGCAATCACGCGAAATCCTGCGGTGGCCAGCATTGAAATTTGACGAATCCACGTGCGAATGGACAGCGTGACGCCATGAGATAACACGAAAGTCACAGCCGCATCGCTGGATCCGACGTCGACGTAATTGATGGTGCCGCCATCGAATGAAGCAACGGACGCAACAGGAAACTGCAGTTCGGCCAACACGCTGTGTGGCTCCGGATCAGGAGTGCGACGGATTCGTGACAGCGCATAGCGCTCCGCTGCGACGGCGGCGCCGCCCAGCGCCACAGTGGCGACGCCGGCCAAACTGACACCTTTTGCGAGCGCCCGGAGACGACTCACAACCCACCATCAACGTACCGACGCGGCACTCGCGGACCAATGCTGCAAACGATCTCATAGGGGATTGTGCCGACACGATCAGCCCATTCCTGTGCTGTCACGCATCCTTCGCCCTGACTACCAATCAATACCACGGGTTCGCCAGGTTCAATGGGCGTTTCACCCACATCAACGAGCATCTGATCCATCGTGATAGTGCCGGCGATCGGAAACCGAACACCGCGAATCAGCACCTCACCGCCTCGCTCCCCCAGCAGCCGCGGCACACCGTCGGCATATCCGATGGGCACTGTCACGATATTGCTCGCGTGACTGAGTCGATACCGCAACCCATAGCTGATCGCCTCGCCGGCTTCGACACGTTTCGTGTACGACACCGCGGCGTGAACCGACAATGCAGGCTGCAAGTCGATTGATTCGGCAAGCCAAGGTGCCGGAGCGATGCCCATGACGCCGATGCCGCAACGAACTAAATCAAAACGCGAATCCTGGAGACCAATCGCTGCGGCCGTATTGGCGGCATGCAACATCGCTGGATCGATGCCGTCATCGCGAATCGTCTGCACTGCAGATGCAAAGCGCGCAAGCTGACGCCCGTTGTAGGCGTGATCCTGTTCATCTGCGACAGCTAGGTGCGTCCACACTGCAGAAAGCCTCAACCCATGAGAACGATCAACGGCTCGTGCAACCTCGAGCGCGACGCGAGCGTCGGCGCCAACGCGGTGCATCCCTGTGTCGATTTTGAGCTGTACAGAGACTCGTTCTCGAAGCTGTTGTTGGGCCGCAGCCTCGAGGGCTGCGACGCCACCGAGCGTGTATACAGCCGGAGTCAAACGGTATTTGACCACCGAGTCAGCAGCGTCAGCCACCGGCTCCGACAACACAAGAATTTCAGCCTCAACACCATGTTCGCGCAGCGCGACACCCTCTTCGACCAACGCAACGCCCAGCATCGACGCGCCCGCCGAAATCGCGGCATTCGCAACCTCGAACGCACCGTGGCCGTATGCGTCGGCTTTCACCACCGCGAGCACGGGCACGGGTGCAACGAGACGCATGAGTGCTCGAACGTTTGCACGCACTGCCGCAATATCGACTTCAGCCCACACAGGGCGCAAACTCGGCTTCATTGGTTGGCCTCACACGGAAGCGACACCGTTTGGCCCACGAACCTCAGCGCGTGCAGCGTCGCGGGAATCGTTTCGATTAAGTCGCTAGCCGTCATGCTCGGACCCAACCGTGTGCGCTGCGCGGCATCACCATGGACCCACACCGCAGAAGCAACCGCCATCACCACGTCGTCTGCGCTTGCAGGACTGGCAGTCGCCGTTCCCAACTGCGCGCACATTGCCGAGATAATCCCGCACAACGCGTCGCCGGAACCGGCCGTCGCTAGTTCGCTTCCTCCGTTTGCAACCACCGCAGTAAACCCATGCGGCGATGCGATCACCGTTCCCGGGCCTTTCAACAACACAATCGACTGTGTCTCGACAGCTAGCCATCGAGCCGCCTCAATGCGATCGCTTCCAATTTCACGGCCACTCAACGCCCGGTATTCACCAGCGTGAGGTGTCAAAATCGCAGGCGGTAAGCCCGCATTCGAACGGATCCGCAGCTCAGCGAAATCGGGCGACAAGGCATGCAGCGCGTCCGCATCGATCACGACTGGAATCGGAGCAGTCGCCACGATCGAGCGCACGACGCGCTGGCTCGATCGCATACGACCAAGGCCCGGACCGACAACCAAAGCAGAAAACCGCCCAATATCATTGAGCAATTCCTCTGCGGCGTTGTCCAGCATCGCACCATCAGGCGCCGCGGGAACTGATCGAAATACAACTTCGGGAGCCCAAGACGTCGACTCGCATTGGTGCGGCGATGCAACGACCACCATCCCCGAACCACTGCGCTGCGCAGCACGAGCGGCAAGCAGCGGAGCGCCGCTCATACCTTTCGATCCACCAACTACGAGCACCGCCGACGACCACTTGTGTTCCTGCGGCCAACGTTCAAGCGGGGCTAGTGCGGCATCGACACAAGTCCAATTCCAGATGTCAACTGCACCGACATCAACTCCAATATCTGCGACAGTGACTCGACCCGCGTGAAACCGTCCTGGTTCGAACAGTAACCCGGGCTTCAGCGCGGCCAAAGCGAGCGTCTCATGAGCCAATACGGCGCCGCCAACCAGTCCCGCGCCGCGAATTTCACCAGTAGCTCCATCGACTCCCGAGGGAATGTCGACGGCAAGAATTTTCGGAGCCCGGTACAGTTCGGCATCAATCGTGACTGCCATTCCAGTGAGTTCGCCACGAAAACCCGACCCATACATTGCGTCGATTGCGAGATCGCACTCATCCAGTGCACGTTGCAACTGCGCAACTGTTAACGGTGATTCAACGTCACACAGCGTTACACGCGCACCCCATCGCGCCAGTACACGAGCCGCGACCCGCCCATCATTGCCGTTGTTTCCCTTACCGCACAGCACGACGACCCTACGTCCGTAGGTGCCCCCGAGCATGGTTCGGGCATGCCATGCCACCGCGCGCCCGGCGCGATCGATCAACACGTTCTCGTCGACGCCCGCCGCGATCGTGCGACGGTCCGCCTCGCGCATTGCTGCGGGAGTAAGTACCGGGTCCATGACCTATCGACGACGCCAATGCTCAGCCAACTGCACGACTGGTTCGGTCAACAAAGATATGAGTTCAATGCTATTCAGCACTTCGTCATCGAATGACGGCTCAGTTTCGGTTACTTGATCTTGGATCGCGGCGTACCGCCCTCGATAGCCCTGCAAGATCCGACGCGCTACATCCGATTCAACATAGTCACGAAATACTGTGTGCAATAGGGTTAGACCGACGGTGTGGGCACCTTTCACTTCTGGCACAAAAATCATCGTGCGTCCATCAGTTCGCCCGCGCACCACGGTCACTTCGCGTTCGAAAGCCGCGCGGTGTTTCGAGCCACGCAGCCTGGGATCTGTGTCCGTTCGCGAATCGATTGCCGTCGAAATACCGCCACGATCGACGACATGGATCGTCGCATCAGCTTCAACATCACCATCGATTCGATACCGCGTGAACCCCGCGATTTCAGCAACCCCAGCATCGAGCTCTACCAACGTCCGCAAGGCACGATACGACAATGCATCGCGGGGAGCGCCTGCATTCAGGACTTCCCGGACCAAAGCAACTCGTAACAGCGTTTCGTCGCTTCGAGAAATACCTACGGTGACGGTCTTGGCTTGATGTTTGATGGCGTCGACGGGGCGCGTCAGCTCATCGATCGCTGAACTCAAACCGGCAAGGAGATCTACGACCAACGTGGCTGGGGTCCCAACCTTGCCGAATTCCAACGAGTACCCCTCCAACGAGGCAATGCCAGCGGCATATCGCAACAGGCCGACAAGGCGAACGGCCGTCGCGGCTTCCATTGCACCGTCGTACCCACCGCTGCGCATCGTGTCGAAACACTGAGCCGCAAGCGGACCGACTTCGTTCGCTAGTTCTCGCATGACTGCGTCGTCATCGGCATGGCTACTAACAATTGTTTCAATCAGCACACGTGCTTCACGCAACGGCCGAGCCGACGCATCAATACATAGCGCCGCCTCATACCCGAACACATGCCCGGCCATCGCCGAGAGCACAAAATCAAGGTAGGGATGGACGGTAGGCACGAAAATCGTGTCAAGCGCGGCCGAAAAACGGATCTCGCCTTCCGACGCGATCACAATTGGTGCCGCTTTATGAGCTCGAAAAATCGCGACTTCTTTGCTCACATCATCTGCATTGGAACCAGTTAGCCCGGCAGCACACACCAGAATCATCGGTTCAGCCGACAAGTCAATGTGCTTTTTGTCTTCGGTGGTGTCACAGCCAATCGACTTGTAGCAGAGTTCCGAAAGCTTGATCCGCGCCTCTTGCGCTGCGACGCGATTGACACCGTTGCCAACCACGGTCCAGCTGCGACGAAACGGCGCGTGGCGCGCCGCCATCGCTCCGATTGTTTCGCGCATCGCGACAACTTCGCGCATCGCAAGTGGCAACCGTCGCAACGCACTCAGCAACTCGTCGCACTCCCGCGTGTCAACCGTCGCGACCTCACCAGCGATCGCGTACGCCATCAGCATTCCCGCGGCAATTTGCGCGTAGAACGCTTTCGTAGACGCGACCGCCATTTCGACATCGCGACCATCGGAAGTGAATAACACACCATCGGACTTGTCCACCAGATCGCTCTGTCGGCGGTTGACGATTGCAAGGACTGCAGCGCCGCGAGCGCGACACAAATCGACAGTGCAGTTCGTGTCGGTCGTTGTCCCCGACTGCGAAATTGCGATGACCAAACAATGCGACATGTCGTCGACGAGTCCGAATCCCGACAACTCAGTTGCGGCGATCGCTTCAACCTGGACGCGGTTGCCCGCAATCCGCGACAGTGCCGCGGCGAAACTCTGCCCCGCAATGGCCGCAGTTCCTTGACCGATCGCATAGACCTTTCGCAGCGATCCGTCTCGCAGTCGTGCGCGGATCTCCGCCGGCAACATCGCGTTATCGAGCGACACCGACAACAGGCCGTCAGCGCTTGCAACAATCTTGCCTCGCAACGTCTTCCGCAGCGATTCAGGGGCTTCGGTGATCTCCTTCAAGAAATAGTGCGGCGCATCGCCGCGATCCACATCACGGGTGGTCATTTCGGGAGTCAGTAACTCCGGCGCCTCCACCGCAAGATCAGCACCTTCATATCCGAACCGACGAATACCCGACAGCGATCCCGCCATGGTGCTGTCGAGCACAACAATTTGACCCTGCGTAGCGGGTTCACCCTCTGCGCGCATCGTCTCGCCGTCGAGTCGAAAATATTTCGGCGCAATCTCGACGAGTCCGTACGGTTCGCTCGCGACGATGAACGCGTCCTCGCCGAGCCCTACGTAGACGGCCTGACCGCTGCCGCGCTGAGCCAGCAACACGAGGTTCGGGTCGGTTGCCGAGACTGCGCAGATCGCGACCGAGCCCTCGAACTCCGAAACCGTTGCTCGAAACGCTTCTTGGACCGATGCACCCGCGGCCATTCTGCGGCTCGTGAGCACAGGAATCACTTTCGCATCGGTTGTGATGTCACCCGCTATCCGCA
Source organism: Actinomycetota bacterium (assembly GCA_005773635.1). GTDB lineage: Bacteria > Actinomycetota > Acidimicrobiia > IMCC26256 > PALSA-610 > F1-120-MAGs023. The sequence goes on from SXHN01000107.1 coordinate 11,424, forward strand.
GCGACGCATGTTCAGCAAGCTCAAGATAATTATCGACATCGCCGTTCAATGACGCGACAACGTAGGGACCGGGCTTCGCGACAGCAATCTCATCACTATTGAGAGGATGCGCGTTGGGTTCCGACACGATCCCGATGCTCGCCCAACGCGTATGCGCGACGACAAGTGAACGCGCCCCAGGGCTCCGTAAGGCCAAGCGCAGAAGTTCATCATTCGTAATCTGTTGCCGCAGCGCGGTGGTGTTGTCGCCGAGCTCACCGATTTCCGCAGCAGTTTTGTAGACGAAACTCAAACAGCCGTCGACCACACGCACCGACATCGCGCCGAACAACGGATCAACGTTGCGCGCCTGCAACATCGCAGCAATCGCAGGCTCGTCGATTTCCAGGCCGTGGTCATGGACTAGCAGATGGATTCCTGCGGAATCACGTCCACGTACTTCCAGTCGATCAAGAGCGGAAAACGTCGTCTGCACGGCGTAGAACGCCTCGACGGACGCTGTCGACTGATGCTCACCACCAAGCATCTCTACGCATCGCGCACTGCGCAGTCGATCGTGACTGATCGCCCAGACCGCGTCCTTCGCCTGGACCAACGCGGCGTTCACGACCTCAACGCTGTCGCTGATCGCCCCGCGCTCCATCGCGGCGTCAAGGTCCGTTTCGAGGGCTCCGAGTGCATCGGCAATTTGGTCGATGCAGCGATCGATCGAGCCGCGACCTTCGACATCGGTCAGCAGGGCTTGTAAACCAGGGACGCCAGAAAGTTCGACATCGAGTTCGCCAAGCTTCATTCCGATCAAATTGAGGCCGGTCGCGACTTCGCCCTGCATCGCAATAGCCGCAACCGCGGCCAACTGCGCACCCAACTGTTCGATGATGCGATTCAGTTCGGGAGGTTGGCGGGTACTTCGCCGGGTCGCTACCGCGACAATTCCACACATTGTGCAGAGTCTACGGGCAATCGAGCGCTGTATTTACGCCCACATCGCGCTCACGGTCCGAGCGAGGCGTTCGGCACATTCGCGAGCAACTTGCGACGTCGGGGCTTCGACCATGACTCGAATGAGCGGCTCAGTCCCAGAAGCTCGTACAAGGACTCGCCCGTCAGTTCCCAGGCTGGTTTCAACTGCTGCGACCTCGGCCCACAGTCGGTCGGCGACAGCTAGGTCGGGCATCGAAGACACGACCACATTCATCATCACCTGCGGCAACGCGACCATTTGGGCCTTCGCCTCGGATGCCAACATTCGCGTGCGGCGCAGCACGTCGCTCAAGAGCAATGCCGTGAGCAGCCCATCTCCGGTGGTCGCCCGGCGCCGCACAATGATGTGGCCAGACTGCTCGCCGCCGAGGCCGAAGCCACCCGCTTCGATCGCAGCCATCACCGAGCGATCGCCGACCGGTGTTTCAACGACCGAAATCCCTGCATCCCGCATGGCGATGTGCAAGCCCAGATTCGACAAGACCGTTACCACGAGTGAATTTCCGTCGAGTTGACCACGACGTTTCATATCGATAGCAAGCGCCACCATGAGTTCATCGCCATCGATCACATTGCCGAGTTCGTCGACTCCGAGGCACCGATCGGCATCCCCATCGAGGGCGAACCCCACGTCCGCTCCAAGTTTCACCACTGCGTCGCAGAGAGACTCCATGTGAGTCGATCCACAACCGTCATTGATATTGGTGCCGTTTGGCGTCGCATGCAGGACCGTTGTGGTGGCGCCGAGGGCAGTAAATAGGGGCTCAGCTAACGCGCTGGCGGCTCCGTGCGCAGCGTCGATCACCACGCGAAGGCCATCGAGCCGGCCGCCGTCAAGTGATTGCACGAGATGCTCAAGGTAACGACGCGACGCAGTGTCCGCGACCGACCGAGGTTCGTCGATCTCAGACACGACCACTTGCGACGATGCATCGCGGCGCGCCGCAGCTTCGTCCAAGTGACGTTCGATTTCACGTTGCGCGCCATCACCGAGTTTGACGCCACCGGGTGAGAAGAACTTGATGCCATTATCCGACCACCGATTGTGACTCGCAGAAATGACCGCGGCAGGCGCTGCCCGCAATTGACTCTCGAACGCGATTCCAGGCGTGGACAACACGCCAAGCATTTCTGTAGTCGCTCCGCCATCACGGAGCCCCGATGCCAACGCGCGTGCGATTCTCGGACCCGAAATGCGCGTATCCATGCCGACGAGAAATGGCGCCGAGGTGCCCAATACTGCGGCAGCGGAGCGACCTAGCGCGACCACATACTCGTTAGAAAGCGCGGATTCCGCGTCGCCACGTACCCCATCGGTGCCGAAGCGCAACATGTTGAGAAAAGCTAGGCGGCGACCAACAGCCGACCGAACCGCAACTACCGCTTTGAGTACTGCGGAGCCTTACGAGCCTTCTTGAGACCGTACTTACGACGCTCTTTCTCACGAGCGTCACGGGTCAACAGACCCGCCTTTTTCAAGGCTGGGCGGGCTTCACCGTCGAGTTCGACTAGCGCTCTAGCGATGCCCAAGCGAAGTGCACCCGCTTGGCCCGAAATCCCTCCGCCGTCGACAGTCGCGTCGACGTCGTAGACCTCTTCAGTTTGGGTAAGTCGAAGTGGTTCCTTGGCGATGACGCGGTGCGTCAACACGCCAAAGAATGCTTCGAAGTCGCGGCCGTTCACCGTGATTTTGCCGGTGCCGGGACGCAGGCGAACGCGCGCTACGGCTTCCTTACGACGACCAGTGGTTTGAATAAGCGGCTTGGGCACGAGGATTCCGTTCTGCGTTGCGGTTAGCGGCTAGCCAAGGCACGGGCCTTGGGCGCTTGGGCTTGGTGCGGATGGGTAGGACCAGAATAAATCCGAAGCTTTTTGATCATCTGACGACCAAGACGGCCCTTCGGCAACATCCCTTTGACCGCGAGCCGCAACACGCGCTCGGGGTCGCGGCCAATCAGCGTCTCGAGGTTCTCTTCGCGCAAACCACCCGGAAACCCAGAGTGGCGGTAATACATCTTGTCCCGGCCCTTTTTGACCGTAATCGCGAACTTCTCGGCGTTGATGACAATGACATGGTCGCCGGTGTCCATGTGGGGGGCCCACATCGGCTTGTGCTTGCCGCGCAGCAGCGTGGCGATCTCAGTCGCGGCTCGGCCAAGGATCGCGCCATCAACATCGATGAGATGCCATTCTCGCTTGATATCACCCGGTACGGGCGTGTACGTACGCACAGAACTACCTGCTTATTAGTTTCGATCTCGTGCTCGAATGACATTCATTCACAGCATTTCACAACATGACTGGCGCGCATCAGACAGCGCCGAACGCGATCGACCAGGGTAGCAGCGACATGGCCCGCAGATCCAAACCAACGAGCGGGCAACTCATGGCCAAGGAATCGAGACAACTCGGCGAACAAACACTGTCCGGACCCTCGCAGCGGCAGTGCGCCCATAGATTGCTCCTATGAGCGCACCGAATCAAGCCAGCATTGGGGTCAACGGCGGGTACGAGATCCCAGACGAGTACCGAGTTGAGGCCGACGCAGCACTCAGCGTGTTGCTCGACTCCGCGCTCGAACCGATTGTCGACATGGTGTTAGTGCATCGCGATGGCAACTATGAGGCGCTCGCCCACGATGGATCGGTGACATTTCGCCGCAATGGCTCAGGGGGCTACGAAACGGTCGCCGAAACCGGCAACAATCCGCTCGCCGACCAGGGTGACGACAGCTTCGTCGGGCTCGCGAACGAGCTGTCCAACCGACATCCGCTGCGCGCCGATAATCAGTATCCGCATGCGTTCGACCACATAGCGCAACTGTTCGACGCGCCGGCAACGCCCGATTTGTGCGTAATTCATTCCGCGCGACACAACTGGGAAGACCAAGGCGGCCATCTCGGCGAGCACGGGTCACTTGGTATCACCCAAGCCCGCGCGCCATTCATCATCGGTGGCAAAGGTGTGCGCAATTTGGGGCTCGCTGCCAAATCGATGCGTTTGGTCGACGTCGCTCCTACCATCGCAGCACTGATGGGTTGCCGCGAACTTGCTCCTGGCCGTTACCTCACGACCCAAGACGGCGAAGCCCGCCTCGATGTGCTCGACGGCGCGGGCACACCCAAGCACATCGTTGGTTTTCTTTTCGACGGCACCAACCCCAACGTCTTGTACGACATGGCAGCACGCGGCGAGGCGCCCAACGTCGCGCGACTCATCGAGATGGGCGTGGGATTTGAGCACGGTGCCATTTCATCGTTGCCCACAATCACACTTGCGAACCACACCACTATCCTCACCGGCGCGCACCCTGGCCATCACGGCATCTTGAACAATGCCTGGTATGACCGCGCGCAAGGCAAGCAGATCATCACCAACTCCAGCGCAACCTGGCCGTGGGCGATGGAAATGCTCAACGAAGGAATCGACTCGATGCACAAAGCCATCAAGCGGGCACACCCCGAGGCCTTCTGTGTTTCGATCAACGAACCCTGCGATACCGGCGCCGATTTCTCGACATTCGATTTCTTTCGCCGCGGCGAGGTGCCTCCGATTCCATCACGCGCCGACGATCTGCCTCATGCCACACAACGATTTGTGCGCCCGTCGAAGGATTACTCGTGGTCATCGGTAATCGATCACATGGCAACCGAGCAAGCGGTCGGGATCTGGAGCGGCCACTATCGCGACGAGAGTTATCCGAAACCCACGTTTTGTTGGGTCAACTTCACGCTGACCGATGCCGCGATGCACGAAGGTGGACCACACTCGGAAATGGCGGCGGCAGCAGTTCGCGACTCCGACGGGCGGGTTGGAGACATCCTGGAAGCCATCGAGAAAGCCGGCGCGTTCGACGACTGCGCGTTCATGTTGATGGCGGACCATGGAATGCAAGAAAGCGACCCAACGTGTGGTGGTGATTGGGGCGTCGCGCTCAAAGAAGCTGGGATTCGCGTGCGCGACGAGGCCTACAGCTTCATGTACTTCGGCGTCGAAGGCCAAGGTGCTGCGTACTAGCCCCGGCGCGGCTCACCCCAGCCCGCGGTCCCACAGAAGCCGCGCAAACCGCCAGATCGTGTGACCACCCGGCGGTTAGTAGCCGACTTCCCAGAGACACAGGCCGTGCGGTGGGGCGAGTTGACCTGCGAGCTTGCGGTCCCCGGCGCGCAGCACGCTCAGGATGTCGCCCGGTCGACGCTTACCGTGCCCCACCTCGACCAACGTGCCGACAATGGAACGCACCATCTGCCAACAAAACGCTGTCCCTTGAATTTCATAGCGCAAAATGCCGTCGCCTTCGTCGACCCATCGACTCTCCAATATCCGACGAATAGTTGTTGACCCCTCCGGCCCTTTTCGACAAAACGACGCGAAGTCGTGTTCGCCGAGGAAGATGTCGGCTGCGGTCCGCAACGCTCGGATATCTAATGGCCGTTCTACCCACCATGCAGTGTTGGCGCGAAACGGATCCGCTACCGCACGATTCACAATCGTGTATCGATACATCCGCCACTGTGCACTAAAGCGTGCGCTGAAGTCGTCATCAGCGAGGTCGATGCAACGCACAACGACCTCCGGCGCCAGCATTGAGTTCAATGAATTCATCACCTTGCGCGAATCGAGATCACGCGCCGCGTCGAACGACACGACCTGACCCCAAGCGTGTACACCAGCATCAGTACGGCCTGCGCAGACAAGCTCAATGGAATGTTGGGTGATTGTTTCAAGCGATTCGGTGAGTACACCAGCAACAGTGCGTTGACGGTCTTGGCGGGCGAAACCGCGAAAAGCTGTGCCGTCGTAGGCCACAACGAGTTTGTAACGCGTCGTGACGTCGGGGACGGCCCGCGTTGTCGCCGACACTTCTACATTCGGGTCCGGTTCGAACAGAGTCATCGCTTCGAAGTTTCGCGCACAACAGCCATCACGCGACGAGGCCTCGGCTAACGCCGAGGCCTCGATCAAAGAAAATTGTGAACCGCCAGGCTCAGACGAACTCGACTCGTGCCATCGGGGCGTTGTCACCAGGACGCGGTCCAAGCTTCAAGATGCGCAGATAACCACCGTTACGGTGCTCGTACCGCGGACCAATTTCGCTGAACAGTTTGTTCGCGGCATCCTTATCGTGGATGGTTCCGACGACCAATCGCTGTTGGTGAACTCCACCCTTTTTGGCTTTCGTCACCAATTTCTCGGCGTATGGACGCAACAACTTGGCTTTTGCTTCGGTCGTGGTGATCGCTTCCGCGATGATCAACGACGACGCGAGGTTCGCTAGCAACTGCTTCTGGTGCTGTGGGCTCCCGCCCAAACGCGCACCCTTTTTTGGTCGGGGCATCCGACTACTCCTTGACCCGCAACGACAAGCCACGCTCGTCGAGTTTTTGAATAACTTCCTCAAGCGACTTCGAGCCAAAGTTCGTAATTGCCAACAAGTCGTCTTCGGTCTTCATGACTAGTTGCCCAATGGTGTCGACCCGGGCACGCTTGAGGCAGTTGCGTGGGCGCTCCGACAAATCGAGTTCTTCGATCGCCAAGTCGAAATCAGGTGAGTGCCCAGCAGCAACGGCAGTTTCGCCGAGCTCGAGGCCCTTGGGCTCATCCGACATTCCCGCAATCAAACCAACCAGCGAGTTCAAGGTCGCCGCAGCCGACGCCAGTGCATCACGAGGCGAAATTGAACCATCAGTTTCGATCTCGATCGTGAGCTTGTCGTAGTTCGTCGCCTGTTCCACCCGTGTGGGTTCGACGGCAAACGACACTCGCCGAACCGGGGAGAAGATCGCGTCGACTGGAATGATTCCGATCGGCGCTCCGGCCTTCTTGGCCTTTTCGGCCGAGAGATACCCACGACCTTGTTCGATCGTGAGGTCGAGCGCCAAACGGCCTGTGGCGTTGACGTGAGCGATCACCAAGTCGGTGTCAACAATTTCGACATCCGACGTGGTTTGGATGTCGCCAGCTGTGACAGCACCCGGGCCACGCTTGTCGAGGCGAAGCGAAACCGGTTCGTCGCTGAAACAACGCAATACAAGGTCTTTGAGATTCAAGATGACGTCAGTGACGTCTTCTTTGACGCCTTTAATCACGCCGAATTCATGCAACGCTTCATCGAATCGGACCTGCGTCACCGCAGCGCCGGGAATCGACGAGAGCAACGTGCGACGAAGACTGTTGCCGAGCGTGTGGCCGAAACCTGGCTCGAGTGGGGAGACCGTAAAGCTCTGGGTGTTGCCGTTGGAATCGAGAGCTTCGATTTCTGGTCGCTGAATGATGAGCATGCGCAGCCTCTTTGGTTCGTAGGGCAGCTAAATAGCTAAGGACGAAAGCGTTATTTCGAGTAGAGCTCGACGATGAGTTGCTCACGAACTGGAATATCGATTTGTTCGCGAATCGGCAGGTCTCGAACTATCGCTTTCAGTTCGGACGCGGTCACTTCGAGCCATTGCGGCACGGAGCGATCGATGGTGTCAATGTTGTGGCGCACAACGATCATGCTTTGGGCTTTCGTGCGCAACGTGATCGTGTCGCCTTTACGAAGGCCGTACGACGGAATTGTCACCCGTTTGCCGTTGATGTCGATATGACCGTGGCGCACGAACTGACGAGCTTGATTTCGGCTCGAAGCAAACCCGGCGCGAAACACCGCGTTGTCGAGACGAAGCTCAAGCAACCGCAGCAAGTTTTCCCCTGCGATACCCGGCTGCGCCGAAGCTTTGGCGTAGGTATTACGGAACTGCTTTTCCAAGACTCCGTAAATACGGCGGGCTTTTTGCTTCTCGCGCAACTGCAACATGTATTCGCTTTCACGAATACGGCCGCGACCATGCTGGCCCGGAGGGTACGGACGGCTTTCGATTGGGCATTTCATCGTGTCGCATTTGCTGCCCTTGAGGAACAACTTCATGCGCTCCCGACGGCAAAGCCGACACACTGGACCGGTATAGCGAGCCATAACTCAGACCCTCCGACGCTTGGGCTGACGGCAACCGTTGTGAGGAACCGGGGTTACGTCTTTAATGCCCACAACTTCGATTCCGGTTTGTTGAATCGATCGGATCGCCGTCTCGCGGCCAGAGCCTGGACCCTTCACCATCACGTCGACTCGACGCACACCGTGTTCGATTGCTTTTTTGGCGGCAGCCTCTGCGGCAAGTTGCGCAGCAAACGGGGTGCTCTTGCGAGAACCCTTAAAACCAACGTTGCCCGAACTCGCCCAAGCAATCGCGTTGCCCTGCTGATCGGTGATCGTCACAATCGTGTTGTTGAACGACGACTTGATGTGTACGACGCCGTACGCAACGTTTTTGCGTTCGCGTCGTTTGGGCCGACGGCCCCCTGCTGCTGGTTTTGCCATTAGTGCTTCCGAGCTTTCTTCTTACCGGCGACAGTCTTTTTTGGACCTTTACGCGTGCGGGCATTGGTGCGAGTGCGCTGTCCGTGCACGGGGAGTCCGCGACGGTGACGAAGACCGGCGTAACAGCCAATCTCCATTTTGCGCTTGATGTTCATACTGACTTCCCGGCGCAGATCACCTTCGACCTTGACGCCAGCGTCGATGGCCGAGCGAAGTCGAGATACCTCTTCTTCGGTGAGGTCGCGAACGCGCGTGTTACGCGAAATCCCCGCCTCGTCGCACAACGCCTGCGACGTGGTCTTACCAACCCCGAAGATATACGTGAGTGCGATTTCCAAACGCTTTTCGCGTGGAATGTCGACTCCAGCAATACGTGCCATCGATTACCCCTGAACCTGCTTGTGGCGCGGATCCGCGCAAATCACTCGTACTTTTCCATGACGACGAATGACTTTGCACTTGTCGCAAATTTTCTTGACCGAAGGTCGGACCTTCATGCGTGTTTCGCTTCCGTTCGAAAGTTGATAAATGCGGCCTGGCTAGCGGTACCGGAATGTGATCCGGCCACGAGTCAGGTCGTAGGGCGTGAGCTCGACTTGCACCTTGTCGCCAGGAGCGATGCGGATGTAATGCATGCGCATTTTGCCGGAGATATGAGCGAGCACCTTGTGTCCGTTTTCGAGTTCGACACGAAACATCGCGTTCGGCAACGACTCTACGATCGTGCCTTCGACAAGAATTGTGTCGTCCTTGGGCTTGGCCAGGGGGCTCACCACCTCGGTGATTTCGAGATACGCTTGAATAAGAATCGAGAACAAATTGCAGTTCTTGGCGCTCAGTAATGGCGCGCGGACGCGCCAAATTGGCCAAGAGCCAAGCAGCAACGTTACTCCCGCCGAGAGTTGTAGACCAAACCGAAGCGAAACTTTGCTCCAGCACCCGTTACGTCAGCCAGAGTGCTCGCTACCAACGCAACGTCAGCACCTCCGGGCCCGCGTCGCCCACTGCAATGGTGTGCTCGAAGTGCACACTGCGGGCCCCGTCGACAGTCACCACGGTCCATCCGTCGCTCAGTTCACGCACGGCGGCGCTCCCGGCGTTGATCATGGGCTCGATCGCCACAACGTGGCCATGACGCAGTTTGAGGCCTTTTCCGGGTCGTCCAAAATTTGGGATAGCCGGATCTTCATGCATTTGGGTGCCGATTCCGTGCCCCGTGTACTCCCGGACTACCGAAAACCCAGCCGCCTCCGCAATCTCACTCACTGCATGTCCAATATCACCCAACGTGTGACCAGCCCGCACATGCTCAATTGCTGCTGCAAGTGCTGCTTGCCCAACCGAGATCAATCGCTGCGATGCTGCATCGACTGACCCAACGGGGATCGTCACCGCAGCATCAGCATGCCAACCGTCGACGATGGCGCCACAGTCGACCGAGACGATGTCGCCATCTTCAAGCACACGGCCATCGGGAATTCCGTGTACGACAACCTCGTTGGGCGACACGCACGCGACCGCTGGATACCCGTGATACCCGAGAAAGTTGCTCTTGGCGCCGCGGCGTTCTAGCACCTCACGACAGGCCGTATCGAGGTCGAGCGTGGAGGCACCGGGTACAGCAGCCCGAGCAGCTGCTAGATGCATTTCAGCGACAACGCGACCCGCGCGCCGCATCGTGGCGATGTTTTGTGCAGACTTTCGGGTGATCACACGACGGCAGCATCGATCGCGGATGTCAACCGTTCGAATACGACTCGGTTTTCGCCAACTCCATCGACCGTCACGACTTTGTGGCCCGAGGCCTTATAGAACTCCCGAATCGGGCGAGTGTCGCGCTCGTAGGTATCGAGGCGCTTGTTGATCGAGTCTGGGTTGTCATCGTCACGTTGCACCACTTCTCCACCGCACTCGTCGCAAATCCATAGCACCGCCGGCGGCTTCACAACGCTGTAGATGTGCGCACCGTTTTTGACGCACACCCTGCGTTCGGAGAGTCGCTCAACCACCACTTCGCGCGGCACATCGAGATGAACTATTGCGTGCAACGGCGACCCGTCCAAGAGACGCTCAAGTTCGACGGCTTGGGCTTTGTTACGTGGAAACCCATCGAGGATGAATCCATCAGCAAGTGGGCCACCCGGAGCGAGGCATTCTTCAACGACACCCATCACAATCGCATCAGGAACAAGTTCGCCGTCATCCATGAAACGCTTCGCTTCCAACCCAAAGGCAGTACCGGCCGCAGCCTGAGCACGAAAGAGGTCGCCCGTAGATAAATGCGCAATGTCGTAATGGCGAGCAAGCGACTTGGCCTGCGTTCCTTTGCCGGCGCCTTGCTTGCCCAACAACACCAGTCGGGGTTTGACTGTCATCGAATCGCCCGCGTTAGCGCAGGAAACCTTCGTAATTGCGCATCATCAACTGGCTGTCGATTTGGCGCATCGTCTCCAACGCCACACCAACTGTAATCAAAAGAGTCGTGCCACCAAACTGCAACGGAATATTCCAGGCCTTAATCACCAAGAATGGGATAAGTGCGACGATCATCAAAAACATCGCCCCTGGGAAGGTGATGCGATTCAGAACCTTCGCGAGATACGCGCTCGTGGGAGGTCCTGGTCGAATACCGGGGATGAATCCGCCTTGTTTGCGAATGACGTCCGCTTGTTGTTCTGGGTTAAACGCAATCGCCGTATAGAAGTACGAAAAGAACAAAATCATCAACGAATATATGATGATGTAGGTCCACGTCGTCTCGGAGGTCCCTGCGAGCTCTTCAACGACGAAGTTCTTAAAACCCTGCCACGGCACAACGTTGGCCAGCAGCACCGGGAACTGCAATATCGAGCTCGCGAAGATAACCGGGATCACACCCGATTGATTGACCTTGAGGGGTATGTAGGTATTTTGCCCACCATACATACGTCGGCCCACGACGCGTTTCGCGAACTGCACGGGAATTCGCCGCTGCCCGGATTCCACAATGACAATCGCCACGATCATGCCAACGAGCAGCAGCAAAATCGCCAAGAATTTTAGGTTTCCGCCATCGGCCCGCACTGCCGCCATCTGATACGGGAGCCGGGAGATCACTGACGCAAAAATGAGGATTGACATACCGTTGCCAATACCTCGCTGGGTGATTAACTCACCGAACCACATCACGATCGCGGTACCAGCTGTCCAGGTCAAAACGATGAGGAGGGCTTTCCAGGCGTTGAAATCACCCAGGATGTATTTGGTGCCGCCCGCAAGTTGATTATTGTCCAACTGAAACGCACTTGCGTTGCCCGAATTCAACGCGAACACGAACCCCGTCGATTGGACCACCGCAAGCGCCACGGTGACGTAGCGGGTCCACTGCGTGACTTTCTTTTGTCCGGCGGGGCCCTCATTTTGCCACTGCTCAAGCTTCGGAATCACAACGCCAAGCAACTGCATGATGATGGACGCCGTGATGTACGGCATAATCCCAAGAAAAAACACCGACACGTTCGTCAGCGCACCACCGGAAAATAGATCGAGAAAGCCAATGACACCGCTGGCACTGGAACTTCTGCCCGCTTGAATCGCGTTGTAATCAACGAACGGCGCCGGTAGATGCGACCCGAGTCGGTACAGACCAATCACCAAAATGGTGAAGAGAATTTTGCCGCGCAGATCGGGCACCTTGACGATGTTCTTGAGACGAGAGACGCCTCCGTCTGCCATCGTGCTTACGACCTCCTGGGAAGCCCGTCTGGGCCTGAATCTGGGTGAGACTATCGGTTGGCGTGCTGGTTGCCACGTGCGGGCGGACGCTTGTTCGCGTAGGGCGAGACAATGATCTCTGCGGTGCCCCCCGCGGCCTCGATAGCTGTCTTTGCCGCAGCCGAAAACCCGTGAGCGCGAACAGTGATCGCTTTCGTGATTTCGCCGCGCGCCAGAACCTTGACCAGACCGTTTTTGTGGACGAGTCCGGCTTCACGCATTGAATCGGGTGCCGCGATGGCCCCTGCTTCAAATGCGGTTTCGAGGGCATCGAGGTTGACGCCTTGATATTCAATTCGAAATGGGTTGTTGAAACCCTTCGCCTTGGGGGTCTTGCGGTGCAGCGGAGTCTGTCCACCTTCGAAACCACGCGCGACCGTGTTCCGCGCGTGCTGGCCCTTGGTGCCGCGACCAGCGGTCTTACCACCCTTGCCCGCGATACCGCGGCCAACGCGCCGTTTGGCTTTCGTAGCGCCTTGAGCTGGCTTCAGATCGTGAACCTTGATCATGCTGATACCTCTTCTACCTTCACAAGGTGAGGCACACGCGCGATCATGCCGCGGATTTCAGGACGATCCGGGAGCGTGTTGTGGCTTCCGATCTTGCCAAGTCCGAGGGCGCGCACTGTGCCGCGATGCTTCGGTTTCGTGCCGATTATTGACTTTACGAGCGTGACCTTCAGATCAGCCATCACGCGACTCCGCTTTCGTTTTTGTATTTCGAGCGACCTCGCTCAACGTACGCGGTAAGCATGCCCTTCGGCGCTACCTCTTCGGGAGACTTGCCGCGCAGGCGCGCGACCTCGTCGGGGCGACGCAACGAGTGCAAACCCTCCATCGTGGCGCGCGCTACGTTGATCGCGTTCGAAGCACCAAGTGACTTGGCAAGGACGTCGTGGATACCCGCGGCCTCAAGAATTGCGCGAGCCGCACCGCCGGCGATCACGCCGGTACCGGGCGACGCGGGTTTCATGAGCACCCGAGCAGAATCGTGGCGACCAGTGATCGTGTGTGTGATCGTCGAACCCGCAAGTGGAACCGCAAACATTGACTTCTTGGCTTCTTCAACACCTTTTTGAATTGCGGCTGGTACTTCCTTGGCCTTGCCGTAACCCAAACCGACCTTGCCATCGCCATCACCAACAACGACGAGTGCCGTAAAGGAAAACCGACGGCCGCCTTTGACGACTTTCGCCACACGGTTGATCGCGATAACGCGTTCGTCGAACTGACTCTCAGCCATCAGAATTCCAATCCAGCTTCGCGGGCGCCATCGGCCACCGCAGCAACACGTCCGTGGTATTGGTAACCACCGCGGTCGAACACGACGGCGGCGATGCCAGCAGCTTTCGCGCGCTCACCAACAAGCTTGCCGACCTGGCGCGCCGCGTCCACCGTACCGGTGCTACCGCTGCGCAACGTGGCTTCCATCGTCGAGGCAGACGCAACCGTAACGCGGTTGACGTCATCGATCGCTTGCACATAGATGTGCTTGTTGGAACGAAACACTGCAAGACGTGGACGTTCACTAGTACCACTGACTTTTTTGCGAACGCGGCGGTGACGCCTATCGCGCAATTCGTGTGTAGAACGAGACACTGTGTGCTCCTACTTCGCGCTCTTGCCGGCTTTGCGGCGAACGACTTCGTTTGTGTAACGGATGCCTTTGCCTTTGTAGGGCTCAGGCTTACGGATCTTGCGGATGTCGGCGGCGACTTGACCAACCAGCTGCTTGTCGAAACCGTTGACAATGACCTTCGTCGGCGTTGGCACCTCGAAGGTGATGCCGTCGGGCGCCGTCACGATGACGGGGTGCGAATATCCGACCAGAATCTCTAGCTTGCTTCCTTGCACCGAGGCTCGGTAACCAACACCGACAATGTCGAGTTCTTTGGAGAAACCCTGCGAAACCCCGAGGATCATGTTGCTGACCAACGTGCGAGTCAAACCGTGCAATGAGCGGTTCTTACGATCGTCGTTGTCACGAGCGACCACAAGCGAATCGCCGTCACGAACAATCGACAGCTCTCCCACAATGTCGTACTGCAGTTGGCCTTTTGGACCTTTGACCTTCACTGCGCCACCATCAAGGGTGACATCAACTCCGCTGGGTACCGCAATCGGTTCTTTTCCAATACGTGACATGACAGGCTCCGTTACCAGACCGTGCAGAGCACTTCGCCACCGACGTTGCGCCGACGCGCTTCGATATCGGTGAGCAAGCCCTGATTGGTCGACAGAATGGCGATACCCATACCTCCGAGCACCCGCGGCACTTCTTGTGCTCGACGGTACTCACGCAGGCCAGGCTTTGATGCGCGCTTGATGCCGCTGATGACGCGTTTGCGGTCATCGGTGTACTTCAAACGGATTTTCAACAAGTTGCCAGGCAACTCACCGCGCGGTGAAACGTCGAATCCGGCTATATAACCCTCTTGCTGCAAGATCCGGGCTACGGATTCCTTGAGCTTCGAAGAGGGCATTGCAACTTCGTCGTGAAACGCCGTATTGGCGTTGCGCAAACGGGTCAGCATGTCCGCAATTGGATCGGTCATCGTCATACGAGAATCCTCCTCACCACGACGCTTTGACCATGCCAGGGATTTCTCCTGCATGGGCCATCTCACGAAGGCAGATACGGCACAGTCCGAAGTCTTGATAGACCGAACGAGACCGTCCACACTTTTGGCAACGGGTATAGCCGCGTACTTTGAACTTCGGCTTGCCGTTTGCTTTGTTGACGAGAGCTTTCTTTGCCATCTGAATTACCCCTGGCCGTCGCGGCGGAATGGGAAACCGAGCGCACGCAATAGCGCACGTCCGTGGTCGTCTGAATTTGCTGTGGTCACAATCGTGATGTTCATACCCCGACTGGTATCAATTTTGTCGTAATCGATCTCGGGAAAGATCAACTGCTCAGTCACGCCGAAGGTGTAATTGCCGTGACCGTCGAACTGATTGCCAGGAAGCCCACGAAAGTCACGAATACGAGGAATCGCCAACGACACCAACCGGTCGTAGAACTCCCACATCCGGTCGCCACGCAGGGTTACCTTCGCACCGATTTCGTTGCCTTCACGCAATTTGAAACTTGCGATCGACTTTTTGGCTTTCGTAACTAGGGCCTTTTGCCCGGTGATAACGCCGAGATCGGTCACCGCACCATCGAGCAACGATCGCTGTTGGGTCGCGCGGCCGACTCCCATGCTGACCACAATCTTGTTGAGCGTCGGTACTTCCATTACGTTGCCGAGTTCAAGCTCCGACTGCAACGCCGGTTTGATCTCGGCATTGAATTTCAGTTTCAATCGTGGGTTGAGCTTCGTGTCAGCCATTAGAGATCAGCTCCACACTTACGGCACACGCGGATCTTGGCGTCGGCATCGAAGCGATACCCGATGCGGGTTGCCTTTTTGCACTTGCCACAAAGGATGCCGACATTCGAGATGTGGATCGGCATTTCTTTGTCGATGATGCCGCCCTGCATGGTCGCTTTCGTGGCGCGTTGGTGCTTCTTCACGAGGTTCACGCCATCGACGATGACTCGGTCTGTCGAATTGATGACGCGAGTCACGACGCCGGTCTTGCCAACGTCTTTGCCGGCGAGCACCTGGACTTCGTCGCCTTTTCGAATTTTCATCTCTACAACACCTCCGGGGCGAGAGAAACAATGCGCATGAACTTGCGGTCACGCAGTTCCCGGCCGACTGGGCCGAAGATACGTGTGCCACGCGGCTGCATCTGATCGTTAATCAACACCGCTGCATTTTCGTCGAAACGGATATAGCTGCCGTCGGGACGGCGCTTTTCTTTCTTGACGCGAACGACGACGCATTTCACGACATCGCCCTTCTTGACTGCTGCGCCAGGAACCGCGTCCTTTACCGTGGCAACGAATACGTCGCCGATCGAGGCGTAGCGACGGCGGGTACCGCCGAGTACCTTGATGCACAGCACTTCGCGGGCGCCACTGTTGTCAGCAACGCGCAACCGAGATTCTTGTTGAATCATCGTGCACGCTCCAAGATCTCGAGCAACCGCCAGCGCTTGAGCTTCGACAATGGGCGCGTCTCGACGATGCGGACACGATCGCCAAGGCGAGCGTCGTTGGTTTCGTCGTGTGCATAAAACTTCGAGGTGCGCTGCAATGTTTTGCGGTACCGAGGGTGACGAACGCGGCTGGTGACCGCGATCACTACGGTTTTGTTCATGCTGACTGACACCACAAGTCCGTCGCGCACCTTGCGGGCGTTTGGCCGGACGTCAGCATCAGTCGATACTTCGGTTGATTCAATGTCACTCATCGTTACTCCTGGCCAGCTAACGCTTCGGCCGCAGCGATTTCGCGGGCGCGCAGTTCGGTGTTGATCCGAGCCACCTGTCGGCGTGCGACGGGAATCTCGGCTGGGCTATCGAGCTGACCCGTGGCGTTGCGGAAGCGCAGGTTGTAGAGGGCTTGTTTCGACTCGGCAAGCTTGTGCAACAACGCATCGTCGTTAATTTCGTGCAATTCAGAGCTGCTCATGCTTCCTCCTGTCGAACTACGAAACGAGCTCGCATCGGCAGTTTGTGAATCGCGAGTCGCATTGCTTCACGCGCCAAATCTTCGGGAACACCCGAAAGTTCGAAAAGAACTCGGCCGGGCTTGACCACAGCAACCCATTTCTCAGGGTTACCTTTCCCAGAACCCATGCGGGTCTCGGCGGGCTTTTGTGTGACGGGCTTGTCAGGAAACACATTGATCCAGACTTTTCCGCCCCGTTTGATCTTGCGAGTCATCGCAATACGAGCTGCTTCAATCTGACGGTTGGTCAACCAACCAGGCTCAAGAGCTTGAATTCCGAAGTCGCCGAACGTGACCTTGGTGCCGCCTTTGGCGATACCAGTACGACGACCGCGGTGTTGCTTGCGGTGTTTGACCTTGCGCGGCATCAACATGTCAGCGCGCTCCTACTCTTGGTGAAACTTGCCGGGGCCGTGGTCAGTGCCACCGCCGAGTCGTCGTTGAATCTCTTCTTCTTCGTCGAGCATCCGCTGCATATCGGGGTCGAGCTCATGCACGATCTCACGATCCACCACTGGATTTTCGGCGTCGACGGGAACCTCAACAGTGTCGCTCGAGTCGCGACGCTTGCCGCCACCACCCGCACGAACTACCCGCCGAGGTACCGCGGTTTCCCCGACGGCCATTGCTGCTTCCTGCTTGATCTTTTCTTCGCCACCGCTCTTGTAGGGCAGGATCTCACCTTTGTAGATCCAGACCTTGACTCCGATGCGACCGAACGTCGTGCGCGCTTCGGCGAGACCGTAATCAATGTCAGCACGAGTTCGCCCGTGGCATCGCCCAGGCCGAGCAGGCCGGTCGCTTCCGCTACGACTACGCCACCGCGCAGACCTGCGCCGAGGGTCGCATCAACGCCCTCAACAACTGCAACGCCGACTTCGTGCTCGGCGACGCCGGCCCGGTCGAGACCGCCGAGGCCTGCGAGGGCGTCCCCGGCGACGGCCTCGTCGGCGACGGCAAGCCCTGCTTCTTCGACTTCGAGTGCGCCATCGCCGGCAGCCAGTGTCTGCCCCCGGGCGTGCTGCTCGAGCCCGAGGCCTGCGCGGTCAACGACGACTGCGCCGGCGACGAGTTCTGCAACGACCGCGGCTTCTGCGAGTTCGACCCCGGCGCGATCATCATCCACGACGAGAAGATCTGCATCGCCCCCATCCCCGAGGGCGACAGCTGCGAGAACGATCCGGACTTCCCGCTCCTGCCGCCGTTCTGTGAGGAGGGCACCCGCTGCATCGCCGACGCCGACGGCGACCAGACCTGCGAGCTGCCGCGCCTCGAGGGCGACGACTGCACCGCCGAGGAGCAGTGCGAGGCCCAGCTCTTCTGCGACCTCGGTCGCAACGAGCCGACCTGCGAGGCGCCGCTGCCCGTCGACGTTCTCATCTGCAACGGCATCCAGGGCGGCGACGACCCGGCCTACGACGTGCCGACGGAGTGATCGACGCGATCGCCGGATGACGCGGGCGC
>SXHN01000108.1 GCA_005773635.1 Actinomycetota bacterium
CACGATGGCTGCCGAGTGGGTGACGCCTGAAGCCATCAACTTCATGCTCAGGTGGGCGCGCGGGCTGGTGTGTATGCCGTGCGCGCCAGAGCGACTTGACGAACTTGGTATACACCCAATGCTTCCGCCGGGCACTGCCACCTGCGATACCGCGTTTTCTGTGACAGTCGATCACGTCCAAGCCGGTTCTGGCATCGGAGCGTCGGATCGAGCGCGAACGATTCGCGAAATCCTCAACCCAACGGCGGTTGCCTCCGATTTCATCCGGCCGGGGCACGTCTTTCCGTTGCGAGCGCGCGCCGGTGGTGTGGCTGAACGTCGAGGCCACACGGAAGCCGCGGTTGACTTGGCACGGCTGGCGGGCTTGGCGCCCGTTGCAGTTATTTGTGAAGTGCTACATGATGATGGTTCGCCTGCTCGGTTGCCGTATTTACAGCTCTTTGCCGAGGAGCATCGCATCGCGATGATTTCGGTTGAACAGGTTGCGCAGTACCTTGCGATGGCAGAGTCATCGTCGGGCTCACCGCTACTGTTGCTCTAATCGAAGCCTCGACGATTACCTGCGAGCCCCGACGCGTGCAGGGGCGCGTGTGGGCAATGTTATTGCTCGCGTGCGTGCCCCAGGTTGTGTACGTCGCGTTCATTGAATATCGCGAGTGGCAGTGGCTGTCGTTTGCACTGGTGATTGTCGCGTCAATTGGATGGGCGCTCAGCGTGCGTGCGTTGCGTGCGTGTCCCGACGTGCTCTCGTTTCGCGCGTTGGTTGCATTGATCACTGTCGTGGGGGCATGCATGATCGCGTTTCCGTCGCGGGGTTCGAACGACGTCTTTTCGTATGCAATGTATGGGCGCATCGTTTCAGAACACGGTGCCAATCCGTACACCGCGTTGCCCGACGAGTTCAGCGGCGACCCACTATTCGAGGCGGTCGGGCGCCGCTGGACGCACACGCCGTCGCGCTATGGCCCCGTATTTACTGGCCTTTCGGCCGTTGGTACTGCGCTGCTCCCCGGGGAACGGCTTCCGCTCCGCCTCTTTTTTCAGGCACTCACCGGCGTGGGCGTCATGACCTTGCTGATACTTGTCTGGCGCCGTTGGCGTTCGCCTGCGGGGCTCGCGTTTGTTGGGCTACATCCGTTGATGATGATGAGCGTGCTCAACGGTGCCCATAACGACGTGTTCGTGGGGCTCGGAGTGTTCGCGTTCGTCTTGTTGTTGGAACGGCGGCAGCTGATCTGGGCGAGCGTGGCGTTGGCGGGCGCGGCGTTAGTGAAAGCAACGGCGTTGCTGGCAGTGCTTGCCGCCGCGGTCTGGTTCGTGAGCCGCCGCCGGATTCGCGATGCGCTTGTGGTGGGCTCGGCGACCTGTGGTGTTGCATTCGCGGGAATGTTGGCGGTGCCGGGGTGTGTGGCGGCGATTCGCGCCGCCGCGGATCTCAATCGAAACTCGTCAATCTGGTTTCCGGTGCTGCTCTTTGCGACGCGGCCGAATTCGTTTCCGGTTCATGGGCCGCATTGGACGGTTTCGGAAGTGGAACAGTTCGTGAAGACTCCGGCGCTCGCAGCGACCGTCGTGGCATTGTGCGTTGGTGCTTGGGTGTTTCGTCGTCGTGACCAATCTGGTCTCTGGTTCGTCGTCGCGCTCGGAGTCGCGACCTTTTCAGTCTTCGCGTCATGGGTTATGCCGTGGTATTTGATTTGGGCACTGCCACTCATGGCCGTTGCGCGCGGCCGCGTTGCCATGATGATGGCGACGCACGCCAGCGTGTTGCTCGCAATCGCCCAACTTCATGGTTTCGCCACCACGAATCTCAACGTGCAGTCGTGGCTACTGCTGATCATCGTTCCGTGGGCAGTGATTTTGGGGTACGGATTGGCGATTCGTAGCGACGCGCAATCCGCGAGTGATCAACCCGAGCGCGTGCAATCCGAGCGAGCAGCTTGAATCATCTGCTGTCACCGGAGGCGACAACATTACAAATCAGCGGTCCGCATGCAGGTCCATTCGCGTCGGCCACTAGCCGGGTGGTTGTGGTTTGGGTGGGATGAGCCACCGAGGAGATCGCCAGCATCTTGCCCGCCGCTGCGATCCGTTCCATTTCTGCGAAGACCACTACCAGATTCCGTGCCGATACCCCATCAATACGATCAGTGTCGAGACCCACCACACAGGTACGTAACTTGTCTCGGAGGCCTTGAATCTCAGTCAACATCTACAGATAGTGAAACACGAAGGTACGACATCTAACCCACAAAATCAGGCACTATTCGCACACATCACAAACAAATTTCACGACGTCTCTCGCCAGGCCGCTCACCGGACAACACCAACCCAAAAAGGGGCGGCGAAAAGGAGACCGTCGAGACAAGCATGCCAATACCAGCAACGCTGAACCACGACAGCCCGGCAATGGTGCAGGTGCCGACCCGTGGACTGGGAACGAACTGGCGGGCGAGGTGGGCGGCGACGGTGTTACGCGGGAGCGGGTACGATCGCGACATGGAGCCGAGGGTCATCACGGCCGCCGAACTCGAACGGATGATCTCTGCTGAGCACGACCGGGTCCAGGGGCCGATTGACGCCGAGCGCGGGGAACCCGAAACCTGTTCGCCAGAACCTTGCTGTGGGACGCGCCGATCGGGGGTCGCACACGCATGATCTGTGGCATGTGTCGACACGCCAACCAGCCGAACGCCAAGTTTTGTGCGGAATGCGGCACGGTACTCGCGCTTGTTTGCGCGTCGTGCGGCAAAGAGGCAGCGCCGACGGCGAAGTTCTGCGATGAGTGCGGCACGTCACTGACCGTCGCGCCCTCACCGGCGCCGGCGGGTACCGCGTCTCCGGACGCATCGCGCAAGCGGGTCACGGTGCTGTTCGCCGACCTCGTTGGTTCCACATCGTTCGCAGAACGCCTCGATGCCGAGGCCGTCCGGTCGAGCCTGGCGGGCTATTTCACGTTGCTGCGGTCGACGATCGAAGACCACGCCGGTTCGGTGGTGAAGTTCCTCGGCGACGGCATGCTCGCGTTGTTCGGTGTGCCCGAGGTCGCCGAGGACGACGCGCTCCGCGCAGTGGCAGCCGGGGTCGATCTCCAGCGGCGCTTCCGATCGTTCGCGGTTGAGATTCGTGAACACCATGGAATCGATCTCGACCTCCGGGTGGGGATCAACACCGGCGAGCTCGTGATCGGTGCCGGCGATGCCGACCTGGTCGGTGATGTGCTGAACACGGCCGCACGTATCGAGGCGGCGTGTGTGCCGGGGCGTGTGCTGGTCGGCGAGGACACGTGGCGGCTGACCCGAGCGATCGTCGGGTACGCGGTGCTCGATGAGGTGCGGGTCAAGGGCAAGGCCGACGCCGTGGCCACCTTCGAGGTGGTAGAGCAGGATGATGACGCCCTGGGACGGGGCGACAACGTTTCCGTCTTCGTCGGGCGATATGAGGAGCTCGACAACCTTGGTGGCGTGTTCGCCGACGCGGTCACTACATCGTCTGCGCGCCTCGCCACGGTGATTGGCCCACCGGGTGTTGGCAAGACCCGCCTCGCGCGCGAGTTGTGCATGCACACCGAGGCGACATCCTTCGACCTGCGCCTCGAACGCCAAGGCTCCACGACTTTCACCCCGATCGCCGACCTGCTCCGAGCCGCCGCCGGATCGGGGTCGATCGATGCGATCGAACGCTTCCTTGGAGCGCATCCAGAACGGGACCGGTTGGCCCCGGTGCTCGCCTCGTTCCTCGGTCATGGCGAGGCGCGCACCATCGAGGAG
>SXHN01000021.1 GCA_005773635.1 Actinomycetota bacterium
ACCGTAACCAGCGTCGGAGGGCTTAGGCCATGCAGCTTGCGTGCAAGTTGATCGGCTCGACGTTCCGCGTGAGCAGCCTGGCGAGAACTGCCAGCGGTGCGCCATGCAACTCCTGCCGCGCCAGAAGCTTCAGCCGCGAACAAGTCACAGCCGATCGCACTGAACGCTTCGGAGACCGATTCCAGTGCGGCGCCGTCGTTGAGGTTCGTCGCCCACCGTGCCGCATACTCAATGAGCACGCTTCCACACTCTCGAGCCGCCGCAATGAGAGCTTCGCCTTGCCGACGATCGCCGAGGCGCAACGCATCAAAACGCAGCAGCGCACCCATCAAAGCGACCCCTGCGGCTTCTGCTTGTTCAGCGCCTTCGTTGAGAATTGCCCGGGCGCCACTGAGGTCGCCGCGCGCAGCGAGCACCCACGCGTTCGCTCGAAACGCTTCGCCGCCGAAGAGAGCGAGGAACAGTTCTGGTTCACGATTCATCTCGCCAACGGCTTGCTCGGCCGCCTCGATGTCGCCGAGATACGCCGACGCAATCGCGATTTGGCTCAACCCCACCAAAGCGGGCCGCCGATGTCCATTCACACGACACAGGGCAACGTGTTCACGCAACCAGCGAAGCGCACCCGTCGCGTCGCCGCGCAGCAACGCGATTTGTGCGAGTTGCAACGAGAACCACATCTGGCCGATTTGGCTACGAGTTGCAACCGAGGCACCGTACCCAAAATCAGCGAGGGCGAATGCTGCTTCGATATCGCCAGCGTTGGCGAGGGCGAGCGACTTGCATACCAAGTGATTGCCAGGTGGGGTCGCCTCGTCTTGTTGCGCCATGGCGAGGTGAATCGGAAAGTACTGATCGGCAAGCGCGACGGCTCGTGCGGTTGGCCCAGCCATCGCCGCGATGAGCTCTAATGTGAGTGCACCCTGCACCACTACGGCCTCGTGTTGCGATCCGAGCAGTCGTTCAGCAATTTCGTTGGCTTCGATCACGCGCCCTGACCACGCGAGCGCAAGGGAACGGGCGAATTGCAACAATTCACGATTGCGACTGTTGACCACCACAGCTTCGGCCGCGGCGAGTGTGGCAATCGCGAGCTCGAAATCACCGGACCCCCACAACAATCCGATTGCACGCATCCGAGTGAGCTGGGTGAACTCGGATTCGTCGGGCTGACGCCGCAACGCGTTCAACACGACGGCATCGAGATCATCGAAATGTCCGAGCTCATACAACGATTGAGCAAGCAACACCGCAGCGCGGTTCTCGCCAGCATCGAGCGCAGCCCGCGCCATCGTCGCAGTCGTAGAAAAATCGAGCGCGTGACGTGCGACATATGCGGCGTTCAGCGAAATCTGTGGGTCAGGGCTCATGCCCGCGTCGAGCTGCCACTGCGCAACCCGGATCTCGTCATCGCGCCGCCTAGATCCGTGAGACGTCACGCGTTGCACATGATCACGAGCGATGCCCCGCAAGCGAACACGCCCAACCGACGCTCGAACGACCTCCCCATACATCGGCTGCGTCAGCATCACCTCGTTGCGGCGCCCTTGAGAGTCAACACGGATCAGCCCTTGCTGTTCCAGATCATCGAGAACGCCGAGACCGACCTGTAGTTCCAAGTCGTCGAGCCCAACGCCCCCTCCAACCGCGACAATCTCGATCACGCGACGAGCGTCGTCGCCGAGGGTGGCGAGTCGATCGAGCACCCGATCTCCGAGCGCGTGGTTGCGAGCGATCGACTCCGATAGGCGCCAGACGCCGCCAACTTCCTTGAGGGTTCCGTCGTCGAGCGCGGCAGCCACAACCTCGCGCAACAGCAACGGGTTACCTTCGCACACCTCCACGAATTGTCGAATCGCGGCACCATCCAACGTTCCGCCGAGTGCTCGATGCAGCAACGAATCCACCGCGCCAGGGTCCAGTGCCGTGATCTCAAAGGTTGAACATCGTTCAGTCGCGCGCAGGTTCGAAAAAACATCCGACAACGATTCTCCCAGTCGGGCGCTGAGCACTAGCTGCAACACACCCGATTCAGCGAGTGGCGCAAGCACGGCCGCTGATGCAACATCCAGCCATTGGGCGTCATCGACGAAGACCGTCGTTGGGTTGCCCTCCACTAGAAAAGCCGAGCTCGCGGCTTGAAAAATCGCGACCGGATCAGAAGACGACATCGGAGGCAGAAGGTGAGCGATAGCTGCCAGTGGTGCGTGCTGCAAACCGGTGTTGGCAGTCACACGAACGACCGCACCACCGTTGTTGCCAATGCCGCTTGCGAGTTCGTCTGCCAGCCGCGACTTGCCGACACCAGGCGCGCCCAGAATCACCACCACGGCCTGACCCAAGTCCAGCGCCGCCCGGGAGCGCGCCAGCGCTTCCTGCTGACCGGTATAAGGCCATTGCTGTCCCGCTCGTTCGCCAGAAGCCGCCATCGTCGGCAACTTTAGAAGCAAGCACATCCCCAGTCGATGTCAAAGCGCGTCAGCGCATGCGCTTGTCCCGGCGCTCGTCGTTCGTTGTACGTTCGACCGTGGCATGGACGGCTGTGCGTTCAATGAAGGAAAGTCGGGCGGGTTTGTTGCCGCGTTGCACCGACGACGCCATACCGTCGTTGCGATAACCACCCCAACCCGAAAGCAGCACCCAATGACAATTGAACTCATTCCCCTCGGCACCATGACCTTCACGTTGGCGACAACCACGTTTCTCACCGACACACCGCGCGGGACGCGCGTCATAGTCGAGGTGAACAACGGCACCCTCGTTGGTGACCGCATTCGCGCCAAACAACACGGCGTCGCCG
>SXHN01000109.1 GCA_005773635.1 Actinomycetota bacterium
CAATTGGCGCAGCTCGTTGAGCACGCGCGTAACGCTCAGGTCGATGTGGAAACGTTCGCGGTTCTTCGGCCACTTGATGAGGGAATAACTGTGGTGCAGGAGGGGCCGCGCGAGTGGCGTGTCGTTGGTCGCTTGGCGGAGCGAGCGGTTGCGCTGTCCGATCTGACGCAACCTGATGCGATGATTTATGTTCAGCAGCGGCTGCGCAAACTCGGTGTCGATCGCATTTTGGAACGCTCGGGCGTTGCCGACGGTGATGTGGTGCGTATTGGTCAAATGGAATTCGAATACGACGGCGATTTGATGTGATGCTCGATGTCTAGAACTGCAGTCGTAAAGATTGGCACGTCGTCGGTGACGAACGCACTGGGCGAACTCGACGATGACGCCCTGCGGAAACTTTGTGCCGATGTCGTTGCTGCTCGATCGGCTGGATGGCAGATCGTGTTGGTGCTTTCGGGCGCCGTGGCAGCTGGGATGCCAGCCCTGGGGTTGACGGAACGCCCTACAGATATTGGTGTCTTGCAGGCGATTGCGGCGGTCGGTCAGCCACGGCTTATTGCTCGGGTAAATCACTTGCTGGAAGATGATGGCGTGATTGCCGGTCAAGTACTGCTCACTCCATATGACTTCGTGCAGCGTTCGCAGTACCTCCATGCGCGAGAGACGTTTGTTCGCCTCCTCGATCTCGAGGTGTTACCAATCGTCAATGAAAACGACACCGTTGCCGATGACGAGATTCGTTACGGCGATAATGATCGACTTGCCGCGTTGGTTTCTCACTTGTTGAAGGCGGAAGTGCTGGTGATCTTGACCGATATCGCGGGGTTGTTCACGGCCGATCCGCGCCTGGATCGCGAAGCATCCTTGATTGAAGAGATCGTCGAGGTTGATGCTGCGTTGGAATTGGTTGCCGGTCGCAGCGGAACGGCACGCGGCAGCGGCGGCATGGCAAGCAAACTTGCGGCGGCAAAGATCGCTGCGTGGTCAGGGGTGCGCGCGGTCATCGCTGCGGCGTCTGTCGGTGATGTGATTCTGGGCGCGTTGGAGTCGCGTGCTGGAGTTGGCACCACAGTGCGTGCTCGTGCAGAGCGGTTGTCAGCGCGAAAACTCTGGATTGCGTTTGCCCAGGGCGCTCAGGGGCGATTGATGGTGGACGATGGTGCTCGGCGCGCGTTGCTGGAACAAGGCGGATCGCTGTTGGCCGCGGGTGTGACAGCTGTCGAAGGTCAATTCGAGGCTGGTGATGCGGTTGAGGTGGTGGGCCTTGACGGCGTTGCCTTTGCGAAGGGACTTGCGGGCGCCGGAGCAGCGACAGTTCGGACCTTGGCTGGAAAGCGCAGCTCGGAACTGCCAGACGATGCACCGGCGGCGATTATTCACCGCGACGATCTCGTCGTTCTGCCTTAGACCTCCTGCCACGGATGCCGGGTGGTCACACGATCTAGCGGTTTGCGCGGCGTGTGCGTGACCTCGGTGGGGGTTACTTGGTGAGTTGCTCGTTGGCGACGGCGTGGATCGCGTCGACATACGCGTCGAGCGCGGGGACGACGGCGCCTGGCACTTTGGCACCGTCGTCAGCTCGTCGTAACACCACCATCGATTCCCAATGCGCCAAAGATTCGAACCACTGCAGCTCGGCCTGCGACATGTCGCCACCTTGCTGAGCGAGCGTCATGATTGAATCTTGCGACAGTAGGGCTCGGTACGCGGAGTCGCGAGTCACGAGCCATCGTTTCGCGGGTACATGGCCTGCCACGAGATCAGCGACGCGGTTGCCAAGCACGCCACGCACCGCATCGGCACCCATGAGGGCATGTTTCGGCTGCCCCGGGCCGTCCCAAGGATGTGCAATGTCGTGCACCAGCGCCGCGACGTGGAGTTCCACATCGTTGGGGGCTTGCGCCGCTACGAGGACGGCCGTTTGCAGCCCGTGCTCAAGTTCGGTGAACTCGTCGCTCTCTGACGACATGAGGGTGGCGTACTCGTTGAGGCATTCGATGATTTCTTCGACTGTTGCGAACGCGCGCATACTTCAAACCTCTGCGTGGGCGTCGACACTGGGAATCAAATCTGGGTGCGGCACTGGCCAACGCCCCATTCCTCCGTTGCGCAACAGCATCCCGGTCATGTTGCGGTCGAGGTGTTCGGTTTGCCAATTCAACATTGCTTGTGCTTCTTCGAGGACAATGGCGGCATCGGTAATTTCGGTGCGCCAAGTGGGGTCGGCTTCAAGGTCGAAACACTTCCACGTTCCGTCTCCGAAATGCACGTATGCCCGCGTATCACTGCGTTGCACTGTGAGGTGATTACGTTCGAGCCGACGATCCCATGGCCAGATGTCGTTGGTTGCCGGGATGAAAATGTCGCGCCAATCCCATTCGTAGTGTGCTGAACTGCGCCACCACGGCGGCGTTGCGCCTTGCAAGAATGGTGTGAGTGGAAGACCATCGCATTGCGTGGGAATATCTACACCAATGCATTCACATACTGTTGGCATGATGTCGACGGCTTCGGTGAACTCGTGCACCGTTGTACCGCTCGTTGTCGCACAGCGAGGATCGCGGATCAACGCAGCAATGTGGTAGCTGCTTTCGAAATACCCCGCTTTTTGTATGAGGCCTTGATCGCCGAGTTGTTCGCCATGATCGGAAGTGACCACAACCACAGTGTTTTCCCACTCGCCGCGTGCTTTGATCGTGTCGATGATTCGTGCCAATTGCGCGTCGACATGACTAATCATCCCGTAGTACTGCGCGCGTATCTGTGCGATGCCGACTGCGTCTTTGGGAGCCGCGGTGATGGGAAGGCTGAGCAACACGTCGTGGAGCATGTGGCGGTTCTCGCCAATAGGGAGCGCGGCCGGGCACTGCCCTGGGTCATACATTGTCGCGAATTCGCCGGGCGCGTTGAATGGCGGATGCGGCCGAATAAAGGATGCGTGCACAAACCACGGCGTCGCCGATGGCGCGTCGGCGAGCCACTCGATGACGTGATTGGTCAAAAACGTGCTGACGGAGTGTTCGCTCGGTCGTTCACTTTCAGTGGCGAGCATGGTTTCGTAGTCGTGGATTTCATATCCGAGATCTGACAGCCATGCCGACCAGGCGGTGTCCTGCGCAGTGAGATCAAGTCCGACATCGAACCCAGGAAGCACGCCTTCGTAATCGGAGAGCCTCGGATCATTGGGGTCGGTGACCGTGCGTGGATCGACGCCCTGGTCGGTGTACCCAAACAGAATCGGTGAGTAACCCGCCCGACGCGCAACCCGGGCGATGTTGTCGAACCGATCATCGAGGGGAGTGCCATTGCCGACCACTCGATTGTTCATTTGGTACATGCCGGTGTAGAGCGCAGCGCGTCCGGGTGCACAGGGAGCCGAGGCGGCGTAGTGGCGGGCGAATCGCACACCTTGCGCGGCGAGTGCATCGAGGGTTGGAGTGCGTACGACGGGATGGCCCGCGCACGACATGGAATCGCCACGGAACTGATCAAGGGTGACGAACAGTAAGTTCGGAGGTGACATGGTCGCGTTCCTGGAGGTTTGAGATGCACGAAGTATCGCTAGAGGGCGGGGCGCTGGAGATCCGCGGCGCCTTGGACTGGGATCGTACTGCTGCTGGTATCTCGTTACGACGGCTACCGGCATGGACACGCCCTCAGCTACCCGATCTGTTTATGGATGCGATGGTGACGATGGCTTCAGGCATTCGCATTCGGTTCCGCACCAGCAGCACTCGCATTGAAATGCGGGTCGCAACAACGCAGATCACATTCGCCGGTAAGGCGCATGTAGATCCGGCGTTTTCGCTGCGCGTCGATGGTGCGTTCGTGGACGATGCGACTGCAAGTGGTGGAACCCGGATCGTGGTGGAACGTAGTGGTGTTGGCAATATTTCAATTGTCCCCGGCGAGTCCACAACTGTCGTGTTTGCGGGGCTCTCGGCCGTTGAAAAGGACTGCGAGATCTGGTTTCCATCGAATGCTGCGGTTGAACTTATCTCGGTAATGATCGACGATGGAGCGACGCTCGCGGCCTACGGGATTCAACAGCCACGTTGGGTGCACTACGGGAGTTCCATTAGCCACTGCATGGATGTGGAGCGACCGAGTGATGTTTGGCCCGCGATAGCGGCCGGTATTGCCGGCGTCGATGTGCAGAATCTCGGGCTTGCAGGACAATGCCAACTTGATGCGTTTATGGGGCGGGTGATAGCAGCGCTTCCGGCAGATTTCATCAGCTTGAAACTTGGTGTCAACCTGGTGAACGCCGCGTCGATGACGCAGCGAACTTTCGGTCCCGCTGTGCATGGATTGCTTGACAGCATCCGGGAGCGCCAAGCGCACACGCCAATCCTCGTTGTTTCCCCAATCTATTGCCCGCTGGTTGAATGTCACGTTGGCCCTACGGTGCCGCGGGGCCTCGATGGCTTTGAGGTGCTCGACCTGCCCGCCGAGATTCGCGCCTTAGGGTTGACCGTGGAGGGTATCCGAACCGCGTTGGCAGCGATTGTGGAGCAGCGCCGCTCCGGTGGCGACTCGAACCTGCACTATCTCGACGGACTTCAACTTTTCGGCAAAGACGACGAGGCCGACTTGTACGATCGACTACATCCAAACCCAGCGGGCTATCGCCGGATTGGAGAGCGGTTTGCAGCCGCGGCATTTGGGGAGCATGGTCCGTTTCGCAGTTAGCGCAACATCGCGAGCTCTGCGGTGGTCGATGCGGGCGAGTCACGCGTCAGGCGGGTCGAATACGGCTCGACTTGACCGACCGGTCAACGGCTAGCCTTGCCCAATGCCACCGTCGGAAGCCGTCTTGGATTTGGGTGCTCGCGCCAAAGCCGCGAGCAGCATTCTTGCTACTACCGGCACCCATACCAAAAATACTGCGCTCTTGTGCGCTGCAGACCGGCTCGAAAGCTGTTGTGCGCAACTCCTTGCCGCCAACGAAGCTGATCTTGAAGCCGCAGCCGATTCAGGAATGGCCGCAGGTCCGCTCGACCGATTGCGCCTCACTGACGCCCGAGTGGCCGCGATGGCAAATGGCCTTCGCACGGTGGCAAGCCTGGCCGACCCCGTGGGCGAAGTGCTCGACGGCTGGACTCGGCCCAACGGCCTTCACATCGAGCGCATCCGGGTGCCGCTCGGCGTGGTGGCAATCATTTATGAGAATCGCCCGAACGTCACGAGCGATGCCTTCGGGCTGTGCCTGAAGTCGGGGAATGCCGCGCTCCTTCGCGGAAGTGCGACGGCATTGAGATCGAACGTAGCGATTGCCGAAGTTTTGCGCGGCGGCCTCGCCGAAGCTGGGCTCCCTGAAGATTCTCTGATCGTTGTCGACGACCCCTCGCACGAAACGGCAGTGGGAGTCATGCAACTCGTGGATCATGTCGATGCGTTGATTCCGCGCGGAGGGCCTGCGCTCATCCAGAGCATCCGAGACAACGCGACGGTGCCAGTCATTATTGATGGCGACGGCAATTGCCATGTGTATGTGGACGAGCATGCTGACCTTGCTCAGGCGCTCGCCATTGTGATCAACGCAAAAACGCAACGCACCAGCGTGTGCAATGCCGCGGAATCGCTGGTTATCCACGACTCGATTGCTGATCAATTTCTGCCGATTGTCGCCAATGCGTTGGTCGACAAGGGCGTCGAACTCGTCGGTGACTCGAGTGCCCGGCGCCGTAGCGCGCATATCGCCGTGGCAACCGACGATGATTTCGGCCGTGAGTTTCTTGAGCTGAAAATGAGTGTCGCGATTGTGATGTCGCTCGATGACGCGATTTCGCATGTCAATCGGTATGGAACCGGGCACACCGAAGCGATCGTCACCAAAGATTTGGAATCGGCCCGGCGGTTCACTCGCGAAGTGGATGCAGCGGCGGTAGTTGTCAACGCGTCGACTCGCTTCACCGATGGCGAAGAGTTCGGATTCGGTGCCGAAATAGGAATCTCTACACAAAAATTGCACGCCCGCGGCCCGATGGGCTTGCGGGAACTAACCACCTACAAATACCTCGTATGGGGTGAAGGGCAGGTCCGAGGCTAATGGCCGACCGATTCGATTCCGTTCCGCAGGTCATAGAGCGCTTGCGTTCGGTCGACTATTTGAGTGATGCGAGTATCGCGGGCGTGGTTTTTCTTGCCGACAAGCTCGGGAAGCCGATTCTTGTCGAAGGCCCCGCTGGCGTCGGTAAAACGGAACTTGCCAAGGCCGTTGCTTCGATTACGAACAGTCGCCTGATCCGTTTGCAGTGTTACGAAGGGCTCGACGAAGCCAAAGCGCTCTACGAATGGAACTACAAGAAGCAGTTGTTGCGCATTCAGGTCGACCGTGACCAGGACCGCGACTGGGAGACTGTTGAAGGTGACATCTTCTCTGAAGAGTTCCTTTTAGCACGGCCGCTGCTCGAAGCAATTCGTTCCGAAGAGCCCGTCGTGTTGCTGATCGATGAAGTCGACCGCATCGAAATCGAAACCGAAGCGTTGCTCCTCGAGGTGCTGTCGGATTTCCAGGTATCGATTCCTGAATTGGGCACTATCACATCAGCCAACCCAGTGCGACCGATTGTCATTTTGACGTCTAACAACACCCGCGAATTGTCGGAGGCATTGAAGCGTCGCTGTTTGTACCTCCACGTCGATTACCCAACGCTGGAGCGCGAAGAAGAAATCGTGCGCGTGCGGGTGCCTGAGATCGATGCAACATTGGCGACTCAAATCGCCAAAGTCGTTGCGTCAATTCGAACCATGGATATCAAAAAGGCGCCGTCGATCTCCGAGACCATCGACTGGGCTCGCACATTGATCTATCTCGGTCGCAATGAGATTGACCCTGAAACCATTGGGGAAACGTTGCATGTGCTGCTCAAGTACCAAGGCGATATTCAAAAGGCTCGCAAAGAACTCGGCGTTGACGGCCCCACGTCACCGCTGCGCGGCACGGCATCGCGGTAAGTAGGCGGTGCCTCGTGCAACGGCGCAGCAGTGGGTTGACGGCATTCGATCAGTCGGCCCGCAACCGATGACCACCGCCGGTCAGACCCAGACGATGTTTGATGCCTTTCAAGGCTTTGTACACGAGTTGCGGGCCGCAGGTTTGCCGGTTTCGATGACGGAAAACCTCGATGCCATGCGGGCCGTCGAGTACATCCCGCTCGAAGACAGGGAGTCGCTCAAGGCAGCCCTTGGCGCAACCTTGGTGAAGCATCACGCGCACTGGAAGGTATTTGAAACCGTTTTCGACGTCTACTTTGCCTACTACTCCAAAGGCGTGCAAGCGGGCGATAGCGATGAAGATGATCCCTCTGCTGACGCAGAAGGAATGAGCCTCGAAGAGATGATGGCTGCCATGGAAGGTGGCGGCGCGATGGGTGAACTCGACAATGAGGCACTCGCTCAGATGTTGATGAATGCGCTCATGACCATGGATCGCGAAATGTTGCGCCAGATCGCGGGCGCTGCCGTGAGCCGCTTCGCTGGTATGGAACCCGGCCGACCTGTGGGCGGCGCGTATTACTTGTATCGCACCTTGCGCCAACTCGATGCCGAAGGTCTGGTTTCGAAAATGTTGCAACAAGCCCAAGATGCGGGCGAAATTGCTGAGGGCGCGTACGACGAACGTCTCGCAAAAGAGGAATTTGAAGCCCGGCTGAAGATTTTGAAGGAAATGATCGAGGCCGAGATTCGACGCCGCCTGGTCGCAGACCGCGGTGTCGAAGCAATGGCCCGCACATTGCGCAAACCCTTGCCCGAAGATGTGGATTTCATGCACGCGTCGCGCGAAGAAATGCTCCATCTTCAACGCGCGATTTATCCGCTCACGCGTGCGCTAGCGGCCAGGCTTGCTCAGAAACGGCGCCGCCGAAATCGAGGGACGCTCGATTTTCGCCAAACCGTTCGTCGTTCACTGAGCTACGGCGGCGTGCCGGTAGAACCGAAGTTCAAACATCCGAAGCCTCATAAGCCCGAAATCATGGTGATTGCCGATATCTCAGGGTCGGTCGCGAGTTTCGCTCGATTCACATTGCAATTCGTGTACGCAATGCAGAGCGAGTTTTCGCGTGTCCGATCGTGGGTATTCATCGACGGCATCGACGAAGTGACGGGCTTCTTCGAAGACAGTGACGATATCGCCGAGGCGATTCACAAAGTCAACACGGAAGCCAACGTGGTGTGGGTCGATGGTCATTCCGACTATGGGCATGCCTTTGAGATGTGGCACAAGGAACACATCACTGAAGTGACGAAGAAGACCACAGTGATTATTCTTGGCGACGCTCGCAATAACTATCACGCGACGCAAGCTTGGACGATCGCCGAAGCTCAAAAGCGAGCGCGGCGTGTGTTTTGGCTCGACCCGGAACCACGTGGATACTGGGACACCGGCGACTCGATCATTTCGGAGTACGCCAAGTATTGCGACGGCACCTTTGAGTGCCGCAACCTACGACAACTGCGTACGTTTGTGACTGCGGTCATCGACGCGCAATGAGTTTGAGTCGAATGAGTGACGGTGCGAACGTCGAGGTACGCCATGGCGCTGACGGGCGCATAGCCCTGATGACGCTAAATCGTCCTGAGAAGCACAACGCATTGAGCATCGCCTTGCTGCGCGACCTCGTCGAGGCTTGTCATCAACTGAACCGCGCACCTGACGTTCGGGTTGTCATTATTCGGGGTGCAGGTGACAAGGCGTTCAGTGCAGGCTTTGATCTCGTAGATCTCGCGAGCGGTGATGCGTCAGGAGCGCAACTCGGTTTCGACGCGACGGAAGCTATCGACAGGCTGCGCCCCGTGACCATTGCCGCGATACAGGGTCATTGCATCGGAGGTGGTGTAGTGCTTGCGAGCGCTTGCAATCTTCGCATCGCGGCCGCGAGTACTCGCTTTCGAGTGCCGGAGATTGACGTGGGAATTCCATTGGCTTGGAGTGGGCTTCCTCGCCTTGTGCGTGAGCTCGGACCGGCGATCACCAACGAATTGGTGATGACCGGTCGACCCTTTAGCGCTGAGGAAGCCCACAGCTGGCGATTTGTGAATCGGGTCGTTGTCGATGATCTGCTTGAATCCGCGGCCATGAAGCTCGCCGAGACAATCGCGAGCAAGCCGCGCCTCGGGGTGTTTGCGACAAAGCAACAAGTGCGCATAGCAAGTGAGCACATTGTGTCAACCGCAGCCAGTGATATGGATCGAACGCTGATCGCCTCGGCTGGTGCCGATGCCGAGTCGCGCGAGACGATGCGCGACTACCTCAAGTAGCAGGCGCACCGTACGCGCCAGACGCGGTGTGACATGACTGCGAAAGTGGCGCGAACAAGTCGGTGGGTAGGGGTGTGCAAGAGGCGCTACCGTTGGTTGCAATGCTCGATGCCTACGGCCGAACTCTCAAGATCGCAACATTGGCGGCGCAACGAGACGTCGTCATTGCCCGCGTGATCCGTGTCGACCGCGGGGTATATACGGTGATGTGCGACGATGGCTCGCACGCCACTTCGATCGCGGGAGAGCTGAAAGATGCCAAAGACCCCGTCAGCAGACCGACGATCGGCGATTGGGTTGTGGTTGATGCTGATCATGTGGTTCGGGAAGTATTGCCAAGGTCGTCGGTGTTTTTGCGCGGCGACAGTGAGAAGTTGCAGGCGCAGGCAGTAGCGGCGAATGTAGATGTCGTGTTCGTCGTGCAGGCTTGTGAAGAACTCAACGTGCGACGCCTGGAACGCGAGCTCGTGCTCGCGCATCAAAGCGGTGCGACCCCAGTGGTGTTGCTCTCGAAGGCGGATCAATGCGAGGACATTCCTCGTATCGTGGCGAAAGCGCGGCAATGCGCTCCGGGCCTGGCCGTAATCGCTACGTCGGCAGTCGATGGTCGCGGCGTAGCCGATTTGTCTGCGTACGGTGCGGGTGGCCTCACGATGGCGTTTATCGGTGCGTCTGGAGCAGGGAAATCGACGTTGGTGAACGCGATGCTCGGCCGTGATGAGCAGAGTACAGGTGCCGTGCGGGAGTACGACGGTCGAGGTCGCCACACAACGTCGGCACGGTCATTGTTCGCGCTCGCGAGTGGAGGAGTGTTGATCGACACGCCAGGTCTGCGTTCTATTGGAATGTGGCGCAGCGACGAAGGCATCGCCGAAGCATTTCGCGATATCGAAGAGTTGAGCAGTGGCTGTCGATTTTCTGATTGTTCGCACGACCATGAACCTCATTGCGCAGTCCGGGTGGCGATCGAAATGGGTTTGATCGATGTCGAGCGGGTGGAGAATTATCGCTTGTTGCAAGCCGAGCTTGACCTTCTCGACGACGAGGCCGAGTCACGTAAGCGAGTCGTCAAGCAACAACAGCGTCAAGCGACCAAGGCCGCTACCCCGCCTCCGCAATACCGCGATGCTAGGGGCGAGCGCCGGCGCTGAAGCGCGCGACGCCGATACCTACGAGTGCCGGTATACCGACTGCGGCGGCCAATCATCACGATGCATCGAGTCTTGCTCACAGACCGCGTACGATCGCGGCGTGACGGAGCGCATCGCGATTCTTGGTGGGACATTCAATCCCGTACACAACGGCCATTTGGTGGCTGCGAGCTCTGCGCATGAACAGCTTGGTTGTGATCGAACGTTGGTCATGGTTGCGGGTGAACCTTGGCAGAAACGGGCATCCGAAGTTGCACCTGCTGCTCAACGGCTCGAAATGGCTCAACTCGCGTTTGCGGGCGTTCATGGTATCGAGGTATCGGACATCGAAGTGCGACGTGAAGGCGCGACGTACACCGTAGACACGGCGGCGGCACTCGCAGGCCCGAATCGTGAATTGCTGCTGGTGCTGGGCAGCGACGCAATCCTCGGTTTGGAGTCATGGACACGTGCAAGTGACCTGGCGAAGCTGGTCACGATAGCGGCGCTGACTCGCAACGGCGAGGGCTCATTGGTTCCTCACAAACGATGGTCAAGTGTTCCAGTCACCATGCCGCGGCTCGACATCAGCTCAACGGAGATCCGCCAGCGCGTCGCGCTGCGCCAATCCATCGTTGGTCTTGCCCCACCGGCGGTGTGTGAGTTCATTGAATCTCGTCACCTGTACCTATGACTTCGACGACGAGATCAAGAGCCGAGCGCGAACGAGTTAGGCGAGATCGTGATCGTCGTTGGCAGATCATCGTCGTATGCGTTGCGTTGGGATTCGCGACAATTGCGGCGTTCGCCAATTCTCCGCGTGGGTTGCTCGGGGCCGAAGATCAAGTCGAAACCGACGACGTTCCTTCGGTTATCCGAGAGCAGATGCGCACTACCCTCACGGTCCAGACCAGCGATGCTGGCGTGGTGCGTTTCGCAATGTTGTCTGGCATTGACCCGAAGTCTGCAGCAGCAACGGTCGTGTTTATCCCGGCCGCGACAGTGATCGAAATTCCGGCGTTGGGGCTTCAGCCGTTAACCAACCTTTTGCAATCATCCGACGCGACGGCATTGGCAACGAATCTTGCGAACGCACTCGGTGTACGTATCGATCACACCGCCGTGCTGAGCGAGGCCGACCTCGCGAAAGTGTTCGCGATTGCTCCGAGAATTGCGGTGGCAGTGCCTGAGGCCGTCACGGTCGATGATGGCGTTGCGACGTTGCAGCCTGGCGAGAATCAAATTGCTAGTTCAATTGCGGCCCAACTTGTGTCGGGGCAAGATTCGAGGGGAGCACTCGCGCATTTTGCGACGGTCCAAGCAGTGCTGGAAGGCTGGTTCGGCGCGTTGCGCGCTGAACCGGATCTGATTGCGGCGGGTGCTGAAGTAACAGGCGCGGCCGGGCTACTCCGTCTCTCGGGCTTTTCAGAAGGTTTGCAATTTAATACGTTGCCCGTGGCGTCGGTTGCCGCGGGCGATGTCGAACGATATGAGGTCGATGAATCTGAGGCGAATGGTTTGTTCGACGAGCGTTTCGCCTCTGCTCGGCTCGGCATACGCGGCCAGCGGGTTCGTTTGGAACTTCTCAACGGAGTCGGCACGCCGGGGCTCGTACAACTCGTTGCGAACCGTGTGGTTCCAGCGGGAGGCAACGTGATTCTGACCGGAAACTCCGTCCGATTCGGCGAAACCACCACCAAGGTCGTCTACTACAGAGATATAGATGCGCAGGCGGCTCGAGCGCTCGTCGAATTATTGGGCGAGGGTGCAGTTGCGAAAGACGCATCGCCGGTATCGGTCGTGGATATCACGATCGTGATCGGCGCCGATCTTGCCGACAAACTGAAACGTTGAAGAATCGATGAATGTTGCACACAAGCGAGCCATTGCTGCCGCACGAGCGGCCGACGAAAAGGCTGGACACGACATCGTGGTCCTTGATGTCGGAGACATCATTTCCATCGTCGAGACGTTCGTGATCGTGAGCGCTCCGAACAGCCGAGCGGTGAACGCGGTGGTCGACAACATCGAAATGATCTTGCGTGACAAGCACGATGCAAAGCCGCGGACATCTGAGGGACGTGACAGCTCTACGTGGGTGCTCCTCGACTATTCGGACATGATCGTGCATGTGTTCTTGGATGAGACGCGGGAGTACTACGACCTGGAACGGTTGTGGGCCGACGCAGACCGAATTGAATGGCGCACCAAGGCTCGCCAAGCGCGCGATGCCGATATTGAAACGTGAGCGTGCGATATCCAACCAACAAAAACAGGCACTATTCGCACACAATCAGGTAGTTTGCCTGTGGACTTCTGGACAGTTCCGGGTGACTCTTTGTACACTCCGCGTAGTGCTTGTGCCGCGTCCGATAGTGATGAATATGTAAGTTGTCAGGATGAAGATCCCAGTACGCACCACGATACTTGCAGCGCTACTTTCTCGTGTCGCGAGCGACCCCGATAGTGATTATCTCGATTTTCATGGTGACCAGTGGACGGCTCGACGCATTGAAGAAGCGTCGAAAATCGCGGCTGCGAATCTCGCGGCCCTTGGTGTCGGGGTAGGCGATCGCGTTGCAACCCTCATGGAGAACTCAGCCGAACAGGTAGTCACATTTTTCGCGACCTTGCGCCTCGGTGCTGTCGCGGTTCCTATCAATACTGCCTACAAGGGCGAGTTTCTTCGCCATCAGATTGCTGATTCTGGTGCTGCGGTGGTAGTCGTGCACGATGAGCTGCGCGGGCGCGTAACAGAAGTTGTTGGTGCGCAATCCACTCCTGATGTACGTCACATCCTCGAACCTGGTCAACTGGCGACGCTTGGGGCTCCCGCGCTGAGTGACGCGGAAGTTGGCCCAAGCGACCTCGCTTGTCTCATCTACACCGCTGGCACGACTGGACCGTCCAAAGGTTGCATGCTGAGCCACAATTACGTTGTCTCGATGGCGGGTCAAATTGCACGCGCCTGGCAACGACAACCCACCGATGTCGTGTGGACTCCATTGCCGTTGTTTCACCTCAATGCCATTTCGATCTGTGTCGTCGGCACGTTGTTGAGCGGTGGGTCAGCCGCGATAGCCCGGAAGTTTTCGGTGAGTGGCTTTTGGCCCGAGATCAAACGCACCAAGGCGACCGTGTTGTCCATGCTGGGTTCGTTGGCGATTCTCGTGGCCAACGCGCAGGATCATCCGGAGATGCATGGGCATCAGTTGCGCGTGTGCGCGGCTGCGCCGATGCCTCCTGATACCGATCGAATTTGGCGTGAACGATTTGGGTGCGCAACGTTTTCGGGAGGCTTCGGCCTCACTGAAGCGAGCTTGCTTGCCGCGCTCCCTCCTGGGGTTGAAAACAAGCCCGGCGCGGCAGGGATGCTGAACCAAATCGAATTCGAAACGGTATTACTCGATGACAAGGATTCACCGGTCGGTGTGGGTGAGGTCGGCGAAATCTGCGCTCGGCCCCGGTATCCCGACATGATGTTTGCGGGCTATTGGAATCGCCCCGGCGACACGGTTGCCGTGTGGCGCAACCTCTGGTATCACACGGGCGACCTCGCGAAAGTTGATGCGGACGGCTATTTGTTTTTCGTTGATCGCAAGAAGGACACTCTGCGAAGACGAGGCGAGAACATTTCGAGTTTTGAGATGGAAAAAGTTTTGTACGGGCACGACGCAGTGAAGGACTGCGCGGTGCATGCAGTCGCGTCGGACATGGGCGAGGACGACGTGAAGATCACCGCGGTGCGCAACGAAGGTATGGCGGTGGA
Organism: Actinomycetota bacterium; assembly: GCA_005773635.1. Taxonomy (GTDB): domain Bacteria; phylum Actinomycetota; class Acidimicrobiia; order IMCC26256; family PALSA-610; genus F1-120-MAGs023. The sequence continues at coordinate 14,167 of SXHN01000109.1, forward strand.
CGAAGAGTCGCTTTGTCGCTGGGTCGCAGAACGGGTGCCGTACTTTGCGATTCCGCGCTACGTGGAGTTTCGCGACGACCTCCCCCGCAACCCCGTCGGGCGCGTGTTGAAGTACCAGTTACGCGATGAAGGCGTGACTGCCCAGACCTGGGATCGAGAGGCCTCGGGTGTGGAGTTTGAACGCAAGTAATGTGGCCGCATGGCTATTGCGATGAATGAATTTGAGACGGTTCTCTATGAAGTGATCGACGGTGTCGCGTGGGTGACCCTGAATCGCCCTGAAGTGCTCAACGCCTTCAACTATCGGATGCAAGAAGAACTGCACGCGATTTGGCGCAATGCTCGCCATGATTCTTCGGTGCGGTGCTTGGTATTAACCGGGGCAGGGGAGCGAGCGTTCTGTACTGGCATTGATCGGGCTGAAGCGATGGGGCATTGGGAAGACGACCCCACTGCCGCCGGTCACGTCGCGGTGCCGATAGGTGGAGGAGACGGGGATACACCGTGGCACTTCGACGATCCCGGCGACCTCATTGGCCCGAAGCGTTGCGACTTGTGGAAGCCAGTCATTGCAGCAGTCAATGGAATGGCATGTGGTGGCGCGTTCTACATGTTGGGCGAGGTGGAGTTTGTGATTGCCGCAAATCACGCAACGTTTTTCGACCCGCACGTGACGTACGGCATGACGGCGTGCTTCGAATCAATTCACATGATGCAAAAGATGCCATTTCACGAGATCATGCGAGTGGCATTACTCGGCGCTAACGAGCGCATGTCGGCGCAACGGGCCTACGAGATTGGACTTGTTTCGGAAGTTGTACCGGCAGCTGACTTGCATTCTGCCGTCGCGACGGTGGCGAACGCGATCGCCGCCCAACCAGCAACCGCGGTGCAGGGAACGGTTCGAGCGCTCTGGGCTGCTCGCGACATGGATCGCAAGAACGCACTCGACTTCGGCAAGGTGCTCATTCGCCCAGGAAGCGACCCCGCCGCACTGCTCGAAGGCCAACAAGCGTTCGCCAGCGGGAGTCGCACGAAGCCCCGTGTCCGTTAGAGGCGGTCCGACAGGGGCGGTCCGATCCGGTTGGCGGTGTTAGCTGGAAGTAATTGCCGCTTTGGCGTGCGGGTTTCGATGTTGCCATATGTCGCGCACGATCACTTGCACCATTCCGGCGACGGGGATGGCCACAAATGCTCCAATAATGCCGAGGAGTTCGACCCCGATGAGCATGCTTGTGAGGACAATGAGCGGATCGAGGTGCACGGTGCGGCTCATCACTGCGACGCCGAGCACGTTGTTCTCAAAGAGTTGATACAGCAAACAGAAAATCAGGGCAGCTAGGCCTTTGTTTGGCGCATCGAGAAACGCCACGAGCACCACTGCGATTGCTCCAAGGGTTGCTCCAATGAGGGGTATGAGATCACTGATCGAAACCCATACCGCGAGCACCAGCGCGAACGGCACGTCGATAATCGTGAGAAAAATGAAGTTCGTTGTCCCTGCCACCAGTGATATGAGCAGGTTGCCTGCCATGTAGCCGCTGACTGCTTTGGCGCACCGAGCGCCAACAGTGCGGACGCGCTCGCGTTTTGCTTCGGGAAGCAGATCGACTCCAGCGCTGAGTGCCGCAGGCCCTTTCGCCAACATCACGATGCCCAGTGTGAGAATTGAAATGAGTGCCGCAAGCGCGTTGCCGATTTGTTTGGCGATGCTCCACGACCCGCTGGTCAACGAATTCGTAAACTTGTTGATGTTTTCTTGCGAGAATCGTTCTTCGAGGTTGTATCGCTTTACGAAATTGCCGGCGGCCCCTTTGCCTTCGCGTGCGTCTTCGAGAAATTGGGGGACCTGTTCGGCGTAGCTCGTGCCTTGATTCACCAGTGGGCTCACGACGGCGTAAATCAATCCTGATGCAACCAGCGTGCTGAGCAACATCACGACCGCGACGGCCAAAGATCGTCGGCACCGAAGCCGGAGTTCCACAAAGTTGACTGCAGGCCCAAGAATCGTCGCGAGTAGAGCGGCCAATGCGATCCAAAGCAAGACCCGCGAGAGCAAGGTGATGAGGTAGAGGGCCGTCAACGTTGCAACAACCGCACTGATTGCCGCCCAAATCGTCCGCCAGGGAATCGGTTGCCGCTCCACACTCCAGTTCTAGCGCGTGGCGACGCGCGAAGTCAGCCTTTGATTCGGCTCGCGTTGGGGTCGTACATCGGGCTGATGGAGGCAATTGCGGGGAATCGTCGACCCGCGATATCGACTTCCCAGGTGCCATCGTCGACCCAGCTTCTTGTGATCGGTTCGTGTGCTTGGATCATCGCGAGACCGATTGCCCCACCGAGGGTAAATCCGTACGAAGCCGCCCGCATATAGCCAACGTCGATGCCGTTGCGGCGCACGACTTCTGCATGAAACATTTGTGGCGCGGGGTCTGTGACGAGAATTTGAAGTAGTCGATTGCACGAGTCGGCAGCCCTGGGCAGGGCCGCGACTGCTTCGCGGCCGATGAAGTCGCGATCGTTGGACATGTTTACGGCAAAGCCGAGGCCAACGTTGATTGGGTTGTCGGTGTTGTCGATGTCGTGGCCGTAGTCGCGATATCCCTTTTCCATGCGCAAACTGGAGAGCGCCTTCAGCCCGGCATGCCGAAGACCAAATCGTGTTCCGGCCGTAACGATTCGGTCGTAAACATGAACCGCTTGCTCGGTTGGCACATATAGCTCGTACCCGAGTTCGCCGAGGTACGTAATGCGAATTGCGAACACATTGGCGAACCCGATTGCGATCGTTCGGGCGTGACGGTATGGGAACGCCGCGTTTGATAGGTCGGCGTCGGTGATGGATTGCAGAAGGTCGCGCGAGTTTGGGCCTTGCACATTTAATTGCGCGTACGCAGATGTGACATCAGTGATGTGAACATCAGCATTTGAGTCGAGGTTGCGCCGCATCCAAGTGAGAACGTGGCGATGTGCAGTGTCGGATGCCACGACAAAGAAGCTCTGGTCATTGAGCTTGGTGACTGTGAGATCGGCTTCGATGCGCCCGCTACCATTGAGCCATTGCGTGTATGTGATCGTTGCGGTCGGCCCATCGACGCAGTTGGCCGACAGATAGTCGATGAATTTGCCAGCATCGTTGCCCTCGACGCGGAATTTGGCCATAAACGACATATCCATCATGATCACTTCGTTGCGAGCGGCGCGATGTTCAGCCTCCCAATAGGGAAACCAATTTTGTCGGCCCCATGACAGTGCGGTGATCTGTGGTTGCTCGCCCTCGGGCGCATACCAATCGGGAGACTCCCAGCCGCTGACGTCTTTGAAGTACGCGCCAGCCGCCGCAAGGCGTTCGTGGAGTGGCGACCGTTTCGCACCCCGCGCACTCTGCATCGGCCGACCGGGAAAATGAGTCTGGTACACCATGCCGAGCGACTCGACCGTCCGCGTCGCTCTGTACTCGGGTGTGGTCTGGAAGGCGTGGAGGCGATCGATGTTGAAGCCAGTGACGTCGACACCGGGATCGCCGTCGAGAATCCACTGTGCCATAACTCGCCCGAGGCCACCACCCGTCAAGATCCCAATACTGTTGAGTCCGGCGCAGACGAAATAGTTCTTGATTTCAGGGGCTTCTCCAACAACAGGTTGGAGGTCGGGTGTGAAACTCTCAGGGCCACAGAAGAATTTCTTGATACCCGTTGATTCGACGATGGGCACCCGCTGTATTGCAGTTTCGATGTAGGGACCCATTCGATCCCAATCCGGATCGATCTCGCCAAAGGCAAATTCGCCAGGAATACCGCCGACGTTCCAGGGCGCGCACACCGGCTCGAACAGCCCGATCATGAGCCCGCCTACTTCCTCGCGGTAGTAGCCGTGCGATGCAGGGTCTTCGAGCACTGGCATGTCTCGCGGTATTCCGGCGATCTGTTCGGTGATCAAGTAGTAGTGCTCCGCGGCTTGGAGCGGAATCGACACGCCATTGGCCGCACCGAGTTGGCGTGCCCACATGCCTGCGCAGTTCACAACGATGTCGCACTCGATGTCGCCGTGGTCGGTGCGAACTCCCCGCACGCTTGGCTCCTTGCCGGGCGTTGTGAGTACTTCGGTCACGATGATGCCTTCGACAATCCTGATTCCCAGCTGGCGTGCGCCGCGCGCGAGCGACATCGTCGCGTCGACGGGGTTGGCTTTGCCATCTTCAGCCACATAGAAGCCTGCGAGCACATCGTCGGTTCGTGCCAACGGGAAAAGAACGCCGACCTCGTGGGGCGAGATTTCGTGAACATCGACACCGCAGTAACGATTGAATGCCGCGATGCGCCGGTATTCCTCAAGACGATCGCTATCCGTAGCGACTTCGATGAACCCAACCGGATTGAAGCCAGTGGCGAGACCGGTTTCGGTCTCGAGCTGAGCGTATAGATCTCGTGTGTATTTGCGCAGTTCTGTTGAAGTTTCGGAGAGTGAACCGAATGTCACCACGAGACCCGCGGCATGCCATGTGGTGCCTGCTGTGAGCTGATGTTGTTCGAGCAACACAACGTCGCTGCACCCCGCGTGGGCGAGGTGGTACGCGATCGACGTTCCAATAATGCCGCCACCAATGATGACAACGCGGGAGCGGGAGGGGGGCGAGATCACGAATGAATTTTCGGCAGCGCTCGGTCGCTACGACGTCAGCAGTTTGGTGGTGAAGAGTTCGAGCACTTGGTCGAGCGCGTCTCTGGTTGGTTGGCCTGGCTCATCGATGAGATCGCCAGTAAGGACCGAGTGATGTTTGGGAAACGGACTGTTCGGATTGCCGTGGCTTTGTTCGAGCTCGACGGCGATAAAGCCGTCGCCGAGCCGGTCTTTGAGAAATTGAAAGCGCTCGCTCGGGACAAACGGGTCGCCTTTGAACGCGAGCCCGAGCACCTTGAGACCCTCATTCGCGCAACGCCCGGCGACAATGTCGAGATCCGCTGCACTGCAGTCGATGTTGTACTTGCGCCCCTTCGTGGTCTTGAACGGTAGCGAAGGCTGTGACAACACCGGTGCGAGGATGAGGTCGTCGACGGCCATGGCGAGCGCGAATCCCCCGGTGAAACACATGCCCACGGCGCCGACCCCTGGCCCGCCGCAGCGCGTGTGTTCGGCCGCGGCCAAGCCACGAAGCCAGTTGACGATCGGCGACGACTGACCGGTCGCGAGCACGGTGAATTCCTTGCTGATGCAAGCCTTGCCCATCGAGCCGAGGGTGTAGCCGAGCATGGAGAGCTTGCTGCCGCTCATTGGGTCGCGTCCAGGAGTACCAAACATTTGCGGCAGAATCGCCGTGCAGCCGAGGGCCGCGACACGATCCGCGAATCCGACGACCATCGGTGAAATCCCAGGCATCTCAGTCATCACAATGACAGCGGGGCCGGAACCTTTGCGATAGATCGGATGCGTCTCGCCGTTGTGGGTGAAGTTCTCGCTTGCGAACGTGGCGAGATCGCCAGATGGGGCTGGTGTGGTGCCGGGCTGTGTCATGGGGCTATTTCATCACGCGGATGGTGTGGCCGCCTAGTGTCGCGGGTTCCCACGATCCCAGGAGTAGTTCAGCAATGGCAGCACAAGTTGGCGACAAAATCCCTTCGGTTGACATCAAGACGATGGGCCCAGAAGGCGGCCCCGTTGGCATCAACACCGGCGACGCACTCGGAAGCGGGAAGGTCGTGCTGTTTGCGGTGCCCGGAGCATTCACGCCTGGGTGTTCCAAGGTGCATCTTCCTGGATTCGTCACTCGCGCCAACGAATTGACCGCGAAGGGTGTCGACACCATCGCCTGCGTATCGGTCAACGACGCCTGGGTCATGCAAGCTTGGGCCGAAACTCAAGGAGTCGGCGATTCGATTGTGATGCTGGCCGACGGTAGCGGTGATTTCACGGCGGCAATGGGGCTGGCAATGGACGGATCGGCATTTGGCCTCGGGTCGCGTTCACAGCGTTATGCCGCAGTGATCGAAAATGGCGTCATTACTCATCTCGATGTGGAAGCCCCAGGCCAGATGAGCGTCAGCACGTGCGACGCGGTACTCGACCGCGTCTAACGATGGCTGAGTGCACGCGTCGTTGACGTTTTCCGGTTGGGCGGAACCGCCGAAACGCACAGTCGTAACGCGGCGCCGAATGTGGATTGGTCGACCCCACAACCCGAGAACCGCGCTGGTCCCGGCCTAGTCTGGTAACTCGCGTTCTGAGATCGCGTCCAATCTGAAAGGCCGTTATGGCATCTAAACAGCGCACTACGTTCGACAAAATCAATAAAGAAAAGAACCGCCAGGCCAAGCAGGCTGCGAAGCGGGAACGCCGCCAATCTGAGGGCAGCAACGTCGGCTCACCGGTGTATAACGACCGTGGGCTCTTGCTTGGAACTATCGGTGAAGATGGCGAGCTCGTGCCGTATGTGGTCGAAGACGGCTCGGGTCTCTAGAAGCCCTCACTCTATTCAAATTCGATGAGATGATCAACGTGCTCAAACACCTCCCGTTGATGGCTCACAATGAGCACGCAGAGTTGCCGTTCCTGTCGCATAAGTGACACCAGCCGGTCGATGCTGTGCGCGTCTAGATGCAGCGTCGGCTCGTCGAGAATCAACACCTCGGGGTTTCGGATAAGTGCGCGTGCTATCGCGAGTCGTTGGCGCTGTCCGCCAGACAGACGTATCCCGTCATCACCGATCTGTGTGTTGATTCCGTCGGGCAACGCGGCGATGACTGCATCGGCGCCCGCAAGTGCGAGCGCGCGTTGGCTCCATTCGGTAGTTCCGTTGAGCTTGAGATTGTCGGCAATGCTCCCCGAGAGGAAGACCGGATGCTGAGGTACGACACCGATACGGCTTCGGAGCGTGCGGATGTCGAGGTCGTCGAACGGTACCTCGTTCACAGTGAGACCACCAGCGTCGGGTCGGTACAGGCCCAACAACAAATGAATGACAGTGCTCTTGCCACTGCCATTGGGTCCGGCTAGCCCAATCACCTTGCCCCGCTCGAGTTGCATCGAGAAGGTATTGAGTATCGCCGGGCGCTTCGGGTATCCGAACGTCACGTCGTGCATTGCAATCGTACGGATTTCTGCGACTGGCCTCGTCCCGGTGTATGGCTCGGTATCGACGGCGGCTAGGAATTGCTCAACGTTGTGAAGGGCTAGGGCGCCGGAAGTGACGAAACCCGAGGCTGCAGCAAGGTAAGCGATCGGTCGGCGGAGCAACCCGAACGCCGCATAGAACGACACCAGTTCGCCGACAAGGAGGTCGTCGCTGATCACGAGTCGACCACCAACAAAGAGAATGGCTGCCGCCACGATCGAAACTGTCGTGAGTTGCGTGCTGTCGTGGGCTCGATTCAACAAGATTGATCTCCACCCCGCGTCGCGGAGCCTGATGATCCGGTTTGTTTGCGCCGCTATAGCGTCGCCGTGGGCTGCTTCCATTCGGATCAGTTCGTCGGATCGCAATGTGGAGTAGACGCCTGAGGAGAACCTTTCGTACGCATCGTGGAATGTGATCGCGGCACGGTGTCGCACGCCCCGAAAAGCCAAGTGGGTCGCGGCGATGAGCGGCAGCAGCATTGCGGTAACGAGGGTCAGTGTCGGGTTGACGATCACGAGGGCGACCACCATTGAAAGCAACGTCAGAACAGACGGCAGAACGTTGCTCAGTACAACATTCGCCATTTCATCGATACGTGCCGCATCGGCGACGAGTAGGTCATGTAACGCCGTTTCCTCGCGATCAGTGTGGAACTGGCGCGAGGCTCCAATGAGCGCATCGGAGCAACGGCGTCGCAGCGTCGCGATTCCGTCTCGGGTGATTGCGACAAATATCGAGGTTGCCGCGATTGATGCTGCCATCGAGGCAAATGCGCACGCCAAAATGCCGGCGACGTACCAGGTGAGTGTGCGTGTGTCGCTGGCCGGGAGTGCTTTGTCGATCGCCCGCGCGACCAACAGCGGGATCGGTATCACGGCTGCGGCTTCGGTGGCGGCCAGCACCATCCCGACCACGAAGTACGCCTTGCGGCGGCCAAAAAGTGAGCGGTGTGCCCACAGCTTGCTGAGCCCGCCGTTCATCGAGAGAACCGTTCGAGGTCGTTGATGAGGTGTTGGGCGAGGTCGCGTCCAAACGGGCCCGCGAAGACGCTGTTGGCACCAGCGTGCATGCCAGCAACATGCTGCACCTCGCAGTGAGGTGCGAACTGGCGCATCGGTTCCGGGGACGGAACGGGGATGGGTTGTGTTGGGGTTCCGACTGCTCGATATACGACGACCGCGAGATCGATGGGACTTGGCTCCCAATCTTTGAACGCTTCGGTCACCTTGTGCCAAACCAAATCCAACGACTCGTCGGTCGTGCGGCGAGTTGCGTGTTCGAGGCGTGCAGCTCCTCTCGAGATCCGCCATTGAGTGTGTCGGCGCCGCACACCACGCCGCAGAATCGTGGCCAGTGTTTCATTTCGGTTTCCGTCGAGCCACCGACGTGCCGCTCGAAATCGGATCCTTTGATTCGGATCGACCATGATGAGGGCCGCGACTTGCCTGCCTCGTAGTTGGAGTTCCTTTGCAACCTCGACGGCGAGGAAGGAACTCAAGGAGTAGCCCGCGATGATGTGAGGACGATCTTCGCACTCGGCGACGATTTGATCGGTGTACCACTGTGTGAATGACGCGAGGCCCGACAGCGGGCGACTCGTCCCATCGAGCCCTGGAAGTTCGAACGAACTGATTGTGGCGGATCCGGCGAAGTGCTGCGCGAACTCCCGGTAAGCGACGAGTTCACCACCTCCAGGCGGTATGAGAAAAAGCCTTGGTTTGCCTGGGGTCTCGGTGAGATTGATCAGGCCGCCACGGGAACGGAACGCGCTGTCAAGGGACTCGCGAAGTTGGGCGACGGTTGGCGATTGCACCAGCATCGCGAGCGTTACTCGTATGCCAAGTTCTCGCTCAAGGTTGCCAATAAGGCGCACGGCGAGCAGGGAGGTTCCGCCGCTGAGAAAAAAGTTGTCAGTATCTCGCACTGCTTGTGACCCCAAGACCGTTCGCCAAACTTGCAGTATCTCGTCGATTGGCGCATCGGAATTGTTTGCTGTCTCAGCCTGCGGAGCCCACTGTGTGAGTGCGTTCCGGTCGGGTTTGCCGCCCGGCGTGCGCGGGAACGAGTCGAGAAATGATACGTGAGTCGGAATACAGCTTCTCGGGAGGCGATCTCCGACCCAATTCATGATCGCCGTCGGCGGCGGGGTCGGAGAATTGCAGATGAGGTGGGCAACCAGCTGGTCTGCGTTCAGCGTTACCGCGGCTTCTCGAACGCTGGGGTGTGCCATCAGCACACTTTCCACTTCTCGGGTTTCCACACGAAAGCCACGTACTTTCAACTGCCCGTCGATTCTGCCCACGAACCAACACGTGCCTTGTATATCTCGTCGTACAAGATCGCCGGTTCGATACCAACGACCAATCGGAGCCCGCTTCGCACCGACGATGAATCGCGTGTCGCTGAGCGCTTCATTGCCGAGGTATCCGAGAGTCAACTGCGGGCTACTGACCCAAAGCTCGCCTTGGCCTTCCCCGGTAATCACCGCGCCTTCGCCAGCGTCGTCGATTATGAGGCACGCAACGTTCTCGACGGCGCCTCCAATCGGCGTTTGTCCGGGATGAGCAGTATCGCAGTGCATCGCATCATCGGAGCCGTCGAAACGGTAGGTCAGAACTTCGACAGTTGCTTCGGTGGGACCGTATGCATTCACGAGCGGAACCGAAGGCCAACTATCCAACCAAGAAGTGACTGTGGTTTGGGATGCAGCCTGCCCACCAATGATCACAAGCCTGAGGGTCGGGGGATGGGGAAGGTTGTTGTCAACGATCTGCATGGTCAGCTCGTGCCACAGAGCAGTCGGCAGATCGATCAGCGTTGTTCGAAGTCGTTGGACGTCGGCGAAGAAGTGTTTGGCCGATGATCCATAGCTTGGTGGTTTTGAAATAACAGTGGCGCCGGCAGCGATGATTGCGAAAGCTTCTATGAGCGATGCATCAAATGCCAAAGAATGGACTTGTAAGAGCCGGTCGGATTCGTTGAGGCCATAGCGAGTGATTGCACTTCGAACGTAGTGCTCGACGGCGCTGCGCTGTACGACAACTCCCGATGGCGCTCCAGTCGACCCCGACGTGAAGAGCACGAGCGCCGGTGCCGCCGGGTCGAGGTCGTCGGGATTGACGGGCGGCTCATCAATCGGAGAAGCCGCATCGGGCATTTCCAATAAAGCTTCGACCGACTCGACCGTGAGCACTGGCGCAGTTAGGGCCAATATTCGTTTTCGATATTCAGCCGGGACGTGTTGATCGATAGGGATGCACACTGCACCCGCGCGCCATAGCGCATGTTCAACCAGGATGCCCTCCAAGCCGGCAGCGAGAATGGCAACTGCATCGCCGCGGCGCACACCCTGGCGCGCTAACGCATCCATGATCTCAAGAACTCGGTCGTGTATCTCAGCTCGCGTCAGCGTCCATTGCTCTGATTCCATGGCGATTCGCTCAGGGTTTGAGACTCGGAACTCATCAATTTGATTTACGATGGAGGGCTGGGGATCATTTGGGAGCCAACGTTGGTCTGGATCGCGCACAATGTGTTCGACGGTGTTGGTGAGCGAACTCAATATTGCGTCCGCATCGAGCCATCCGTTCGCGAGTTCTTCATTGCCGATGCGCAACGTGATACCTGTCGGCGTTTCGTCGACGCGGAGGTGGATCCCGGCGCCAAGCGGGGCGCGTGACCGCGCGATGAAACGCACTCCGTCGCCGGCGTTCGGCGGGTCGTTCAGTTTGCGCCATTGTGCTGAGATGGTGCCGTTGACTGGGTCCTCGCGCTGAGTCTTGAGGCGCAACGCGTTTTCAACTTGTCCAAGCGTCGTTGAGTTGTGATCCTGTAGCGCCCCAATTTGGCGGTGGACTTGTTGCAGCATCTGGCGTGGCGAGGAGTTCGGGGCGCCCCCGATACGAAGGGGCAGCGTGCCGACGAAACAGCCGATGATGGATGCAACTTCGGGTTGCGTGCGTCCATCGAAAGGAAGAGTGATTGTTGCCTCGCTATTGAACGCATCGCGCCGCAACATCAGCGCCAGCGCGGTGATGATCACCGCGAAGGGCGTCACTCGCTCGCCGCGAGCGAGTGAGCGGACTGCGTCGGAGATGGTTGGGTCGAGCGCAAAGACACCGGGCTCCCCCTGATCGGCTTGAACCCACGCCGAACAAATCTGTAGCGGAGCCACAATCGGTGTGAATTGGTTCACGAGCCAATCGCGATCGGTTTTGGCCTTCGCTGATTCCGAGGTGTCGGCGCGCCACTCGGCCCAATCGACAAATCGGTGCGTGAGAGGCTCGAGCATTTCGTCGCGATAGATAGCGGCGAGGTCTTGGAGGAGAATTTGCTCGGAGTTCCCGTCGAAGATCAAGTGGGATATTGCGAGTACAAGGACTGCATGATCGCTCGGACCGACCACCAATGTTGCTTGAAACGGCGCGGTGTCGAGTTCGAAAATGTGCGTGTTCGCGTCCGCGATCGCACGTTCGACTGCTCTTGCGAAGTCTGGCTGCGTGACGACCTCGAATGGCACGGTCGCGAGTTCGCAATCAGCTACATGTTGAAGGACTTCGTTTTCGTGCAGCGTGAAATGCGACCGAAGCGCATCGTGTCGTTGCGCCACTTTGATGAGTGAACTGTGCAACCGAACTGGGTCGATAGGTCCATGAACGTCGTACACCGTGGTGCGATGGTGAATCGAACGGGATGGATCTTGCTGGATTGCGTACCACAGCCCGAACTGGGTCGGTGCCAGCCGTGCTGATTCGTTGGGGTGATGCGCTAAGCCGTGGCTTTGCGATCGTCGAATGGCGAGCGCCGCCGCTAGACGATCATTACGTGAATCGGTCACTGCTGGTCACACGTTGAGGTCGTGCTCGATCAACGCGCTTTGTGCAGCGATCGTCGGCGCGTCGAAGAAGTCGAGCATGTGAATTGTTATCCCAAGCTCAGTGCTTGCCATTCCTAGGAGTTTTGCCGCTAGCAGTGAGTCGCCCCCCAGATCTAAAAAGTGATCGAAAATACTGATTTCATGCTTGATTCCTAGAATCTCAGCCCACCACGAGTGCACGAGCTGTTCGACAGGATTTGTCGGCGCGGTGTGCGGCTGTTGGGCGGTAGTTGCGTCGAGTTCGTCGAGGCCGAGGCGTTGGGCGAGACCGATGCGTTGGAGCTTTCCGGTAGCGCCGGTAGGAATCGAATCCGCGATCACGATTCGACGAGGTACTTTGAATGGAGCAAGCCGTAGCGATGCGAATTCGCGCAGCTCGCGTTCTCGTATCGTCGCGTCCGTATGCGCCACCACGATTGCCGCGATCTGTTCGCCCAGGCGTGAGTCGGGAACAGCAAAACATAGGGCTTGGCGCACCGCGGGATGGTCGAGGAGTACTTCGTCGATTTCGCGAGGCGCGATCTTTTCGCCGCCGCGATTAATGATTTCTTTGAGGCGCCCAGTGAGTGTCAGATAGCCAGCATCGTCAATGGTGCCTTGGTCGCCGGTTCGAAACCAGCCGTTCGTGAACGCTCGTTCATTTATCTGCGCGTCGGTAGTCGCGTAGCCGGTCGTGACGTTTTTCCCTCGGATCACAACCTCGCCGATTACGCCGGGAAGCGTCAAAGTCCCGTCGTTGGCCATGATTGCAACCTCCGGGCCTGCGGCGACGCCGACGGAGCCGGCTCGGCGTTCACCGGGCGGCAACGGGTTGCAGCACATCTGATGTGCAGCTTCTGTCATGCCATATGCCTCAACGACGGGTGCGTTGAAACGTTGTTCGAGGTCATGCATCACCAACGGAGGCAACGATGCCGACGATGAACGCAGGAACCGCAATGGTTTGGAAGGTAGTTGTTCGGGATGTGCGCGTGCTTGCTCGGCGAGGGATTGCAACAGAGTGGGAACTGCCGTTGTCCAGGTGACCCGTTCGGATTCAAACCACCCGAGGACGTGCGGCGCCGAGTAACCCGTTGTGCACAGCACCGAACCTCCAGCGCTCAACGGTGCGGCGAGGCCCGCCATCAACCCATGAATGTGGAACAGCGGCATGATGTTGCCGCATCGGTCTGCGTTGGTGAGTTGTACGTGGGTTGCGATGTTGCGTGATGAGGCGGCCAGGTTGGCATGGGATAACGGAACGATTTTGGGACGGGCCGTTGTGCCGCTGGTGTGCAATACGAGGGCGACGCTTTCGTCGAACTTGGTGGATGACTCCGATGTCGCAACGTTGCCCGCAAGAGTGATCTGCGCCGCGTCGTGCAGCTGCTCAGAGAGTGCGAATGACAGCACGGAAATATTTCGTTCGACGGCTGCTGCTATGACTTCGTGATCCGCGCCGTCGAGCACGATCACCGCGCGGGCGTCGAGATCGTCGAGATAGAACTCAAGTTCCGAGCGTGTGAGCGCGGGGTTGAGGGGAGCGCAGACGGCGGCAGCGGTAACGCCGAGAAATGCAAGCGCCATTTCGGGTCCGTTCGGCAACACGACTGCAACGGGGTCACCTTCTCGGAGTCCGAAGGCGCGTAATTGACGTGCAAACGATTCGATATTGCTGGCCAACAACGCGGTTGACATCCAACCGCGTTGTGGCGTACCAATAGCCGGACTGTTCGGTGTTTCTTGCGCGTGGCGAGCCAGATGCTCGTGCAGTGGACGCGCAGTGGTATCCGCCAATGGTTTCACAGTTTCCAATCGGTGCGCCCCGGTACGAACTGAGTATCGCCGCGGTGGCTGCCGGGGACCAAATCGCGACCTACTCGACCACGGTGCGCCACATGCGCAGGAAGTTTCCTCCAAGGACTGCGTCGACCTCGTGGCTTGTCATGCCTCGCGCAACCAGCATTGCGGCCAGTTCCTGGAATTGCACGTATTCAGTGAGGACAGGCATGAAGTTGGCATCGAGGTCGGTGCCGACGGCAACGTGGTCCATTCCAATTGCGTCCACGAGACGGCAAATTTCGGTCGCGTAGTCGGCCAGCGTCTGGCAGGCGATTCCCGCGGGCCAAGCGCCCACGACTCCGCCGGTTTCCGCGACGAGCTTGGCGTGGTCGATGCTCAGCAGCCTTGGGTGGTCTGCGCCGGGTGAAGCGAGGTGGCTGTGCGAAACCATAATTGGCTTGGTTGAGTGGTGCGCAGCGTCGGCAGTCGTCTTCATCGTTGCATGCGCGAGGTCGACGACCATGCCGAGTCGGTTCATCTCAGTCACAACGTCTCGGCCGGTCGCTGTGAGACCGCCGTGAACTTCGGGTTCGGTCTGAATGTCGCCGAGTGAGTTGAGTCGGTAGTGCACGAGCGTGATTGAACGTACGCCCATGGCGTGGCTCTGTTCGACGCGTTCAACGGTCGTTTCTACGAAGTCGCCGCCTTCGCATGCGAGCCAGATACCCATCTCGCCGTGGAGGTAGAGGCGTTCTACGTCGTCGGGTTCAAGAACTGCTTCGTATGCGGTCGTCTTGGTGAGTCCGGCAATCGCGCGTACCTGAAGTTCGTGGCTTGTGAATGCTTCACCGGGTTCGAAATCCCGCAGCGCACCAAGACGACCTTCGGGCGTGAGGCCAATCACGAGCGCATCCGACACGGTCGCAAAACTTGCAACGGTTACTTCGCCGTCGCGCATCCGGTTAATGGCTTTGACGGATCGATCACCACCGAATTGAATGTGGCCCGCATGCTCGGGTGGTAAACCGCGTAAAAAGCATGCCCCCGGGTGTGCGTGCACATCGATCCAAGGTCCATGGTCGAGTGGCGCGATCTGTGGTGATGTCATGGGGCTGTTCTAGCGGACCGACGTCCTCAGCGTGCGGCAGCCAGGACCTACGCTCGCGGCCATGATCGCTGAACGTTTACAGGCACTTGGTATCGAACTCCCACCTGTGTTTCCACCCGTCGGGAGTTATGTCGGTTGCGTGGTCGACGATGGTCTGGTGCACGTCGGTGGGCATGGTCCCGTGTCGGGCACGTCGGTGGTGCATGGCAAGGTGGGCAGCGACCTCACACTTGAACAGGGCCGTGACGCTGCGCGCACGACAGGGCTGTCGATCTTGGCAACGCTCAATGCCGCACTCGGCGACCTCGATCGCATCGAACAGATAGTGAAGGTGTTCGGCATGGTCAACGTGGCGCCAGGCTTCAATCAAATGCCCGCGGTTATCGATGGTTGTTCCGATCTGCTGATCGAAGTTTTTGGCGACGCCGGGCGTCACACGCGTTCAGCGGTCGGCCTTGCGGCGCTGCCGTTTGACATTCCGGTCGAGATCGAACTCATCGCTCGCCTGCGCCGTAATTAGTGCTGCCTATCGAACTTTGCGTCTGGCCATCGCAGAGGTACTGAGATGCACAAAGTTCGAAGCGGTGGACTCAACGGTAGGTGCTTGTCTCGGCGAAGTCGGCGGCCTTGCGCATGAGGTCAAGCACGATGTCGCCGAACGCGTTGAGTTTCGGGTCGTCGCCCGCGCGTTGGAAACCTTGTTCGAGCACGACCGCCAGCTTCCAGCGTGCCAGTACGATGTAATAGTCCATGTCGTCGACCTGGCGGCCCGCCACCTGCGACCAGTGCTCGATCAAGGTGCTGCGCCCAGGCATTCCGGATATATCGACGTACCCGAGACCGCCACCAGTTTCGTTGGTGTCTTCGGGCCAACCTTGCACAACCCAGGCCAGATCGAGTTTCGGGTCGCCGATGGTGCCCATCTCCCAATCGACGATCGCGGCGAGTTGCGCAGGCGCGGAATGGGCAAACATGACGTTCGCAAATTGATAGTCGCCGTGCATCAAACCGGGCACAAAATCGAGAGGCTTGTGCGCTCGCAGCCATGAGCTCGCCTCGTCGAAGCCGGGAATTTCACGACCTTTGATGCGCTCCAAAAACGCGCTCCACCGGTCGACTTGGCGTTCGTGAAAACCATCAGGACGGCCGAGGTCTTGCAGACCTTTTGCCCGCCAGTCAACCTGCGAAAGCGTGGCTATGCCTTCCACAAGTTGCGTAGCGAGCCCTGGCCGCAAGCTCTTGTCGGAAGTGAACGGCTCGACCCACTGCGGGTGATCCATCGGAGACCAACCGTCGACAAACCCCATGAGATAAAACGCGCGACCCAACACGGTCACGTCTTCACAGACCGCGATCGCCTTCGTGTGGGGCACGTCGGTGCCGCCTAACGCTTCGATGATGCGCCATTCGCGCACGATGCCGGCATCGCGAGATTCGGGTGCCGTCTTGGGAGGAATACGCAGTGCGGCGCGAAAGTCGCCACGGCCAATGTCGTAAATCTCGTTTTGGCTTCCGCCCGAGAGATAGCGCTGTTCGATAGGAAGCCCCGCGCCCGGTAACCCTTGCGCGTCCATCCATGAGGCCAGGGCAACGGTCTCAATCGTTTTTGTCATGACGCGGAGCCTACGGCGACAAAAGAAGCCGCTGCCAGTACGCGCTTAGCGGGCTTCGTACACCTCGTAAGTGAGGGTTTCACCGTCGATTGTGCCTTTGGCAACTGCCTGAATTTTCGCGAGCCATCGGTAGCGTTCGTCGCCCGTGTCGAACAGGGGAGCGGTGATCGGTCCGGTGCCGGCGGTAGTATCCATGCGGCCGTTGTAGGTCATGTATATCAACGCGCCATCATCGGTTTCGAACACGCCACGCACGTCGAGGGTGCCGAGACCCTGAGCGTCGACGGTGAGCCAATCGCCAGCGGCGACGCCGTGTTGTTTGGCGCGAATGCGGTCACCAACGAGGGTGCCGTTGTTCACCTCGACTATGACGCGCGTGCCGCGCGGTGTGTCGGTGAGAAACGTGGTTGTCGCCAACGTGAAGGTCATGGTGCCGAGGGGAACGAGTTCAATTGTCATTGGGTGCTGCTTTCGGGTTGGGGTGGTTATCGCAACGACGGTATGGCGTCGTCGGTGCGACGCGGCAAACAAACCCGCCCGACCTCCTTCATTGAACGCACAGCCGTCCATGCCACGGTCGAACGTACAACGAACGAATAGCAGCGGGACAAGCGCATGCGGTGACGCGCTTTGACATCGACTGGGGATGTGCTTGCTTCTAAAGTTGCCGACGATGGCGGCTTCTGGCGAACGAGCGGGTCAGCAATGGCCCTATACCGGTCAACAGGAAGCGCTGGCGCGCTCCCGGGCGGCGCTGGACTTGGGTCAGGCCGTGGTG
>SXHN01000022.1 GCA_005773635.1 Actinomycetota bacterium
ACCGTTGGCTTTGACGATTGCCTCTGCACCTAGCGTTCCATCGTCACCCATGCCTGTCAGCACCACAGCGAGTACGCCAGATCCGTAGACCGCTGCAGCACTGCGAAACAGAACGTCTGCTGCGGGCCGGCACGATCGCTCCGGCGGGCCTTCGTTGAGCGCCGTGAAAACTGCGGCACCCTTGCGCTCAACGATGAGATGGTGATCGCCGGGGGCGAGGTAGAGCTTGTCTGGCTGGACTGGATGTGAGCCGGTCGCTTCGATGATCTCAATTTGTGCGACCGTGTTGAGCCGCTTGGCGAGTAGCCCCGTGAAACTTGCAGGCATGTGTTGCACCATGAATAGGGGAACGCCCAACCCTTTGGGTATTTGAGGGATGATTTGCTCGAGTGCTCGCGGCCCGCCCGTCGATACTGCGAACACAACGCAGTCAATCGGCGAATTTGTTCGAGGGGGTCGGGCCTGGTGCGGCTTTGCAATAGCGGGTGCTTCGGCTCGATTTGAGCTTGTTATCGTTCGGGCATGGCGTGAAAGACTACGGATTCGGGGGGTGAGTTCCGCTCGAATGCGTTCGATCGAACGCCCGAGCCCACCTTCACCCGACGGTTTTGCAACGAAGTCGCTTGCGCCATGTGACAGTGCTTCGAGCGTGGTTGCCGAACCCTGTTCGGTGAGCGTCGAGAACATGATGATTGGCGTGGTTGGTTGAATCGCTCGGATTTCCTTGAGCGCTCCAAGACCGTCAAGGATTGGCATCTCGACGTCGAGGGTGATGACGTCGGGTCGCAGGGCCTTCGCCTGCTCTACCGCGGTGCGGCCGTTCTCAGCGGTGCCGACTACTTCCATATCGGCTTCACCGTCGATGACGGTGGAAATCAGCCGGCGCAGAACTGCGGAATCGTCTGCGACGAGTACTCGAATTTTTTTCATGGGTGCCTAGACAGCTACTGGGGTGCACACACGCTCAAGATCGATTTCAATCAGGAGCTGCGGGCTGAGACGGTGGACCATTGAGATGGCATCGCGAAGTTGATCTGGTAGATGTGGTGGCGCCGGTGCGTGCGATTCGTTCGCACCCGACTCCGCTGCGACATCGATTACTCCTACCAAGCGATCAACAATGAGGCTGACGGAACCCGTGGAGGTCCTCACCACGAGGTGCGGTCCGTTGGTTGACCGTGGCATGTCGATGTCGCGTTGGATTCCTAAACGCGTTCGCAAGTCGATGACTGACAAGATTCGACCCCGCAAATTCAACACCCCAGCCATTGTGGGCCCCGCAAGTGGCACTGCGGTGATGTCGCGTTCACGGACTGCCTCCTCGACCGCGGTGATGTCGGCGCCGAGGAGTAAGTCTCCGAGAGTAAATGTACAAAGACGGCGCGTTGGGCCGCCTGTGACGACGCGCGTCTCGGCACTCATGCTGCGACTCCCAGGATTCGTAAACCGCGATTGAAGAGATTTTCGATTGTGACAACGTCGATGACGGAGCCATTCGCGATTGCAGTTTGTGTTGACGTATTGCGGTTGTGATCAACGGAGTGCGCTTCCGCGACTTCGACAATCCGTTCAACTTCGAGTCCGAGTTCGCGCCCTTCGTGCAGCACCACGGCAGTGACTACAAACCGACAATCGGGGTCGGAAGGTACCGACCCGCGTCCGAGTAGATCACTCAGATTGAGGAGCTGAAGTATGTCGTCGCGGTATTGCACGACGCGCTCCATTCCAGTGAGCTCAACGTCGTCGAGTTGGAATTTCTCAAGTCGCGCAACCGAATGCAAGGGGAGGGCAACTCTGTCGTCACGGTCGAGTTCGACGACCAAAACTGGAACGGTTGGTTCATCTGAATGGGAACTAGCTCGCTCCTGTTCGTTGGCTGCGGATTCGATCTCGGGCACGCTCGCGTTGGCTCCCAGTGCAGTGACGTCGAGAATCAATGCGATTTTGCCGTCACCCATGACTGTCGCACCCGCGAACAAGTCCACGTTCGCGTAGTGGACATCGAGAGGACGTACGACGATTTCTTCGTTGCCCAGAATTTCATCGACGATCAAACCAAACGGAACGCCGGTACCCCGCAGGATAACGATTTGCGTTCGCCCGGGAGGTGTGGCAGTTGGTTGAGCGTTGAGCGACGATCGGAGATCGACTAACGCGACCAGTGCGCCTCGCAACCGATGAACTAGCGCGCCGCCGAGATTTTCGATATCGGATCCGTCAGCCGTTGCTCGCACGACTTCAAGCACGCTCGCTTGCGGAATTGCGAATCGGTCTTCGCCACTCACGACTATGAGCGCAGGAATAATTGCCAGGGTCAATGGCACAGTGATCGTGAACGTCGTACCTTGTCCAGGGACGAACGAGACATCTGCGGTGCCGCCGATGCGTTCGGCGTTGGTGCGCACCACATCCATACCGACGCCTCGACCTGACACGTTGGTCACTGTCGCCGCCGTTGAAAACCCGGGAGCAAAGATGAGGTTGGCGACATGGCGGTCGCTCATGGCCGCCAGCGCCGTTTCGGTGAAGAGCCCCTGCTCCAGCGCTTTGGCGCGTACTCCTTCGACGTTGATGCCAGCGCCATCGTCGCTGATTTCGACGACTACGTTGCCGTTGTCGTGGCGAGCGCGCAACGTGACAGTGCCTTCAGCGCTCTTACCAGCTGCGAGGCGGGCCTCGGGATCTTCGATTCCGTGGTCGACCGAGTTGCGCACGCAGTGCGTGAGCGGATCCTTGATTGCTTCCAAGACGGTTTTATCGAGTTCGGTGTCTTCGCCGATCATGCGCACAGAGACTTGTTTGCCGCACGCGACGGCAGTGTCTCGGGCGAGGCGCGGGATCGCAGCCCAGACGGCGCGGACCGGACGCATTCGGGTTTTCACCACTCTGGATCTGAGGTCTGAGGTGACGTGATTGATGCGTTGCGTGCAGGCGCTGAGCCCAGTGTCGTTCATGCGGGCTGCGGTTTGGACCAATTCGTTGCGGGCAAGTACCAGTTCGCCCATCAACGTCATCAGGTCGTCGAGTACGCCGGTGTCGACTCGGATCGTGGTGTCGCTGCTTGTGTTTCGATCGGACGCCTCGTTCCGATCGGGCGCAACTGTGGTAGTGGGTGGCGGGACCACCGCCAATTGCGGGGATGCACTCGCATCGTTGGGGGCCGCGGCATCGGCTTGTTGTTCACACAGTTGCAGCACCGTGTCGAGCAGCGCTTGTGAATCAATGTCAGATTCGCTCTCGGTCGTCTCGATCGAGCTGAGGTGCGAGCGGAGGGTGTCGGCGACGATGAGGAGAGCGGTGATGTGCGAAACCGAGGCGATGATGGCGCCGTCGCGGAGTTTGCCTAAGAGCGTCTCAGCTCCGTGCGCGAGACGTTCGATTCGCGGCAGATCGAAGAACCCTGCCGTGCCTTTAATTGTGTGCATAGCCCGAAAGATCGCTCCGAGCGCGTCGGGGTCCTCGGGGTCACGTTCGAGCACCATCAATTGTTCGTCGATGGTCTGCAGGTTCTCCGTGCTCTCGACGACGAACTCATGCAGCAGCTCATCCATAGTGCCAGCCCTCGTTGGTTCCGTGGGCGGCGCGTTTGCGACACCCATCGTTGACGTAGTCGTCCTTGATCGGCGATATGGGCGTCGTTCTGAGGGAGCAACGAGGACTTCTGCAGTCATATGCACAGCATTTCTCGGTTGTAGTGGTGGACTGCTTGTGAGACCGGTACGATTCTCATGAGCAACAACTGCAACATCCGCGCCCGACAATTGGGATCATGATGGACGAAGAACGCCGAACTGCAGTGCCGAATGCTCCTCGTTTGGCGCCCGAAGACATCGCCACCCGGGCGTTTTCATCCGCTTTTAGGGGTTTGTCGGAATCGGAAGTCCGCAGCTTTTTAAAGCGGATCGCCGATGAGATGACCGCGGCCGCGCATCGCGAGCGTGAACTGCGCGACTCGTTGCTTGCAGCGCAACAGCGCGCCGATCATCGTGAGCCGCTCGACGAATCGGAACTGCTGGAAGCACTCGGCGAGGAGACCGCAAAGCTACTGCGGTCAGCTCGTGAGGCCGCCCGAGATATTCGAGCCAAGGCCGAAGAACAAGCGGCAAGGGTTCGCACTGAAGCGGCTGACGAAGCTGCCATCGTGCGTACCGAGGCAAACGAGTTGCTCGAACTACGCCGCACCGAAGCCGATACTGAGATCGCGGATTTACGGGCCCAAATCGGCAGTGAAATTGCGACGCAGCGCAGTGAGTCGGAGGCCGACATTGAGCGGCTTCGTGCTGATGCGACCGCAGAATCGGAAGCTCAGCGCGAAACCGCGCGTGTCGTAGCGGAGGCCTCGATTGAGGAATCGAAGCGCACGGGGCGAGCAATGGTCGAGGAAGCCAAGGCGCTGCGCGAGCGAATTCTCGCCGACCTTGGACATCGGCGTGGGCTGCTGCAGGACCAAATTGCGGAGCTGAAATCAGGTAGGGAACACCTGCTTGACGCCTACCGAACGGTCAAGCGCACATTTCTTGAAGCAACCTCGGCATTGTCAGAAGTCGAGGAGCGCGCCGCCGAGAATCGCCCCGAACCGGTTGATGCGGCAACGATCGCGGCGGCGTTTGATCCGGCAGTTGTGGACGACACAGCTGTTGACCTTGGCGCCGAGTTGTCGGTCGATGAAGATCTGGGCGAGGAATCAGCGCAGCGGCCGGAGTTAGGCGATCTCTTTGCAAGAATCCGGGAGCAGGCGTCGAACACGACACAGGACGTGGAATCCAACCCGGTCGCGGCGACGATTCCGACTGCGATGATCGACGCAACCGAGACCTCGTTGGTCCCAGAAGCCGTTCCAGGAGATCTGGTTGACGAGCGGGATGAGGAACCCGGCGAGACGGTAGCGACGTTGGTCGCCAGCGTTGCCAAGGGTGCCAAACGCGTGGTGCAGGATCAGCAAAACGAGGTACTTGACGCGCTGCGGCGCCAAAAGGGCCGCCCACAATCCGAAGCGGTACTCGCTGGAGACGGGGCGAAGAGTGCTTGGGAGGCGACGTTGCGCGAGGTCGTGCAGACGGCATTTGCACGCGGTGCCGGTTCGGATGCCCAGATGCCAGTGGATCTCGTGGCCGCACTCTGTCACGAGATCGGAAGCGGCTTGCGTTCCCGCCTCGCAGAGGCCATCGACTCCGGCGATGCCGAAGGTGTCAACGATCGGGTCAATGCTCGGTTTCGAGAATGGAAGGCCCAAGATTTGGAGTATCTGCTTTCCGATGCTCTTCACAGCGCATACGTACATGGTGTGTTCACGAGTATTCCCGCTGGGGCGTCTGCGCGCTGGGTGATGGGGAGTGCTTGCTGCGCAGATTGCGCCGACAACTCGCTCGAATCGGTTCTCAAGGGAGCAGAATTTCCGACGGGCCACGTGCTGCCGCCAGCGCATGCAGGTTGTCGTTGTTTGATCACAGCCGCCGCAGACTGACAACTAGCAGCGAACGAACCCATGCGCGCGGCCACGGGCCGTTACCATCGCTGGAATGCAGGTACCTCCAACATCGTTGCCCGATCGTTCCTCGCGTAGAATTGCGCCTCGTGCCATTCTCGCCGGGCTGGTGGTGGCACTGTTCGTACTGGTCGCGACGGGGCGCGCTCTCGCGGTGTTGTATACCGACAAGCTTTGGTTTAGCGACCTCGGTTTCGGTGATGTCTTTGGAACGTTGATCTGGGCGCGTATTGCACCCGCGCTGATTTTCGGCACCGTGATGTTCATCGTGGTGCTCGTAAACCTGATTATCGCTGACCGGTTGGCTCCGCAGTATCGAGCAGTCGGCGCGGAAGATGAATTAATTGAACGTTATTCCGGTTATGTGTCGCCGTACATGGGCCGCATTCGTTGTGCTGTTGCGTTTGTGCTTGGCGTTTTCGTTGCAATCGGGGCCTCGGGCCAGTGGCGTGAATGGATTCTGTACCGCAACCGCGTCACCTGGGGGGTCAAGGATCCGCAGTTCAAACGAGACGTTGGGTTCTACGTTTTTGAGCTGCCATTTTTGAAGTTCATAGCCCAGTGGGTTTTCGTGGTGCTGTTCGTTGGCTTCATTGTTACGGCGTTGTTTCACTATCTCAATGGAGGCATTCGCTTCCAATCCGGATTCCAGCGGGTCACACCGCAAGTAAAGGCGCACCTTTCGGTAATCCTTGCGCTCATGGCGTTTACCAAAACGGCGCAGTATTGGCTTGGTCGCTACGACCTGGTTTTTTCACAACGCGGCAGGGTGGATGGCGCGTTGTACACCGATATTCATGCGCAGTTGCCTGCGCTTGAATTTCTTGCACTCATTGGGATTGTCGGCGGTGTGCTGTTTGTCATCAACATTTGGCGCCGCGGTTGGACGTTGCCGATTATCGCGGTCGGGCTATGGGCGTTCATTTCGATTGTCGTTGGGACGGCTTACCCTGCGTGGATGCAACGGTTCCAGGTAGTGCCTTCGGAAGCCAGCAAAGAAGCGCCATACATTTCCCGCAATATTGAAGCGACTCGTTTGGCGTTTGGGTTGAACAACGTCGAGATTCGCGCGTACGACGATTCGGGCAAACTGGATTCGAACGCGATCGCAAAAGCGCGCACGGCCGAGACACTTGCGAATGTTCGGTTGTGGGATGCCCCGCCGCTGCGAGCCGCGGTCCAAAGCACCCAGGGAGTCAAGGGGTACTACAGATTCAGTGAACCTGCACCTGATCGATATCGTCTAGGAAGCGAAGACGCGGAGCTGGTTATGTTGGCGGCGCGCGGCCTGGACGTTGCCGGGATTCCGTCGCGGTCGTGGACGAATAAGCATCTTGCCTACACGCACGGACAAGGCGCGGTCGTGGTAGACGGCA
The DNA here is from genome assembly GCA_005773635.1 of Actinomycetota bacterium. Classification (GTDB taxonomy): domain Bacteria; phylum Actinomycetota; class Acidimicrobiia; order IMCC26256; family PALSA-610; genus F1-120-MAGs023. The sequence continues at coordinate 6,862 of SXHN01000022.1, forward strand.
ATTCAACGGCAGCTTCAGGTCAAAATCCACAGTTTTTGATTGAAGGAATCCCCCAAACCGGGTCGACGGATCTCAAGATTTCCCAACCCGATATTTACTTTTCTCCTGGGCTGAACGAATTCGTTATCGCCGGCTCAAAAGAGGGCGAAATCGAACTTGATGCCGCGGGCAATGAAATTCGTGATAGCTACAAAGGCAGTAGCGGGATTACGATGTCTAGCTTCCTGCGTAAAGCCGCGTTTGCTGCGAGGTTCGGCGATGTCAACGTGCTGCTTTCGGGGCGGGTGAGCCCTGAATCGCGGATGCTGTTTGCGCGCGACGTGCGGGATCGAATTACGAAATTAGCGCCGTTTCTCACGACCGATTCGAAGGCATACCCCGTGATTCTGCCGGACGGATCATTGGAATGGGTCGTTGACGCCTATACGACGACCGACGCGTTTCCGTACGCGCAAGAATTACGACCAGGCGACGTACCCGGAGCGAAATTGGCCTCCAATATTAACTACGCCCGCAATTCGGTAAAGGCCACCGTGAACGCGTACGACGGAACGGTTCGTCTGTATGTAATCGACGAATCCGATCCGCTGATTCGTAGTTACCGCAAAGCGTTCCCGGATCTATTTACTGCGGCGTCCGAGATGCCGGACGGGCTTGCGGCGCACCTTCGCTATCCGACGGATTTGTTCAAGGCGCAAACTCGGATGCTGGAGCAGTACCACCTCACGCCGAAACAAGCTGGCACTTTCTATAGCGGCACCGAGGCCTGGAGACTGGCTCCGGAGGTCGATGAGCCCAAGGCCGATAACGCCACAACAGGATCGACTTCTCCCTCAACGGTGGCGCCGAAGGGGAGCGACGGAGGACGCAGCGACCAAAACTTGAGCGACGCCAAGCGAGTGGAGCCTCAATATCTCATGCTGGAGCTGCCTGATGAAGTTGGGCAACAGTTTGTGATGACTACTTCATTCGTACCCGCGAGCGCCGACGAGCAGACGACGAACCGCATGAGCGCGTTTATTGCTGTGCGTAACGACGGGTTCGGGCAGGGTCGCGATTTTGCAAAGATCACTGTGTACACCCTCGGGTCGAACGCGGAGCCGAACTCGGAAGTATTTGCGGCTAACCAGATCCAAAAGGACAACGACATTTCTCAGAAGCTGTCGCTGCTGAATCAACGGGGTTCCAAAATCGAAAGTGGTGCGTTGCAATTGTTGCCGGTCGGTAACTCGATTTTGTACGCGCAGCCCTTCTTTATTAGCAGTGAAGATAAGAGCAGTTTCCCTGGGTTCAGCTTTATCGCGTTGTCATACAAGTCGAAGGCCGTGTTCGGCAATACAGTGGATGAAGCATTGCGGAAATTGTTTCCCGGGGGGTCGGAACCGCAACGCCCGAACGAGCCGAATGAGCCGGACCCTGATCGTACGTTGGAACAAAAGATCAGTGCTGCGCAGCGGGCGTTCGACGCATGGCAAAAGGCAGTGGCGGCCGGAGACTTCGAGGAGTCCGGCAAACAGCTCGAAAAGCTCCGGGCTGCGCTTGATGCGTTGCCGAGCGGAACGGTTGCGCCGGACGCGTCGCCTACGAACGGCGAAGGTGAAACCTCAACGACGAGCACCACGGGAGCGCCTCCGGCTTCAGGGACGACTGCGTCGACGTCTGGCGCCTAACCATCACTTGGGCGAACCGTTTGTTCGTGCCGGTTGGGGGTGACGCTTGTTAATTGTTACTATGGCGGTAGTGATAATTATTCGATGGAACGATCACGGCCGTGGTCTACCCGTCGAACTCTGCAAAAGGACGCGCGATGGCTGTTTCGGACCTCGATCTCGGTAACTACAAGCTCGGGTGGAACGACGGCGACGAGTTCGTATACCGCCCGAATAAGGGCATTTCCGAGACGGTGGTGCAAGACATCTCGGCGCACAAGAGCGAACCGGAGTGGATGACGAAGTTTCGCGTCAACAGCTTCAAGCGCTTCGTGAAAAAGCCCATGTTGGAATGGTTCGCGGCCAATATGCCCGACATCGACTTCGACGATATCTATTACTACATCAAGCCGACGTCGGGGCAGGTCAACGACTGGGACATGTTGCCCGAAGGCGTGAAGAACACCTACGAAAAGCTGGGTATCCCCGAGGCTGAGCGTAAATTTCTTGCGGGCGTGACGGCGCAGTATGAAAGCGAAGTCGTCTACCACAAGAACCGCGAGGACCTTGAGGAACTCGGGGTGTTGTTTTGTGACATGGACACGGCGGTACGCGAGCACCCCGAAATCGTGCAAAAGTATCTCGGTACAGTCATTCCTCCGGGCGATAACAAGTTTGCCGCCCTCAACTCTGCGGTGTGGAGCGGTGGATCGTTCATCTATGTCCCGCCGGGTGTCAAGGTCGATATGCCGTTGCAGGCATATTTCCGAATTAACTCCGAAAATGCCGGGCAGTTCGAGCGCACCTTGATCATCGCCGACGAAGGATCGTCAGTGCACTATGTCGAGGGTTGTAGCGCCCCGGTGTACTCGAGTGATTCGTTGCATTCTGCAGTCGTTGAGTTGATCGCAAAGCCGGGTGCGCACATTCGCTACACGACAATTCAAAACTGGTCGCCAAACGTCTACAACCTGGTCACAAAGCGTGCGGTTGCCGAGGCTGAGGCTCGTGTCGAATGGATTGATGGGAACCTTGGCTCAAAGCTCACGATGAAATACCCAGCTGTTGTTTTGAAAGGCCCGAAGGCGCACGGTGAGGTGCTGTCGGTTGCCTATGCGGGCCCCGGTCAGCATCAAGACGCAGGTGCGAAAATGACCCACGCGGCACCCGAGACGACCTCGATTATTGAGAGCAAATCGATCAGCAAAGACGGCGGTCGCACTACCTACCGTGGGCTGGTCAAGGTCGAACCGGGCGCGACCAACGTGAAAGCGCACGTTCGCTGCGACGCGTTGATTCTCGATGAACATTCACGGAGCGACACGTATCCCTACATGGAGATCGATGAGAAAGACGCTCGGATCGGCCACGAAGCGACCGTCTCAAAGGTTGGCGATGATCAACTCTTCTACTTGATGTCACGTGGGCTGTCGGAGAATCAAGCGACTGCGATGATTGTGAACGGATTCATCGAACCGATTACAAAGACTTTGCCAATGGAATACGCAGTTGAGCTTTCGCGCCTTGTGGAACTCAGCATGGAAGGCTCGGTCGGCTGACGCCGAGTCGAGTCGGGAAGTTTACGAATGCAGCACTTTAACGTCGATGCCGCGCGATCGTTGGGCGGCCCGCAATGGCTCGTCGATCGTCGAGTCGCGGCCGCCGAAGTGGTTGGCGCGAGCACGATGCCGACGGCCGCCGAAGAGATTTGGCGCTACAGCCGGATCGGCGAACTTGACCTCGGTCGATATCGACCAGTGCCGGTTGAAGAACTTAATGCGCCGGGCGACGAACGCGCTCCTGGTGGAGGGCCGTGGGCGCTCGAAGCTGGCAAGCACTCAGGCATGCTTGTCGTCCGCGACGGTCGTGTGGTGCGCCACGAACTTTCGCCTGAACTCGAAGCCAAGGGCGTGCGCGTTTGCGACATCGCGACCTGCGGAGTCGATGAAGATGTACAAGGCGCGCTGGGTTCGGTGGTTCGTGACTCGCCCGACTTTTTCACAGACCTCAACGACGCGTTTGCTCCCGGCGGTGCGCTGATCTGGATCCCGGACGGTGTTGTCGTCGAGGATCCGATTGTCGTGCTGCATTGGTGCGAGGGCGACGGCGAAGCAAGCTTTCCGCGCACGTTGGTGCGCGCAGGGCGCAACAGCGATGTAACGGTGTTGGAGCGATTCGGTTCGCCGTCGAGCGATCATGTGGTAGATGCGGTGACGGAAATCATCGTTGGTGACAATGCACATGTGCGCTACTTGTCGGTGCAAGAACATGGTTCGCGGACCTGGCACATCGGCATGCAACGCGCCCACCTTGGCCGCGACGCGCATTTGAAAACCGCCGCAGTTGCATTGGGCGGAGACTACGCACGGCTGCGCGCAGAGTCGCGCCTTGATGAACAGGGCGCCGAGAGCGAAATGGTCGCGGTGTATTTTGGCGACCACAAGCAGATGCTCGATTTTCGTACCCTGCAAGATCACGTCGCGCCGCGCACCCGCAGCGACTTGTTGTTCAAGGGCGCGGTGGAAAACGAAGCAGCATCGGTGTATTCAGGAATGATTCGCTTGCGTGAAGCCGCTCAAAAAGCTGAGGCGTACCAAACCAACCGCAATCTGGTGCTCGATCACGGTGCGAGCGCGGAGTCGATCCCGAATCTCGAAATTTTCGCTAACGATGTGAAATGTTCCCACGGATCGACGGTCGGGCCGATCGACGACGAACAGCGGTACTACCTGGAATCTCGCGGAGTCCCACCCCATGATGCTGAGCGGTTGATCGTGCTTGGCTTTTTCGATGACGTGTTTTCCCGCCTTCCGCACGGCGGACTAGTCGATCGATTGCGGTCGACTGTGATCGATAAATTTGATCATGGTGCGTCACGATGACAACGGTGCGCGCATGCAGCGTTGAAGATGTGCGTGATGGTTCGGCGCTTCGTTTGGATCTCGAAGGCAAAGCGGTGTGTGTCGCGCACGTAGGCGATGATTGGTTTGCGATCGGTGATGTGTGTTCGCACGCCGATTTCTCGCTGGCCGACGGCGAGGTGTGGGCCGATGAATATGAGATCGAGTGCCCGAAGCATGGAGCGATGTTTTCGCTGCGCACGGGTGAACCGCAAACGCTGCCCGCTACCGTCGCAGTTGCGGTCTATCCAATCTCGGTTCAAGGCGACGACGTAATGGTGGACGTGTGATGGTGGCAACTTCAGAGTTAGTGATCCGGGATTTGCATGCAACCGTCGCTGGTCTTGAGATTTTGCGCGGTGTGGATCTCACTGTGCATGCCGGTGAAGTGCATGCGATCATGGGGCCGAACGGCTGTGGGAAAAGCACCCTGTCGCACACACTCATGGGCCGACCTGATTACACGGTGACATCGGGTTCGGCGACGATCGACGGTGTGGAGTTGTTGGGCACTGCCACGTACTCGCGCGCGCAGGCCGGCCTTTTCCTTGCAATGCAGTATCCAGTGGAGATCCCGGGCGTCCGCGTTGAGGATTTGGTTGGTGCTTCGTTGGCTGCAAGGGGTGTTGGCGTCGAGGGCTTGGCGCAACGGTTGAACGACGAAGCCAACCGGTTATTAGTACGCGATGAATTCCTCGAACGCGGCGTGAACGACGAGTTCTCCGGAGGCGAAAAGAAGCGCGTCGAAACCCTGCAACTCGCGATGTTGCGACCGAAGTTCGCAGTGCTCGACGAAATCGATTCCGGCCTCGACGTTGACGCATTGCGCGATGTCGCCCGTCGCGTGGTTGCGATGACACAGGAAGATGGTCTCGGAGTTCTCGCGATCACCCATTACGCGCGCTTGCTCACCGAGCTCAAACCTGATTTCATTCACGTCATGATGGCGGGGAGAATTGTTGCGAGCGGTGGGCCCGAAATTGCGGATCAACTCGAAGAAGTTGGCTATGAAGGGTTGGCCCGTCAACTCGGTGTCAACGAGTTGACAGTGCAAAAGCCGCTTGCCACCGGCAAGTTTGAAGACCCGACGGTCGGGAGCAATCCCTTCGCGGACCCACTCGGCCTGTAACCATGCGTGCGGTCATCGCAACTGGTGAACGCGTCTGGTTGTGTTCACTGCGGCTGAGTGATCGTGAAGAGCTGATCCGGGCCGTGACTGCAAGTCTTTCGCAACATCGGCCGTGGGTGTATGCCCCCAAGAATCGAGAGCAATGGTCGGCGTACGCTCGCAAGCGAAAAGCTGATGACGCTCGTGCGATGGTGGTGCGCCGTCGCGACGACGGGCTGATGGTCGGCGTGATCAATCTCAACAACATCATTGGCGGCGGTCTCCAGCAAGCGTTTGTGGGTTACTACGGTTTCGCACCGCACTTTGGGCGTGGGTATATGACTGAGGGTTTGAACTTGGTGATCGAGCACGCGTTCGTGGATCTGCGCCTCCACCGGCTCGAAGCGAACATTCAGCCCGGTAATGAGCCGTCAAAGAAGTTGGCGAAACGCGTGGGCTTCCGATACGAGGGCTTCTCGCCGCGATATTTGCAAGTGGGAGGAGAGTGGCGCGACCACGAACGTTGGGCCATGGTCAGCGACGACCCAACCGTCACCGCTCGATGACTCCGGCCGCGGTCCCATAGAAGCCGCGCAAGCCGCCAGATTGTGTGACCACCTTGTGTCGATGGTCGGGGCGTCTTCGGTTCCGGTACTTGAAATTGTTGCGGGTGTGGGCAGTTTCGCGAAATTTGTTCTGAGCAACGCAAGATTTCTTTGTTCTATGGGTGCCACGAGACGAGTCTCGCGCATGGCGTTCCGGTAAGTTGGAGGTTTCCTCTCAGCAGCTTTTCGCAAGGAGTAGTGCGTGGAAGTCGAGATTGGTATTGGTAAATCTGGTCGCCGGGGCTACGGCTTCGATGACATCGCGATCGTGCCGAGTCGGCGCACCCGCGATCCTGAGGATGTCGACATTCGTTGGCAACTCGCGGAGTTCACCTTTGAGCTGCCATTGATGGCGAGCGCGATGGACGGTGTGGTTTCACCGTCGACCGCGATCGAGATTGGTCGCCTCGGTGGCTTGGCGTGCCTCAATCTTGAGGGCCTCTGGACCAAGTTCGACGATCCGGAACCAATCCTGGCCGAAATCGCCGAACTCGAGCCTGAAAAGGCGACGCGGCGCATGCAAGATCTCTACAACCACCCGATGAAGCCAGAACTCATCGGCCAGCGGGTGCAAGAGATTAAAGACGGCGGAGTGGTCGCATGCGCCTCGCTCACGCCTCAGAAGGTCGACGCGTTGTCGCCGATGGCAATCGAAGCTGGTCTCGATGTGCTCGTGATCCAGGGCACCGTAGTGTCGGCCGAACACGTTTCGAAAGACCCGGAGCGCCAGCCGCTCAACCTGAAGAAGTTCATTCGCGAACTCGACCTGCCTGTGATTGTCGGCGGTTGCGCGTCGTATTCAACTGCGTTGCATCTGATGCGCACTGGTGCGGCCGGCATTCTCGTTGGCGTCGGCCCCGGCCACGCGTGTACGTCGCGAGGCGTACTTGGCATCGGTGTTCCGCAAGCCACCGCGATTGCTGACGCGGCTGGTGCTCGCATGCGTCACCTAGTGGAAACGGGTGTCTACGTGCAGGTGATCGCCGACGGTGGCATGCGCACCGGTGGCGACGTTGCCAAAGCGATTGCGTGTGGTGCTGATGCGGTGATGGTCGGTTCGCCGCTCGCCAGCGCATACGAAGCCCCCGGCCACGGGTATCACTGGGGTATGGCAACATTTCACCCCACATTGCCGCGCGGCGCGCGTGTGTATTCGGGCAAGAAGGGTTCGCTCCAAGAAATTTTGGTCGGTCCGGCCCACGAAAACGATGGCACGCTCAACCTTTTTGGTGCGTTACGCACATCGATGGCAACGACGGGCCACGAATCGTTGAAGGAATTCCAAAAGGCCGAAGTCATGGTCGCGCCGGCCCTACAAACCGAAGGCAAATCGCTGCAGCGCTCTCAAGGCGTCGGCATGGGCCAAAAGTAACGCGTGAACAACAAGACGGCGACCGGAGCAGCCCAGGAGCGAGGGACGAGCGAAATGGGTGCGCAGTGAGCTCGCAAGGCCGGGCGGAGCAGGCCCATGTATTAGTTGTTGATTTTGGGGCGCAGTATTCACAGCTGATTGCGCGGCGGGTGCGCGAAGCGCACGTGTATTCCGAGATTGTGCCTCGTTCCATGCCCGTCGCGGAGATGCTGGCGAAGAATCCGGCTGGGATCATTTTTTCGGGTGGGCCGGCGTCGGTGCACGCGAACGGCGCTCCGTCAATAGATCCGGTGATTTACGAGTCGGGCGTTCCGCTGTTCGGCTTGTGTTACGGCGCGCAATTGATCGCTCGCGATCTCGGTGGCGAAGTGGCGAAAACGGGTCGTGGTGAATACGGCCGGACCGAGTTGACGGTGTCTGAACACGGAGTGCTTCTGTACGACCAACCGGAATCGCAAGTGGTGTGGATGAGTCACTTCGACACGATTACCCGCGCCCCCAATGGTTTCCGGGCGTTCGCGTCCACACCAGACACGCCAGTTGCCGCGTTCGGCGACGCGGAACGCAGAATTTTCGGTGTTCAGTTTCACCCGGAGGTCGCGCACACCGAACGTGGTCAAGACATGCTCAAGGCGTTTCTGTTTCAGATTGCCGGATGCCGGCCGTCGTGGACGAACGTTTCGATTATTGATGATGCTGTTGCCGAAATTCGCGCGCAAGTTGGTAGCGAGCGAGTGATCTGTGGTCTTTCTGGTGGTGTGGATTCCGCAGTTGCTGCCGCGTTGGTGCACAAAGCCATTGGCGATCAACTCACGTGTGTCTTCGTGGACACTGGTTTGTTGCGGCGTGGTGAAGCCGATCAGGTGGAGGCCACGTTCCGGCGCGATTTCAACGTTGATTTGGTGCACGTGAAAGCCGCCGACCGTTTCTTGGGCGCGCTTGCTGGTGTGACGGATCCGGAAACTAAGCGCAAAATCATTGGCGAACTCTTTATCCGCGTGTTCGAAGAGGCGGCCAATGATCTTGCCACGGCTTCGCATCACGCGCCGAAGTTCTTGGTGCAAGGCACGCTGTATCCCGACATCGTCGAATCGGGTGGTGGCGATAACGCGAACATCAAATCGCACCACAACGTTGGCGGCTTGCCCGACGACATGGATTTCGCGTTAGTGGAACCGTTGCGTCAACTGTTTAAAGATGAAGTGCGTGCGGTTGGCGAAGAGCTTGGTTTGCCCGGCGACATCGTGTGGCGCCAACCGTTTCCTGGGCCAGGCTTGGCCGTGCGCATCATTGGAGACATCACGCCGGAGCGAGTCGAAATTTTGCAGAACGCCGACGCGATCGTGGTGGAAGAAATAAAACGGGCTGGTCTGTACCGTGAGATCTGGCAGAGCTTCGCGGTGTTGCCTGCGGTGAAGAGCGTCGGCGTGATGGGCGACGAGCGCACCTATGCGTACCCGATCATTCTGCGCGCGGTCACGAGCGACGACGCGATGACTGCCGACTGGGCGCGCTTGCCGTACGACGTGATGGAACGCATTTCGAGCCGCATCATCAACGAAGTACCTGGCGTCAATCGCGTCGCCTACGACATCACTTCAAAACCCCCAGGGACAATCGAGTGGGAGTAGATCGCCAGCGCGCGGCGTAGCCGCTGTTCGCGATCTGCGGACACGACCCGGAAACTCGAGTGGGAGTAGATCGCCAGCGCGCGGTGGCGTTTTTCGCTGATGTGACTAAGCGGGGAGCGCTGCTTGTGCATTGAGTAGTTATTATGGTGACTACATCGATACGAGTACCGGGGGAGGTGCCTGGCGTGATGGCTGAGGGAACCGACTTCGATTCGTTCTATCGCAGTGAGTACGACCGGCTGGTTCGTGTGGCGTTCGCCTTGTGCGGTCGGCTCGACGTCGCTGAGGAACTCACTCAGGACGCGATGATGAAGGTGTATTCACGCTGGAGTCGGGTGCGATCATTTGAATCGCCTGGCGCGTTTGCTCGACGCATCGTGGTGAACAACGCGTTGTCGTCATTGCGCCGTCGCAAATCTGAAACGAAAGCGCTACTGCGGTTTCGTGGCAGCGCTGCCGACCATGTAACCGTTGATCCCGACGTCGATGATTTCTGGCGCCTTGTGCGTACGTTGCCTACCCGCCAGGCGCAAGTGGTGGCGTTGTATTACGGCGACGAGCAGTCAACTGCCGAGGTCGCCGCGGCGCTTGAGATCGCCGAGGGAACCGTTCGTGCAACTCTTGCGCAAGCCCGCGCCGCGCTGCGCACTCAGGTGATGGAGGAAAACAATGTCTGATTTCAACAAGTCTGATTCCAACGACGGCAGTATGGACGACGATGGGTTCGACGACTTTGCGCGGCGTGCCGGTCGTGGCCTTGGTGCCATTACCCCGAATCGACCGGCGGCTTCGAGCGTGCGCAAACGCGTTGCCCGTCGTCGTACCGCGACACTGGGCAGTGTGGCCGCTGGTCTCGTCGTCGCGATCGTTGCAGTGAACGCGAACAACAATTCCGACGGTTCGGGCCCCAAAGTTTTGATTGCGACTGCGCCATCGTTGGCACCTCCAACGTCGACCGTCAATGAGTCGCCAACAACCAATTCGTTGCCGCTGAGCGGCTCATCTACGACGGTGGGCGAACCGACGACTACGATCGGCGCGACTACGACCACAACCGCGGAAAAGGTTTGGATCACCGTCGATACACCGACGTCGGGAATGTCGGTTCCTGCTGCGGGGCCGTTGCTTGTGAGCGGCACAGCGAAGACGTTTGAGTCAACGGTGAATATCAAGGTCTACGACGATCAACGTAATCTCATCCTCGAAACGTTCACGACGGCTGCTGCACCGGACATCGAACCGGGCCCGTATTCGATCTCGATTGAGTTCCCAGCTCCTGTTGCTGCCCACAGTGGAACATTGGAAGTATTCGAGTATTCGGCCCAAGATGGCACGGAAATTCACAAGGTGATCGTGCCGATTGTCTTCATGGCGGCGTGACCCTGACGAGAGCTTCGGCCGAGATAGGTGGCACGGGCAAGGCTGCTAGCACCGGTGCTAGCAGGGGTGCTAGCGCGCTCGCCGCATAGTGATGGTTGGCCGCGCAGAGAACGCTCTCGCGATTCTTTATGGTGTCGTGGCTGTTAGCACAGCGCATCGTGGGAGGCTATCGATGTCCCGAGTAATTGAGCAACGCAAAGGTGGCTCGGTCGGTTTCGCGACGGTCGTCGCTCTGGCGTCGGTTTTGTTGGTGGCTTGTGGCAGTACTCCAACGCGAACAGGTGTTGAAAACGGCCAAGCGGGTAGCACGTTGCCGACCGCATCCGGTTCGACGAAAACCTCAACAACGATAGGCTTGTCGACTACGACGATCGCCACTGTCACATCCACCACGGTGGCGGAAACATTTGCTATCGCCACTGAGTACCCTCCGATGTTAGTAACTCAACCGGCGTTCGGTGCGTATCGCGTTTCTGCAGGCCACGATCGGGAACATGTCGCGAAGGTACGCGGGCTCAGCAGAGTCTTTCGATTGCCAAGCGGCCTGCTTGTAGGCCAGTCGGTGCCACAGGAGGGATCCGATGCACTGTTGGGCCGCCAGGCGACCATCACAATTGGATCCCTGCGTGGAGACGGGATCGACGTGCCTATACCGGAGCTCAAGAACTCCTTGCTCATTGGCGTCGGCAGCTACGAGAACCACGATGTTGTATTCGCGAGCCCGTTCACTTCGACCATCGACCATCCGTTGTTTGTGATGTACGACGTCGTCACAAAGGCCTTCCGTAAATATTCGCAGGGCAGTATCGAAAGCGGTGTGGATTTTGCCGCGATCAAAGGTGACACGATCGTTGCCCGCGTTTGGTCAGAAGGCGGTTCGAGTACGTCGTATTTCGCGATTGCGGACGGTGGGGAGGCGTCTGGGTTCGCCACATTCGAGTGGAGCGATGCAGGCAATGCACCCGAGCGCAAGGGCTTCGCGTTGAGTCCCGATGGGAGTGCAGTCGCCTTCCTTGAGGCCGCGCACAGTGATACTGGCGCTTCGCCAAAGAATGGGATCTCGTTACCGCCAACGTTGTCTCGGGAGTCGATCGGATACGTGTGCGTATCGGAGCCGTTGAGTCGACGTGGCTGTCGTTCGATGGGCGATGGGCCGTAATTTCGCGGGGCGATCCACACCTGCCGGATCGTGAGTTACCGGCGTTCGTGATCGACCTTGAGGAGGCACGGCCCCAGACCCGAGTGGTGCAATCGGCGACAGGTTTCGCGGCATTGACCAGGGATAACTGCGGTGTCGCAGGCCGCGTTTGTGACCTCCGACCCTTGGTTTCGACCAACGGAGCCCAGTGGGGCAGAATGTGCGGATTCCTGACCCCCTCGTGGAGGACACCCTGATGAGTCTTCGTGAAGTTGCCCGCGCCCTCGTAGCCCCCGGCAAAGGCATTCTCGCTGCCGATGAGAGCAGCGGCACGATCAAAAAGCGCTTCGACAGCATCGGTTGTGAGAGCACCGAGGACCGCCGTCGTGCGTACCGTGAGATGCTGTTCACGACGCCCGGTGCCGCCGCGAACGTGAGCGGTGTAATCCTGTTCGACGAGACGATTCGCCAAGCTGCCAGCGATGGCCGCACATTGGTTGCGATTCTTGAATCCGAAGGCGTAATCCCTGGGATCAAAGTCGACAAGGGCGCGGTGCCGCTGCACAATGCGCCCGGCGAACTCATCACCGAAGGCCTCGACGGCCTCGGTGCGCGCCTCGCCGAATACCGTGCACTCGGCGCCAAGTTTGCGAAATGGCGCGCGGTCATCGATATCAGTGACACGATCCCCACCCAGTACTGCCTCGACGTGAATGCGCACGCACTTGCTCGTTATGCCGCGTTATGTCAGCAGGAAGGCATCGTTCCCATCATCGAACCTGAAGTACTGATGGACGGCGCCCACTCCATCGATACGTGTTACGACGTCACACTGCGCACATTGCACACAGTGTTTAATGCGTGTTTTGATCAGAAGGTCGATCTACAGGGTGCGCTGCTGAAGCCCAACATGGTAATTCCGGGCAAAAAGCACAGTGCCGGGCAAGCGACACCAGATGCGGTTGCTGATGCGACGATTGCTTGTTTCCGCGAGACTGTGCCTGCTGCGATTCCCGGCATTGTGTTCTTGTCGGGTGGTCAAAGCGACGCGGAAGCCACCGCGAACCTTGACGCGATCAACAAGCGCGGCCCGCATCCGTGGGAATTTTCGTTTAGCTACGGCCGGGCACTGCAAGCACCCGCGTTGGCCGCCTGGAAGGGTCTCGATGCCAACGCCGATGCGGGTCAAGCTGCCTACGCGAAGCGAGCTCGACTGAATGGCGCCGCCCGTGACGGCAAGTATGACGCCGCAATGGAAGCGGCCAGCTAGCAATAGCTATTCGTCGCCGTCGTCGTCGGCCGGGGCATCAAACCCTGCCGCGGCGAGTCGTTCAAGCAACTGATCGCGAATCGATACGCCTGGCGGTCTCGCTTTATCTCCTGTGATGCGCCATCCATGGCGGCTGGAGTAAATCAAGGGTGGTTCCTTGAGCCGGCCGTAACCAAACTCATTCACTCGTGCGAAAAAGAGTTCGTGATCGCCCATGGTTTTGCGCTCGAATACTTCTGCCCGAAACCAAGCGATGCAATCGGTCAGCACCGGCCAGCCGTCTTCGGTGGTGGTAATGAACTCGTCGGCCATGTAGCGAAACTTGCGGCCGGGATATGAGAAGTATTGACCCGCGTCGACCTGATCGCCTGCGCAAACTGACACGGTGAACCACCCTGCGGCCGCGATGAGCGGATAGGTGTCGTGCTTGGGTGAAATCGACGCCATCACGATGGGTTCTTCGAACGCCACCTGGCTCACCCAATGTGACGTGTACGCACGAGTAATTCCATCGTGTGTGCACGCGACGACCTGCACACCTTTGATCATTTGCCCGAGGGCCCGCTTCAGTTTCTGATCGATCACGCAGCCGACACTACGGCGATTCTCGATTGCGCACGTGCTTCGACGGTGAAGGATGACCCCGTAACCGTCATCGTGGAGATCGAATCCAAAAAGTAGCTTTGGGAGTGGTGGATAGGGCCATCGCGTGACACAATCCTTGCGTGGATCTCACGGAAAAGGCTGTGCCGTTCTATTTCGCAACCATGGGTGCTGAGGCCTGGTGGTTGCATAAGCAACGTGAGAAACGGAGCGCAACGCCGGCCGATTACACGCGTAACGACACGTTCGCGAGTTTGGCAATGGGGACCGCAAGCCTTGTAGCGCCTTTGGCATTGCACAGACTGTTGTCGCCCATCGTGCCTGGGAAGGGCAAATACGGCAAAGCTTTGCTTGCGGTTGCAGCTACATCGACTGCAATCACCACGATTGCCGATGTGATCGCTCGCCGCTCAGCAGGGACGGCAGACGAAACCAAACGCGCGCGTCGCCGTCGAGCGCGTGCGGTCGCAAAAGTGGCTGCGCCGGTTGCCGTTGCTGCTGGGGGTGTGGCGATCACTACGGCGTTGTTGTCGCAAGTGAACATGAATGCGATGTGGGAACGTCGCCTCGTCGCCGACCTGGGTACCGGCGTCGTGCCGTCGATCGCGGCGATCGTAGGGTGGGATTTCATCTACTACTGGAACCACCGCTGGATGCACACCAGCAGGTATATGTGGGCGATTCACGTCGTGCACCACTCAAGTGAGCACTACAACTTGTCCACCGCGCTGCGGCAACCCGTCGCTGACGCGTTCGGCACGTTTGTTCCCTACGGGCTGATGTGTTTGCTGGGCGTACGCCCAGAACTCATGATCATGGCACGCGGAATCAACCTCATCTATCAGTACTGGATTCATACCGACGTAATCCGCACGTTGGGGCCTCTTGAAGAAGTATTCAACACCGCCTCCCATCACCGCGTGCATCACGGTGTGAATCCGCCTTATATCGATCGCAACCACGGCAGCATCTTGATCGTTTGGGATCGGCTATTCGGGTCGTTTGCTCGTGAACAAGAAACCGTCGTGTACGGCTTGACTAAAAACATCAATAGCTACAACCCTTTGCGAATCGCGACCCATGAACATCGCGACATGTTGCGAGATGTATCACAGAGTGACAACTGGCGGGATCGACTCAACTTCGTGGTGCGCGGCCCCGGTTGGGCCTACGAAAAACATCGCCAAGCCGGGAAACTGGTGCCTGCAACCTGATCGAACATACGTCCGTGTGTCGCATGCTGCTGCTACGGTCAATGGCCCCATGATTCCCGCTGATGCCGATCTCTACGCTGATCTGAATCCTGCCCAACTCGAGGCGGTGACGATCAAGCCGTCACCAGTTTTGGTTGTGGCTGGCGCCGGTTCGGGCAAGACACGCGTGCTCACTCGCCGCTTGGGGCATCTCATTCTTGAAGAACGAGTTTCGCCATTTGAAGTGCTGGCGATCACCTTCACGAACAAGGCCGCAGCGGAGATGAAAGCCCGCGTTGGCGACCTCATTGGGCCGGTTGCACAGCGCATGTGGGTGAGCACGTTTCACTCGTCGTGTTCGCGGATTCTGCGTCGTGAAAGCAGCCTGCTCGGGTATCGCAGCAGCTTCACGATTTACGACCAAAGCGACGCGATGCGTTTGGTCGATTGGGTGCGTCGCGACCTCGACCTTGATCCGAAACGCTTTACCGCCCGAGCGCTGCACAACAAGATCTCGTCACTGAAGAACGAACTGATTCTTCCAGAGCAGTTCGCAGAGATGGCCTTCGGACCACAAGAGACTCGCATTGCGAAGGTGTACGCCGAGTATCAACGGCGTCTACAAGAGGCGAGCGCGCTCGATTTTGACGACATGCTTGTGCTGGCAGTGCGCTTGTTTCGCGAGCATCCCGCTGCGCTCGACCGTTGGCGCGGTCACTTCAGCCACGTGCTCGTTGACGAATTCCAAGATACGAACATCGCGCAATGGGAACTTGTGCGCATGCTCTCCGAAGAACACCGAAGTGTCATGGCGGTCGGCGATCACGATCAATCGATTTACAAGTTCCGCGGAGCTGATTTTCGTAACATTGCTCGCTTCGAATCATCGTTTCCTGACACCACGGTTATCGTGCTCGACCAGAACTATCGCAGCACACAAAAGATCCTCGACGCTGCGAATGCGGTGATCCGTAATAACCCGTCGCATCGCCCGAAACAACTTTGGTCCGAGCTTGGTAGCGGCGCGCCAATCGTGCGATATCAAGCAGAAGACGAACACGACGAAGCCGCATACGTGGTTGGTGAAATTCGGCGGCACGTGGACGGTGGCGACTTTCGTTACGGCGATGTTGCGGTGCTGTACCGCACCAATGCCCAAAGCCGAGTGATCGAAGAACAACTCGTGCGGGCGGGAATGCCGTATCGCGTGTTTGGCGGCACAAAGTTTTATGACCGCAAAGAGATCAAAGATGCGCTGGCGTATCTACGCGCGTTAGTGAACCCTGACGACGAGGTGAGTTGGAAACGCATCGTCAACGTGCCCAAGCGCGGTGTGGGTGACACGTCGATGGCCAAGGTCGATAGCTATGCCAAGGGTGCCGAAGTCGTGTTTCGCGATGCGCTCGCGAAGGCGGGTGAAGCTGGTGTATCCGGTAAGGCACTCGGCGGGATCAACGATCTTTTGGTACTGATGCACGACATCGAGACTGACGCAGGCGACCTTGGCGTTGGCGAGGTGCTCGAAGCAGTGTTGCAACGCACGGGGTACGTGGCCGAGCTTGAATCCGAACGCTCAATCGAGGCACAGGGACGCGTCGAAAACCTCCAAGAACTCGTGGGCGTGGCTCGTGAATTTGACGAACAGGTCGATCGCGGTGACCTTGAAGGCATGGCCGCGATCGGCGGGGTTGGGCTTGGCGAACCCGGCGGGGGGCCCAACGCTGGCGAGGTTGGGCCCTTAGTTGGTATCGAGCGTTTGCAAGCTTTCCTCGAAGGTGTTTCGCTTGTCACCGACATGGACAAGAATGATCCTGAGCAGAGTTCCATCACGTTGATGACGCTGCATTCTGCCAAAGGTCTCGAGTTCGGCATCGTGTTTCTGCTCGGCATGGAAGATGGGGTGTTTCCACATTTCCGCAGCCTTTCCGACCCCGAGGAGCTCGAAGAGGAAAGGCGACTTTGCTATGTCGGCATCACGCGTGCCGAGCAATATTTGTACCTGTGTCACGCGTGGAGCCGCATGCTGTTTGGTGCCACCGATTACCACCCGCCGAGCCGATTTTTGGAAGAAATTCCTGAAGATCTCATCGAACAAATCGGCGCCAAACGCAAACGGGGCGGCGGGATTGGTGCGCATCGCGAATCTCTGGTCGCAACGGCGGTGCGGCGTGGCGAAACGTTCGGAGGTGGCGGTGCGGCGTCGCGCCCGGTGACGACACCCACTCCAACGGGAGCCGATCAGGCTGGCTTTTCGGTCGGCGACGATGTGGTGCACGCCTCATATGGCGATGGCGTGATCCAAAATATTCGGGGTCAGGGCGATAAAGCTGAGGCCGATGTGCACTTCAAAGGGATCGGGCACAAGACGCTGTTGCTCGCATGGGCGCCATTGAAAAAGGCGTAATCGTTGAGACCTTGCAGCGCGGTGCGGTGATGCAGGTCAACCGGGCGGCGCCGGCCCGAAGTCGACTTCAAATGCGCCCTTGAATTCACCTTCGGTGAGTATCCGGGTGGGCCAATAGATCAATTCGCTCCATTCCACGGGCGCACCATCGCACCGGAATGCGTTGATCGGCGTGTACCAAAGCAGCGCACAGTCACGGCCCTCGACCCGAGATTTTGCGGCTTGGAGCTTGCCATCTCGGTAGACGACCCAGTACTCGCAGTGCCCGCCAAGCGAGCCGTTGAATGGCGAAAGTTCAGCGTCAACTTGGAGACCTGCGGCCAACCCGATTGGCGTGCGGCCCCCGCAGGCTGCCGTGGCATCGCCTCGGTTCAACACCAGCAGCATTCCACCAGCGATGAGCAAGCCGACGATGAGCACACTGAGTGCCGCAACTGCGATGGTTCGGCGTTCGCTGGTGGTGGTGGAAGTCTGGTTGGCCATCATTGTCTCGCTTGGAGTGGCTTGGCGGTACGGTTCTAGGGTTGCGCCGCAATCCGGTGACGGTACATCCGCCGCCGCAAAAAATTCGTCTTCGGCACCCCATCAGATGAGGAACGCAGTGGATCTTTTCGAATATCAGGGCAAGCAGATGTTTGCTCAGTATGGAATCTCGGTCTCGCCCGGCGAGGCCGTGCGCACCGTGGGCGACGCGGTCGCCGCCGCCGAGAGAGTTGGCTACCCAGTAGTTGTCAAGGCTCAGGTGCTCGTGGGTGGGCGCGGCAAAGCTGGTGGTGTGAAACTGGCGGCAAACCCTGATGAATGTCGCGAACACGCCACCAATATTTTGGGCCTCGACATCAAAGGCCACATCGTCAAGATCCTGTGGATCGAACACGCGTCAGATATCAGCGAGGAGTACTACGCGAGTTTCACACTTGATCGTTCCGCGAAAAAGTACTTCGGGATGCTGAGTGCTCAAGGCGGCGTGGAAATCGAGACCGTCGCTGAACAGGACCCCGATGCGATCTCGAAGATCCACATCGACCCAGTCGACGGGCTGACCGAAGCGCAGTGCCGCGATTGGGTGCTCGCCGCGAAACTCAATGCTTCTGTCACTGATCAAGCCGTCACGTTGTTGATGAAGTTGTACGACGCCTACGTGCAAGGCGACACTGACTTGGCTGAGATCAACCCACTCATCGTCACGCCGGATGGCAAAGTTCACGCACTCGATGCCAAAGTAAGTCTCGACGATAACGCTGGGTTCCGTCACGACTGGGCAGAGTTTGAATCGATGCAAATTCGTGACGACCGTGAACAAGCTGCACACGAAGCCGACTTGCAGTACGTAGGCCTCGACGGGTCGGTCGGCATTATCGCGAACGGGGCAGGGCTCGCGATGAGCACGCTCGATGTGGTGAATCAAGCGGGCGGAACCGCGGCCAACTTCTTGGATGTCGGCGGCGGCGCCGACGCTAAGAAGTTCATTAATGCCCTCACGATCATCGACAACGATCCTCGTGTCCGATCGATTTTCATCAACATTTTCGGAGGCATTACGAGGGGCGAAGAAGTGGCGAATGGCATCATCGGTGCACTCGCCGCCATCGACATCAAGAGCCCGATCGTGATCCGCCTTGATGGAACGAACGCCGACGAAGGTCGCGCGATTCTCGAACCGCATCTCGGCGACAAGCTGCAGATGGCCCCGACAATGCTCGAGGCGGCTCGCAAAGCCGTCGAGCTCGCTTCCCGCTGAGGACCGAACATGGCTATTTTTGTTGATGAAAACACCAAGGTCATCTATCAGGGTGTCACCGGATCCCAGGGCAAGTACTACGCCAATCTGAATCGCGCGTACGGCACGCAGGTTGTTGGAGGTACAAACCCTAAAAAGGCTGGCACCGATGTCGACGGCATCCCTGTGTTCGCGAGTGTCGCTGAGGCGGTCAAAGAAACGGGCGCGACTGCGAGCTGCATATTTATCCCCGCAGCGGGCGTGCGCTCTGCGGTGATGGAAGCTGCCGAGGGCGGAATCGAATTCATCGTGTGCATCACTGAAGGTGTGCCCGCACACGATGAAGCATGGTTCTTCAACAAGCTGCAACGCGATTACCCAGACGTGCGGCTACTCGGCCCGAACTGCCCAGGGATTATCAGCCCCGGAAAATGCAACATCGGAATTACCGCTGGCCACATCGCCAAAGAAGCCGTTCCGGGAGCAAGAAACGTTGGCATCGTGAGCCGCTCGGGCACGCTCACGTACCAGGCACTCTACGAACTGCAAGCCCAGGGCATCGGCGTGACTACTTGTGTTGGTATTGGCGGTGACCCGGTACCGGGCACGAGCTTCATCGACTGCCTTGCGGCGTTCCAAGCCGACCCTGAAACGCATGCGATCATGATGATTGGCGAAATTGGTGGTTCGGCTGAAGAGGAAGCTGCCGAATTCATTACGGCGTCGGTGACCAAACCGATGTCTGCCTATATCGCAGGCCAAACGGCCCCAGCAGGCAAGAAGATGGGCCACGCGGGCGCGATCGTGAGTGGTGGCAAGGGCACGGCCGCGGCGAAGATGGAAGCGCTGGTAGGTGCTGGCGTGAAGGTTGGAGCGAACCCGACAGAAGCAGGCGAACTCATGGTGGAGATCGTCAAGAATCTGTAGCGGTTTCGTAGTCGTCATCGTGCGGGCTCGCCATTTTTACTGCTGCCACGATTGCCACTACTCCGGCGACGATCCAGGTAAGGCCGAGCACCAAACCGCTGTCGCTATCGAACCACTTCTCCGCCACGTCACCGGTGAATAGGAGAATTCCGGCGCCGACTCCGAGGGCTCCCGCCCAGGTCGTGAAACGGCGGTTGCCGTTGCCGATCGACCCGAGTATGAGACCGCCGATCATTGCCAACACACCGCCGAACCAGATTGAGTCGAGCTTCAACGCAAATGCGCCAACTGCCGTTGTAATCGCGATGAGCGCTGGTATTGCGAATGCGGTGCCGAGGCCGTTGGCATTTCGGCCGTCGTTTGTGACCATGCCAGCGAGGAACATCATGGCGAAGAGCAACGAAACTAGGCCGATTCCGAGCGAGTAGTCGGGCAGCGGCGGTCGTCGGGATGCCGCTTCGTACTGCGCGGCGCAGTCTTGGTTTTCCACGAAGTTGCCTTCATCGTCGTATTCATAAAACTCGCAGTCGGGCTGGTCGAAATCGTACGTCGGCGTTGCGAAAGGCACGATCGACTGCAGTACCCGTGCTGTGTCTTGCACGTGGCCCACCTCAAGTACGGCGAATGTCCACGCGCCGAGCATGGCGAGGGCAAGAAACAGCGCGCGACCGCGCGTGCCGCCAACCATGAACACGGCGACCCACAGCGCGATCGATAGCAACACGATCATGCGAAAACCGTTGTAGGTGTGAATAGGTGTTATCGCGAGTGTGACGAACGTGGGAATGCCGAATGCGACGATCGTGGTGCACGCGGCCTGCACGACTCGCCCGGCGATGTACTCCAGGAGGTATGCCGCGACGACGGCGATGCCGACGGTGATTGATGCCCAGTTTTCGCTGTACTCGCTGCCGAGTGCGGCCGCGCCCTCCAACACGATGGCACCCGCAATGCCCGCGACGGCAATACTCAGCCATGGTTTTGCTCGCGCTCTGGGTGGGCGCAGGCGTTCGTTGGCAGGAGCACGAGCCGGAGCCGGTGTTTCGGGTGTGGTGGATGTGTCGCTCATCGTGCCCCCATGTCCAAGATGTCAGCTAGATGACTGACGGTACTTCGGATATCTGGGCGGCGCGCGGATGTTGCAATGCAGCTGGTCGAGTTAATACCCGCGCCAGCTGCGTGGTGAGTTGATGAGCGAGGTGCTTAGCGAGTTGCGATCAAATCGATCACAAATATCAGGGTTTCGTTGGGTTTGATCCCAGATCCAGGGGGCGGATTTTTGCCGTACGCCTGGTCGCCGGGGATGACGAGCGTGCGCCGGCCACCGACCTTCATCCCAACGAGCCCGTCGCGCCAACCGGCAATGACTTGATTCAACCCAAAGCTGATCTCTTCATTGCGATCCCAAGACGCGTCAAACTGTTTGCCGCTTGCTTGGCCAACACCGACATAGTGCACCGTGACGTGGCCGCCGACCGGTACTGCGGTACCAGTGCCCTCAATGTCATCAACGATTTCCATAGTTGATACTGGCGACGCTGGAACCGTGATGACCGGCTTGCCTCGGGATTCGATTTCTTCGAGCATGGCGAAATTCTTTCGGGTTAGGTAACGGATGTTGGGGCGACGGGAAAGCTTGGATTATGCGACCGCGACGAGGTCGACAACGAACACGAGAGTTTCGTCCGGTTGTATACCTGAACCGTCGCGTGGGGTTGCGCCGTAGGCAAGCTCGCCGGGGATGATGAGCGTGCGACGCCCGCCGACTTTCATGCCGAGGAGTCCCTTGGTCCAGCCCGGGATGACTTGGTTGATACTGAACGTGGCGGGTAGGCCACGGTCCCACGACGCGTCGAATTGCTGCTTGCTCAGTTGCCCGACTCCCACGTAGTGCACCGTGACTGTCGCTCCTGGTGTGATCTCCGCGCCGGCGCCGACGACGTCGTCAACAATGATCAGATCGGTCGCGGGCTCATCGGGGAGGGTGACCGTTGGTTTGCCCCGCTTATCGATGGCTGCGACAACCGCCGGATCCGCAGGCTTTGTGGTGGTTGTCGCAACGGGCGGGCGGATAGAGATCAAATCGATAACGAATACGAGGGTTTCGTCCGGTTGTATACCTGAACCCTCGCGTGGGGTTGCGCCGTAGGCAAGCTCGCCGGGGATGGTGAGCGTGCGACGCCCGCCGACTTTCATGCCGAGGAGTCCCTTGGTCCAGCCCGGGAT
>SXHN01000110.1 GCA_005773635.1 Actinomycetota bacterium
CTGGAGCGTGACGCAACGCCCATGCCTGCGTCGGCTGACGAAGCCTTTCTGTGGGCACGACGTGGTGCTCCACAAGTGCGGCACTCGCACGCGATGCTCGCACGGCTTCGAAATTTGCTGCGCGATCGGTGCCCGGATGTTTTAGAGGCATTGCTGGATGCGGGTGCTACCGAGATGTTGTTTATGCAAAACCTCCCTGAAACATTGACCGACTTCGACGCTCGCGATGGCGATGAAGACCTCGTGGCTCTGGCGTGCCGACGCACGACCTTTGAGTGGGTGTTGCGCCGCTATGTGCTGTCGATCACAGGCATCGAGATTCGAGATGGCGTGCTGGTTGACGGTTTCGTCGTTGATGAACCGCAGGTTGCTCAAACACGTATTGAGACTCCCCGCGTCGTTGGTGTTCGAACCAACGCGGGGTTAGAACTAGCGGATCTTGTGATTGATGCAAGCGGGCCTCGAACTCCCTCGGCGACATGGCTCCACGACATTGGCGTGATTGAGCCTGAACCCGACGTGCAGATGAGCGAGATTGTGTATTTCTCGCGCTTCTACCGGCTGCGCGAGGGTTTTGAAGCGCCGGTGCTTGCGGGCCCGGTTGCTGGCGACCTCGGCTATCTGAAGTTCGCGGTGTTCGTTGGTGACAACCGTACGTTTTCGTTGACCTACGCCGTTGATTCGCAGGATCAAGAATTGCGTAGCCGCTTGGCTGATGCCGATGGGTTTGAACTTGCAGCGCAACAGCTGATGGCTGCTCGACCCTGGATCGATGGGCGTAGCGAACCGATTACCGAGGTACACGTAATGGCAGGTTTGAAGAACCGGCGAAGACATTTCGTAGTCGACGGATCTCCCATCGTTACGGGTGTGGTGAGTGTTGGCGATGCGTCGGTATGCACGAACCCGCTCTATGGGCGTGGGTGTTCCCTGTCCTTGGTGCACGCATTTGGCGTTGCAGATTTGGTGAAACTTCACGGAGCTGAACTTCGAGAGCTTGCGCTTGCAGTGGATGAATTCACGAGGCGAGAACTTGACCCGTGGTTCAAAGCCGCGGTCCAGCAAGACCTCGAAACAATCGAACTGCGGGAGTCGCGTGCCCTTGAGGGCGCGAGCGCAGGCGAGCGGGTGGAGTCGCGTGCCCTTGAGGGCGCGAGCGCAGGCGAGCGGGTGGAGTCGCGTGCCCTTGAGGGCGCGAGCGCAGGCGAGCGGGTGGATACCAGCGATGTAGTTGACCCAAAGCAATGGGCGCGCGATGTGTTTCGTGAAGGTTTGATGCCAGCAATGAGGACATCGCCGGTGGTGTTTCGGGCGTTTCTGCGGTGGTTTAATTTGCTCGCGACGCCAGATGCGCTGATGAACGATCCTGCGGTGATAGGTGCCGTATTGGCCTCGTATCAAGATCGGGAGCATCGCCCGCCGGAGCCGTTGATGGGTCCTGCGAGCCGGGATGCATTTCTTGT
Source organism: Actinomycetota bacterium (assembly GCA_005773635.1). GTDB lineage: Bacteria > Actinomycetota > Acidimicrobiia > IMCC26256 > PALSA-610 > F1-120-MAGs023. Next base: position 1,464 of record SXHN01000110.1, read on the forward strand.
CGCAGTGTCTTGATGGGTTCAGCTGAATGATGGGTATACCAGATTGATGGCTGCCGAAGAGCGTCCGAATGTGCGGCGCGTTGCATCTCTCGGTGTGTGTCGATCACAGGAAGCCCCGCGTTCGCGATCATGTTCGGATTAACGTTTCGTAGGTGTCGCGCTGGCGCACTCATGGAGGGAGCACGATGTTGAGAATTGCTGTCGACCAGGCACAGTGCGTGGGCCACGGACGCTGTTACGCGCTTGCCCCTGATGTGTTTGGCCCCGATGATTTTGGTCATTGCGAAATCCTCATCGATGAAGTGGCCCCTGGTTCCATGATGGAGGCACAAGCTCGTTTGGGTGCGCAGAATTGTCCCGAACAAGCGATCGTGATCTCAGACTGATCACAGACGGCGTGAGATCATCTTGACGCGTAGTGGGCGGCGATCGTGGCTGCGCTCAGCTCGCCGTTGAAGATCGCGACTTCATCGATTCGGCCGCGGAATTGGTACCCCGTGTCATTGGCCCAGCCGGAAATACGTGCATTGGGTCCGAGTCTGGCCCATGCCGCGCAGCTGCCCCAATTGTTGCCGCCGAGGTGCGAGATGGTTCTTGGTTGGCCATCGATGTACAGCTTGTTTCGTGAGAGATCGCCACTCACCCATACCGCGGCAACGTGCACCCATCGGTTCGCCATGCCGGTCGATGAGGTGCCTTCGACATTGCTGCAACCGTTATTGAAGCCGAGGCCGCCATATTGAAACCACAGGTCGGTCAACTGCCACCCGAAGGGCATCACACCTTGGGTCCCGTTCCAGTACATCCAGAATTCGACTGTTGTTGAAGCACCGGCAGTTGCGTTGACTGGAAGCCCCGACAACGTTACGGGCGATCCTACGAAGTTGGCGGCAGTGTTGGCGTCATTGGTGAGCGCGCCAGCTTGGCTTTTTTGTACGGAATTGCCGTACGTGCCGTGACGGTTGCCGCCGCTGCTGTCGTTGGCCGTCGAACCGTTTGCTTCGCCAAGGCGGTAGTACGCGATTGGATTACTTGCCAGTACCGTGGATGAATAGGTCCCGGGTTGCCCCGTTGGTGCGGGAGCGGATCCGGCGCACGTTCCGATGGTGGAGTAGGTGATCGTGGCGCCGCTAGTTGTGAAATCGTTGAGGGTGGAGGCTTTCGCCAGAAATCCGCCTTGCACGAGCGCAGCCTGATTCGCAGGGAGCGCAGAGTTCTTGGCTTGATAGGTCTCGACCGCGGTGCGTAGCGCGCGTGCGTCGGATGCGCATGCTGAATTCTGGCCCCGATCGCTAATCCCACCTACTGCGAAGACCACGACGCCAGCCAAGACACCAAGCACCGAAATCACAACGAGGAGTTCCGAAAGGGTGAATCCTGTTTCGTAGTGCATGCGATCGCCGCGGCATCGTTGCGTCCTGCTGCAGCGCATGGGTTCTTGATCGGCACCTTTGCAAAGAACTGAACGCGATTGCACGCGAGGCGCCGGCGGGTTACCTCGACGCTGCGTTGGCTCGCTCTGCGTGGCTAAGAATCGTGTTTGACGCGTTTGCTTGTACTCTCGATTTCGCCATCGTTGATCCACACGCGGAATGTGACTTCAACCGGGCCGTTGCGGAACTCCATCGTGATGTCGTCGCCCGTCCGCACGGGTTCATCAACGGTCCAACCTCGCTTGAGGCTGGTCGTGACTCGGAGCTTGCTGGGCGAGGTAAACCGAACCGTCGCAATCGCCCAAGTGGCGACGCGAAACTGTTGAGGATCGCCTAAATCTGTAGTTGTTGTAGTGGGCTTGCGCTTTGTGGTTGTGGTCACCTCCGGGGCGGCCGACGTTGAGGTGACGCCGCTCGGTTGCGTGGCTTCGGTTGGTGCACTACTCGGCCGAGATGAGGGCTGAAAGGGCTTGGAACCGTCGCCATTGGTCGACTCGGAGGGCGCCAGTACCGTGGTTGTGGAAGCTGATATTCGACGGCGAGTTGTGCTGGGAGAATCGCTGCCTCTTGGATTGATAGGAGCCGTATCGTCGGTTTTCACGACTCCCGCTGCGCCGAGCGTGAGCCCTCCGGGACCCCAACGGTCGTTGGACAAGATGCCAAGGTTGAGCGTGATCCCGGCCACCACGACCGCGGTCGCAGTCATGAATACGGCAAGAAATCTCACGACGCGATGCGTCATGAGACTGGACTTTGCGCGTGCCATAAGGGATGTATCGGCAATTTCGCGCTGAGCGTAAGTGCCATCATGGAGGCCATGGTAGGTGAAGAGGTTCGCTGTGAGCTTGCGCGAGCGATTCCACACAACTAGAACGTGTTCTCGCTTCGCAATTGGGCAGGCGGATCTGGTGTGGTGAGGAGCTTGCATGTACGTCGGGTATGACAAAGAGCACGTGGACCTGCGAGATGAACTGCGGGCGTATTACGCACAGCTGATCACTCCCGAGGTCGAAGAGGATCTCCGCAAAGGCGAGGGTGTCGGTCAAGCTTCTAAGGATCTTTGGAAGAAGATGGCTGCTGATGGTTGGTGTGGCCTCGGCTGGCCCACAGAATATGGCGGCAAGAATCTCACTCCGATCGAGCAGTTTGTATTTTTCGACGAGTCGATGCGGTCGGGTGCCCCGGTCCCGATGCTCACAATCAACTCAGTCGCGCCGACGATCATGCGCTATGGAAGCGAGGAACTCAAACAAGAGTTCATTCCGAGAATTCTCGCCGGCGAGATTCACTTCGCCATTGGATACACCGAATCTGAATCGGGTACCGACCTCGCGTCGTTGAAGACCAGTGCGGTGCGAGATGGAGATGAATACATCATCAACGGCCAGAAGGTGTTCACCTCGTTGGCGACAGGCGCTGACTATGTTTGGCTCGCGGTGCGTACCAATGCAGAGGTCAAGAAGCACAAGGGAATTTCCATCATCATCGTTCCCACCGATACGCCAGGGTTTAGTCACAAACCAATCGAGAACTTTGGGCAAATGAACACGAATATCACTTACTACGAGGACGTCCGGGTTCCTGCGAAGTATCTCGTGGGTGAGGAAAACGGTGGGTGGGGCTTAATTACCAATCAGTTGAACCATGAGCGAGTAACCCTGTGCAGTTCTGGGATCGTGGAACGCCAGCTCGGTGATGTCACGCAGTGGGCGAAGTCGACGAACCTGGCCGACGGCACTCGCGTGATCGATCAAGAATGGGTCCAGATCAACCTTGCCAAGGTGCACGCAAAGCTTGAGTTTCTCAAGCTCGCGAACTGGAAAGTCGCGTGGAACGCGACCGCGGGAGCACCCCTCGACCCTGCGGCAGCGTCGACAATCAAAGTGTTTGGCACCGAGTTCTATTTGGAAACTGCACGGCTGTTACTTGAGGTTCTCGGTAGCGCGGCAGTGTTGCGTCGCGGGTCGCCGGGAGCTGTGGTGCGCGGGCGACTCGAACACATGGTGCGTTCGATGCACATCCTCACCTTTGGCGGCGGCGTCAATGAAATGCAGCGCGATCTCATCACGCTGTTCGGTCTTGGCATGCCATCGATTTCTCGCTAAGGACATCACATGGACTTTTCACTCTCAGAAACTCAGCACGATCTCACAGGATTGGCCCGCCAGATCCTGTCGGACCGGATGACATTGACGCACCTCAAGGCAGTCGAGCGCTCAGAGGAAGGCTTTGATCGCGACACGTGGAACGAGTTCGCGAAGGCGAATTTGCTCGGGATTTGTATTCCCGAATCCAACGGTGGTCTCGGGCTGACCTTTACCGACCTGTGCCTGGTGCTGCGCGAAATCGGTCGCTACGTGGCTCCGCTTCCAGCTGTCGCTTGCTTGGTATCTTCGGCGTTGCCGTGCGTGGAGTTCGGAACCCCGGAACAACAAGCGTGGATGCAGTCTGTGGTTTCAGGTGAGTTCATCGGCACAGCGGCGTTGCAAGAATACGGGGCCGACGCGTCGCAGCCTTATGTGACCGCCACCCCCGACGGCGACAACTGGCTCCTGAACGGTGTGAAGACCGCCGTCCCGTTTGCTGATGTCGCTGGTGCGATTCTCGTGCCCGCTCGTGTTGAGGGCACTCATGACATCGTGATCCTCAATGTGATGCAAGATGCGAGTGGGATGACGCTCGACCGTCAGGTCGGCCAAAATTATGAGCACCTTTTCGAAATCACCTTCACAAATACGCCAGCGGGGCGAGATGGTCAAATTGGAAGCGTTGCGCAAGGTCGAGAAATTCTCGAATGGATCCTCGATCGAACGATGCTTGCGATGTGTGCAGTTGTTGGTGGCGCGTGCGACGAAGCTGTGAAGATCACGGCTCAGTACACGATCGACCGCAAGCAGTTTGACCGCCAAATCGGCACGTTCCAGGCGGTGTCCCAACGAATGGGCGACGCATACATCAACAATCAGGCGATTGAACTCACGATGTTGCAAGCAGCCTCTCATCTTGACGAGGGGCGCATCGTTCCCGAAGAAGTCGCGACTGCAAAATGGTGGGCCTGCGAAGGCGGTAATCAAATTGGCCATGCTTGTTTGCATGTTCACGGCGGGATCAGCATTGATCTCGATTATCCGATTCACCGTTACTTCTTGTGGATCAAACAGGCTGAGTTCACCTTGGGTTCGGCGACGGCTCAGCTCCGGCGTATCGGAGCAATAATCGCGCAATAGCCGTTGGCAACGCTGGCGGAAATCCACCACATTTAATCGCAACCCGTGCACAATGTGGGTGATGACGTTTGTGTTGCAAGCTGGATTCGATGTTGAGATCAGCGATGGAGAATCACGCAGCCGAGATATCTATCGACTCGCAGATTTACCTCGGGATCTCAAAGAATTGGTGGTCTGCCAACGGTCGCGTGACGAAGTCGAGTGGTACTCGCCAGACGGTGCGCGTTGGCGGGTCTGGCCTGCCTTTGTGTGAGGTCATTCAAAACGTTGGATTGTCCGTTACTGACCCAGGGATCAGTTACGATCGGTGTTGGTGGCAAATCGTAGGAAGATCGGGCAGGGCCACCTAGCAAAGGTGACACACCCCGCGTTGCGCGACGCTGCGCCAAGCGTGTTTTGGCTTGATCGCGCGGGCTTTGAGTCAGTGCGACCGACGTTGACTGCCGAAATCGACTGCGATTTGTTGGTCATCGGCAGTGGGTATACCGGTCTCTGGACAGCACTCCAAGCCCTTGAGCGCGATCCTGGACGCGATGTGGTGGTCATCGATGCCACCACAACCGCGTATGGCGCATCGGGTCGTAACGGCGGATTTTGCGACGCCTCATTGACGCACGGTATTGCGAACGGCCTGAGCCATTTTCCGCAAGACATCGAGACGCTCCTACAACTTGGTCGCGACAATCTTGACGCGATGGAGAATTCATTGCATAAGTACAACATTGACGCAGATTTCGAGCGCACGGGCCAGATCTCGGTTGCGAACGCACCTTGGCAGGTTGAGAGCTTTCTCGAAGACTGTGAGCAACTTGTCTGCCATGGCGAAGACGCGGTGGTGCTCGATCGCGAGCAACTCCGAAACCACGTGGTATCGCCGCAACTCCACGGTGGCTTGTTGCACCGCAGCAACAATGCGCTCGTTGATCCGGCCAAGTTGTGTCGCGGGTTGGCAGAGGTATGTGAACAACTCGGCGCACGAATTTTCGACGCAACGCGGTGTACGGGGCTTGCGGTTCATGGAACAATGATTTATGCAACGACCGAACACGCGAACGTTCGTGCGGGCAAGGTTGTAATCGCCACCAACGCGTTTCCGGGATTGATTCCAGTCATACGTCGGCGGGTTGTGCCGGTCTGGGATTACGTTCTCATGACGGAACCACTGTCTGTTGCGCATCTTTCCGCGATCGGGTGGGCCGGTCGCGAGGGGCTTTCAGATGCGGCGAATTTGTTTCATTACTTTCGTTTGACCTCGGACGACCGAATCCTGTGGGGCGGCTACGACGCGTTGTACTACTTCAACGACAAGGTTGATATTCAACGTCGCGAACAATGTCCGAAGACGTTCGATTTGTTGGCTCGACAGTTTTTTGCAACCTTCCCTCAACTCGAAGGTTTGCGATTTACGCATCGATGGGGCGGGCCGATCGCCACGACGTCGCGGTTCTGCGCGACGTTCGGTACCACGATGCAAGGTCGGGTTTCCTTCGCAGCGGGCTATACCGGCCTAGGGGTAGGGGCTTCTCGGTTCGGTGCTCGAGTCGCTCTCGATCTCATCGATCAACCGGGGTCGGAGCTGCTCAAACTTGATTTCGTCCAGAACGCTCCGATTCCGTTTCCGCCCGAACCTGCGAGGTATCTCGGCATCCAAATGACTCGCCGCGCAATCGCGCGGAGCGATGCAAATGAAGGTCGTCGGGGTCCGTGGTTGAAGCTACTTGATCGATTTGGCGTCGGTTTCGACAGCTAACTCCTACGTGTGGCCGCTAGCAGTTCCTCGACCGGCGTCATGTCAAAGGGTTGACTCATCATAACGATGATGTGCTCGGCACCGGATTGGACGTACTCTCGCCAAATATTGATTTCGGTAGGCATGATCGCGACAGTTCGTTCGATCTGGTTGGGTTTCCTGCCGACCTTTGCGCACCACTCGTTCAGGATCGCGTTTTTGCTGGCGAAGTTTGCTGGTGGTCCGAAGGTATTCCAAGCGTCAGCGTGTTCGGCGACGAGGCGAAGCGTGACCTTTTCGCCACTGCCACCGATGAGAATCGGCATGTGTCCAGGCGGTTGCGGGTTCAGTGTGTCGAGACGATGGTTGATGCGATCGAGTGCTACGTCGAGTGCTTGGAGCCGCGCTGCGGCGGTACCAAACTCGTATCCGTATTCGGTGTAGTCACGTTCGAACCATCCTGAACCAACGCCCAAAATAAATCGTCCATCGGACAAGTGGTCGATGGTGCGCGCCATATCAGCAAGTAGATCAGGATTGCGATACGAATTGCACGTCACCAGTGCCCCAAATTCTGCGTGCTTTGTTTCGACGGCCATCGCCGCTAGGAGTGCGTAGCACTCGAAGTGCGTAGCATCCGGGTCTCCGAACAGAGGAAAGAAATGATCCCACAGCCAGATCGTGTCGACCTGTAGTTCGTCGGCTGCCCGCCAGGCTGCTCGGAGCGCGTCCGTGGTGGTGCCTTGAGGTTGTAGCTGTACACCGACTTTCACACGTGCCATGTCCCTCACTGTAGTTGCGGACATCACGGCGCGGGTTGAAGATCGACGCGCCGCCCGCCGTCGGTGAGGCGCACAACCGCTTCGCCGTGGAGCAGCTGACGAATCGGTTCTCCGACCGTTTCTTTGCGCCAGCCGTCGGCGAGGCGTCCGCCACCGGAGTTGATGAGTTCAGTCAGATCGGATCGGCTCGCTAGCAACGACGATTCGATTTTGAGTTCACTCGCGCGTTGATTGAGCCAAGCTGCGATGACCGATACTGCTGGCGCGAGCGTTCGGTCCGTTTCGTCACGAGCCGGCAACACGAGATCTTCTGTCTTGAGGCTGGCTCCGAGCTCAATCGCGGCCAGCAGACCATTGGCCACGGTGTCTTTGAGAACGCGACCGTCGATACCTCGCACCGCGGCGAGTTCATCGCGAGTTCGGGGAGGACGTGAAATGACACCGGCCATCGCCAAGTCGGAGAGGATGAAGCGGGTTGGTTGATCGAGTTCGGCACCCCGCATTTCGCGCCACGCGGCGACCTCTTGCGCGACCCCACGCGACTTGCCACGAAGTTGACGGTGCCCTTTGAGTTTCCACCAAGCTGTGCGCGGGTCGGGCCATGCCCGATTGCGCAGCAGACGTTCCTCACATTCGAGTTCGGCCCATGCAAGTCGATCACGTTTCGTGAGGTCGTCCCGAAGGCGGTTGGCAATGTGCAGCAAGTGGAGTACGTCTCCGGCGGCGTAGGTGCGCTGATTGTCGGTGAGCGGGCGCTTGGTCCAATCGGTCAAGCGATCGCCTTTGGAAATCTCCACGTCGGCGAGGCGCTCCGCGAGGTGCAGAAGTGATGGAGTGCCCATGCCACAGAACCCAGCGGCGATCTGGGTGTCGAACATGAGGGTCGGAGTCGACCCTGTGGCTCGGCCGAGTATCGCGAGATCTTGATCCCCAGCGTGGACGACCATGGTGGCGGGGCCATCAAGGATTTCAGCCAGGGGCTCCATTGAAATTGCTAAGGGATCGATGAGCGCGAGACCGCCTTCCCATGCGATCTGTACTAGCGCAAGCTTCGGAAAGTACGTCTTTTCGCCATGAAACTCCGTGTCGAGCGCGTATTCGGCAGCGCTGCGGAGTGACGCCACAACTGTGTTCAGCGCCGCGTCGGTGTCGATCCAGATTGGTTCCATTGCCCACAGCATGCCTCATCCACTAGCTGTAATCCTTGATCCAGCTCAAACCGTGGTCTGAAAGGAAGTTGGAAAGCCCGCTTGTGATCTTGGTGAACTCGTTTGTAATGAGCAACACCCCGAAGATCGCCATCACAACAGCCGAGGCAATCACGATTTTGTTGAAGTGGCGCCGCAGCCGAGAAATCGCTCGAACTGAGCGGGCCATCGTGAGCCCAGTGACGAGAAACGGTACGCCGAGCCCAAGGGTGAAAGCCAGCAACAGTGCGGCCCCCGCGACTGCGTCGCCATTTTGAATCGCAATGGTCGCGGCTGAGCCTGCGATCGGACCGATACAGGGTGTCCACCCGAACGCGAAGGCCGAGCCGAGCACGAGTGGTGCGGCCCGCCCGGCTCGATCGAGCTTCGGGTGAAATCGAAACTCTTGGTATACCCAAGGTGCTTTCGCCACGATTGAGCCGGCGAGAAATACTGCGAAGGTCAACACAATGAGCCCCGAGACGCGCGTGAGGAGCACTTGGTGTGACTTCAGAGCAGACCCAAAGGCTCCGAGTGCAGAGCCGGTTGGCACGTATACCAACGCGAATCCTGCGATGAATAGCGCGGTGGTAGCCGTTATTCTTCGACGCTGGCCTCGAGGTGATTCTTGCAGCGTTGCGAGATCGAGGCCAGTGATGACTGACAAATATCCAGGGACTAGCGGTAACACGCAAGGAGATAGAAACGAAAGGATGCCCGCGGCAAACGCGATGAGAAACGAGCCGGGTCCGACGCTGTCGAAACGCTGAAATACTCCAGCAATCACCTGTCCATTGTGCTGCACCGCCGTGCGGCGCTTCGCATCGCGGCGTTGTATCGCTCATACTTGGGTATGGAGAATCGTTGGTCCGATACCGATGTCCCCCGTGGCGATGCATACGACGCCCGCTGGCGGACCCTGCAAGCTGAGGGCGTCAACGTGCACGGCGAAGCTGACTGCGTTGAGCGACTGGTGCACGAGTTTGAGTTGGGATGTTCGGTGATCGATGCTGGCTGCGGCACTGGTCGCGTAGCGATTGAGCTTGCGGCCAGGGGGTTTCGCGTGCTTGGAGTGGACGCTGATCTCGCGATGTTGGAGCGCGCCAGGGTTAAGGCCCCACATCTTGAGTGGACGCTTGCCGATTTGGCGCATTGGGAGCCTCCTGGGGAGCAGGGTGCACTACCAATGCAGTTCGATGTCGCTGTATTGGCGGGCAACGTCATGATCTTTGTTGCGGCCGGGACCGAACAAGCGGTGCTGGAATCGACGACCCGGGCGTTGCATGCACGAGGGATTGTCGTGGCTGGGTTTCAGGTGCGGCCCGACCGACTTTCGCTGCTGGACTACGACGTCTCTGCGTCGCGAGCCGGGCTCGAATTACTTACACGTTTCGCGACGTGGCAAGGGGATCCGTACGTCGGTGGCGACTATGCCGTGAGCGTGCACCGGCGTCTTACAGCCTGACCGACGGGAGGCGCACCTCAAAACGGGCGCCGCCCAGCGGCGCTCGAGAACATGTCACCGAGCCTTCATGCGAAGTGACAACCCGCTGTACGAGCGCGAGCCCTAGCCCTGCGCCTCCGAGTTCTCGACCTCGGCCTAGATCAGATCGGGCGAATCGTTCGAAGATGCGTCGCCATTCCGACTCCGGCACGCCGTCGCCGTCGTCGTCGACGCGCAACACGACTTCGTGGCCTTCAGTAACGAGTTCGAGTCGGACAACGTTTCGGGCATACCTCGCGGCGTTGTCGCACAAGTTCCGCACCACCTGTTCAAGTGCGCGACGATCGCCGATCACGCGACCAGCCGAGACAGCAGCTGTCGTGATTGGTTTGGCTCGTGCGTGGCTGGCTTCTGCGAGCACGATGTCGTCAAGGTCGACTTCAACACGTTTGAGTGGCTGTCCCTCTTCGATCCGAGCGAGTGCGAATAGGTCGTCGACAAGCCGTTCCAGCCGATCGCGCTCCGACAAGACTCGATCTGCAACCTCACTCCATTGCACAGAGTCGGGGTGTGCCAACGCGACCTCGAGTTCGGTACGCATCGATGCAATCGGCGATCGCAATTCGTGTGATGCGTCGGAAACGAATTGGCGTTGTCGTAGCTGAGAAGATTCGAGGCGGTCGAGCATCGCGTTCATCGTCGCTGCGAGTCGCGCGACCTCATCGTCGGTTTCGGGGACGGGGACGCGACGATCAATCGTCGATCCACTAATCGATTCGACCTCTTCGCGAATCTTCGCCACTGGCCGAAATGCTCTTCCCACGAATGTCCAAATCATTGCCGCAACCAATGCGATGAGCAGCGGTGTTGCGATGAGTAGCGACCGTCGCACGGTCTCTACGCTGCGATCTGCGCTGTCGAGGGAGCTCGCGACTTGCACCGTGTAGCAACACTTTCCGGTTACTGGGTTGATGACGCGCTGACTGAGCCGTTCGTATTTACTCTTTCCCGGCAGTTCGCGCGGTCGAACGCCTGCTGATAGCGGTTGAATGGGATCACTTCCATTGAGGTTTGTGCTCTCGATGACGTTGTTGGAATTGATGACTTGGTAGTACACCGGCTGCCCTTCGATTTGAAGTTGCGCGAATGGCGTGCCGTTGAGAATTTGTTGCACCACGCCTTTGAGGGCGGCGTTCGTTGCGTTCTTCACGGTCTCGTGTACCCGGTCGTCGACTACCCGCACAAGTCCGAATGCGGCCACGATAAACGCGATTGCGAATACTTCGGTCGCGACAATTGTTACGCGGGCGCGAACTGATTGCCGCATGGCTCAGTCGTTGTCCTCGACGACGATGCGGTAGCCAACGCCGCGAACAGTGTGAATGAGTTTGGTGGTGGCGTCAGCGTCGATCTTTTTACGGAGATACCCCACGTATACCTCCACGATGTTTGGATCCCCTTCAAATTCTGGTCCCCATACTTCGCGTAGGAGTTCTTGTTTCGGTGCGACGGAACCGTCGCGGCGCAGCAGTGCTTCCAGGAGCGCGTATTCACGGCGGGTCAGGCTGATCTCCATGCCGTCTCGTGTGCAACCGGCCGTGCCGGGATCGAGTGCGAGCGGCCCTAGTTCGAGGATGTTCGGGCGGGCCTGGGTGCGGCGCGCGAGCGCTCGCAATCGAGCTACGAGTACCACGAATGAGAATGGCTTGGATAAGAAGTCGTCGGCTCCGGTATCGAGTGATTCGGCTTCGTCGTATTCACCGTCTTTGGCCGTGAGCATCAAGATGGGCGTCCACACATCGGCCGCTCGCAAGAGCTCGCAGACCTTGAAACCGTTAAGCCCAGGAAGCAAAATATCGAGAAGGATCGCGTCGTGTCGACGTTCGAGACCGATTTCAAGGCCGAGCTTGCCGTCGTGCACGACTTCGACGTCGAAGCCTTCTGCGATCAGGCCGCGTTGCACCGCGTCCGCGAGTGCAACTTCGTCTTCAATCATCAATACGCGCATACCCACCATAAAAGCGCGAATCCACTCACGTCGCGGCGCGTGAGCTAGGTTTTTCTCAGATTTCTTGTGGATTCCGAACTCGACCCTCCCGAAGCAACATTTGCCAGCATTGGTGTGTCTGCTCGCCTTGTTGCAGCGCTCGCCGTCGGGGGCATTGAAAAGCCGTTCGCGATTCAGACGTTGGCAGTGCCCGATGCGCTTGCGGGCCGTCATGTACTCGGCAAAGCCAAGACCGGATCGGGCAAGACCTTGGCGTTCGGCGTTCCGATGCTTGACCGCGTGTCGTCGGCTACGCCTCATCACCCAACCGGATTGGTGTTGGTACCCACTCGCGAGCTTGCGAGCCAGGTCAGCGAAGTGCTCGAGCCTCTCGCGAAGGCTTTGGGCCTCGTAGTTGATGCCATGTACGGCGGTACTTCGATGGATCGTCAAATTGCTGCGCTCCATGCTGGAGTCGACATCGTTGTTGGCACTCCGGGGCGGCTCATCGACTTGATGGAACGCGGCGAGCTGCACCTCGATGCGATTCAGGTGCTGGTGCTCGACGAAGCCGACCGTATGGCCGACATGGGGTTTTTGCCCCAGGTGCAAAAGATTCTGTACCGAATCACCGGTGAACCACAGATCATGCTGTTTTCAGCGACACTTGATGGTGGCGTTGGCGCGATCGTACGTCGGTATATGAAGGATCCGATCTCCCACGAGGTCGGCGCCGATGAGCTCACCGTTGAACAGATGGAGCACCGTTTCCTGAGGGTCCACGCAATGGACAAAGTGAAAGTCGCGGCAGCGATTGTGCGGGGATCTGAAAGATCGTTGTTGTTCTGCCGAACTAAACGTATGGCTGACACGCTTGAAATGGCGCTGCGACGCGAAGGCGTCATGGCTGCTGCCCTGCATGGCGATCTCCGCCAAAGCGGGCGCGAGCGTGCCTTGAGTGATTTCGCAGACGGCAAGGTCAAGGCGTTGGTCGCGACGGATGTCGCGGCGCGTGGATTGCACATTGATGCGGTCGACGTTGTGGTGCACTACGACCCTGCCGAAGACCACAAGCAGTATCTTCATCGGTCTGGTCGGACCGCGCGTGCGGGCGAGAGCGGTGTTGCCGTGACATTGGCGCTGTGGAATGAAGAAAATACCGTCCGATTTTTGCAACGGCGCCTCGGTTTAGATTGCCCGGTTCCCGAGATCTTCTCCAACAATCCGGTGCTCGCCGATCTTGCTAATTGGGATCCTGCGGCGACTGCTGTTTAGTCGGACCCGGAGTCGGTTATGGCTGCTGCGTATCTGAGACTCGCCCGTCCGAAACAATGGATCAAGAATGTTCTCGTGTTTGCCGCGCCGGGCGCAGCAGGGGTTCTCACTGAAGCTGCGCCGCTCATTCGTACGAGTATTTCGTTCCTAGCCTTCGGGCTCGCCGCTTCCGGAACCTACGCCTGGAACGACGCGCTCGACGCGGAATCTGACCGAAATCATCCTACGAAACGAATTCGTCCGGTGGCGAGTGGAGCAATATCACCGCTAGCCGCGAAAGTATTTGGCGTTGCATGTTTCATTGGCGCCAGTGCCGTAGGTTTTGCGATCAACCGTAATCTCGGGACTGCAATTGTGGCCTACATCGTGTTGACCCTGTTGTACTCAATGAAGCTCAAACACGAGCCAGTACTGGATCTTGTCGCGGTGGCATCCGGGTTTGTGATCCGAACCGTGGGCGGTGGGGCTGCTGGCGAAGTACGCATTTCCACTTGGTTCCTCATCGTGGCTGGAGCGGGGTCGTTGTTTATCGTTACTGGGAAACGAACTGCCGAAGTGAAGCTGCTCGGGACCAAAGCGACCTCGCACCGCAAAGCACTTGAGGGATACTCCGATTCGTTTCTTCTCTATGTGCGTTCAGTGTCGTCTTCGGTAGCGATACTCGGATATTGCCTTTGGGCGTTTCAATTTTCTGAGCAAGCTGGCAACTCAACGTGGTTTGAACTCTCGATTGTGCCATTCGTGGTGGGCATGCTGCGGTATTCATTGTTGTTGGAACATGGCGAAGGTGGTGCGCCAGAAGATTTGGTTTTGGCCGACCCGGTGTTGTTGGGTGTGGGCGTTTCGTGGGTCGCGGTATTCGCTGCTGCGGTGTACTTGCTGTGAGTACACCTCTTGTCCGTCATGAGACGCTGCAGGGGTGGGGTCGCACGTCGCCGAGCGAATCTACCGTGTACGAACCAGATAGCGAATTCCAGGTGCCTGCGATTCTCGAAGCGTGGGAATCGGATGGCGGCGCTCAACGGCGCGGATCCATCGCGCGCGGGCTCGGGCGTAGTTATGGCGACGCCGCACAAAACGCTGGTGGGGCAGTGGTGAGCTCGGCTGCGCTGTCGAGAATTCTTGAGCTCGACCGCGCCGCAGCGACTGTGCGCGTTGAACCAGGCGTGAGCATCGAAGCGCTGTTGAAGTTTCTCGTGCCGCGCGGATTCTTCCCGACGGTCATTCCTGGTACCGGCATAGTTTCCGTCGGTGGCGGCATTGGCGCCGACATTCATGGCAAGTTTCGTCATGGGTCATTCTGCGACTTTGTCGATTCCGCGACGCTGGTAACGCCTGCGCTCGGCCCGATGCGAATCAGTGCCGAAACCAACGCGGATGTTTTCTGGGCAACGGCTGGAGGAATGGGGCTTACCGGCGTTGTGACTGAGGCGACGTTGCGTTTGCATCGCATCGCTACCTCGCAAATGCGGGTTGACACAACTCGGTGTCGCGACATCGACGACTGCATGACTGCCATGATGGATGATTCGCGTGGCGAGCGTTACAGCGTCGCGTGGATCGACTGCCTTGCGAATGGCGCGAACCTAGGGCGATCGATATTGGAGACCGCAGTTCATGCAACGGTCGGTGATTTACCGGCAGAGCGTGCGCGCGACCCACTCGCGTACGGTGCGGGACTCAGCGTTTCGGCGCCGCCGTGGATGCCCAATGGATTGCTCAATTCGTGGACGGTTAAAGCGTTCAACGAATTGTGGTTTCGAAAATCACCGAAGCGACCCCATCGCACCACGGTCAGCATTCCCACCTTTTTTCATCCGCTCGACATGGTGAAGGGATGGCCCAGTATCTATGGACGTCACGGATTCGTGCAGTACCAGTTTGTCGTTCCCTACGGTCATGAACATGTTGTACGCATCATCTTGGAGCGGTTGTCAGCAGCCAAATGCGCGTCGTTTCTTGCGGTACTCAAACGGTTCGAGACGAGTAACGCGGGGCTGTTGTCGTTCCCTATGCCGGGTTGGACGTTGGCGCTTGATGTCCCTGCAATGCATCCGGGTTTGAACAAGATCCTCGACGCATTCGACGATCTCGTGCTCGAAGCTGACGGGCGCGTCTACTTAGCAAAAGACGCGCGAGTCGCACCTCAGAGGTTCGCGGCGATGTACCCTCACCTCGAGCGATGGCGTGAGGTGCGTGCCCGACTCGACCCGAATTGCGCGCTCCAAAGCGACTTATCGCGTCGGTTGGGTTTGTAAGTTCTGTCGGTTGGCTTCAATTTTTGGTCGAGAAAGGAACTCCTTATGCGCGACGCGCTTGGCGATGTGCAGTCAGTGTTAGTGCTCGGAGGTCGCTCTGAGATTGCATTGGCGACCGTTCATTTGCTCGCGGGTCAGCGCCTCCAACGGGCAGTTTTAGCGGTGCGCAACCCCAAAGCAGCATCCGAGGAGGCCGACCGAATTCGCGCTGCGGGTGTCAGCGTTGACGTCGTAAAATTCGATGCTGCGGACACCGAATCACACGCAGCGTTCGTCGCTGCAATGTTCACCGATCGTGATATCGATCTTGTACTCGTCGCGTTCGGAATTGTCGGTGACCAAGCTCAGGCCGATCACGATGCGCAGCACGCACTCGAGATCGTGCACACCAATTTCCAGGGCGCAGTGTCGGTTCTGATTCCTATTGCCGACGCAATGTCGAGGCAAGGTCACGGAACCATCGCAGTGCTTTCTTCGGTTGCCGCGGTGCGGCCTCGGCGCGCGAATTTCGTCTATTCGTCGAGCAAAGCTGGGCTCGACGCATTCACAAATGGCTTGGCCGATATGTATGCGGGCACTGGTGTTCATGTGATGGCAGTGCGCCCGGGATTCGTCGCAACGCGGATGACCACGGGCATGAAGCCTGCACCGTTTGCGACGACGACCGACGTCGTCGCGCGTGCGATTGTGGATGGCATTCGGGCTCGGTCGACTGTCGTGTACGCGCCGGCGATACTGCGATTTGTGATGCCTGCATTGCAAATCGTGCCGCGGTTCGTGTGGCGTAAAATGCGGGCCTAACACGAACCAGTCACGCAACCAGTTATGAAACCAGTCTGGGGTTACTAGTCGGCGTCTCGACCACGCGTGACGCGAACGTTGCTGGCAACAGGTGGCCCTGTGCGCATACCCGCGCGGTATTTGCCATCGACTACCGGCAGGGATCCTCGGCGTAGCGCAGCCTGCATTGAGCGCCGCTTGGCCAGCCGGCGAGCTTTTTGGCGTTTAACCTGCGCACGGCGAGCGATGATGGCCCCGACGAAGGCCGCCGCGATGAGTATGAAGGTCAGCGTCGATACGCTCGAATCACTGTTTGTTGCGACGTTGCCGTTTCGTTCTTGTGTGGTGCGACTCGGATCAGAAGTTGTTGCGGGCGCAGATGTCGATACAGCGGAATTCGTAGCCACTGTTGTAGCGGCACCCAACCCCGATGACGTGGAGGCGGTGGATTGCGTGGCCAGTGCGGCAAAGTCGCGCTGTAGGGCTTTGCGTTGGCTAAAGCTTGTATAAGCCACGGCCGGCAGTTTTTCGTTGCCATCGCCGACAGCACCCAACTGTGTGGCGAAGCCTTGATCGAGGAGCTTCTGGGCCCACCCGAATGTGTCAGCTGATGACATGACTACCGCAATGATCGTTCTCCCATCGCGAGTCGCGGTTGCGGCGAGTGTGCCTCCGGCCTTGGTTGTGAAGCCGGTCTTTGCTCCGTCGGCGCCCGGGTATGAACGACTGAGGCCTGTGAGCAGGCTGTTGGAATTCTTGAGTGTGTGCGAGACGCCTTGCGGATCTGTGTACGTGTAGGAGGTGGTGGCCAACCACGATTGGATTTGCGGAACGCTTCGGGCGTTGCGGACTGCGATTGCGACGTCGTATGGACTCATTAAAGGTCCACCGCCGATCGATTGTTCATCGTCGAGGCCTGACGGGTCGTTGAACGTGCTCTCGGTCATTCCGATGCGGCGAGCGGTATCAGTTGCTGCGGCCCCAAAATCATCAACGTCGGGGGTGACATTTTCGGCGATCGCGAATGCGGCGTCATTGCCCGAACTCACCAAGAGCACGCCGAGTGCGGTCTTCATGGACCAGGTTTGGCCAGCTTGCATGCCGTTCGGAAACCGATTCTGTGACCCATGTTGTACAGCTTTGGCAGTGATCGAGATCTTGCTGTTGACGCTGAGGCGATCAAGGGCTGTTAAGGCAGTAACGATCTTGACCATCGAGGCTGGTGGGCGAGGCGTATGGGCGTCGCGGGATGCCAACACATTGCCGGTACCGGCATCGACGAGGATCCAACCTGCAGGTTCGGGAGTGGTCGGTTCGACGGCCTCGGCTGGGGCCGTAGTCGTCGCGGCCCCGAAAAAACTGACCGAGGCGCACATGAGCACCGCAGCCGCGGTGCGGCGAGAAAAGGAATGCCGCATGAGCGGCCCACGTTAGGCGAATCGCGCTTTGGAGCCGAGTCATAGCCCGCGGATGCCCGCGCCGTGTGTGCAACGGCGCCGCCACTCAGTACGCGAGATGCAAAAAACCCGAAAACGATCGGAGGAGCATTGCTACGAAGTGCGAAAATAGCTGCAATGGAACGAATCTCTGCACGTATCGCCGCAATCAAAGAGTCGGCGACTTTGGCCGTGGACTCGAAAGCAAAAGCATTGCAGGCCGCTGGGGAACCGGTTGTCGGATTCGGTGCTGGAGAACCAGATTTTCCTACTCCGCCACACATCGTTGCCGCGGCGGTGGCGGCGTGCAATGAACCTCGATATCACCGGTATTCGCCAACGCCAGGGTTGCCGGCTCTGCGCGATGCGATCGCAGCCAAAACGAAGCGCGATAGCGGAATTGATGTTGACGCCGCGAACGTCCTTGTGACGAATGGCGGCAAGCATGCCGTGTACAACACGTTCCAAACGCTGCTGAACCCCGGTGACGAAGTGTTGCTCCCTGCTCCGTATTGGACTACCTACCCCGAAGCCATCGAATTGGGTGGGGGCGTTCCGGTTGTGATTGAGACCGATGAGTTGAACGGTTTTCGGGTCACATTGGCGCAGCTTGAAGCGGCTCGGACTCCGCGCACAAAGGTGTTGTTGTTCGTATCGCCGTCGAACCCCACGGGAGCCGTGTATCCGCGCGGTGAGGTTGCCGCGATTGGTCAGTGGGCCGTTGAGCACGGAATTTGGGTTGTCACCGATGAGATTTACGAGCATCTCACATTTGGCGATCATGAATTCACGTCGATGCCCGCGGTTGTGCCTGAACTCATCGACACCTGCGTGATCCTGAACGGAGTGGCGAAGACGTATGCGATGACTGGGTGGCGGGTTGGTTGGATGATCGGCCCGAGCGATGTGATCAAGGCCGCCAGCAACTTGCAGTCGCACTCGACGAGCAACGTTTCCAACGTGGCGCAGATGGCGGCACTCGCGGCGGTTGCGGGTGATCTCGACGCGGTCAGTGAAATGCGCGACGCCTTTGCCCGCCGCGGCAAATTGATGCACGCCATGCTGTCTGCGATCCCTGGTGTTACGTGTATGGAACCACAAGGCGCGTTCTACTGCTTTCCAGGCTTCCACGGAGTGCTCGGCAAATCGATCGGCGGGCGTACTGCCGCGACCACGTTGGAACTCTGTGAGATCCTGCTCGATGCAGCAAAAGTAGCGATCGTGCCCGGTGAAGCTTTCGGGGCACCTGGTTATTGTCGGCTTTCGTTTGCGCTCGGCGACGATGACCTTGGCGAAGGCGTGCGCCGTATCGCTGAACTTTTGGAGACGGCACAGTGACGACTCGCGTATTGGTCACGGAAGAGATCGCCGATTCTGGGCTCGATCAACTGCGAGCCGCGGGATTCGACGTCGACGTGCAACTTGGTTTATCGCCGACAGAACTGCTTGATGCGGTCAAGGGTGCTCACGCTCTGATCATCCGTTCTGCTACCAACGTCGATGCGGCCACGTTGGAGGCGGGCTCCGACCTCGTTGCGGTCGGTCGCGCGGGTATCGGTCTCGACAACGTCGATGTGGCTGAAGCAACCCGTCGCGGAGTGATGGTTGTGAACGCGCCAACTTCGAACATTCTCTCCACCGCCGAACACACCATGGCGATGTTGCTCGCGAGCGCACGCAACGTCGCGCAAGCCCATCGCGATCTCACCAATGGTCAATGGAATCGCAGCCAATGGGAGGGCGTCGAGTTGTACGGCAAGACGTTGGGCGTACTTGGACTTGGCCGAGTTGGCACGCTTGTCGCTCAGCGCGCGTTGGCCTTCGGTATGACCTTGGTGGCGTTTGACCCATACGTGAGCCCCGATCGCGCGCGTCGTATCGGCGTGCGCCTGGTCGACTCGGTGAACGAACTTGTGGCCGAATCCGACTTTTTGACTATTCATACTGTGAAGACGCCCGAGACGGTTGGGCTCATTGGGGAGGCCTCGCTGCAACACGCAAAGCCGAACCTGCGCATCATCAACGTTGCGCGCGGCGGAATCATTGATGAAAACGCGCTGGTCGCCGCGATCGGCGAAGGTCGGGTAGCGGGCGCCGCGTTGGACGTGTTTTCCAAAGAACCGATGACGGACTCGCCGCTGTTCGCGTTGCCGTCAGTGGTTGTGACCCCGCATCTTGGTGCATCAACGGCTGAGGCCCAAGACAAAGCCGGGATTACCATCGCCGAACAACTGTTGTTGGCGCTGCGCGGTGATTTCGTCCCGTTTGCCGTCAACATTGCTGCGAGCGAAGCTGCCGAGACGGTGCGACCGTTTCTGGCGTTGAGCGAGCGATTGGGTCGGCTCTTTACTGGCCTTGGAGCAGGGGCGCCGGCCACCCTCGAAGTCACCTACGAAGGTGCGATCGCCGATTTCGACTGTCGGGTACTCACGCTGTCGGTGCTCCGCGGTGTGCTTGGCCCGGTCGTCAGCGAACCGGTGACATTCGTGAATGCACCGCAGCTTGCCGATGAACGCGGCATCCAAATTCGCGAAGTAAAAAGCGCGAGCGCCCAGGACTATGTGAATCTCATCAGCATTCGCGGCGAGATCGGTGGCCGCGTCACCCATGTCGCCGGCACGTTGTACGGCAAGAATGACGCGCCGCGTATCGTGGGAATTGATCATCACATTGTGGATCTGCCGCCCTCTGCGCACATGCTTGTGGTGCGCAATGCCGATGTGCCCGGGATGATCGGGACTGTCGCGACAATTCTTGGAGCGCAGGGCGTCAACATCGACGATATGGACGTTGGTCGCAGCCCTACTGGCGAAGCCGCGATGATGGCAATATCGACTGCAGAAGCAGTGCCAGCTGCAGTTGTGGATGCGATTCGAGACAGTGCTGGCGTGATCGACGCCAAGGCAATCGAACTGACCTGAGTAGCGCCGAATATGAATGCGCGCGTTGTTGCTGTCCAACTCGCGTTGAGTCAATACGCTGATGCCCAACGCGCGATGTCGATGGCTGCGTACATGAAGGGTCACTTTGCGTTTTACGGAGTGCCCGCGCCGCAACGCAAAGCGTGTCAACGCGAGGCGTTGCTTGATTGGCGCCCCGATGCAGCCAGCCTGGTTGCTTTTGCTCGCGCGGCATGGCGAGTTGCCGAACGGGAAATGCAATATGTGGCTTGCGACGCGCTGGACCGTCATCGGAAAGTGTTGTCGCCATCGAGCGTCAACGTTTTGGAAGAGCTTGTGGTCACCCGAAGTTGGTGGGACACGGTCGATGCAATTGCGCCGGTCGTCGGAGGGCTAGCGAAATCCGATAGTGATGTGTCGGGGTTGATGTCGCAGTGGGTTGACCACGATCACATGTGGCTGCGGCGCGTTGCCATCTTGCATCAGTTGCGGTGGAAACACGATACGGACGCGGATCTGCTGTTTGAGTTTTGTGCCCGCAGGGCCCATGAATCGGAATTCTTCATTCGCAAGGCAATCGGGTGGGCGTTGCGGGAATACTCCAAGACCAACCCAGACGCAGTGCGGGGCTTTGTTGTTGATCATGCTGCGGTGTTGAGTGGGCTTTCGCAGCGTGAGGCGTTAAAGCACATACAGAGGCAGGGGTAACCGGCAGGGGTAACGGGCTGGAGCAGCGGATTTCGGCGCTGGGGTCGTGATCAATGTGACTAGTGTCGGAAAGCCGCATATCGTACTTAATGCCGTAGTGCGGGAAGCCGAAACAATGGACATGATGGTGGCTGCGGTGACGGTGTTGGCGGGCGCTTGTGCGGCGCTGGCCGTGGCATGGATTCGGCAGCGGAACCGTGCGCAACGCCTAGAACGGCTGTTGGCCCTGCGTGAAGAGCTCGATGAGGCAATGAGCGCGGAGACGGTCAACGCGATGTTGACGACGTGGATCGCGCTCACCGGCGAGGAAGCCGACGAGGCCGCGACCCGTTTCGCACAACAGCGGATTGAGGTATTGCACTCTTTGGCGTTGAGCAACACCGCGGCCGCCGTCGACACGCTCACTGGGCTTTGGAACCGCAGGATGCTCGACATCGAGGCAACGCGACTCTCGCAGCAGAACGAGTTGTATTCGGTCGCGATCGCGGATCTCGATTACTTCAAGGTGTTGAACGACACCCACGGTCATGATCTGGGCGACGTGGCTTTGGTGGTGTTTGCACAGTCGCTGTTGGCCTCGGTGGGGCATCGCGACGTCGTATGCAGAATGGGGGGCGAGGAATTCATCGTCGTGTTTCCAGGAGTCACGCAAGGCCACGCCGCTGAAGCCATGCAACGGGTTCGCGCGTACTTGAAGGCAGAGCTTCGAATTCGAGATCTCCCTGAGGTGACGGCCAGTTTCGGCATCTCGGAATCGACGATGGCCGAAACCTTCGATACGGTTGTGCAACTCGCCGATCAGGCGCTCTTGCGAGCGAAGCGATCCGGGCGCGACCAGATTCAAACTGCGAGTCGACCTGGGCGCTATCACGAAATTGTGCGCAATGCCGCGTAGCCCCAACACCGTCACGTCGGGCCTTGGGTTGTCCCACGATCTGGCGGTTTGCGCGGCCTTAGTGTGACCGCGCCGGGGGTTTGGGTCGCGCCGGACGTTGCGTTGTTATTTTGCGGCGGCGGGGAGCCAACTTGGTCGTGTGGTTTCGAACGACGTGATGTCGTCGTTGTAGCGCAACGTGAGGCCGATATCGTCGAGGCCGTTGAGGAAACGGTATTGCGTGAAATCGTCGAGCTCAAAGGCTTCGTCGATCTGTAGCTCGGGTATCGCGACACGGCGTGCTTCCACGTCGATGACGATTTCGATGCCGGGGTTGTCTTCGAGCGATTCCCAAAGCTGCTCGATGATGGATTGCGCAATGGTGATCGTGAGCAATCCAGTTTTTGTCGAATTGTTGCGGAAGATATCCGCGAATCGCGACGACAAAACTGCGGCGAATCCGTATTGTTGCAACGCCCAGACTGCGTGTTCGCGGCTTGAACCCGTGCCAAAGTTTGGCCCCGCGACGAGAATAGAAGCGCGGGCATAGCGCTCTTGATTGAGGACGAAGTCTGAGGACTCGCGCCACTCGCCAAATAGTCCCTCACCGAACCCGGTGCGTTCGATGCGTTTGAGCCAATCACTGGGAATGATCTGGTCAGTATCGACATCGGACCGCCGAAGCGGCACGCCTGTCCCCGTGATGATGTTGACTTTTTGCATGGCAGTCCTTGGATTTCAATCGAGGTCGTCGGGCGTAGCGAAATGGCCAGCGATGGCAGTCGCAGCCGCAACTTCGGGTGATACAAGGTGGGTTCGGCCACCTTTACCTTGACGCCCTTCGAAATTGCGGTTGCTCGTTGAGGCACTTCGTTCGCCAGCGGTCAGTTTGTCGTTGTTCATCGCGAGGCACATCGAACACCCGGGTTCGCGCCAATCGAATCCCGCGGCGCGAAAGGCCGTGTCGAGACCTTCGGCTTCGGCCTGTGCCTTCACCGCGTGGGAGCCGGGAACGACAAGGGTGCGGACGCCAGTTTTTACCTTGCGCCCTGCCACTACGGCCGCCGCGGCACGGAGATCTTCGATGCGCGAATTTGTGCACGAGCCAATGAACACAGTATCGACAGGTACATCACGCATTGACGCGCCGGCTTGAAGGCCCATGTACTGCAACGCGCGGGTGATTGCCTCGCGTTCCACCGGGTCGTCGGTTGCGTCAGGAAATGGGATGACGTCGTCAATCGAGATTGTTTGGCCAGGGTTCGTGCCCCAAGAAACATGTGGTCGCAAGACGGTCGCGTCAAGGTTGACTACGTTGTCGAACACTGCGTCATCGTCGGTGGCAAGTGACCGCCAATCGTCGAGGGCTTGCTCCCACGCCCGACCTTTCGGCGCAAAACTGCGACCTTCAAGATACGCGAACGTGGTGTCGTCGGGAGCGATGAGCCCGGCGCGAGCGCCCGCCTCGATCGACATGGTGCACACGGTCATGCGGCCCTCCATGGAGAGCGCTCGAAATGCGGATCCGCGAAACTCCAATACCGAGCCGATGCCACCTCCGGTGCCGAGGCGAGCGATGACGGCCAACACGATGTCTTTGGCCGTGACCCCCCGAGGCGCGTCACCTTCGACGTTGATTGCCATCGTGCCGGGTACGGTCTGTGGCAACGTTTGGGTGGCGAGGACGTGTTCGACTTCGCTTGTGCCAATGCCGAAGGCGAGTGCCCCAAAGGCGCCATGGGTGGATGTATGGCTGTCGCCACACACAATGGTCATGCCTGGTTGGGTGAGCCCTTGTTCGGGGCCAATCACATGCACAATGCCTTGGTTCGGGTCGCCCATCCCGTACATCCGAATACCGAATTCCGCACAGTTTGACGCCAATTTGGCCATTTGCAACTGCGAGATTTCTTCGATGGTCTCGGTGAGGCTGGTCGGGACGTTGTGGTCCATCGTCGCAACCGTGAGATCGGGTCTCCGCACTCGACGCCCAGTGAGACGTAAGCCGTCAAAGGCTTGGGGCGATGTGACCTCGTGGACCAAGTGCAGGTCAATGTACAAGAGGTCGGGTTCGCCGCCCCCTGTGCGCACGATGTGGCGGTCGTAGATCTTTTGCGACAGTGTGCGAGCCATGCCTGTAATTATGGTTTGCCCCGGTAGCCGCTCGGGAACCGTGCCGAAACCCAGTGTTTGAGAGCTTTTGACCGCAAGCGATACGACCCGTAGTCGTCGCGCCGCTGTAACGATCCGTTTACAAATCTGCCGTACGGTGGTGCTGTGGATGTACAAGTACTGCGTTGGCCATCGGAACGACTCACCATCGATGACCTCCGGGCTCATGGTGTCCCCAGGGTGCTGCTGATCGAAGATGGCGAACCCGTGCCGGTGCCGCCGGATTGTTTGGAAGATTGGGTTCGGCTGCCGGTCGCTGATGCGGATCTGGAAGCGCGCCGGATGGCCGTCGAGTTGCGAGCGAGCCAACATGCGGTGCGGCCTACGATCGATTCCGATGGCGTGTTGCGGTTTCAAGGGGCGTGGGTCGGCCTGTCGCCGTTGGAGCGCGACCTCGCAGTCCCATTGGTAGAGAAATTCGGAGGCGTGGTGTCGCGCGGGCTGCTGGCCGATCGAGCTTGGCCCGAAGGTTTGCCAAGCCGCAATGCGCTCGATGTGCACGTTTTGCGCCTGCGGCGTCGGCTCGAGCACATCGGCTTGGAGCTGCGCACCATCAGATCGCGAGGATATTTATTGCAAGGCGCCTAGGCGCTGCCGTTACAGGGCCTTGACCGAAACCAACTCGACGCGCAGTTCTTTGCGAGGCCCCTGATACGTGACGCTATCGCCAGGGTGTTTGCCCAACAAGACTGTGCCTAACGGCGACGAAACCGACAACACTTCGTAAGTGTCGTTGCGTTCTTCGATGGAACCCATGAGATATGTGGTGGTTGAGGAATCGCCTTCATAGCGGAGCTCAACGAGGCACCCAGGGGCTGCTGAATCGTCGCCTTCGACGTGCGCCACGACCACAGCCCGTTTCAGCATGTCTTCGATTTGACGGACTCGTGACTCGTTGTGGCCTTGCTCATCTTTGGCCGCGTGATACTCGGCGTTTTCTTTCAGGTCGCCGTGGGCGCGGGCTTCTTCGATGCGAGCGACGATTTCCTTGCGCCGCGTGGTGGTGCGCTCTTCGAATTCCGCCGTGAGGCGGTCGAGGGCCGGTTGAGATAGTTCGAGAGGTTCCATGACGTACGGGAGGCTACCTGCAAGTCGAGTGGTACAGGACTATGCCTCACCGAGATAGGCGTTGGAAAGCGCCGTCGAGTCCGCCAGGAGCTCCGCGGCGGATGCGTTGATCGAAATCGCTCCGCGCACCATCACGTAGGCACGGTCAGCAGTCGAAAGCGCAGCGTTGACGTGCTGTTCCACAAGGAGCACGCCCACGCCCTGGTCCTGGCAGATATTGCGCATGAGCGGCAACAACTGCTCCACGACGATAGGAGCGAGGCCGAGACTCAACTCATCGATCATGATCACTTTGGGGCGAGCAGCTAACGCGCGGGCGACCGCAAGCATTTGTTGTTCGCCGCCCGACATGAGCCCGGCCTTGCGATCCAGGATTGCCCGCAGAGCCGGAAACGGAGCCACGGCAGCTTCGATTGCATCGGTATCGCGACGGGCAGCGGCGAGCTTGAGGTGCTGGCGTGCCGTGAGCCCGAAAAACAAGGCCCTGTCTTCGGGCACATAGGCGAGGCCTCGCGCTCGCAACCCGAGTGCCGTCGCGACCACTTTGCGTTTGCCGTTGAGCGGCTGAACTTCTCCCAAGATTGTGCAGTCGCCGCCGATGCGCGGCAGCAGGCCCGCGATTGTGGACAACGTTGTGGTTTTGCCTGCACCGTTGGGACCAAGCAGCGCGACCACTTCGCCTGCGCACACGTCGAGGTCGATGCCATGAACGACTTCCACGTCGTTGTATCCGGCTGTGAGGCCGCGAACCGACAGCAACGGCTCACGACGCGGCAGCTGCGCCACCGCAGAGGTAAGGGCTCCCGCTTCACTCGGTTGGTCACTCATGTGCAGATCCGAGGTATGCGGCGATCACTGCTTGATTGCCGCGAATTTCTTGGGGCGTGCCAGTTGCAATTACGCGGCCGAAATCAAGCACTGTGATGTCGTCACAGACGTCAAGCACCAATGTCATGTCGTGGTCGACAAGCAACACTCCGATGCCTCGCTTGGGCAACGAAGCAATGAGTTCGCCGAGCTTGTCGGTTTCGTCGGGGTCGAGACCAGCCGCGGGTTCGTCGAGTAACACGAGTTTTGGCTTTCCCGCGAGCGCCCTCGCAACACCAACGATGCGCCGCTGACCATGCGACAATTGCTTCGGACGAAGGTCGATCAGATCGTTGATTTTGGTCATTTCGATGGCATCGCTAACCGACTCGGCGGTGACTCGGCGGTTCGGGTGAATCGCGTCCAACATTGTGGAGTACCAGCGGGGCGCGCTTGCCGCGACGATGAGATTTTCTCTGATCGTGAGATCGTCGAAGAGCTCAACGGATTGGAAGGTCCGCACTAGGCCGGCCCGGGCCCGGCTGTGAGGAGGCAGCGATTCGAGACGTCGTCCTGCGAGTTCGATGATGCCGGTCGCCTTCGGGACAAAGCCACAAATCGCGTCGATCGTAGTTGTTTTTCCCGCTCCGTTTGGTCCGATGAGACCCATGACGCGATCGGTGTGGACGTCGATGCTGACGTCGTCGACTGCCCGGAGCCCGCCGTAGCTCACGCCGAGTTGGTGGATGTGCAGCAGCGGATTCATGCGGTGCTCATGCGCCGAAGTTTTGCGACGCTGTGACGCACCGCCGCGACCACACCGTCGGGGTACAGAATCGCGACGGCTATGAGCATGAGTCCGCTGATTGCGAACTGGTAATTCGACGCGTTGCCGGTGTTGCCCCCCTGGAGCTGGGTGAGTATCCCTCCGGAAGCCAAAAGCCCCGCGACCAATGCGCCACTAATCGATGCGATACCTCCCAGGAAACACAGTGCAAGCACTGCGAGTGCGCCCACCACCATGAACTGTTGCGCAGAGAGTGCTGGCGATTGATACGCCAGCAAGGCGCCGCCGGTGCCAGCGAGCGCAGCACAGACTGCGAAGGCGCTGAGTTTCGTTTGGGTTACGTCGATTCCTGCGGCGGCCGCGGCACGTTCGTTGCCCCGTACTGCAAGCCAACGTAATCCAGTTGGGCTGCGTCGAAGGTTCGCAACCGCGAGCGTGGCTAGTACGAAGAGGATCACCGCGAAGATGCCGAACGCGGCGCGAAAGTTTTCGTCGCCGGTAGCCGAGAACCCGAGATCGATTCCGAAGATCTCGGGCCGCGGGATTGCTCCCAACCCGGCCAGCGATGGTGAATTGAAAACCAGTTGTTCAATCGCGACCGCGGCTGCGATTGTCGCGACGGCGAGGGTCATGCCCCGCACGCGCACAGCGGGTAAGCCCAACAGCAAACCGATGGCGATTGTGATGGCGATCGCGAGGAACGGCGCAACCGGAAACGACAGACCCTGTTTCGTCAGTTTGACCGTCGCAAATGCGGCTACGCCTGCGAACGCGTACTGAGCGAGCGAGATCTGGCCAACGTATCCCGTCACCACGACGCTGGCGAGACCTACGAAACCGGCAATTGTTGACACGACGATGGCGAGACGCCACTGCGCGTCGAGTTGCAGTAACGCGACGATCGCGGCGGTGGCCATCACCAAACTCCACGCGACAGGATTCCTCGGTGTGGGCGATTCGGGTAGCCGAGATTCGATCATTGCGGCTCGGTTCGGCAACTTGGAGCCCCGCCACGTGATCGCCACGAGAATCGCGATGACGGGTACGGCTTGACTCAGTCCGTTGTTTGGGAGCCAATCGGGGAGTGACTTGGATTGCAGCTGAAACCACACGAGTGAACCTTGGGTCATCCCAATCGCGAGCCCGGCGGCGGTTGTCACTGCGAAGCTGTCGAGGCCTCCAAGCAGAGCCGCGGCAAGCGCGGGCACTACCAAGAGGCTGGTCTCGGTAGGCACGAGCACGCCCGAGACGCCCACGATCAAGATGACGGCTCCGGCACCAAGCAGCGATGCCAGCACCCAGTTGAAGATCCCGATGCGATGTGGAGAAATACCAGTGAGAATTGCACCCTTTTCTTGCTCGGCCGTCGCAGTGGTTGCTAACCCGAACCGCGTGTAGCTGAACGCGAGTGCGAGCAGCAGCGCCGCCACGACCGCAAAACCCGAGAGTACAAAGGCTGAGGTCGGGATCTTGGCGCTTCCGATCTTGATGACTCCGCTCGGCAGCATCGACGTGAGCTTGAGTGATGCCGCACCGCTACCGATCTCCTTCGCCCGTAGCGACATTGTGGAGGTGAGATACAGAAATATACCGAGTGACGCAATCACGCGGGCGAGCGGCGGAGCGTTGCGAAGGGGTCGAAATACTGCGACATAGAGCAGTGCTCCGAAGAATGCCGCGAGTAACAGCGCGATACTGAGCGCCGCCGCGACCGTCGGACGATCCAAGATGTGCACCTTGCTGGGCGCGCCAAGGATCGGTAACCACAAATCACCGCCCCGTTCGGTCGAATCCACATCGTAGTTTCGGAGCCCATAAAACGCGTATGCGCTGTACATGCCGACCGCAGCGTGGGCGATGTTGATGACATTGGAGGCGCGAAACGACAGCACAAGGCCCAGTGCGAGCGCGGCGATGACCGCGCCTCCTTGCAGCCCGGTCAACGCACTTTCAAAATACCTAATGATCTTGGGACCGCCTTGAAGCAGCTACGGACTCGACGCAGTGGTACGCCAAGCTCATTGTTTGAGCCAAGCTGCGATATCGAGCCATGGCGTGACTTGTTGAATCGCGCCGTCTTTGAGCTGGCCCAGGGTTTGCTGTGGCGAGCACATTGCCGGATAGCCAGGGAATTGTTTGCCGTCGCAGGTAAAAGGGTGGCCTGAAAACCCTGGTTCGTTCTTCGCGGCGCGGAATCCTGCAAGGATCGCTTCCGGTGTGACCTTGTCGCCACCGATGTTGCGCATGATGCCGTACAGAATCATCGTCGATTTGAACGACAGCGTCCCGGCACTTTGTGCTTCGTATTTGTACTTTGGTCCGTAGCGATTCGCGGCCGCCCTGTACAAGACCGAGTCGGGATTGTTCGGCGTCAGGTCGGATTCCAGATTGAAAATAATGCCTTCCGCAGCGTCACCAACCGAGTCGATGATTTTGGGGGCGGCGCACGCGCCGGTGACCATGAGCGGCACTTTGAGATCAATCTGCTTGGCAGTTTTCATGGTCGGCACACAGCCGGTGTCGGCCGTCAACGCCAGCACTGCGTCTGGGTCCGTCGCAGCGGCCTGGTTGAGTGCTTGCGCCATGTCACCTCCGATGATCGGCACCGTGATCATCGCCGGAGTCCCGCCGTGCGCAATGATTGCTTTTTCCACAAGCTTGCCCGCGTCGGTGATGGGCGGAAACTCGGCGTGGATCACCGCGATTTTCTTGGCTTTCAACGTGTCCATCGCATACTGAGCCATGCCGACTGCGGCGCCCCAGGTTCCCGCGCTGAACTGGAACACTGTCTCGCCTCGAACCGAGTCGAAGCTCACCGGAATACCACCCACCAGCGGAATTCCATTGTCGACCAGCGTCTGGATACCGGTACCCCAAATGTCGATGCCGCCGATTACGGCAACGACCTTCTTGGTAACCATCTGCTGAGCGCAACTTTGCGAGATGTCAGGGCTGCCCTGCGTGTCACAGGTAATGAGCTCCAGTGGACGCCCGTCGACACCATTGAGTTCAGTATTGATGAAATCGATCGCCATTTGATCGGCACTTGTGAGTTCCGGGAATGCGGCCAGCGGACCAGTGTCTTGGTTGATTGTGCCGATACGAATAGGAGCGCCGGTGGCTTTCGTGGCTTTTGCTGGGAGCAATTTGTCGATCGTGCTGTCGTCGGGCGCACACGCCACAACTGACTCGGCGGTCTGGCAATCGACAACAGCTTTGGCGACGGTGGTGGTGGTCCCGTCAACCTTGTTTCCGGGAGTCTCTTCGCTGCAAGCCGCGGTAAAGAGTGAAATCGCAGCTATAGCGGCGAGCAGTTTTGGCGTACGCACGGACTCTCCAAATGTTGGTTAGATGTTCACGGCTGGGGCGCGAAGCGAGCGTAGGTTAACGGTGTTCACCCGTGCGTGCAATGCGTACGGTAAGATCCGCCGTATGACCTCCTACCAGCACAACATCGATTTGGCATTTGTCCGAATCATTGTGATTGTGTAGCGAACGCCGGGTTCCGGTGTTCGCGTCAGCCGCCCTCAACCGGGCGGCTTTTTCATGTCCGAATCTCCACGACTATTCATTCTGACTGCATCAACAACGAAGGATTGCCCATGGCCCACAAGATTGCCGTGATTGCCGGTGACGGAATTGGAGTCGAGGTCACTGCAGTGGCCCTCGATGTGGTCCGCGCGGCTGGCGTGGCGATCGAGACGGTTGATTTCGACCTCGGCGGAGCTCGTTACCTGCGCACTGGCGACATCTTGCCCGACGCAGAACTCGACCAATTGCGAACCTTCGACGCAATCGTCGGTGGTGCGATCGGCACTCCTGAGGTGCCCCCCGGAGTCCTGGAGCGGGGTCTCCTGCTGAAAATGCGCTTTGCGCTGGATCTCTATATCAACTTACGCCCGTTCAAAGCGCCAAAGAGCCAGTACAACGATGGCGTCGATTTCATGGTGGTCCGCGAAAATACTGAGGGCACCTATGCGGGTGAAGGTGGACTTTTGCGTCAGGGAACGTCGCACGAAATCGCGACGCAAGGCTCAGTGAATACACGCATGGGGGTCGAGCGTTGCGTGCGGTACGCGTTCGATCTCGCACAATCTCGTGACCGCAAACATTTGACCTTGGTGCACAAGACAAACGTCTTGACATTTGCCGGTGATCTCTGGCAACGCACCTTTAATGAGGTTGCCGCCGAGTACGCCGATGTGGCCACCGCGTACAACCACGTCGATGCCGCTTGTATTTACATGGTGCAAGACCCCGCGCGCTATGACGTCATTGTTACCGACAATTTATTTGGCGATATTCTCACCGACCTTGCGGGCGCCATCAGCGGTGGAATCGGGCGAGCCGCATCCGCCAACATGAACATGGCGCGAACAGCACCTTCTTTTTTTGAACCGGTTCATGGTTCTGCACCCGACATCGCAGGAAAGGGAATCGCCGACCCCCGGGCCGCGGTATTCAGTGCTGTGATGATGCTGGAATTCCTCGGCGAGAACGATGCCGCGCAACGAATTCGCAGCGCAGTTGCGGCTACCGACGATTTCTCTGGAAGCACCGAACAGATTGGCGCTGCTATCCGCGGCGCGTTGCAAGACCTGTAACCGACCCTACGCTGTACCGCCTACCTCGTTGTTTCGAAAGGACACCCACCATGCCGATTACCCCAACCGCCAAGATCTGGATGAACGGCGAAATGGTCGACTGGGACAAAGCCCAAATTCACATCCTGACCCACACGCTGCACTATGGCATGGGCGTGTTCGAAGGAATTCGTGCCTACGAGACTGCAACTGGACCTGCAGTGTTTCGCTTGACTGAACACATGCAGCGGCTACACCGAAGCGCGCACATGATGCAAATGGACATGCCGTATTCGGTTGATGTGCTTGTGCAAGCAACCAAAGATGTTGTTCGTGCGAGTGGCTTGCCGAGCTGTTACATCCGTCCGATCGCGTACTACGGCTACGGAGAAATGGGGCTCAATACGATTCCTTGCACTGTGGACGTGGCGATTGCGTGTTGGCCATGGGGGGCGTATTTGGGTGACGACGCACTCACCAAAGGCGTGCGCATGAAGATTTCGTCGTGGCGCCGTCATGACCACAACATCATGCCGCCTGCGTCGAAGACCACTGGTAACTACGTGAACTCTTCGCTGGCCAAGGTGGAGGCGTTGAAGGCCGGGTACGACGAAGCTCTGTTGCTGAACCCTCAAGGCATGGTGAGCGAATGCACGGGCGAAAACATTTTCGTTGTCGTCGACGGCACGATCGTCACCCCGCCTAGTACTGCGGGAGCGTTGCGTGGCATCACCCAAGATTCGGTCACGACGATCGCTCGCGATTTTGGCTACGAAGTGCGCGTCGGCGAACTTTCTCGCACCGATTTGTACACGGCTGAAGAAATGTTTGTTGTCGGCACCGCGGCGGAGGTGAGCTCAGTGAATTCGGTCGATGACCGCTCGATTCCGTGCCCGGGGCCGATGACGCTCGCGATTGGTGAGGAATACGGCCGCGCAGTTCGCGGTCAAGTCGACAAGTACAAAGACTGGTGTGAGCATGTCAACTAGTGCCGATAACCCACGGACTCCGTCAAGCGTTGAGATTTACGACACGACGTGTCGCGATGGTGCGCAGCTCGAAGGTATCTCGCTGACGGTTGACGACAAACTTCGAATTGCCGAGCAACTTGATTGGCTCGGTGTGCACTACATCGAAGCTGGTTGGCCCGGCGCGAACCCCAAAGACATCGAGCTGTTTCAACGAGCCCAGACCGACCTACGACTTCACACCAGCACCCTGGTTGCGTTCGGTATGACCCGCCGAGTAAAGGGCAAGGTCGATAGCGACGACACATTGCGAAATCTTGTCGAAGCGAATACTCCGGTCGTGTGTATCGTCGGCAAGACGTGGGATTACCACGTGCTCGAAGCGCTAGAGACCACGCTCGATGAAGGCGTCGCCATGGTGGCCGACTCTGTCGAGTTCCTCAAGGCTGAAGGGCGCGAAGTTTTTTTCGACGCCGAGCATTTCTTCGATGGTTATCGGTCGAACCCCGAATTCGCGTTGCGGGTGCTCGAAGGTGCAGTAACGGCCGGTGCAACGCGCCTCGTGCTGTGCGACACCAACGGCGGCACCCTGCCGTTTCAAGTAGAAGAAACCGTGAGTGCGGTGTACGACTACTTCGGTGGCGACGTCGGCATTGCAGTGCATCTGCACGACGACGCGGGCACTGGTGTAGCCAACGCGCTTGCGGGGGTTCGGGGTGGGGCCATTCAGGTGCAGGGCACCATCAATGGCTAC
>SXHN01000111.1 GCA_005773635.1 Actinomycetota bacterium
AACATCCGGGCACCGATCGCGCAGCAAATTTCGAAGCCGTGCGAGCATCGCGTGCGAGTGCCGCACTTGTGGAGCACCACGTCGTGCCCACAGAAAGGCTTCGTCAGCCGACGCAGGCATGGGCGTTGCGTCACGCTCCAGAACAGTCACGGTGTGACCATCACGAGCTAATGCCAGAGCGCTCCCCAACCCCGCGATTCCAGCGCCAACGACAACAATGTTCATACCAGCACGGTAGGAGACTCGCGCATCAGTCCGCGACTCGCAGCAATACGCAGAACGGGGGTCGAAAGTGACGTCAATGAGGGCGATCTCCGATGATGGTCGCCCGCTCCATCACTCTGCGATGCGGCCAGTAGTCACTCGACGCGTAGTGCTGGACGGCTCGGTTGTCCCAGAACGCGACGCTATCGGCCTGCCATTGAAAACGGCATTGATACTCAACCGTTTCAGCTTCCCTCGCCAACCGTCCGATCAGCGCCTTCGCCGCGGCATCTTCCATACCCACAATCCCGGTTGTGAAGAAGCGGTTGACAAACAAGCTCTTGCGCCCGGTTTCGGGATGAGTCCGAACAACGGGGTGATGTACTTGCGGGTACTGCTTGCGCATGGTTTCGCGTTGATCTTTGGGCACACCATGCCCGAAGGCTTGTAGGTAATCGTGCACGGCAATCGAACCTTCAAGCTCACTGCGAAGCTCGTCGCTGAGCCCGTCGTAGGCAGCCCCCATATCCGCGAACAGCGTGTCACCGCCGCTGCGAGGCACCTCAATGGCATGCAACACTGAACCAAGCGAAGGGCATTCACGCCAGGTGACATCGCTATGCCACCCATTCTCGTAGCCACCCGTTTCGGATGTCTTTTCAAATCGAACCAACTCTGGGAACTCAGCGTTCGATTGCAGGAATGGATGTACCTCTAATTCGCCAAAGCGGCGGGCGAACGCGACGTGTTGCGCTGCGGTCAGCGGTTGGTCACGAAAGAACAGCACTTTGTATGCATTCAAGGCCTCGCGCAATTCGGCGACTACCAGGTCGTCGAGTTGGGTGCAGAGGTTGAGCCCCAAAATTTCGGCACCGATAGTTGCGCTATGAGGCTCCACATCGAAATTCGACCACTGCAACGACCAAAGACGTTCTCGTTCCTCGGCAAGGTGCCCAACAGGCCCCACCATCACACCGAACGGATGCAGTTCCAACCGGCGAGCCGCCAAGTGAGTCCCGGGATCGCTGCGATCACTTCGCGCTAATGATTCCATATCAACTGCTCCCTTTCGCAAACTCGGCGACGGTGCGATCGAAGAGCTTTCGCGCAGTGCCACCAAGAAATAGGGCCATCGCTTCGTCGTCGAGCGGCAACGCGCGAGCCTCACCCAACGAACGGCGCATCGGAAACCACGGCTCGTCGCTGCCCCACAACACCCGGCCTCTATACGTCGAGGTATTCATGAACTTCAGGAGCGCTGCGTCCATGTACTTCGGCGAGTATGCCGTACATGACATGTAGAGGTTGGGCCACTTACGCATGAAGTTCATGAGCAGCTCTTCGTACGGGTGGCCCATATGCGCCACAACGACGGTGAGATCGGGAAAATCGATCAGCACATCCTCGAGCAGCTCTGGATGTTGCACTCGCGATCGCACGCGCGGTCCAGGCACACCGGCATTGATTGAAACCGGCAAGCCCATCTCCTCACACGCAGCATAAATTGGGTAATGCAATGGGTGGTTGATCGGCACCTGCGTCGCCAACGGCATTACACGGACCATGGCAGTGCAGGAATGCTGCGCGAGTTCACGGATGCGGCGCACATTTCGCGTTGGCGTCTCTGGGTTCGCGGCTCCGAGCGCGACCAAGAACCGGCCCTTGTGCTCGTCGGCGAGATCGAGCGACGAATCATCGCCGTGACCGAGACCAGGGCAGAGGATCCCCGTCGCAACATCGAGTTCATCCATGACGTCCAACAGCGCGCTCGCGCCGATTCCTTTGCTCCCGTCGCCACCGAGATAGCCCGGAATGTGCGCGTTTGCGCGATCACCGAGAAATGCCGCAGCGGACTGTTTCGTAACGAGGTTGACCCAAATATCGACAATATCGTGAGCGCTCATAGTTGCAGCTTTGCCAACCACGAGCCGCGCGTGCAAAAGTCTCTCGCGGAATCTGACGAGCAGTCAGATTCGTCTGTTATCGTGCCCGATCCATCATCAACAAGGGGATTCACTTTGAAGCGAACCAGCCGTCTCATCGCCGCGGGCCTCACGCTCGCAATGATTGCCGCGGCGTGCGGCGAAAAGGAAAAGGCCAAAGAACCAATCACGACCGCGGGTGGAGTGAGCACAACGCTGCCGGCTGAGCCCACGAAGGCAACCGAAGTCGGCATCACCGAGACCGAAATCAGCATCGCGGTGTTGGCAGACGTCGAGAACCCGATCGTCCCAGGCTTGTTCGCGGGTTCGCGTGACGCCTTGTTGGGCTTCGAGACCTACGTCAACGAGGAGCTCGGCGGCATTGCCGGTCGGAAGTTGAAGGTCAACTTCATCGACACGAAACTCAACGCAGAAGCCACCAAAACTGCCATGCAAGAGGCATGCGAGAAGAACTTCGCGCTCGTAGGAACCACCATTGTTTTCGTGAGCAGCATGGATCCGATCATCAAGTGCAATGATCTCGCGGGCGATGCAACCGGCATCCCTGATATCGCGGGGATTTCAGTCGACCCGAGTCAGCAACGTTCGCCCATGACGTTCTCCGCTCTGCCTCCGGAGCGCGTGTACCCCGATGGTGCAACCCAAAAGTTCCGCGCGCGCACCGGTGCCTACACCTGGTTGCTGGAAAACGTCGAAAAAGATCTACACGGCGTGTACCTGCAAGCTGCAGATTCACAAACGGCCACCAACGGCAACCGGCCCCGGTTCTATGCGCTCCAAAACGTGTTGGGAATCAAAAAGGATGCCGAGTTCCCAGTGTCCGGATTCGCCGAACAAGTCACCTACGGCCCGTACGTCCAAGCCTTGAAGGACAACAAGTCGAATTTCGCTGAAAGTGGTGGCGGGTACCAATCGTTGCTGAAGTTCCGTCGGGAGGCGGAAGCCCAAGGCGTCGACACGGTCAAGGTATGGGCGTGCGTGCTGACCTGCTACGACAGCGGATTCCTCGAAGAAGGTCGCGAACAAGCCGAGGGTACTTACGTACACATGCCGTTTGTGCCGTTTTATGACGAAGCCGAACAACAGGCCGTTCCTGCGGCTGCGGCATTCGTGAAATACACCGGCGCCGACAAAGCCGATGGCTTCGGGGTGCAGGCTTGGGCTTCGGCGTTGTTATTCAAAGAGACAGTTGAAGCCGTGGTGGCCAAAGACGGCATAAACGGTCTGACCCGAGCCAGCTTGTTGGCGGCGCTCAGCACCGTGAACAGTTTCAATGCCGACGGTCTCCTTGGCGACACCGACGTTGCCGGACGCCTCGCCGCCGGATGCATAGTCGTGATGCAGGTGGAGGACGGCAAATTCGTTCGAAAGTTCCCGACCGAACCCGGCAAGCTCGACTGCGATCCCAAGAACATCAGCGAAATCGAAAAAGACCTCCAGGACTAGAGACAGGCGATGCTGCACGTTGGGGGACGGTCATCGCGACCTCCCCCAACCCATCATTCCTATCTCCTTCGCCATTGAGAAGCGAGGACGCGTGAAGCAAAAACAACTCGTCAGCGCGCTTGTAGTGTTGAGCGGCGTCGGTTTGTTTCTGGCGTTCACCATCAGCTTGTGGAGAGGTCCATTTACATCAGATAAAGCGCTGAGCGTCGTGATTTACGGAGTGATCGCTGGCGCCGCACTCGCCATATCGGCATCTGGACTCGTCGTTACGTACACCACTTCTGGCGTATTCAATTTCGCGCACGGCGCCATAGGCATGTTGATGGCGTTTATCTATTGGGAACTTCGTTTCAACGAAGCACCGTTTATCGGAATGCAACTTCCGGCACCCGTCGCGTTGCTCGTCACTGTGGGAATCATCGCCCCGCTGTTCGGCATCATGGTTGAGCGCGTGCTCATGCGAAGAATCATGAAGGCGCCACTGGTAGTACAACTTGTAGTCACCATCGCGTTGATGTTTCTCATCCTGGCATTGGTGAAGATCGCTTGGAAAGACGACTCGACACGCCCCTTCCCAGCATTCTTCGGCCAATCGTCGGCATTCGCAATCGGCGGGGTCAACATCGCCTGGAGTCGATTCATCACGTTGCTGATCGCTATCGGGCTTGCCATCTTCCTGCGCATCTTGTTGTTCAAGACGCGCATCGGCGTTGCGATGCGCGCCGTAGTTGATAACAAAGAACTCGCAGCACTGAACGGCGCTCGGCCCGACGCACCATCGCGATTGTCGTGGGCTCTTGCGTCATCACTCGCCGCGACTGCTGGAATTCTGGCTGCGCCGGAGGTGGGACTCAGCTCGGTCGCACTCACGCTGCTGATCGTGAACGCCTTTGCGGCAGCGATCTTCGGGCGCCTGAAAAGTTTGCCACTCACATTTCTTGGCGCGCTGATATTGGGTTTGCTGTCGACGTTCGGATCAACCTTTTGGGATCTCACAAATCCCCGATGGGCGAAGCTCCCCGACAACATCCCGACGATCTTTCTGATTTTCGTGCTCCTCGCATTACCCCAGGACCGTCTGGAATTCGCCACGACACAGGGATTGCGGCGGCTCTTTCGCACTCCGAAACTCCACGAAGCTGCGATGGGCTTTGGCGCAATCACTTTGTTCGTCGTGGCGATGAGTTACGTCCTCAACGACACGTCCGGACTAAATCGAATCACAACTGTGCTCGTCACCGCGGTGCTCCTGTTGAGCTACGTACCGCTTGCCGGTTGGGCGGGGCAAGTCTCGCTAGGACAGGTATTTTTCGTTGGAATCGGAATCTTGGGCTTCACCCGCTCATTCGCCGGCCAGGGGCGTCCAATCGGATTCGTCACTGCTGCAGTCGCAGCAACAGTCGCTGGCGTTGTAGTTGCACTTCCAGCGTTACGATTGCGCGGCCTCTACCTTGCGCTCGCTACGTTTGCAGTAGCGCGCGGCGCCTCGCTGTTCTATAGCCAACCGTTCGCGTTCGGGTCGCGCGCCGTCGAATTCGTACGTCCGAAAATCTTCGGCATCAGCCTCGACAACCAACGAACGTTCATTTTCTTTTGTGCGCTCGTATTCACAGCAATCGGCATGTGTCTTGTAGCCGTTCGCCGAAGTCGATTCGGACGACGACTAATCGCAATGAAAGATAGCCCGGCAGCGTGTGCCACGCTTGGGGTCAACCTCACGATGACCAAACTCGCAGTGTTCGCGATGTCAGCATCGATCGCAGGAATCGCAGGCGTACTGAGCTCGATGAACCTTCTCTCGGGCAGCGACGGAAAGCTAGACGCGATCGGAGGTCTGGGCGACACGCTCATTGCTGTGATCGGTGGCGTTTCGCTAGTCAGTGGCGCATTTGCGGGCGGCGTTTTTAGCCAGTTCATTGTCTTTATCCAAGAGAAACTCGTCGCCGCGCCATTCTCCGGGTTGTTCTCCGCACTCGAAAAGTTTGGCCCGGCATTTGCTTCGCTCAACATCATGCGCGACCCAGATGGCGCGGCGGGAG
The DNA here is from genome assembly GCA_005773635.1 of Actinomycetota bacterium. GTDB lineage: Bacteria > Actinomycetota > Acidimicrobiia > IMCC26256 > PALSA-610 > F1-120-MAGs023. Next base: position 5,633 of record SXHN01000111.1, read on the forward strand.
GATTCGTAGATGGATTCTCACGGATGATGCCATGGAACCGCGGCACACCAGCAGCAATTGACCCCAACGAGATCGGAGACGTCGCAGGAGCGGGAGATCTTCGTCCGTTCACGAACGAAGATCTCAACAATTTGGATCGACGCCTTGGCGTCCCCGCTGCCTTCCGACTCCCGGACCACGACATCGACGTTGCGTCGCTGGCAGGATCAGCGCTACGAGGCCGTAACTGAAATGGGTTTGCTCGATATTCACGAAGTCAACGTTCGATTCGGTGGGCTCCACGCCCTCACCGATGTGACGCTCGACGTCGAACCTGGAACTGTTACCGGGTTAATTGGCCCAAATGGTGCGGGCAAGACGACGTTGTTCAACGTCATCACAGGCCTGCAACCAACCATTAGTGGCAGTGTGAGCTTCGACGGAAAATCGATCGACCGCATGAAGCCCCACCGACGGGCGCGACAGGGCATGAGCCGTACGTTTCAGCGCCTCGAAGCATTTGGCTCGCTCAGCGCTCGAGACAATGTACGAGTCGCGGCGGAAATGCGACAGAGCTGGTCGGGTGACGATTTCGACCCTGCGGTCGTCGCGGACGAAATCATGGATCGTGTCGGTCTCACCTCGATCGCAGATGAGCGCGTTGCTGGCTTACCAACAGGGACCGCGAGACTTATCGAACTCGCTCGGGCCCTCGCGGCAAAACCCCGCTTACTGCTGCTCGATGAGCCGTCGTCTGGCCTCAACGAAGAAGAAACCGACGAGATCAGCGCGTTGCTGCGAGAACTCGTACAGGACGGCCTCGCTGTGTTGCTTGTTGAGCACGACATGCCCTTTGTGATGGCAACCTGTTCGATGATTCACGTCCTCGATTTTGGGCGAATTATTGCCAAGGGCACGCCCCAAGAGATCCAGAATGACACCAACGTCCGCGCCGCGTATCTCGGCGACGGAGAATCCTCACGCGACGAGCGTCCCAACGTTGCCAAGGTCACGGCGCCCGGTTCGGTCGATCGTCTGGTCCTCAATGAGATACCCGCATTAGAGCTGCGCGGCGTACAAGCCGGGTACGGAGCGATCGAAGTCCTGCACCGGATTGATCTCCAGCTCGGAGTTGGCGAAGTGCTTGCTGTGCTCGGTCCCAACGGTTCGGGGAAATCGACGACGCTCAAAGTACTGAGCGGGCAAATTCAGCCAATGGCCGGAGAATTTCTCGTGCGCGGGCGCCTCGCCAACGGAATCGATCCCGATGCATTAGCGCGCCTCGGTATTTGCACCATTCCCGAGGGACGCGGCGTGTTCCCAAATCTCACGGTTCTCGAAAATTTACGGATGATGACCCATACCGGTCAGTCCATCGACGAGATCACCGACCGAGCGTTCACACAGTTTCCACGCCTCAAGGAACGCCAGAAACAAACCGCCGGAACGATGTCGGGCGGCGAGCAACAGATGCTCGCTATGGCGAGAGCCATGACGACTGATCCAAAAATCTTGCTGCTCGATGAGCTTTCTATGGGGCTCGCTCCGCTCATCGTTGAGGAGCTGTACCAATCCGTCGACCACATCGCAAAATCTGGTACGTCGATTCTCATCATCGAACAGTTCGCACACGACGTGTTACACATCGCTCACCGCGCGGCGATCATGCTGCACGGACGAATCGAAGATATCGGTGACCCCCGTACTATTGCAAGCAAACTCGCCGCGGCGTACCTCGGCACCAACTAGTCCGTCCAAGAACAACAAGGAATCGCTATGTCAAATGACAAGCCCACGATCAACGAAGCCACAACGACGTTCGATGCCGAACTCGCGCGCCTCAAGGTGAAAGGCGGCGATTCCGAACCCGAGCGAGGCCTCGTGCTCTTTGGCGTCATTCTGTTCATTCTCGGCATAGTTGGCGTGATCGTTGCCCTGCAAAGCGCACACGAAAGCGCAGACGTACTTGTCCAAAACGAAAAGATCATCCTCGCGATCCTGTGCGCGGTGCTGAGCCTGGCGGGAGTCATCATTTGGGCGAGGTATTCGATGACGCGATACTTGCGGTACTGGTTGCTACGGGTCATCTTCGAAGAGCGTCATCAGCAAGACCGCAACATCGAAGCACTTGAGCGAATCGCGGCAAAGCTCGACAAGTGATCTACCCGACGTTCGCCCATCCAACCTGCCCGGTTACCGTGTAGTAGCGAGAAAACTCGGCGAGATTGTTGCATTACCTGCCACTCGTGAGGCAGAGTGTCGCTCAATCTGACGTCCTGTCAGATCAACGGCCGCAATCCCTAGGGGGACCTGTGCAACGTGTTCGAATTGGCGCACTCGCGCTCACACTGACCGTCACTCTCGCGGCATGCGGCAGCGGAAGATCAATCGACAATGCCACCCCGAGCTCCGGTGGCGATCCCACCACGACGACCGCGGATGCGTGCGCGAAAGAATCTCCCAAGGCCACTGAGATCGGCGTTTCAGATTCCGAAATCACAATCGCGGTTACCGCCGACACCGGCTCGCCGATCAAGCCAGGGCTATTCCAGGGTTCGGTTGACGCAATCGAGGCATGGGCCGAATACAAAAATGCCAACGGTGGACTCGCGTGTCGCAAGATTGACGTCAAGGTATTCGACTCAAAGCTCAGCCCCGATGAAGCAAAGAACTCGCTGACAACCGCTTGCGGCGAAGCGTTTGCGCTCGTCGGCACGACTGCGTTGTTCCTCAACGACGTGGCGCCGATCGAGAAATGCAAAGACCAAGCCGGTGCCGCCACGGGCATCACCGACTTCGCCGTACTGCAAACCGAACCGGCACAACAGTGCTCACAATGGGACTTCGCAGTATTGCCAGGTCAGGGCCAATGTCCTTATTCCGGCAAAGGTGAGCGCGACTTTCTCGTGAGCGATGGCCCGTTTCAGTATTACTTGAACGAATTCGGAAAAGACGCGCTCCATGGCGTCTGGGTAGTCCCCGCCGATCTTCCCTCAACGATTTCTTCGTCAATGCCAGGTTTTCGCTACAGCCAGGAACTGGGAATCAAACTCGACAAAGAGTTCGGCGCCAGCGGACTATCACCACAAAGTGCGTACACGCCGTTCGTGCAAGCCATTAAAGACAACAAAGCCACCTACGCCCGCGTCGGACTCGATTACTCGGGCACGGTGCACCTGCGCAAAGAATCACTGGTGCAGGGTGTCGACACAGTCAAAGTCTGGGACTGTTCCGTGCAGTGCTACGACAAGCGCCTGCTATCTGAAGGCGGTGCCGCCGTCGAGGGGCAGTACGTATGGCTGACGATTCTTCCTCTGGAAGACGCCGGTTCGAACGCAACGCTCGACGCACTTATCAAGTACAACTCGAAGCCCGATGGTTTTGGCATCCAAGCGTGGGCCGCCGCTGAAGCATTCGCAGCATCAGTCGAATCCGTCGTTGCCGCAGACGGAGTCAACGGTTTGACGCGAGCCGCAATCCTTGAGGCTGCCCGTAACCTCCACGACTTCGATGCTGGGGGTCTGATCCCCGAGACCGATGTTGGTGGTAAGAAGGGTTCACACTGCTACGTCATGATGCAGGTCGTCGACGGCAAGTTCAAACGAGTCGAGCCAACCGCAGCAGGCACCTTCAACTGCGATGGCAAAACCGAAACGTTCCGCATCGACGCATCGACGGCATTCAAACCCTGACGTGTCCGTGCGTCGAAGCCTCGGCCCAATAGTGGCCGCGACCGTCGTACTGACGGTCGCGGTCGCGACCTGGGGCGGGCGCCCGGTCACGGGCGAAAGTCTCATCCAACTCCTGATATTTGCGCTACCGCTCGCTGGCATTTTCGCGTTGGCTGCAACCGGGCTTGTCGTCGTGTACACCACCACCGGCGTCTTTAACTTCGCGCAAGGCGCGATCGGGATGCTGGCCGCGTACGTGTACTGGCAACTACACGTAGATTGGGGTTGGCCGAACGTGTTGTCCGTGGCCGTGACCGTTCTCGGGTTCGCACCCGCGTTTGGTTGGATGCTGAACCGCCTGATCATGCGGCACCTCGTTGGCAAAGACCTGGTGGTGCAGCTCATGGTTACGGTCGGTTTGCTGCTCGGGTTCATCGGAGTGGCCAACACAATCTGGGATCCGAATCAAAGTCATACGGTAAATCCATTCTTCGGCATCGAGGGCTTCCAAATTTCAGGCGTTACCCTCACTTGGCACCGTTTGATCGCGTTGGTCGTTGCAGTTGTGTTGGTTGTCGGCTTGCGATTCCTGCTCTACGCGACCCGACTGGGCATCGCGATGCGGGCCGTTGTTGACAACCAAGGGCTCGCACAACTCAGCGGTGTACCGTCGGAGCGCGTCTCGTCGTTTTCCTGGATGTTGGGATCGTGCCTTGCCGCGCTTGCGGGAGTGTTATACGCGAACGAAATCGGGGTCGGCGCATCCCTAGTCCTAGCGACGCTCGTACCAGCGTTTGCGGCGGCCGCGGTCGGGCGCATGCGGAGCCTCCCCCTCACGTACCTAGGGGCATTGATCCTTGCGCTCCTCATGCAATTCGCGTCGGTGTATCTGTCGTTCACCGGCGATTGGCAACCAGCCAAGGAACGCATCCCTGAAGTGATGCTGTTTGTGGTGCTGCTGTTACTACCTCCTGCGAGCTTGAAGTTCGCGCGTTTTAGCGGAGTGCGACGACGGGCACGAGTCGTACCCCCGCGCCAAGGTGCGATCGGACTCGCGGTCCTTGTCGTGACGATGCCCCTGTTTGGGCTTTTGCAGTCGGCGACCAATCTCAGTCGCCTCACGTTGGCAATGGGTCTTGCAATCGTCGCGCTGTCCTTGGTGCCGCTCACCGGTTGGGCCGGACAAGTGTCATTCGCTCCCCTCGCGTTCGCAGGCATTGGCGCGGCAGCGTTTGCTCACTTTGGCGGCGAATCCGGCCGTCCGTTGGCCATCTTGATTGGAGCGATCGCCGCCGCGCCCGTCGGTGCCGCTTTGAGCCTCATCGCAGTTCGACTTCAAGGTCTCTATCTCGGCCTAGCCACATTCGCATTCGCATACTTCACCCGAGACGCGATTCTCAACAACTCGCGGATGTACGGCGGCGTATCACTGACGACGCCTCGCCAAACGTGGTTCGGCATTTCATTTTCCGGTAACCAGGCATACCTCACGTTGTTGACCGTCGTATTCGCGATCATTGCGTTGGCGCTCATGGCAATCCGAACGTCGTCGTTTGGGCGACGTCTGGTGGCGATGCGCGACAGCGAGGCAGCTTCCGCGACTGTGGGCGTCAATATTTTTGAGACCAAAGTGGTGGTATTCACGATTTCAGCCTTCGTCGCGGGGCTCGGCGGTTCGTTTCTCGCGATGTTCTACATCAATACAGACTCGGGCCGCTTCGAAGCGATTGCAGGGCTCGGCCTCGTATTGCAAATGGTCGTCGGCGGAATCGCCTTAGTCTCTGGTGCCGTATTTGCCGGCGTCTTTCAACTGCCGATCATCATCCTGCGCGAGAAATCCGCAGAAGTTTCCTGGCTGCTTTGGCTCGAACCAAAGCTACGCGGCTTAGAACAAATCGCGCCTGGGTTCGCGGCATTGGGCATCATCCAAAATCCTGAGGGCGCGGTCGTCGCCGTAGGCAAAGGCTTTGCCCCGCTAGTACCTGGAGACACAGCAGCACGCAAGGTCGCAAGCGCTGAACGCGCCCGTAAAGCCGAACGCTATGCCGCGCAGTCAAGCGAAATAGGGCTCTCGATCGCGCTGACGGCGTCGTCGATCGCAGAAGTCGAACGCCAGCTGCGTGTCACCGACGCGTTGGCACCGCGGGGTTCGTCATGACGAGTCTCACCGTCCACGACGTTTCGGTGCGATTCGGCGGATTGACTGCCGTCGACGCCGCGTCATTCACGGTCGAGTCGGGCTCGGTCACTGGTTTAATCGGACCGAACGGCGCAGGCAAGACAACGCTCTTTAATGTGATCACTGGGCTCCAGGCGCCGTCGGGCGGCACTGTGACACTCGATGATCGCGACCTTCGTAAAGCGAAGCCGTACAAACGCGCGCGGCTCGGCATCGCTCGCACCTTCCAGCGATTAGAAGCATTCGGAAGCCTCACGGTGCGCGAGAACGTCTTGGTCGCTGCAGAGATGCGCCGACGATGGTCGACGACGAAATACGACGCGGCCGAAGAAACCGAGACGATTTTGGGCCGGGTTGGGATTCAGCATCTAGCCGACGCGCGCGCCGAAGACCTGCCAACTGGAAACGCCCGCCTCGTCGAGGTCGCGCGGGCCCTTGCGGTCAAACCATCGGTGCTGCTGCTCGACGAGCCATCTTCTGGGCTCGACGAATCGGAAACCGATGTCTTAGGCGTCCTCATGCACGCGCTTGCACAAGAAGGTCTAGCGATCCTGCTCGTGGAACACGACATGCCGTTAGTGATGACCACTTGCAATTACATCAATGTGCTCGACTTCGGCAAGATCATCGCGCGGGGCACCCCAACCGAGATCCAAAATGATGAACACGTTCAGCGTGCCTACCTTGGGTCGGTCGCAAAGGCAGAGTCATGAATCCGCCACCCACACCTGTCCTTGAATTGCGTGGCATTCACGCAGGGTACGGGACTCTCGACGTGCTTCACGGCGTGGACCTCACCGTTGAGCCTGGCCAGGTGTACGCGCTACTTGGTCCGAACGGTGCTGGCAAAACCACGACACTTGGTGTCGCTAGCGGGCAGATCGTCCCGCGCACTGGCACCCTCACCATCATGGGGGTCGATGTCACTGGGATACCGGCCGACAAACTCGCCCGGACCGGATTGTGTCTCATCCCCGAGGGCCGCGGAATCTTTCCGAACCTGACCGTCACAGAAAATCTCCGCATGGCCACGTTCACCGGCAATTCGTTTGCGTCAGTGCAGGACCGTGCGTACGAACTATTTCCACGGCTTGGAGAGCGCCGCAAACAAACGGCCGGCACCTTAAGCGGTGGCGAACAACAGATGCTCGCAATGGCGCGAGCGTTGGCAACCGACCCGGCTGTATTGCTGGTCGATGAACTCTCGATGGGACTTGCACCAATCATCGTCGAAGAGCTGTACGGACACGTCCGGCGCATCGCGGAGTCGGGCCTATCGATTCTTATCGTCGAACAGTTTGTTCACGAACTATTGGGCATAGCGGACGTCGCGGCGATCATGTTGCACGGCCGAATCGTTGGCACCGGGACACCCAACGAAATCGCTGAGACCTTGCAATCCGCTTATCTTGCCACCACCCCAAATTCTTAGTCTGCCGTCACGAAAGGCCTCGCTATGAGCGACCAACCCACTGCAAGTAACCCACCGGTCGACGTACCGGCTAGCGGCGCCGTGATGTCGAGCGATCGACTCACGGCGTTTCGCAGCGAGGTCGAATCGATCAAGATGGGCGGCAAGAAAGCGCAGCTTGAAGGCGCCGGATCAATCGCAGGCATCGCCATTGTCGTCGTCGGCATTGTCGTCGCCATTATCGGCTACAGCTCGGCGAAGAACGCCGGAGCTATCGAAGAAGTTCATCGCAACGCGATACTTGGAACCATCGGTGTCGTGCTCGCGGTCGTAGGAGCCTTGATATGGCTCCGCAACTCGATCACGCGGCATCTTCGTTGGTGGATGATCCGCAACATCTACGAACAACGCGAACAAACCGACCGGCTCATCGAAGCGATCCGAGAAGGCCGCAAGTAGGGCACGTTCCACACCGACGTACCCCTTTCGAGGGTTCTGCTTTGGCCATCGACAGTCACGGGCAAAAGAACACGCTTCGTTGGGCGGTGGGGTCAGAAGGGGGTCGGTGCTAGTTGCGGGGGACGTCTTTGAATGGCAGCGTCTTATCGGGGCGTGGCTCGCCCGGCAGCCCGAGTACTCGTTCGCCAAGCACGTTGCGCTGCACCTGTTCGGTACCACCGCCGATACGGATCGACCACTGGCTCATGAACACTTGCTGCCACATGCCGTTGGCAGGAGCATCAGCGTTGGTCAGCATGCCGTTGGCGCCCTCGATCGCCATCAGCAAATCGCCATCGCGCGCAACTCGATCAGAGATGAACAGCTTCATCACACTGGATTCGGGTCCTAGTGCGTTGCCCTTTTGCGCAGCGGCGCGGGCCCGCAGGCCGAGCCATTTCAACAACTCGAAACGCGTGTAACACTTCGCAAGTTCTTGGCGCGTGTTGCGATCATCGGTAACGCCGCACGACCGCGCGAGTTCGTGAATCGCTTTGAACGTGACTCCCCCGCCACCGGCGCCGATCATCGACCGTTCGTGCATCAACGTGGTCTGTGTGACACGCCAGCCGTCGTCGACGTCACCTAATACGTTCGCGGCAGGGATTCGCACATTGGTGAGAAACGTTTCGTTGAAGTGAGCATGCCCAGTGATTTGCACCAACGGCCGGACCTCGACGCCGGGCGAATGCATGTCGATCAGCATGTACGTGATGCCACGGTGTTTCGGGACGTCCCAATTCGTGCGCACCAACAAGATGCCCATATCGGCAAAGTGCGCGCCGGAGTTCCAGACCTTCTGGCCGTTCACGATGTATTCATCGCCGTCGAGATCGGCCCTCGTCGTGAGGCCGGCAAGATCAGAACCTGCACCCGGTTCGGAATACAGCTGGCACCAGTAGTGCTCACCGCGCAAAATCTTCGGGAGATACTCAGCCTTTTGCGCTTCAGTGCCGTGAGCCATGATCGTGGGGCCGACCATTTGCAGCGCCACACTCAGCATGCCAACCGAAACGTTGAACTTCGACTCTTCCTGCGCGAAGATTCTGGCGTACTTCGCGGGCAAACCCAACCCGCCGTATTCCTTCGGCCAAGTGATGCCAGCCCACCCGTTGTCGTACAACGTTCGTTGCCACGCGCGGCTCGCGCGGGTGTGTTCGATCTCAGCTTCTTTGCTGGTGTCAGTGTTGCCCATCGGATTGCTGAGATCGGCGCCACCCGCCTTCAGGGTCGCTGCACCTTCAAGAAACGCTCGAACCTTGGCGCGAAACGCTGCCTCTTCGACGGTCTCTTCGTTCACTGCATCAGCCACAACGGCAACTCCCGATCTCCTACAAAACTAGAACTGATTCTAGTTCTGTAGCGCAGAATGGTAAGCAAACCGACGGCGACACCGAGTCATCGGCCGACGCGAGGCACCCGCGTGACCCCGTCAAAGTTGAGTTGTTGCCATTGTTTTCCGGCGTCTTGGCTTGTGAACATCCGATTACCGCCGTCGTGGGTGTTGACAATCACGTAGCCGCTGCCTTGGGAGGCGAATGATTCCTCGGCGATATCACCAACACCGATGTAAAGAGTCGGTGTCCACGACCAACGACCGTTGCGGCGCGTGCCACGGAGGAGATGTTGCTCGCCGGGCACGAACAATGCATCCGACGAGGCGGCGGTAAGGCGGTGGAGATAGTTCACACCAACGGGGGGCGTTGCGACCTCCGCAAACGAGTCGCCTCCTTTGAACGATTCAACGAGAATGGCAGGCGCAGTTTCGGCACCGAATGGAGGGTTGCACGCTGCGACAAGATGACGAGTCGTTAATGGCGCAAGCGACGGCACGCCACCTTGTTTCAAACACGGAGGGTCCCAGAGCACCCATTGGCCATTGTGTTTTCTCGCTCCATTGACCACACCGCGTTGAATTTGCGTGACCCAAATTTCGCCGTCGCGACCAATGATGTCAATCGAAGGTCTCGGACCGCCGCCGATGCCGCGCACCAAGGATACCGAGGCCCGTTGCCAGACAATCGTGTCGCGAACCCGTGAGCTATGGATCGTGAACGGAGATCCATCTTGCTCATCAATCACGACATGAAGTACCCCGTCGGCCAACGCCATCGCTGCGATCGAGCGGGCGTCGTTCGCACCGGGAAGCGGCACAGAGCTCCACGTGATTCCTCCGTCCGCCGTGATTGAAATCTTCGTCCGCGACGCGGCGTATCCGGTCTTTCCGTCAGCGAACGCGATCGTTGGACTGAATGGGAAGTCGCCCCGATCCTGCAACACGACGGCAGGCGGCGGTGTCAATTCCGTCCATGTCAATCCACCGTCGGTGGTGCCGAGCAGAGCCGTCGTACAAACTGCATCGACACAGTCGCCCCGATCCAGTACCCAGCCACGCTTCGTATTCACGAACGACGCCGAACTTGGAACGAACTCACGGTGCGCGATCCCGTCGCCTTGATTGTTCAATCGCGGGTCAACGACCAAGAATTCACTTTGCCCGGACTCATCACCGCTCATTATCCATAACGACGACTGAGTTGCAACCACTCGATGAAAGCCGCCGGGGTATCTCGTCACGGCCTTGAGGCGTTGGCGCACTTTCGAAAATGAGCCGAATGATTTTGTTTTCACGTCGAACTGGGCCAGTTCGTTCGGGAATTGTGTGCTGGACGGATAGGTCACGACAAGTTGATCATTCACGATCCCCCATAGCCCACGCCCGCTCGCAGCAGTAGCGGCAACGGGTGTCACAAACGGATCTATAACCGAAGACGTTGCTCGCACATCACCGTTCAGGTCGGAGAGTTCAAACGAGGCCCCGTCGGCCCGTGTGGCCCACAAACTGTCAGCGGCTCCAGGTGCCTTTTGAATCGACAAAATGATGCTTTGCCCCTGGATAGTTCGGTCTTCGGTGAGCGATGGACGGTCAAGTGCAACTACTCGCAACACCGAAGCGCTATCAACGCCAAGGATCGCAACCCGTGAATCGTCAAGACCCACGAAGAGTCGTTCACCGACAAGCGTCGCGCCGTGCGCGCCACCCGGCAGCTCGATCGAACGAATCACTTTTCCGGTATCTGAATCGATGCGAACCACTGTCTGGCTTCCATTTCCCACCAGCCAGACGCCGCTACGGCCCGCCACGATTGGACAGGCGCACGTTGCTCCGCGCAACTGCGTAGTGAACACCACTTCATTCGTAGTGGTATCTATTTTCGATACCGTGGTGACCGGCACAGCTCCATCGCCGCCACCTGAGATCCACACTCCTCCATCGCGATCGGTCGCAATACCGATAACCGATTCCTGGTTTACATCGATCGTCGCGAATAGCTCACCGGTTTGCGCCGATCGTCGTTCAACGACAACTTGCGCCTCTCCCTCCACTTGGCGAGCAAGGAATACTTCGTGGCCGTCATAGGCGATGTCGCTCGCCCAGTCGCCTTTCGCGGAGGTAAGCACAACCGGAATCTGCATTTCCGGGTTCGCGACCCAATCCGCGATCAACGTTGCGTAGCGTTGCGAGCCCTCTTTGGTGAGGTGGTATCCGTCTTTCGCGAAGAAGCGTTCCTTTGGCAACCAATCCTTCGCACCAGCTCCATAGTCGAGCACCGTCGCATTGGGATACTTCCGCAATACCTGCTCCAGCACCAAGTTGTTCGGTGCTTCCCAAGTTCGTTCCACGAGGACAGTCAAAAAGGCAACCCGGCGACGCGTACCGATAACCTCCATGATTCGGTTCACATCTTCAGATTTCAATGGCCCGTTCGTGCCGCAATGCACCACGACTTTTGACCCCAGGCGACCCTTCTGCTTCAGACCAGCCAATGTTTGTATGCAGTTTTCGACTGAATTACCAACCTCGGCTTCAATGGCAAGAGAGCCTTGAGCCAGCGCTGCCACTTCGGCCTTCACCGCGGGTTCGGCACCCAGCATCACGCTGTCTCCAACCATCGACACTGCCGCCGCCGGCAATAGACCGGCGACGGTCGACGAAGTTCTCGCACCGGCCGTCGATGACGTCGGGTTCGCGTTCTGCACTCCATCGCCTCGACGGTCCGCGACGGCTCCTACGACCACCGCGACCATGATCGCGGCTGTGCCCACACCACAGGCACGTTGTATTCGCCGTGACCGATGTCGAAGCGCGGCACTCCGCACCACCTCGTAGTCGTCGGCATAACTCGTGGAAGTGCGCTCGTCTAACGCACGCAACGCCGCGCGAATTTCTTGACGATCGTCGTCACTCATCAGCTTGTTCCTCCAGCACTGCCCGCATGGCGCTCAACGCTCGCGAAGTGGTGCTCTTCACCGTTCCCGCGCTGCACCGCATCATCTTGGCGGTTTGTTCTGTACTCAGATCTTCAAAAAATCGCAATATGAGCACCATCCGATGACGAGGGGCTAAGCGAGCGATTGCTGCAGCAATTTCGTCGCGTTGCACAACCGTCAGATCGATCATGATGTCTGCGGGTGGCGGGATCTGCGTTTCTTGATATCGATCTGCGACCCGTTTGCGGCGCGCCTGCGAACGTAGGTCGTTCACAATCGCGACGCGCAGATAGGGCCAGAAATCGTCGACGCCACCGAGGCGCCACCTGCTCCAAACGCGGGCGATCGCGTCAGTTGCTATCTCGCGAGCATGAAAGTGATCGCGAGCCCCCACCAGCAGCGAGAACCGAACGGCCCGGTCGTAGTACGCGTGAAACAGCCGCTCGAAAACTTCATCGCGGGTGTTGCGGCGCGAGCGAGACTGGGTACCAGTGTTGGAAACGAGTTCCGCCACGTTGGATTCAGAAGCATCAAATACCCGCGCGCCGCGTCCGGATACCGCACCAACCTCTGGTTGCGCCGTCACCATGTCGTCGTGCACCTAGCCCCTCTCTCGCACCTGAGACGCACACCACTACACAAAGGTTGCCTCACCACAGCAAACTTCGCCATCCAACTAGCTTGGCAACCGTATGGCCCGCAAATTCCCAAAGTCGATGCGAGCCATGGCCTCTCGAGATTTCCGGGTCTTTCTGGCCGGGGGAATCGTCTCAAGTATCGGGTCGAATATGCAGATTGCGGCGCTGGCTTGGGTGGTGCAGGCACAAACTGGCTCGGCAATGAGAACTACTGCCATTGCCTTTATTGGGATTATCCCGCTATTACTGCTTGGTCCGACCGCGGGAGTGTTGGCCGATCGGCTGCCGCGCCGCAAGCTCCTTGTGGGTACCAACATCTTGAACGGATTCCAGGCGCTGGCCTTGTGGGGTGTCTGGGTGGGCGGTGCCGGCGACAGCTACTGGCTGTTATTCGCATTGTCGTTCTTCGGTGGCATCTTCACAGCAATTCAAACACCAGCATGGCAGTCGTTGCCAGCCGAGCTTGTCGAACGCGATCACTTGCTCAACGCGATCACACTCAACAGTACGCAGTTCAACATCGCCCGGGCGATTGGGCCGTTGGCGGCGGGAGTCGTAATCGAACAGTGGGGCGCGGGAGCTGCTTTCGGACTCAATGCGGCGAGCTATACCGCCGTAATCGTCGCGTTATTAATGCTCGGTCCGGCCCCAACGGTGCACGCCCCTGCCGATGGGCTGACCAATTTTCAACGGTGGCGACTAGGGCTACAACACATTCTTGAACACCCGACCCTACGCCTCGTCATTGGAATCCACATGGTGTTTGCGCTCGTAATTCCTCCTGTGATCTATTTGATACCGAAACTGTCACAAGATGAACTTCGCATCGGCGCTAGCAGCTACGGCGTGTTGCTCGGTGTCTTCGGTATTGGCAGCATCATCGCGGCGGTCACCTTGGGCAATAGTGAAGACCGAGTTCGTCGATCTCGCGCACTCGCGTTAGGCATCACGATGGCCGCAGTCTCGATGGCCGGCCTGGCATCTGCGCGCAGTTACGTCGCCGGACTGGCAGCAATGGTCATGCTCGGAGCGGCGTACCTCATAGTTGTCTCGGTCGACCATGGGGCAATCCAGACCTTTACCGACGACCAATACCGCGGTCGAGTGACAAGCGTGTGGCTGATGACCTTTGGGCTTTGCATGCCGTGCGGTGTACTCGGTCAAGGCGCACTCACCGACGCAATCGGAGTGCGCACCGTGTTTACAATCGACGCCGCGATCATGCTGATCATGCTGGGACTGCTCGGATTACGCCGGGTGCTGCACCGCCTCGACACCACCACCGCTATCGCCACCACCACCCCAACCGTGGTCGCGAATTTGTAACGCCCGCGTTACCGAAACGCGACCACGACAATCGACCGCTCCACCCGTGGTCGCGATTACATAACGCCCGCGTTACCCAACCATGACCACGAGTGCGAGGTCGAGGATGACCATGAGCGCGAGCACTACTGGCTCGTCTAGATGCCGAGGTGTTCTTGGGCAATCTTGAGCGCGTTGGCGTAGTCGGGTTTGCCGACGTTGGTTCGAGGCGCAACGCCCAACACCAGCTCGCGCGGCACTTTGTATCCGGCAATCTTGGTGCGGCAGTGCACTTGCAGCTCATCAAGCGTGAAGCCAGCGACACCGTCGCGCAGTAACACAAGAGCAACGACCTTTTGCCCGAAGCGCTCATCGGGCATGCCCACAACGACCGCATCCACGACCGACGGGTGGGAACGAATCGCACCTTCGACCTCTTCGGGAAAGATCTTTTCGCCACCGCTATTGATGCAGCCAGAACCGCGCCCTAACAGCACGATGCGACCCTCGTCGTCGATTTGTGCGAAGTCGCCCGGCACAACCCAGCGCACCCCGCGCGCATCGACTCGAAACGTCTTCGCGGTCTTTTCAGGATCGTTCCAATAACCAATAGGGATGTGACCACGCCGCGCCAACAGCCCTTGTTCCGCTGCCCCTGGTACTAAGGGCTCCAAGGTGTCGGGGTCCAACACTGCGGTGTTGCCATCGGAGGTAAACGCGGGCCCCGCTTTTGGTTTGCCGTCATCGAACTCGCGGCCTGCGGCGCCGGTCTCCGATGCCCCAAAACTGTCGCTCATTATTGCGGTCGGAAAGGCCGAGCGCAGTTGCTCTTTGATCGACGCGGTGAGCATCGCTCCCCCATTGCCGATCGACACCAACGATGTGAGATCCCAACGATGCGGTTGGGCAAGTGCGGCCTCAGCGATCGGACGGCCCATTGCATCGCCAATGAGTCCAATGGTTGCGGGACGTTCTCGATGAATAAGGTCCAAAATCCGCTCCGCCGAAAACGACGAATCGGTCGAAACAATCGCGCGGTTACCCGAATACATTGAGATCAGCGAGAGCCATTGCCCACCACCGTGCATCAGCGGGCCCAACACAAGTGCGTCGAGCGGAAACGACGGTGTTGCGTTGTTCGCAATTTCTTCAGGCGACCCAATCGGAGCGATTGGATTGCCGCCCATCACGCAGCCGTAAAAGAAATCCTCATGACGCCACATCACGCCTTTTGGCATCCCGGTGGTGCCGCCCGTATACAGCATGTACACGTCATCCGCGCTGCGCGGCGCGGCGAAACCGCGCGTGGGCAGCGCGACCGCGACCGCATCACCGAACCGATCGTACGCGATCGATGACGGCTGTTCAGCGGTACCGTCTTCGAGCACTAAATAAGTAACCAACGTGGGAAATTCGCCAGCAAGTTCCTCGCAGAGCGGCAGATAGGCACGTTCGACGATCATCGCAACGATGTTTGCGTCAGCGATTACATACCTCAGCTCATCAACGACGTAACGCCAATTGATGTTGATGGGCCGGGCCGAAATCTTCCAACACGCGAGCAACGACTCGATGTACTCAGCACGATTTCGCGCGTAAATCCCGACGTGATCTCCAGCTTTTACGCCACGGGCAGTCAGCGCGTGGGCTACACGGTTCGCAGCTTCATCAACTGAGCCGCGGGTGTGTCGCACCGGATCGGCAACGAGACACTCAGCGTCGGGACCGGCATCGACCAACATCTCCCATAAGTCGGCCAGGTGGAACGTGGGCGTCACTACTCGAACAGCTTTCCGTAATTGGCGCCCCTCCGGAGGTGGTGACCGCCGTCGACATTGAGGTTGACGCCGGTAATCCATGAAGATTCAGGGCCTGCAAGAAACCGGACCGCAGCCGCAATATCTTCGACTTGGCCGACGCGCGAAATGGGCATCTGCTCTAGGTAGTCGTCGAGCAGCTTGCCCCCCGCAGTGATGGGCGCCATCAATTCGTCGGCCACAATCCCTGGTTGCACGGTATTTACTCGAATACCGTCGGCGCCCCACTCCTCGGCGGCGTACTTGCACAGCATGTCGATGCCCGCCTTCGCGGCACCGTACACCGGAAGAAACCGATGCGGGAACGCGCCGGCACCCGACGAATTCGCGATGATCGACCCTCCCGATGGTGCCTGCAATGACATTTGTTTCGCTGCATGCTTCATCGTTAGAAACGTGCCCGTTACGTTGAGATCGATCGTCGCTCGGAAAGCCTCGACATCAGCATCAGCGACCGGGCCCATATGCAGTGAGCCACCGGCGTTCGCAAAACAAATGTCGAGACGCCCGGTCGGCTCCGCTGCGAACGCGACGGCGCCAGCAATCGCAGCTTCATCGGTGATATCGGCAACGATGTAACGCGCATCATGACCGATCTTTGCAACCGCATCAACCAATTTCGATTCGGTGCGGCCACAGATAGCGACGATCGCTCCTTCTGCCGCGAGATGTTCAGCAGTGCCAAGCCCAATGCCCGAGCCACCGCCCGTGATCAGCGCCGTGCGCCCAGAAAGACTGCTCATGATCTACAACTCCATGTGAGAACGAAGGAATGTGGCGATGCGGTCAAGTGCTGCATCAGCTTCAGGCACCACGCCCGCGAACGCTTGAAACACATGCACCATTTCGGGCACAACCTCGACGGTGCAATCAACACCGGCAGCAACCGCGACCGCTCCAAAACCTACGGCGTCGTCGCGCAACGTTTCAATTTCTCCAACCTGGATAAGTAATGGCGGCAGACCCGTTGCATCCCCGAATATTGGTGACACGTAAGGATCTTCGTAGTCGCCGTCGCCAACGAACCATGCGGCCATTCGACCCAACCCTGCGCCATTACACATTGGGTCTTGATCGGCCATCGTGCGCATGGTTTCGCTGGTCAGGGTGAGATCGGTCCACGGTGAAATCGGCGCCGCGGCAGCAGGAAGTGGCACTCCTTCGTCGCGGAGTTTTAGCAACAACGCGAGCGTGAGGCCACCACCGGCGCTGTCGCCCGCGATCGCGATTCGGCCAGGAATAAAGCCATGAGCGAGGAGCCAGCGGTATGCAGCAGTCGCGTCATCCACCGCAGCAGGGTGAGGTCGTTCGGGCGCGAGTCCGTAGTGCACGCTCAACACCGCACACCCCAAACGCTGCGCGAGTTGCGCGGTGATGTTGCGGTGGGTCTCGGGCGACCCAAGGACATAACCGCCGCCGTGGAAATAGAGCAATGCCGCATCGCTGACCGCACCGTCGGGCCGCACCCACAACGCCGCAACACCACTCACTTCAACGGCTTCGAAAGTGACGCCGTCAGGACCTGGCATGGATCCAGTCATGGAGTCCATACGCTCACGCAGTTCTAGAGCGCTCAAACCAGGTTCATCGAGGTTGACGTTGTCGCGCAGGTACGACACGATCATGGTGAATGCATCGCTTGCCATATCCGTCGCCTACTCCGCGATCGCGATGGCCTGCTTGGGGCAGAGTCGCACCGACTCTTCGAGCTTGGCTCGTAGTTCTTCGCCAGGGTTTTCTTGCAAGATGTAGAGAAAATCATCGTCGCGAACTTCGAAGATCTCCGGGGCGATTCCCATACACACAGCGTTGCTTTCACAACGATCGAAATCAACAACAACTTTCATATCGGCTCCCTTCAAGCTGAACCCTGACCGTAGCAAGCCGATGCCATCTAATGTGCGAGATCACCAACATCAGGAGCATTCATGAACACACACAATCTCCGCACCGCCGCGCTCATTGCCTTAATGGGTGGAGCTGGCGTGGGTCACTTCGTCAAGCCCGAGTTTTTCGACCCGCTCGTGCCTGAACAACTCGGCTCCGCTCGTGCATGGGTGTATGGCTCCGGCGTCGTCGAGATTGCCTGCGCTGCGCTTCTCGCACGGCGCAGCACTCGCAAGATCGGCGGATACCTCACCACCGCAACGATCATCGGAGTGTTTCCCGGCAACATCAAATCGGTGATCGACGGCGGCGTTGCTTCAGCGAAGCCGCCGTTCAATACGCGCGCGACCGCAGTGGCTCGCCTCCCGTTGCAGATTCCAATGGTCCGCGCGGCGTGGAAGGTTGCTCGTGAGTCATAGCGTCTGAATAATCGCGCCAACGCCTTGTCAGTGTGGCATCGGCCACTATCCCTGGCATAGCCCGCCGCCGCTCCGTAGCCTTTTCGCAACTGGGCGAAGGATCTTGGGGCATGTGGTCATCTCGTGTACGAACGGCAAGCGCCGCGGCGCTCGGAGTTGCACTTCTCGGCGCGACAAGCTGCGCGTCAAACGGCAATCGCACCAACCCTGCCGTCGACCGTACGAACAACATTCCGGCCACGACCACAGCGGTCCACCGACCGTCGCCACCTACGGATCCGGCCACTACAAGCTCAGCCCGGTCAACGAATACAACGACTGACGCATCGCTCATCGAACCGTATTCGTTTGCGTCAGACCAAGTTGCGCCGCCATTGCCCCTGCCTACCGAAGCACCTGACACTGCAGTGTTCAAACTTCTCTCGTATCACGACTGGCTGTATTCACATAACCCAGACGTTGCATTGATGGCCAATGCATACATCGAACGTTCGTCGTATTGGGAACCGGTCTTCAACGACCTCACGAGCTTGGCCAAGAATCAACGGCGTTTGTATGACGTCGGAACTGTGTATCGAATTACGAAACGCGAGATCATCGCTCGCAACCACCGGCTCTTTATCGCGAACCCCATCATCGAATCTCGCCTGGT
The DNA here is from genome assembly GCA_005773635.1 of Actinomycetota bacterium. Lineage (GTDB taxonomy): Bacteria > Actinomycetota > Acidimicrobiia > IMCC26256 > PALSA-610 > F1-120-MAGs023. Next base: position 24,361 of record SXHN01000111.1, read on the forward strand.
AAATCGCGACGGGTCCAGCTACGAGATCTGGCATAAGCCTGAAGGCAGCACGTTTGTTGCGACCATCGTGTTGTACAACGGCGAGTGGAAAATTGCCGACCTCGGTCCGTATGGCAACCGCCCGGTCCTGAAAGAACGCGCGTGAGTCGCCGCTCTGTCATAGCTGCGGCGACCGCAATGTCGATCGGGCTGAGTTTCGCGAACCCGAGCTACGGTGATTCCGCAGGCAACGGCGGAATTGATTCGGGGCCACATGGAGGCGGGCTCACCGTCGGCCTCACAGTTTCGAGCGACGGGACTCCAGGTGTCGCGGCGAACAGCCCCGGCGCATACCGACCGTACAAGATCGTGTCGTTTCCCATCGGCGACCACACCATCGATGCCGAAGGACTCTGTGCGAATCCGGCTGGGTTTCAAGGGCTCGGTTGGTACTGGGATATCACAGTGATCTCCAACGCCACCGGAAGCATCGTGTCACACCGAGCGGATTGCATTGCCCTGCCCGACCCCACGCTGCCTGGTCCGCTGCCCGCGACGACAGTCCCGGCGCAGCCACCCACGATCGGCGAAATTTGGCAGACGGCAGCGATTCCGAATCCGAGCTTGAGTATCTCGCCGCCGAACGAAGGCGTGACAGGTCTCGATACTTGGATATGGACGTCCAGTCCCGACACCGTGACAATCAACGCCACGATCAACGGTTGGAGTGTCACGGGAATCGCCTCGCGCATTGGCTATGCGCTCGACGGGACCGATGGCGCCGATGGCGACGGGCAAATCCGATATTCCGCAGTCGGAGGGTCGATTGAACAGCCAGCATTCAACGTTGTGTTCCAAACCAAGGGTCAACGCGACTTGCGCATCGCAAGTCGCTGGACCGCGAACCTGTCGATGAGCGGCCCCGGACTCCCGGCCACACCAACCGACCTCGGAACTGCAACTCTCACCACGCAAACCATCTACCCCGTCGCGGAAATACGCAGCTCCTTGACGAACTAAGCGAGAGCAGTTTTGCGCGCGTGGGAGTGCCCGTTTGGGCTCCCCCAGCGGATCAGAAGCGACACCCGAGCCGGTTTAGGAGATTTGGGATCGACCTCGGTCGACAATGGCTTGCCGTTTGCGTTCGATCTCAGCTGGATCGAACCCGGTGCCTTCCCATTCCCGCGAGACGCGCGACTCAACCTCCCACCCCTGATCAACCGTGGTGTCACTCACCTCGCGGTAGGTGGCAAGCATCTGACGAACGGCTCGTTGATCGATCGTCAAACAGTCAGAAGCAAGCTGACGGCAGCGAGGCAACAAGTCATCATGGGCCACGACTTCGTTCGCAAGCCCCCATTCATACGCCGTCGTGGCGTCGAGGAAGTTGCCAGTGATGCTCATCTGACGAGCTCGGGCCACACCAATGCGTTGCGCCAACAGCACCGTCAATCCCCAGCCAGGCATAATGCCAACCCGCGCGTGCGTATCGGCAAACCGAGCACGGTCGCTCGCGATGATGAAGTCGCAGTTGAGCGCAATTTCGAATCCGCCGGTTACCGCGACTCCGTTCACCGCAGCGATCAACGGCTTCGTGCGAGGCGGCAATGCACCCCGGTACGGCCCAGACCCGCTTGACCCAGACCCACTTGACCCAGATCCGCCTACACCGCCGAAACGTTCGCCGCCGGCATCGCCCGCACCGAACTCCTTCAGGTCGATCCCAGCTGTAAACGCCGGATCGGCGCCGGTCAGGATCATCACGTCCACATCGTCACGGGCTTCGCACTCCAGGATCGCTTTCGGGAGCAGGCGTCGCACCGCACGATTCAATGCATTGCGGGCATCGGGTCGGTTGATCGTGATCGTTGCAACCCGATCAGCCACTGCAACTAGAACTTCGTCGTTCATCTTCTACTCCAAATAAGAGATTTCGCCGTCACTTGCTTCTAAGACGGCATGTACAGCGATATGCAACATTCCGTGGAGTTCCTCAAAGCGGGTTGCCTCAGGATCCTCGTCATCGACCGCCAAAGGTGCGGCATCCTCAGCATCAATCGAGTCACCAGCATCGAGCTCTGCGAATGCAGCATCCCAATCCATCGTTTCTGCTTGAACCCGTAACCGCATTGTCGGGGCTTGAATCAGTGCGCGCGTGAGATCTTGCACCATCGTGACAACGACGTCTGTGCTGGTACGCACGCCAGGCGTCGCCAATAGGTGCAGTGCTTGCAGCTTGCGCATCGCAAAGCCAGCGATCATCACCGGATCGCCCAATTCTCGAATCGAAGCGTCGGAATCGACAGCCGACACATCCACTGAAATCACTGCAGGTACCGAGAACCATCGCTGCAAGGTCTCGAATAATTCCGAGGTCACACCATGCAGCGCTAGGAGCTCGGGAGGCTTCGGAACTATTTCCATCGGTACATGTCTAGCGCCCCGCGTCTCCCAGTACAGGTTCCCTGAAATCGAAGGCCACCTTGATCGCGCCACTCTCGTGCTGACACGCAAGCGCACTAAAGGCTGAACGCCATTCATCGAGATCGAAGGTGTGCGTCAGCATGCCATCCAAATCAATAGTGCCATCGGACGCCATATCGAGGTAGTGCTGGATTCCGTGTTGACGAATACCACGTGCTTCCTCGAAACCGAAGGCGTTCGATCCGACCATGGATATCTCCTTGAAATACAGCGGCGTATCCTCCCACAGAGTGGGGCCGTGCACTCCCGCCTTCACCAATGTGCCGCGAGCCTTCAGCACCCGAACCGCGACTTCAAAGGTCTCGCGTTTACCCACGGTGTCGTAGACCACATCGATAGCTCCCGGAAATGCCATCGGGAGTCCGTCGCTCAGCGACAGCACACCACCGGACCAGGCAGCCGCTTGTTCAATTACCGCAAGCGCGGGTTCATGAGCAACAACAGTGGCTCCAAGTTTGCGAGCCATGTCAGCCTGGGCGGCGAAACGAGCCACCGCAAGCACTTCAACCGACGGATATAACGCTCGCAGGATCGCAACGGCACACGTACCGAGTGCGCCCGCTCCGTAGACCATTGCTTTGCCACCAATTGGCGGTGGATTGCGAGTAATGCCATGAAGCATGACGGCGAACGGATCCGCGAACACCGCAACTTCGTCGGGCATGTCGCTCGGCACTTTGAACAACATCGAATCGTGCGCAGGCATCAAGTCGGCATAGCCACCGCTCGCATCCTTCGAAGTTCCGATATGAATACCGGGCGCAATCGGCCCGACACCAAACGATGCACACAACGAATAGTCGCCGATGACGCACGCGGCACACATTGGCGTAACGCCGCGCGGCCCGCATGACAGCCAAGGGTTGAGCACAACACGATCGCCAAGCTCAAGGCCTTCAGCATCAGGGCCGAGCTCCACTACTTCGGAGACCACCTCGTGTCCCAGTACCTGCGGGAGCGAGAAAAAGCCCTTCATCGGATTGTCAGGATTACGGGTTTCGTCGCCCCAGTCCATAAATACTTGTTTCGAATCCGACCCACAAATCCCCGTGAGTCGAGTACGGGTTACCACCCAGTCCCTCAGCAACGGACTGGGATCCGCGTACTCACGGTCAAGACGCATCGGGGAAGTCGCCAATGCGCGCAACAAGTAATTATCGGTATCAGGAATCGATTGGGCTTCTGGCATCACGCCAAATACGAGGGCACGCATACGTCATCCAGTCGTTTGTCGAGTGCACAAGCGTATTCGCCGTTTGGGTGTCCGGGCCAGGGCACCGCGATCTCATACGATCTCTCAGTCCGAACCGCTGCCCAGGAATCCGCTTGACCGTCTCGAATCGCCGAACGACTGCAGACATGCCATCCGAACCGCCGCAATCGGGCCGGAGATCAACACTACGAGGCTGGGCCATCTCGATCTACTGCGCGGCAGTTGTCGTGATGCTCGCCACCAGCGGCATACCGTTCGATCGCGAGACCGTGATCCTCGTCATTGTCGGCGCGCTGACCGTACTCAACATCGGCCGCAGTAAACAAGAGATCGCGCGACTGCTGTTTGACTGGATCCCGTTCACTTTCGTGTTGCTCGCGTACGACATCAGCCGTGGCCTCGCGCACCGTCTCGACCGTCCTGTCGCCTACACACCACAAATCGACGCCGAGAAGCTTTTGTTCTTCGGCAACATGCCGCCAACAATCTTGCAGCGCCATTTCTACAACTACGAACCTCGCTGGTTGGATGTCATAACAAGCGTTATCTACATTTCGCACTTCTTCGTGCCGTTCGTCATTGCAGGTCTGCTCTGGCGTCGCGATTGGGCATCGTGGCGCGCCTACACAACTAGGTTCGTCGCGATTTCCTTCATTGCCGTGGTGTTTTTCGCGGCGTTTCCGACCGCTCCACCATGGGCCGCTGCCAAAGAACGGCAACTCATCGAGCTCGAACTCACCAAGCTTGACGGCAAGACTCACAGCACGCGCGGGCTCAGTGTGATTGGGCTCAAAGGTGGGCAGTCGCTCATCGACAAAAACAAAGCAAGTGCGAATCCTTACGCAGCAATCCCCTCACTACATAGTGCCTTTTCGCTTCTGGTGTCGATCACGATGTGGCCGCGCACCAAACGGCGATGGGGCCGCGCAGTGTTGGTCGCATACCCAATCGCAATGGTCGCGACTCTGGTATACGGCGGCGAGCACTACGTCGTAGATGCGATTGCCGGCTTCGCCTTGGTGTGGGCCGCAGTACGTCTTGAGGCACGCACACGTCCCCGACGACTTGCATGGTGGAAAGCCAAGGGCGAACAACATTGGCCCGCAGCGCTCGCTTATTTACGCCCCAGGTGAACAACGGGTTGCCAATCACAAACTCCCATGGGAGGATGGTGCGATATATGCGCAAACTCGCCGTCATCGCCCTAATTGCCGCAACCGCCGGAACCGCCATGGTCGCCACATCGGCGGCAGAGGCTCGACCCCAGCACCGCACCGCCCTCGGCGGCGAGCCGGTATGTCGCGAAGTCAATTGCCTGCGGATCAACCAGCTCCAATCGGTCGGTACGCACAACAGCTACCACATCAAGCCCGACGACGATGTCTTCGCACTCCTGCAAGCGTTTAGCCCGGCCCTTGCGGAGTCGCTTGACTACACCCACCCCGCACTCGCGACGCAGTTCGGGAGCCAACGAGTCCGCCAAATCGAACTCGACATCTTTGCCGATCCCAACGGTGGGCTGTACAAAGACCACCAGATCAATCAGTTGCTGGGCAAACCGGTCGCGAGCGGGATTGCAGATTTGAACCGTCCGGGCCTCAAAACCATGCACGTCCAAGAGGTCGATTACAAAACGCGGTGTTACACCTTCGTTGCGTGTTTGCGACAGGTGAAACGGTGGAGCGATCGGCACCCGCGACACCTTCCGATCACCATTCTTGTCGAAGCCAAAGATGATCCCATTGTCGACCCGGTCAACCTCGGTTTCGTAGTGCCGGCCCCATTTGATCTGGCCGCGCTGAACGCAATCGACACCGAGGTACGTTCAGTGTTTGGCCCCGAGGACCTCATCACTCCCGACGACGTTCGCAACGGAGCAGCAACGCTGGAACAAGCTGTGTTGAGCGGAACCGGCTGGCCGACCGTCGGGTCGTCGCGCGGCAAGGTGATGTTCATGCTCGACAACGAATCGAAGGCGTCGTTGTACGCGCAGGGTCATCCGTCGCTCGCTGGTCGGGTGTTATTTACTCCGACCAATCCCGGAACGCCTGAATCGGCGTTCATCAAAGACAACGATCCCCTCGGCGCAGACGGTCTCGGGTGGAGGCGTATCCAGGGCTACGTTGCCAGCGGCTATGTAGTGCGCACCCGTTCCGACGCCGACACCATTCAGGCCCGCACGGGTGATACAACGATGCGCGACGCCGCACTGAAAAGCGGCGCTCATTGGGTGAGCACCGACTATCCAACGATTGAAGACAACATCTTCGGAACTGACTATTTCGTGCGGATTCCCGGCGGTGGTGTCGCCCGTTGCAACCCCATCAACGCGGGCCGCAGCTGTCGAATCTACGATTTCTAGCCTCAGCGTCGAACTACTCCGCAAGCGGTTCGTCCATGACGCTGACGCTCATCACCGTTGCGCCGTCTGGTATCGCTGCGACCTTTGGCACCGCGCCCTCGCGAGGTTGCAGCTTCACTTCGCTGGAATTGACGATTGTCACCGTATCGGCGCTCACGAACGCCAACCTGGACCCTGCCGGCACCACTCCCATGAGCGCGCCCCGTTTGGTCTCGGGCTTCGCGACGCGAACCCCCACACCACCTCGCGTCTGAATCGGGAACTCATCCGCGCGGACTCGTTTGGCATAACCGGTGTCGCTCGCAAGCACCACGATTTCTTCGTGAGCCACGGCGCAGGCGCCCACCACCACATCGTTGCCACGTAACTTGATCGCCCGCATGCCTCCGGCGCTGCGCCCAACCGGACGCACTTCGGTCTCGGCAAAACGAATTCCTTGGCCGTCTCGCGTGACAACAAATGTCTCAAAATCGTCCCAGCTGGGATACGCAGCTACGACACGATCGCCGTCGGTCAGTTTCATTGCGGCAATGCCGTCTTTACGCGCTGAAGCCTCCACGAATTCGGCCAACGAGGTTCGTTTGATCGAACCCTGCGCAGTCACAAACACCACGTGCTCATGTTCGTCGGCCACAGCCGCGTCGATCACACCGATCACTCGTTCGCCATCCACAAACTGAAACAGATTCGGGATCGCGGTCAGTCGCTGTTTAGGAAGGTCATGACCTGAGGAGCGATACGCACGACCGTGCGTGGTGAAAAACAGAAACACGCCGAGGGCCGACGTGGGCATTATCTGAGTGATGGCATCACGTTCGCCTGGATCGGGAGATTTTCCACCACGACCCCGTGCCGATTTCGCTTGCAAATACCCACGAGCAGTGACCGTGACGATCAGCGGTTCATCGTCGACAAGTTCGTCGGCACTGATTTCACCTGTGTCGTCGCCCACAATCTCGGTGCGGCGAGGCCGCTTATAGGTATCGCGTACCAGTGTGAGTTCCTCGCGCATGAGCGCCATCAACGTCTCGCGGTCATCAAGGATCTTGCGCAACTCTTTGACGATGCTGCGCAATTCCTTCTGCTCGCTGAGAAGCTCTTCGCGACCAATCTGGGTGAGACGCCCCAATGCCAAGTCCAAAATGTGATTCGCTTGAATCTCACTGAAATCAAAGGGCTTCGTCATCATCGCGGCACGCGCGACGCCCCGGTCTTTCGACGCTCGAATCGTTGCAATGATCGCGTCGATCATGTCGAGGGCCTTCACAAGGCCGTCGATGATGTGGAGACGAGCTTCGGCTTTATCCAGACGATGGCGAGTGCGGCGGGTCAGGACGATGACTTGGTGATCGATCCAATGTTGCAAGCACTCCTGGAGATTCAAGGTGCGCGGCACACCGTCGACGAGCGCAACCGTGTTGATCCCAAAACTAATTTGTGCTGGCGTGTGTTTAAAGATGTTGTTCAACACCACCTGCACGTTGACTTCATGCTTGAGTTCGACGACCAAACGAGTCTGGCCCTGACCCGATTCATTGCGAATATCGCGAACACCGTCGATCTTGCCCGCGTCGACGGCCTCCGCGAGCTTGCCCGCGATCGCATCGACACTCGTCTGATACGGGATTTGTGTGATCACGATTGCCTTGCCGCGTTTGGTCTCTTCAATCTCGGTCACGGCCCGCACTCGAATCGTGCCGCGCCCCGTGCGCAACGCATCCCTGATGCCATCGCCGCCCATGATGAGCCCGCCGGTAGGAAAGTCGGGTCCTTTGACCGTCTTCATCAATTCGCTCAGTGTCGTATCCGGTGCCTTCATGAGCTTCAAGGTCGCGTTGCAGATTTCACCCAAGTTGTGCGGCGGGATATTGGTGGCTAAGCCGACAGCAATTCCCTGCGTACCAGTAATCAGCAAATTCGGATAACGGGCAGGCAGCACAACCGGCTCTTCATCGCCACCGTCGTAGTTCGGCTGAAAATCTACGGTGCTTTCATCAATGCTCGCGAGTAACTCCATCGCGACCGGGCTCAGCCGGCATTCGGTATAGCGCGCCGCGGCAGCGGGATCGCTCGGTGACCCGAAATTGCCGTGCTTATCCACGAGGGGATGGGGCACCGAAAAGTCCTGGCCCATACGCACCAGCGCGTCGTAAATCGCGGAGTCGCCATGTGGATGGAAGCGACCCATCACGTCGCCGACGACACGGGCACACTTGACAAACGGCCGGTCGGGGCGCAGGCCAGCGTCGTGCATTGCCCACAGAATGCGGCGATGCACCGGCTTCAGGCCATCGCGGGCATCGGGCAAAGCCCGACTCACAATCACGCTCATCGAATAGTCAAGGAAGCTGGATTCCACCTCCTCAGCGAGGGTGCGCGAAACCACCGGAGCGGCAAAGAGCGATTCAGAAGCGGGTGCAGTCCTGCGGCGAGCCATGGTGACGACCTTATTGGAGGGGTGCGACTCCAAGGTGCCACTCGCCGGTAACTTCGGCGGCGATGGCAACCGTGGAATCATGGCGCGAATCGTGGGGCTCACTCGGACAACAATTCTCGCGGCTCTGGGCGGCGGCGGCGATCTCGAATTTCGGCGACGGACTCGTGCTCGTTGCGCTGCCATTGCTGGTGGAATCGATGACCACGAACGCGATCTACGTATCCGGACTCATCACAATGCGATACGCCGCGTGGCTGCTGCTCGGCCTCGTCGGCGGAGTGACCGCAGATCGAGCCAACCGTCAACGGATCATGGTGTACGTGGATTTGGCGCGCGCGGTCGCGATCGGCATACTCGGCGTGGTGATCGCGCTTGGCACACCACCGATCGCGCTCATCTGGGGTGTGGCATTTCTGTTGGGCTGCGGGGAAGTGTTTTTTGACTCCGCCGCCGAAGCAATTCTGCCCAACGTCGTCGATGAAGAAAAACTCGAACGAGCCAACTCGCGGCTCTTTGTAACCCAATCCGTCGCCAACGAATTCATCGGCCCGCCCGTCGGAGCATTCCTGTTTGCGATCGCAGCTGCACTGCCGTTTCTGCTCGACGCGTGGTCATTCCTCGCCGCCGCCATGATCGTACTGACGCTGTATATGGCGCCTACTTCGTCCGGCGCGGCGAATGCCCTCCCCACCGACTCACTCGCTGCATCGGGCGCTGCAATTCCGCTGAGTGCGGCGGCGGCGTTTCGCAGCGATGTTTCCGACGGGTGGCAGTTCGTGCGAAATCATCGACTGCTGCGGTCGCTCATCGGGCTCGGGTGTGCATGGAACTTCTTCGCCGTTGGCGCTGAATCAACGTTGGTCATATTCGCGCGACGCGAGCTCCTGGCATCCGAAGCCGGCTACGGACTCGCACTCACCGGTTTCGCAGTTGGTGGCATCCTCGCGGGTTGGCTCACCGAACGCATCGTCGCGAAGATCGGGCCTGGCCACACCATCTTGTCCACATTTCTCCTCGGCGCAGTCGCCGGCTTCGCAACCGCAACCACCAATAGCATTTGGGTACTCGCCTTCGCGTTCGCATGCAGCTTCGCTGCGGGTACCGCGGCGAGCATTGTGGTGCTCAGTTTGCGCCAACAACTCGTGCCCGACGAACTACGAGGCAGAGTAGCGAGCTTTTTTCGCGTCGGCGTGTTCGCGTCAGCGGGAACGGGCGCGCTATTGATGGGCATACTCGCCAACAGCGTGTCATTACGCGCACCGTTTTATGCGCTGGGCCTCGCAGCAATCGCGCTGTTTCTCGGCGCAGCAACCGAGGTCAACAACAAGACGATCGCGGCGGCCAAATCATCAATGCGCCGCACGGAGTAGGCGACATAGATAGGTAACCGAATCCTTACCCTGACGGACAGTTTCGGTTACCTCAGTAACCTTCAAGATGACTTTGGGTAACCGTGAGGTATCCGATCGCGGCTCGGTCCAGAGCCGCACCACCGAAATCGCTTGGGTCGGGAGTTCGCCCGTAACCCCCGGCCCAAGCATCGCGGGTGAGTTACCGAAATCAGGTGCGCGGACTCAGTAGCGCGTGCGGGTCAGCGACCATTGCTGGACGCGCATCGCGAGTGTTTCTTTATTGCGCTCGTCGTCGAATAAGTCGCATTTGTCGTAGAGACCCTGCAGCACCATTTTCACGGCGGCTGTACTCGTAAAGCGGCGTTGCGCAATTTCACTGAGGGTTGCCAGTCGAGGCGCAGCCCGACCTTCGTCGTAGTGCACAAAGAGCAGCTCAAGCACTTCGCCTTCGGTTGGCGTGAGCCTTACTTCTTTTTTGGCAACCTGACGGATCGTCGCAGCCACACCTCCGGCGCGTTCGGCTTCGCTCAGCAAAAAGTCGTACGTCACCGCTCTGCCAAATTCGATCACCGATCCGTGATTTACGACTAAAGGAGTCCACGGCCGAAGCGTGGCACCATCAACTTTCGTTCCATTCGTCGATTCGCAGTCCTCGATATGCCACACGCCAGCTTCACAGTGGATGCGGGCGTGCAATCGGCTGATTGCGGGGTCATCAATGGCAAGTTCACTGTCGGTGCCGCGCCCGACGCGGATCAGCGATGCAGCGAGTTCAACATCGCCTTGGTGCGCACCTCGTCCCCGTAACCGTGCCATAGCCGCGAGGCTACCGGGCGGAGTTGCTCTTTCAGCGCCACTGCCCAATCGCGCTGACCGCCCGTTCTACATTGGCGATCGGCTCTACGCGCTTCGGTTCCCAGGTCGCGAGCCATTCGCTGAACGCATCAGCAGGAATGGGTCTGCTCATGTAGTAACCCTGCGCGATGTCGCAGCCCTGGCTCGCGAGGCGATCCCACGAAACTCGGTCCTCGACACCTTCGGCACAGACTCGCAATTTCAGGTTATGCGCAAGGTCGATGATCGATTTCACGATCGCCGCGTCACTCTCGTTGGCGCCCATCGTCATCACGAACGAACGGTCAACTTTGACCTCGTGAACTGGGAGCTTTTGAAGATACGACAAGCTGGAATATCCGGTGCCGAAGTCATCGATCGAGAGTTTGATGCCGAGTCCCGCGAGACGTTCGATGGCCGCGACGGATCGGTCGGGATCCATGACGGTGGTTTCAGTGATCTCAATAGTCAAGTTTGCGGGGTTCAAGCCACTCTCCAACAACCATTCCCCGATGAGATCAGGCGTGTTGGCGTCGAGCAAACTCACGGCCGATAAGTTGACGGCGACCGAAAGGTCGTGGCCGTTGTCGTTCCACTCTTTGCATTGCGCCATCGCTTTGCGCGCTACAAGTCGCGTCAATGAGCCAATGAGGCCAGTGCGCTCCGCTATCGCAACGAACACCTCGGGCGACATGAAGCCATGTTCCGGATGGAACCATCGAACCAAGGCTTCGGCGCCCATCACACTCTCATCGGCGAGTCGAACCTTGGGCTGGTAATACACCTGGAGTTCTTCGTTGTCGATCGCCTCTCGCAGCGCTCCGACAAGGGCCAGTTTCTGAACGGTGTTCTCATCCGACTCAGCGTCATACACCTGCACGCCATTCGGTTCGCGCTTCGCTGAATACATCGCAATGTCAGCACGCTTCATCAGAGTGTGCGCATCCTCACCATGCAACGGAGCGATGGTGATACCGATGCTCCCACCAATTTCAAGGGTTACATCACGAACTGAATAGGGAGGCATCAATACAGAACGAGCATCCATCGCAAATTGAATCGCGTCGGCTTCGGACGCCACATGCGGAAGCAAAATCGCGAACTCGTCACCACCGAGTCGAGAAATCGTCACGCCACCGCAGCCCGCCGCGAGCCGTGCTGCAACGAGACACAACACTTCATCGCCTGTGTCGTGACCAAGCGTGTCGTTAATGTCTTTGAAACGATCAAGATCCATGAGCAACACCGCAACGTTGTCGGTGCCACGGTTCGCTAAGGCATTGGTGACCGCAGCCACGAAAGTCGTCCGATTCGGCAAGCCGGTGAGTGCGTCGTGAGCAGCTTGATATTCACGCTCGTGCACTTCTCGCGCGACGCGTTCTACGAGGCGGCCATTCTCGAGCGCCACGCTGGCTTGGTTCGCAAGCGTTTCCAGTAAGCGTGCGTCACTCGGGTCGAACGTGCTGACGTCACCCATTCGATCGGCGGCCAGCAAATACCCGCTGACACCTTCTTCAGCAAACAAAGGCGCCACAACTACGTCATGCGCTCCCAGTGCATCAAGGACCGTGCTTTTGTTGGAACGTTTTGATGCCCTCGGCACAAGCAATACTTCGCGCTCCTCAACCACAAGCGACCAAAACGGTGCGTCGGCCTGCCCGATGGAAGTCGCGGGCGGTTGGTCATGTGCCGACCGCATGCGCACGCAATGGTGGCCGTCGTCATCGTTGACAACGAGGACGATTTCAGCAACCTCACATCGCAATGCCTCGCGAGCTTGATTCAAAATTGCGACCAGCACGGCCTCTGCGCGTTTCGCACCACTCACGGCGCAAGTGAAGTCGTACACCAGTTGCAAGCTGGCGAACCGTTGCGTCAGCGAGGAATAACCACGGTATGCAACGAACAACACACCAACAAGCGCGCCGAGTAGCAACGCCGATGCCGCCGACTGCCTCAGCAGCAAGGCAGCAGCAAGCGCAAGGCTGGTGTTCGCCAATGCGGTGCCGACGCCAATGACAAGCGTCGACGCTGATCCCCGACCTCCGCCGTGCCAACGGATCACCACGCTCACCGAGCTCCAACCGATGGCGTCCGCGACCAAGATTGCTGCCAGCGCAGCAGCCCACGTAGCCGGACGAGCGATATCAGCGACTGGCACAAACAGACGAAACACCACCATCGCAGCGGCAGTCTCCGCGGCAAACAGCGCAATATTGAACAGCACCTTCTTAGGGCTGCGCACGCGCCAAGCCACGACAACGAGTTCACCAATGACGCGTCCCAAGATCACTGCCAAAGGCGACGCAAAGAACAACGCTATTGCGAGCGGAACTTCGCTGAATGTAAATGAGTGAGCTTCGCGCCGAACCTCAACGTTGACGACAGTCAGCGCGGCGACCGCAAAAGCAATCGCCAACGCCCACCACGGCAGCGCAGTCGGGACTTTGACTGGTCCAAGGTGCTGCATAGCCACGACACAGGCGCCGTAGAAGCCGGCGAGCGCAACCGAAAACGCAATGACGAGCGCCCCTGCATTTGCGCGCGCGCCATGAAGGTTTGGCTCTCCCGGGGCGTTCGTTGATTCAGTCGCTTCCATGCCTGCCCTACTGCCGCGTCGCGCGGATCGTCTGGCATCAGGTATCGGCACGTGGACGCGGCGTCTGGAGCTAACAACACCAGCCACAGAAGGTGACTTCAGGCACCACTAGAAAACATGCTTAACCACGGAGCGTGAGATTCCGAAGACTCTTGCAACCACCCACAATGGCAATCAGGAGCCTCATAATGAACAAACTCACTAAATTCGCCCTCGCCGCTGTCCCAGCACTCGCGCTCGCTGCGGTCAACGTGCCCCAAGCGATTGCCCTCATTCACTGGCGCTAATACAACGATTGTGCTGCATCCAATCTAAGCGTCATCCATTGCATGACCACCGGATCCGGCTGGGCTCGTTGTAACAACCTCCGGGCTCCACGATGTAAAGCCCGGCCGTCCGGATGCCCCCGTTCACTCAGCAACATCGCGCATATGGCTCGATGGACTGCCCACATCATTGGAAACTCAGGTTCCAGAATTTGGGCCACTAGCCAATCGACACGCGGCTGGGTAGCCGGCGGACCGAGAGCGGCCACCAAAGCGCCCGAAAAATATTGGTTGTATCGCTGATAGGTCGATCCGGTGCTGATCAAATACTCGTGCCGGTCAGCCAGGAGCTGGTCGCCGAGTTCCAAATCGCCTCTCAGATATGCGACAAGTGCCAGCTCATTGCCGACGGAATTCGACGGCAAATCCGTCGCGCTGACATTCCCCCATCCGCTCGGACCATCGAAGCATTTCAAAGCGCTTCGCGCCATGAACTCTGCGACGGGATTGACGGGCTTGTGGCTAAGCGCGATTCGCGCCTCCGCTGAGCGACCGAACCAGAGCGGGACGACCACACCAGCAAGAGCGGCTTGAGGCACCCAATGCCCGCACTCGACCGCAATACGGTCCAGGTCTGCCATCGTTGAAACGTCGGGGCCGTGCTCTGCCAAAAACACGACATCGCGTAGCGTCGCCAATTCAAAGCGATGCCGATAGTCTTCGATACTCAACTCGGCGAGTTTCAACATGGAATGCAATCGAGCTGCGTCGCCCACTTCCAGAGCCATCGCTCCTGCATAAAATGCAAGCTTTGCCGTCAGCGGTGCATCGCCAAGCCGTTCCGCTTCCGCCAATCCGAGTTCGAGCAGCTGAACCGTTTCCTCAGCGTCGACGACCGAAACGGACTCAGCAAGATCAAAGGCGGCCTCAGCGATAGCTCGGCGATCCCCAAATTCCCGCAATTGCCGCAGCGCGTTCTGCGCCTCAGTTATATGCGGCAACGAGTCCCTTCCTTCCATAGTCGCGAACTCGGTGTTGAGGATTTCCACTCGAGCCTTCAACTGCGCTGCGACCTGCCGTTGCCCACGGCCAAGTGACGAAACCATCGCTGCGTTTGCCGCTTCAATCGCGCCAGGGTAATTACCGATCCTCGACAACGCAGTCGCGTGGCGTCCCGCTACGAGGTCGCGGAACAAGGAATCTGGCAAGCGCTCAATCGCCCTACCGCCAGCATCCACCGCGAGCTCGAGTTCTCCTGTTGCCAAATGCGCCTCAGCGCTGAGGGCTAGCGCGCGAGTGCCGACGTCACTGTCTTGGTCGATCCAACTGTCGGCAAGTTGCGCACTCTCGACGTACTCACCACGTCGCAGCAACAATTCAGCCCGTAGGGTGTCCGCGGTCCCCGCCGCAGGTTCGACACCAATCGCATCCAACAGCGTCGTCCAACGATCGGCGTTCGCGAGCGCGAAGCGGTCGAGCGCAACACGACCGGCGCGCGCCGCGACGTTGGCAACAAACTCCGCAGCATCCGCCCCAGTTTCGAAGGCAATCGCGGCGTGATGAGCAACAAGTTCAACATCAATCGCAACCGCATCTAGCTTGCGCGCAACATCGAGGTGTGCGTTGCGGCGAACGACAGCGTCAAGCCTCGCATACGCGACCTCTCGCAACAGCGGATGCGTCCATTGAGCTTCAGTCGAACCAGATACCGCGGACGCAACCCTCACCCGCACAACCCCAGCCCGACACAGCGAACCAAGGGAGCGAGTCGCGTGCAAAGTTTCAGGCCAAAAAACTTCGCCGCAAGCAGCAACAATCGCGAGATCTCTGCGCACATCGGGATCGAGCCGATCAAGGCGCGCGCCAATCATTGCTTGCACATCATCGCCCAGTTCGGCGCCGGCTGCTTGCGCGTGAGCAAGCTCTCGTGCCAGCAACGGATTGCCTCCTGCGAGTTCCGCAGCTTCGGCGCCCGCAAGATTGATGATCACTTCGTCGTCCAATGGACCGAGCGCAATCGTTTGTACTTCGAGATCATCGGGGTCGAGTTGACCAGGCCGAGCACTCATCCACAGCACCCCGGCGACGCCGCGCCGAAACGACAGCCGGGCGAGCACGTCAATCAAATCTGGTGATGCATGATGGAGGTCGTCGATCATTGCCACGGGGCGACCACACGAACTGAGCATTGAGGCAAGCGCTTCAGAAATGGCGGCGGCATCAGCGTTAGATGTCGGACCCGAAATCAACCCGACACTGTGTAACAACACCGAAGCGTGGTGATCGCCAACCAACTCCGCGATACGCGCCGCAGATCCCACTCGACGCACCCATCCCGCGAGAGCACGAACATCGCCGACAGCTTCACTGCACGACGCCCGCAACACGAAGGCGTCATGGGCGACAACGCGCTCGGCCGCCGCGTCAAACAGCCAAGATTTACCCGCACCGGCGGGCGCGACCATCAACGTTGCTCGCATCTCTGACGCAGCGAGACTGGCATCAAATTCGTCAACGAGGCGCGCGAGTTCGAGTTCCCTACCCGTACGAAATGCCGCGTTCGGAGCGCTCGGCACATGCGTCAAAGTACCAGCGATGTCGTCGAGGAGATCAAGTGGCGCGGCTGATAGTGCCGCGCTGCTGCCACGCGCCAACGCGTGCAACCGTTCAGCTACCGCGATCATTACTGGACGCTTCGTCGGGTCATCGTGCACGCACGCGTCGATGAGGCTGCCGATTCCGTCGGCCGCGGCTCCCATATCGTTTCCCCATCCCACCGACTCCGCGAGCACAACTCCGAGCGAATACACATCCGAAGCGGGAGTAGGCGTTTCATCAGGTGCCGCATATTTTGGGGTGAGCATCGCCGCCGCCGCACCCGCGACCCAACCGTCGAGCGTCACACCGTCGATTGCCGCCGCACCGAAGTCGATGAGCAGCGGACCGTCGTCAGAACAAATGATGTTGGACGGTTTCAAATCACGATGGACGATGCCAGCCGAATGGCATGCAGCCAATGCGTCGGCGATTGGCGCCAATGTTGCACACGCGATCTCCGGCAACAGCAAGCCATCATCGAGCAACGCACCAAGCGTGCCGCCGTCGAGTAACGGGGTGGCGAGGTACGGTTCCCCATGTTCATCGCCTACGTCGAAGACAGTTATGACATGCGGGTGCGCGACGCGCCGTAGTGCAGCCGCTTCGCGAGCCATCCGAGCCACCGCGAGCAGGTCCGTGGGATCGCGCAGCACTTTGACGGCAACGATGATGCCATCGCCGTCGGCACGCCAAACGTCGGTGTCTTCGCCGCCGCCGAGGCGCGACACGAGCTGAAACGGGCCAACCGTTGTTCCTGAAGATGGCGCTAGCCCAGCACGCACAGGCGGAGTCTTGCACACACCACCAAACTCGGGCGAGCGTTAGATGTCGAGGAAACGGACGTCCTTGGCGTTGCGCTGAATCCATTGGCGTCGAGATTCGACATCGTCGCCCATCAAGACCCCCAAAATCTCATCGCAAATGCTCGCCTGATCGAGATCAATCTGGACCAACGTGCGGGTCGCTGGATTCATACACGTTTCACGCAATTCGGGGTAATCCATCTCGCCGAGCCCTTTGAATCGGGCAAACGAAAGCTGCTTCTTGGGATGTTCATCGATGACGCGAGACCGCGACGCGTCGTCGGCGATGTACTGCTTCTTGCCGCTGATTTCCACCGAATATAAGGGAGGCTGGGCCACGTACAAACGGCCGGCCTCGACGAGCGGAAACATCTGTCGAAAAAAGAACGTAATCAACAAGGTGCGAATGTGCCCGCCATCGACATCGGCGTCGCTCATGATGATGATCTTGTCGTATCGCACTTTCGATACGTCGAAGTCTTTGCCTATACCACCACCGATGGCCGCGACCAGCGATTGGATTTCAGCGTTGGCCAAGATCTTTTCCAACGTGGCGCGCTCCACATTGAGCACCTTGCCGCGTAGCGGAAGAATGGCTTGTGTTTTGGGGTCGCGAGCGTCACGAGCCGAACCGCCAGCCGAATTGCCTTCGACTACAAACAATTCGGTGCCCTCACTCCCCCGCTGCGAACAGTCGGCGAGCTTGTCGGGCATGCCGACGCCTTCGAGAGCACTCTTACGCCTCGTGAGCTCTTTCGCCGCCTTTGCCGCGTTGCGGGCGCGAGCAGCGGTCGCTGCCTTGGCGACAATTGCCTTGCTCGGATTCGGGTGCTCCTCCAACCATCGCCCGAAGCGTTCGTTGGTCAGCCGCTCGACCATCGAGCGAATTTCAGTGTTGCCGAGTTTCGTTTTCGTTTGCCCTTCAAACTGCGGGTCGGTGAGCTTCACACTCACGATCGCAGTGAGGCCTTCACGTACATCGTCACCTTGCAGCGACGCGTCCTTGCCTTTCAACAAGTTGCGTTCTTTCGCGTAACGATTAGTGGCGTTCGTGAGCGCACGCTTGAAGCCTTCGGCGTGCATGCCGCCCTCGGTGGTAGAGATGCCGTTGGCAAAGGTGTGCAAACCTTCGTAGTACCCCGTATTCCACTGCCAGGCCACTTCGACATCGCCCTCAGGTTCCGATGCAGTGAAATATCCAATGTCTTTAAACAATGGTTCTTTGCTGTGATTGAGATGTTTGACAAAGTCCGAGATGCCACCGTCGTAGCAATACGTGAGTTCTTGTTTGTGATTCGGTCGCTCGTCGAAAAACGCGATCGCAACGCCGCGGTTCAGAAACGCCATCACCTGTAACCGCTCAAGCACAGTCGCGGCACGAAATTCGATTTCATCAAACACATCTGCGTCGGGCCAAAACGTGATCGTGGTGCCGTTGCCCGCACGTCCGGCTTTGCCGGTGTTTTTGATCGGGCCTTGTGGCACGCCGGGAAGAACTTTGCCGCCTTTGGTAACTGCCGCGAAGCTCTGCCGGTAAACATTGCCCTCACGGCGTACCTCAAGGTCGAGCCGCTTCGACAGCGCGTTGACGACGCTGACGCCCACACCGTGCAACCCGCCACTCACTTTGTATCCACCACCGCCGAACTTGCCGCCAGCATGCAACACCGTCAGCACGATTTCGGCTGCCGATTTACCTTTGTACTGCGGATGCTCATCGACTGGAATGCCGCGCCCATTGTCGCTGACTCGGCAACCGCCATCGGCAAGCAACGCAACCTCAATACGGGTCGCGTACCCTGCCATTGCTTCATCGATGGCGTTGTCGACGACTTCCCATACCAAGTGATGCAGACCTTGGCTACCCGTCGAACCAATGTACATACCTGGCCGTTTACGGACCGGGTCGAGCCCTTCGAGCACCTGAATCTGCTCAGCATTGTAATTACCTTTTGGTGCGGTGGCCATGGCTTCGACCTTAACGGAAGCCAACGACAGTCGGGTGCATCTGTCGCCATCCAGATGTCTGTAACTTTGCTCCAATGACACGATTAGGACGACCCTGGTTACGACTCCTGGCGACAATTAGCGTTGTGGGCATAGTGACGACCAGCTGCAAGGTCACCTTCCCTAACGTCACCTCCCAACCACCAGCTATCGCTTACGGCGAATCAATCACAAGTTTCCGCACGGCCATCACGATTGGCCAAGACGGCACCCTCGACGTGGTCGAGACAATCCGCTACGACTTCGGCAGCACCTCTCGCCACGGCATCTTTCGCGACATCCCTCATCGGTTCAATATTGCCGCCGACGACAAGCATCAGCGATCGACACCAATCACGGTGAAATCCGTCGAATCAACCAGCCCCAACACCCCGACGCAACACAAGATCGAAGCGCCGACCGACGAGAAATTGCGAATCAAGATCGGAGATCCCAACCGCACGATCAGAGGCCAGCACACCTACATAATTCGCTACAGCGTCCGCGGTGCACTGAGCGAATACGGCGGCGCGGCCGAGCTCAATTGGAACGCGACTGGCAACGAATGGAACGTCGACATTCGAAGGGCAGCCGCCGCCGTTGCTGCACCAGCCTCAAGTGAAACCTCGTTGTGTTTCGAAGGTCCGGCGGGGTCCACTTCACCGTGCGCGTCGACGCAACGATCCGAAAACAAGACGTCGTTTCAGTCTTCAGCGCTACCCGCATTTTCTGGCCTCACCGTTGTCACCCAGTACCCCCTCAATGCCTTCGAACCCGACGCGACGACACCCATCATCATCGACAAGCCGCAGCGCGGTCTCTACATCGAACCCATCACCTTGGGCGCGACCGCGGCAGTGGGCCTACTCTGTTTCGGTTGGCTTGTTTTGACATTGCGCAAAGGCCGTGATCGACAGTACGCCGGTGGAACGGTGGAAGCGGCCCTCGGAAATGCCAGTGGGGCCGACGAGCCAGCTCCGATCGTCGATCGGGTGCCGACACCGGTGCAGTTCGAGCCACCCGAAGGTATCCGCCCCGGCCAGATCGGGACACTCATCGACGGAGTCGCTCACCCCCTCGACGTCACCGCAACCATTATCGATCTCGCAACGCGCGGATACCTCAGCATCGTCGAAATTCCCAAACAAGGCCTCTTCAGCCGCGTCGATTGGACACTGCGTCGCAACGATGACCGCGACACCGGCGACCATGGCGAAGGTGAGCGCGTTGACGATGGCCTCTTCGAATACGAACGACTACTTCTTTCTCGTTTGTTCAAATCCGGCGATGAGGTGCAACTGTCGTCACTCAAGCAGAAGTTCGCGGAGTCGCTCCAAGCCGTGCAGCGGGCGATCTACAACGACCTCGTATTGCGCCGATGGTTCGCGGCACGACCCGACAAGGTGCGAAGCAGATGGCGAGGAATAGGGATTCTGTTCATCATCATATCGATGGGCGTTGCGATCGCGTTAGCGCTCACATCGAAGTTCATGCTCGCAACAACACCGATATTCGTTCTCGGCATTGCGGTTATCGTGAGTGCTCGAGTCATGCCCGTACGAACAGCCAAGGGAACCGCGCTATTGCGCCGTACCCACGGGTTTAAGACCTTCATGGAATCGTTCACTGAAACCAACCGGGCGCAGTACGCGGAACGCGACAACTATTTCTACAAATATTTGCCGTACGCGATCGTGTTCGGATGCGCGGACCACTGGGCCAAAGCATTCGAACCGCTGCAACTTTCGGAACCGGACTGGTACCACGGCAGCGATCGCAACGTGTTTACAACGATCGCCTTTATGCACGCAATGGATGGCTTCACCTCAACTTCCAGCGGAACTATTTCTGCTGCGGCCGCGTCGACCACCGGAGGCAGCGGCTTCTCGGGTGGCTCTTCTGGAGGCGGGTTCGGAGGTGGCGGCGGTGGCTCCTGGTAGCCCAACGCGTACACGAATAGGCGCTAGGCCAAATATCTGCTGACTGTCTCCACGACTGCCGCCGGTTTTGCAGAACCTTCGATCTCAATGGTCATCTTCACAACGGCTTGCACTCCGCCGGCTACCTCGATGACCTCGGAAATTTCGCCTACCGCCCGCACCTTCGAACCAACAATCACCGGGTTCACGAACCGGGCCTTGTTGATGCCGTAATTGATTCCCATTGAAATATTGCTGACGTGCACAAGCTCTGCAAGCATCGGAGCGCACAGACTCATCGTGAGGTATCCGTGGGCGATCGGCGCGCCAAACGGACCCGCCTTTGCCGCTTCGACATCAACGTGGATCCACTGGTTGTCGCCCGTTGCTTCTGCGAACAGATTGATTTGTGCCTGCGTGATCGTCTGCCAATCGGTTGGGCCGACCGAAGTGCCAACTGCTGCGAGCAAAGCCAACGGACCGTCGAAGGATGTAGGGGCCATGGTTCGAGACTATCGACGCGGTGGCATCCGTCGAAACTCCGCACGCCGATGTGAGCCAACCCATTCCAGTTGCGTACATTGCCCACTATGCAGATCAATGACGCAGTAGCAGTGGTAACGGGCGGCGCATCCGGGCTCGGTGAGGCTTCGGTACGTCGATTGCACGCCAATGGCGCTTCGGTGGTGATTCTGGACAAGAACGTCGACCGGGGTAACGACCTCGCCAAAGAACTTGGCGCCAAGGTTGCGTTCGCCGAAACCGACGTCACGTCCGCCGAGTCAGTCGCGGCAGCAATTGCCCTTGCGGGCGAAATGGGGAGTCTCCGCATCGCGGTCAACTGCGCCGGGAGCGGCATGGCCGGACGCACGATCGGTCGCGACGGCACGCCCCACGACCTCGCGCTGTTCGAGTGGACCGTCAAGCTCAACCTCGTCGGGACTTTCAACGTTGCGAGCCAGGCCGCGGGGGCGATGAGCAAGAACGACCCGAACGAAGGCGGCGAACGCGGAGTCGTGATTAATACTGCTTCGATTGCCGCGTACGACGGCCAAATTGGTCAAGTCGCATACTCGGCCACCAAAGGTGCAATCGTTGGCATGACCTTGCCCATGGCCCGCGACCTCGCGGTGAGCGGCATCCGCGTGATGGCGATTGCGCCGGGAAGTTTCGCCACGCCAATCTTCGGATTCGCACCGCAAGCCATGACCGATGCGCTCGCGTCGATCGTGCCGTTTCCGAACCGCATGGGCGCCCCTGATGAATTCGCTCAGCTGGTACAGCAAATCGTTGAGAACCCATATCTCAACGGTGAAGTGATCCGTATCGACGGCGCGGTGCGCTTTCCTCCGAAATAACACCCTCATCCGGTCGAATTCGCATCCCGACCAACGGCCGACTCGTAACATGCAGCGATGCAATGGAACCAGGTGCGTTGGCGGCCAATCGCGGTAATGCTCGCTGTCACGCTGCTCATCGTCGTGGGCGTAGTGGCGTTCAGCGATGAGCCCCGCACAACAGTTGCAACGCAAGCTGATGCCGCACCCTCCACTGCGCCGAGCGCAGAACCGAGCGACACCGGCCAATCTGATTCAACGTCGACAGTCCAACCCACTACGACGTCGTCCAGCATCGAGCCAACCACGACGTCGAAGCCCCGCCTTGCTTCCGACCTAGCGACGCTGGCCAAAGTCACCACTATCAGCGGAACCATTTCACCAAAATCTGTGGTTGCTTCGGGCCGAGGCACAGTCACTGCCCAAAACATGATGTACCAACACTCGGTCACTGTGTACGGCTCCGACACGGCGTTGCTTGCAACAATTCCTGACACCGTCGATCTCGCAGCATTAGGCCACCCGCAACACGTTGGGTCGTTCAAAGGCGCTCCGGTGGAGGCAGCGTTCACGCCCGACGGCCGCTACGAATACATCACGAACTATTCAATGTACGGTCCCGGATTCGGGCCTGAAGGTTCCGACAAGTGCAACCCGAACAGCGGCTTCGATAACAGCTTTGTGTATCGCATAGATACGAGCACGTGGAAAATTGATCAGGCGATTGAAGTGGGTGCCGTCCCGAAATACATCGCAATCACACCAGACGGCAAACGCGCGCTCGTCACAAATTGGTGCTCATACTCGTTGTCCGTTATCGACCTCGCTTCAGCCAAAGTGACGTCCTCCATTAGCCTCGGCGCGTATCCACGAGGTATCGCGATTACCTCGGACAGCCAGCGCGCATACGTCGCCATTATGGGCTCAACCACTATTGCGCAGGTGAACCTCGCAACATCGGAGTTCATCACCTTCGCCGCTGGCGGCCAAGGTCCACGCCACATCGTGTTGTCACCCGACAATCGTTGGCTCTATGCAACGCTCAACGGTGCTGGCGTAGTGGTCAAGATCGACACTGCGACGCGCCAGGTCGTGAACACGGTACGCACCGGGAGCAACCCTAGGAGCATGGACATCTCGGCCGACGGCACGGCGCTGTACGTGGTGAATTACAAGTCGGACACGATGACCAAGCTGCGATCATCCGACATGAGCGAGTTGCAAACCATTGCGACCAACCATCACCCCATTGGCATTGCGTACGACAAACACGCCAACCGAGTCTGGGTGGCCTGCTATGTCGGCAACATCATCGTCTTCGACGATAAGTAATGTGGCGCGGTCCCACACAAGCCGCGCAAACCGCTAGATCGTGTGACCACCTCAAGTTTCGGCGCCGGACACAAGTGTCGCGGTCCCACACGAGCCGCGCAAACCGCTAGATCGTGTGACCACCTCAAGTTTCGGCGCCGGACTCGGGTGCCCGACACCCCGACTCCGGGCCGCTAGCCGCCGATGAGTTGGAGGCCGTTGTCGCGCATGATCAGCTGAACCTCGGCATCCGAGAAGCCCTCAAGATCGTGCACGAAAGCGCACGGGTCGGCAAGGCCTTCGGCATGAGGGTAGTCGCTGCCAAACAACATCCGCTCGGCGCCGTGCACGGTGCGAAGCTGCGCAAGGTCGTCTTCGTAATATGGCGAAATCCAGAGTTGGTTACGCATTTGTTCAACGGGATCGCCAGCGAATTCCGATGGGCGTTGGGCATATGTTTTTTTGAAGTATCGGTACAGATCCACGACCCAGTCGGAACCCGCTTCGATGGTCGCAACCCGAAGCCTTGGATTGCGGGCAAATACTCCGTCGCACACCAACGCCCCGATCGTGTCGTGTATCGGGCGATGACCGGTAAGTAGGCCACGCAACGGCCGCACCCGAAAGGCCTCCATCTCTCCGCCGGTACCAAAATCTTCGGCGTAACGGTTATAGCCCGCATCGCCAGAGTGATACGCGGCCACTACCCCAGCTTCTGCAATCCTGGCCCAGAAACCGTCGTAGACGCGATCGCCTGGCGAACGGGAAAACCCAGGACCGCGAACCGGCCCTGGCCGCATCACGATGATGCGAGCGCCGCGTTGCAGTACCCAGTCGAGTTCTTCCAAGGCTTTTGTGGGATCCTGCAAATTGAGATACGGCGCTGGATACAAGCGGTCGTTGTAATTGAACGTCCAGTCTTCGTACATCCATTCATTGAATGAATGAAAGGCCACATGCGCAGCATCAGGATCATCGACCAACGCTTCTTCCATCCCGACGCCGAGCGTCGGAAACACCAAAGCCGCTTGAATATTTTGGGCATCGAGCTGCGGTACCCGCGCCGCGGGGTCGCGGTAGCCCGCGCTGATCGGTTCGAGTTCGCCGAACGCTGCGCGAATATCGTCGCCTGCTCGTTTACCCCGGAAGTAATCATCAAGCGACCCTGGCCGAGCGACCGGATCGAAC
Organism: Actinomycetota bacterium; assembly: GCA_005773635.1. Classification (GTDB taxonomy): domain Bacteria; phylum Actinomycetota; class Acidimicrobiia; order IMCC26256; family PALSA-610; genus F1-120-MAGs023. The sequence goes on from SXHN01000111.1 coordinate 49,029, forward strand.
AGTGGATTCGGAATAAACCGGTTCAATCGACCAGCTACTAACAGGCGCTGCTTGCCGTTGAGCTCAGCCCATTGCATCGTGCGTTTTTCCCAACCTTTGGGAATGTGACGCGTGAAAGAATCGGGCGCTTCGTAGTAGTGGTGATCGGCGTCGAACGCCTTGAATCCAAGATCGGTATAGGTAGGTTCAGCCATAGATACGAGCCTATCGTTGCGGTCGTTCAACCAGTTCGACGGCTTCTCCATCGGGCCCACGGAAACACATGAATCGCACATCGGGTAAGCCTGGTCCCATCGACATCGCAACGGGATCGCTCATGAGGTCGATATCCGCGCCCCGCAGCGCGCCGCACACAGCCTCAACGTCGTCGACCAACATCGCTGCTCGCCAGGCACCCAAGGCGTTCGCAGGGCGAGGTGGGGTCACCAGGACGTCGGGCGTAACGAACCCTGCCAACAACAACGCAACATCCCCACCACCAGGTGCGTTCATCAGCACCTCCTGCATGGCCACCGGTCCGGCGATTCGCAGATGTTCGCCGTCATCTCGGACCGCGTCGATCCGCAGGACCTCCCGGAAACCCAGCGACTCATAGAAGGCAATCGATCGTTCGAGATTTGCACACGTCATGCCGACGAATGCGACACGCGGCCCGAGACCGGCGTGGATGAGTTCGATCGTCACGCCATCGGGATCGCTGACGAAACAGAGTTTGATCGACGATGCGCCGTTGACATCACCCGTGTCGAAGGGTTCACTCCATGCAATTCCACCAAAGCGCTCGACGGATACTTTGACCGCGTCGATATCGGCGACCATAAGACCAATTCGCTGCCAGCCAGTCTCGGTGAGCGATTGAGGTGGTAAGCCAATCGGCGCCGGTTGTTTCCATTCCAACAAGTCGACAACACCACCGTCGAACCCGCGATCGCCAAGCAAAATCCATGCGTCCCAGAGCGACGCCGACAGCCCAAACGCTGTCCCATCTTGAATTGCTTCCGGCGTCGTCCGTGCACCTTGTATGAGACCAAGACCATCTCGATAGAACTGCAGCGATCGCGCAAGATCGGAACAATTAACGTTGATATGAAACACTGTTGCACCTTCGAGCAGCATCTCAACATACTCGCGCACCTAAGGTGAGCGTCGTCAAAACCGACTAACCACGTTCAGACTTTTTGGGAGCGTTAGCAATGGTGTTGGAGCGATTTCGCGTTGATGGCAAGGTTGCGATTGTCACGGGTGCTGGCCGCGGAATCGGGGCCGCGAGCGCGCTCGCGCTCGCGGAAGCCGGTGCCAACGTGGTGCTTGCTGCGCGCACCAAAGAACAACTGGACAACGTCGCAGTGCAAGCGCGTGCTCTCGGGGCGAAAACGCTCGTCGTCGCTACCGACGTAGACAAGGATGGCTCGCTTGCAGCACTCGTCGACGCCACAATAGAAGAGTTCGGGACGATCGACATCGTGGTGAACAATGCCGGTGGTACTGCCCCGAGGCCCTTCCTGCAAACCAGTAAGGGCTACATCGAACGGTCGTTTCATTTCAACGTACTGACGGCGTTTGAGCTCAGCAAGCTTGCAGTCCCGCACATGCTCCAACATGGCAACGGCTCCATCATCAATATTTCTTCAGCGATCGGCCGCCTTCGCGATCGTGGGTTCATTGCATACGGCACGGCCAAAGGCGCGCTGACACATATGACGAAGCTCATGGCCGCGGACCTTGCTCCAAAAATTCGCGTCAATGGAATCGCTGTGGGATCAACGGCAACCAGCGCGCTCGACACTGTCCTCACCGATGACAACCTCCGAAACCAGATGATCGAAGGCACGCCCCTCAAGCGACTCGGAGAACCTGAAGATATCGCGCTAGGCGTGCTGTACCTTGCGTCACCGGCAGGCGCATTCATTACCGGAAAGCTGTTGGAAATCGACGGCGGGTTAGAAGAAGCCAATCTTCAACTTGGACTTCCCGACTTGTAGCACCCAAACGCTGACCGGCTGTCGAGTATGCACAACGAGTTCGAAATCTGACATGCTGCATGACATGACAAGTGACCTCTCCGCCCGCAACCGACAACTCATCGAGCGCTTCTGGCTCACGTTGTATTCGAAACGTGACTTCGACGGTATCGGAGCCTTCTTCACCGAAGATGGCGAGTACACCGATGTGTTCTCACCAGGCGGCGACGACGACATCGCACGCGGCCCGCAACAAATCGCGGCGCGCCTGCGGCTCGGACTCGAACCGTTGTCTGGCATCTACCACCACCCGAAACACATGATCGCGGAAGGCGACCTCGTGATGACCGAACACGCCGAGGAGTGGCATTGGCACACCGGCGAGACGGTGTTGGTGCGATTCGTGAGCGTGCATCACATCGTGGACGGAAAAATCGTTCGCTGGCACGACTATCCCGATCTCCAAGCACTCTTAAGCGCGGCGCCGCAATGGTGGATGGAACACATCATGGAGGGATACGCGCGTGACTGACTCGGCGTTGGTCAGGTACGAACGCGCAGGCCACATCGCCACGATCACCTACAACCGGCCCGAAAAGCTCAACGCAATCAACGGCGCCATGCGTGCGGCGTTGAACAACGCTTGGAACGAATTCCTCGCTGACGAAGCAGCGTGGGTCGGCATTGTTACCGGCGCAGGCAAAGCATTCTGCGTCGGTGCCGATCTCACTGAAGGCGGAAGCATCGGCGAGTTTCCCGGCACATTCTTTGAAATGCCCACGATCAACAGCTTCGAATCAGGGCTCGAGGTTTGGAAACCAACGATCGCCGCGGTTGGCGGCTATTGCTTGGGCTATGGGCTCACCGCGGCGTCCGCGTGCGACTTCGTCATCGCAGCCGACGATGCTGTGTTCGCGATGCCCGAAGTGCGCATCGGAACACCAACGATTGTGGGCGCGATCCGCTTGCCGCGCCGCATCACCAATTTCCAGCATGCACTCGAACTCCTGCTAACCGGCGAGCGCATCGACGCGGCCCGGGCCGTCGAAATCGGGCTGGCTTCTCGCGTGGTGCCGAGATCAGAATTGCAGAACGCTGCGCTCGGCTTGGCGACTCGACTCTGTCAGGGTGCACCACTCGCAGTGCGGGCGGTCAAAGAAATGGCCTACCGCGGCCAGGAGATGGCTTGGCCCGACGCCGTTCGTTTTGGTGAAACGTTGCGTCGTTTCGTTGCCAACACTGATGACGCCAAAGAGGGCGGACAGGCGTTTCGCGAACGCCGCGAACCCAAGTGGCTCGGGCGCTGATGCGCCTACCCCACTCGCCCGACGACAGGTAACGATTCTATGCCCGAGCTTCCCGAGGTAGAAACCATCCGCCGTGCGCTCGAACCCGCACTCACGGGGCGAACGATCGTTGATTCGGGTGCGTTTGCGTCGGCCAAGTTTTCAGATGCAACACTCGCGACAGGCAGCACGATTGAAGCAGTTCATCGGCGCGGAAAGTATCTGATATTGCCGCTCGACAACGGCAATGAAATGATCGTGCACCTGGGCATGACTGGCGTGTTACGAACAATGTCGGTGCACACCAGCGACGACAAATTCCTTCGGGCTTGGTGGCAACTTGACGACGCACGAGTGTTCGAATTTTCCGATGTTCGACGCTTTGGGCGTGTCGCAGTCGTTCGCGGCGGCGACTACTCCGGCTTGCCCACCCTCGCAACCCTTGGCCCCGAGCCGCTGAGTGCACACTTCACGAGCGACGGTTTCTACCGAGCGTTGAACCAGTCAAGCCGAGCTATTAAGACCCAGTTGTTGTCGCAACGACCTGTGGCTGGAGTGGGAAACATCTACGCCGATGAAGCATGTTGGATCGCCCGAGTGCGACCGGCGGCGAGGTCGATTACGAAGCCTTCCGCCGCCCGGCTGCGCGATGCAATCAGAGAAGTCCTTGCTGCCGCGATCCGTCGCAGCGGCACGACGTTGCGTGACTACCGAACGGTCGACGGCGGATACGGCGAACATCAACACCATCTCTTCGCGTACGGCAGATTCGGACAACCGTGCCAGCGGTGTGCGACGCCACTTCGCCGCAGCGTCGTCGATGCACGGACGACCACACATTGCCCGACGTGTCAACGAACATGATCCACTACTGACTCGAGAGTCAGTTGTCGTTCGGGTCGTCGGGATACTGCGCGACCCATGCGAGCGGCGAGGTCTGACGTCGCAGCACTGCCTGCCACAATCCATCCGGATCATCACTCAAGGCATCGTTTGCCTGCGCGTCGCATACGAACCATGCTTCCTCGCGCAACTCCTGTTCGAGTTGCCCACTCGACCATCCTGCATACCCGACGAAGAGCCGCGCCAACGCGACACCTTCCTCAAAATCAAACGGATCCCGATCAAGATCTGCCATCCCAAGGCGGCCAACGATGGGTGACCACGACGACCCCGCAACCTCTGGGTCGGTCACGAGGGCTAGACAGAACGCCGCCTCGGGCTGCACCGGCCCGCCGCCGAACAGCACTAGCGGCTCCGAAGTCACAGCCGCCCAGGGTTCGATCGCGTCGAAAACAGCAGTATTCGTTGGCCGATTCAGAACCAGGCCCAACGCTCCATCATCGCTGTGATCGATCATCAAAATGACGGTCCGATCAAAATGCGGGTCGGTCAGCACAGGGGCCGCCACCAGAAGTTTCCCTACGAGTTCACCCGGCTTCCACATAGCTACATCCTCGCGCACCAAACCGATCAGATTTTTTCAATCCAACCCGCCAGTCGGCTCCGAATACCGCGTACGCGGCCGGCGGCGTACGCTGCCTCAGCGTCAGCTGACACCGACCGTTACGTAGCAGTACAAGGTTTTCTGTAGTTTGACGTGCGTCAAACTGAATTTTTAGTTGTTCTTTCGGATAACCCAGAGGTATCGCAACGGTGCAAAACGGTGTCGGCCAACAAATGATCTGCGAATTTTGGGGTGCAACGAACCTCGATGATGTCGCTACAACCGAACGGGCTTTGCGCGATGCAGTTCGTGCGGGAGGCGCGACGCTGGTTGAAATATTCGTGCACCGTTTTTCGCCCCACGGCATCTCGGGCATCGCAGTTATTGCTGAGAGTCATCTGGCAATACATACATGGCCGGAAATGGGCTACTGCGCCGCGGACTTTTTCACGTGTGGCGATTCGGTCGACATGAACGCAATCGTGCGAACTCTCCGCGATGCCTACCAGGCTGATCAGGTAGACGTGCGCACACTCCCGCGCGGTGTGCGTCCGGGTGAGTACACGCAGGCATCGTTTCAAGACACAACAGAAGGCCGCCCAAGCATCGCATTCGGTATCGATACGATTCTTGAACGACGCCAGACCCGCCATCAGGAGCTACTCCTGTTCGAATCCAACGGCGCAGGTCGCGTACTCGCACTCGACGGCGCGCTGCGCACTACTGGTCTCGACGCGGCGGCCTACTACGAAACGCTCGTGCATCCCGCGTTGCATTGCCACCCCGATCCACGTCGCGTCGCAATCGTCGGCGGGGTCGATCTCCATTCCTTAACGGAGGCGTTGCATCACGAGGTCGAATCGGTCGACCTCATTGAAGCTGACGATGAAGCGATTCGCATCGCGCAGCAATACTACGAAGAAGTACAAGGCAGCCTCGACGATCGTCGAGTGCACCTCCACACGGGCGACATCGTGGCGACGCTGCAAAACTGTCGCGACATCGACGTTGCAATCATCGACCCCGTCGACCGCATAGGTTCGACGGTATCCACCGCGTTTCGCGCATTGATCGACGCAGTCGAAGGCGCTCTGGCGCCCGACGGTATCGTCGTTTTGCCAACCGGCATTGCGCACGAAACGAACAGTACGCTGCGAGATCGAGTACGCGCACTTGAGGCTCGATTCCCACATACGGAGTTGCTCTGGACGACAGACGCAACCGCGCCGGGATCACTCAGCACATTCGCATGCGCTAGCCGGATTCACGACCCGCGCGAAGTGCGTCGCTTCCCAGCCAACATTCAGACTGAGTGGTACGACCGAGATATGCACAACTGGTATTGGCTGCCCACCCCGAAGCGAAAACAACTGGTGGGCTAGCTCCATCTATACCTGCAACGAAATGAGGCCCCGGCAATTGCCGGGGCCTCATTCGATTCGTCTACCTATCGCGTAGCGCTCCGTTAGGGCGTACAGGTCGTGCCATCCAGCACCGAACATGCAAGACCGCCGGCACCGCTAACACCGCTGCCGCCTGCGACGCCGGAGACTCCATTGCCACCACCATTCACGAAGTCGCCGCTGCTGTCGAACGTACCGTTCCCAGGATCACGAGGCAAACCGCCGACGCCGCCAACTCCTCCGTTGCCGCCGACACCTCCCAATCCGCCGACCGCAGCCGCCGCGTGCACAAGATTGGTGCCTGCGCCAATTGTCGCAGAGCCGGTTCCGATATGCAGTACTGCAACGGATGGACCAGATTGGCCAGCACCGCCGCCGCCACCACCACCGCCACCACCAGCGCCACCACCAGATCCGGCGTTACCGCCTTTGGACTGTTTCTCGCCTTGGCCGCCGTTACCACCGTTACCGCCGTTACCGCCGTTACCGCCGTTGCCACCATTACCGCCGGCGTTAGCAGTAAGGCTGGCTCCACTATTGGCCGTCACGACAACGGAGGCATTGTGAGCGTAGACCGCGAACGATCCTCCGCCAGGCGTACCTGCGGTTCCATTCGTGCCCGTGGTACCACCGCCACCGCCACCTGCGCCACGACCACCGTGAGCGCCGCCGGCGCAATAAGTACCACCGCCACCACCCGCGCCGCCACCGCCATAACCGGAGGTGCCGTTGGTGCCATTCGAGCCCGCTTGGCCAGCCCAAGTGGAGCCGGCAAACGCAACTCCGCCAGTGCCACCGGTCCCCGCTGCGCCAGACGAACCAGGGCTGCCGAGACCGCCACCTGAGCCGCCACCGCCGTTGCCGGGTGAAGGTGTGATGCAATAGCCACCGCCACCGCCACCGCCAGCACCAGTCACGCCGCCACCGGTTCCGCCGGAGTTGCCGTTACTGCCCGAGGAGAAGAACCCTCCCTCGGCACCGCCACCGCCTCCAAATCCACCGGAAGCGACCCCGCTCCCGCCGCAGCTTGAACCGTTGCCCGTGTCGAAAGCGACGTGGCCAGCGCCGTTGCACCCGTTAACGCCATTCGTGCCAGCAGTGCCATTCGTTCCTGGCATACCAGCATCAGAAGACACTGACGAGTTTGTGATTGTCACGGTTGCGCCACTGATGGCACGCACTCCGTACACCGATGCGCCGGTGCTGAGACCGGTGTTCCGACCTCGCAAGGTCAGCCCGTCAAATGTCACGGTGAGGCCACTTACCGTTGCAGCCTGAGGTGCGCCTTCGATCACACTCATCGAGTTGTCGGCGGTTCCCCCCGACCCAGCAGATCCTGGCCGACTCCAGCCGCCGTATTGGTCGAAGCCACCGAGTAACGACACGCCGCTCGATGGGCTCACACCGCTACCGGCGGCAAAGGTGCCCGCACCGACAGCAACCTGAGGTCGAGCCTCGGCCGCAGCAGTCGTTAGTGCCGCAGCAACGGTCAATTTCGGCGCCGCAGCGGTGCCAGGGTTGGAGTTGCTGCCGCCGGGAGCGACGAATACTGCATTGCGCACTTCGAAGGTCGTCGAGGCCGAAGTGGTCGTCAGCCCCGACCAATCGGACTGCTCTGCTACTGCGGTGTAGATGCCAGTCGCGTATGCAGCAGGCGACGCTACGTTGAAAGTGCCGCCTACACCCGCAGCGTTGAGCGTCTCAAGTACCGAACCTGATGTATTCGCGCCGTTGTAGACGGTTACTACGACGCTGGTTGCGTCGCCGTCGGCGATGCCTGCATCTCCGGTGAAGTTCGGCGCAGAAGCAGAGTCACGGTTACTGCCCGTTGTCGGGCTGAGCAACGCGACAACCGGCGCACCCGCATCATCAGCGCCAACGGCCGTACCCCTCGCGCTTGCGGCACCAGCACCCGCGCGGTTCTTCGCCCGCACTTCATACATACAACTTGTAGAACGTCCACATGCTGCATGCAGCGCACGCACGTTGGTTCCGCCGCCGGTATTCGCCCACGCCGAAAAGAATGTTCCGGCATCGGTGGACACTCGGAATTCGTATCCAGTGAGTGCGCTACCGCCGTTATCAGCCGGTGCCGTCCAGTCGAGTTCGGTCCCACCCAACGTGGTGAGCGCGGTCGTCGCAGCCAAGGCAGTAGGAGCCCCTGGCACGGCAATGTCGCCGTCGTCGAGGATGTTCACCGTTGCGCTGTTGTCAGTAATGACAGCATTCACGCTTGGGGTGGACAACTGCACCGCAAACGCTTCGTTACTCTCACGCAACGTATCTGGACGGACTTGCAGCACCACGTAACGCACGCGCTGCCCAGGTTTGAACGTGATCAATTTATTGATCTTTGCGACATAGTCGGTACCTGCCGTGGCAGTGCCGTTAACCGTCGTGTACCGCAACGAAACGTTGGTCGTCGCTGGATGGCTCAGGTGGATCGACGCGGTGACTTTGCGGTTCGCGCCAGTGTCTCCCTCAACGACAACCATGTCGTCGATACTGATCTCCACAGGCGCGGCGGTCGGCGAGTCGTCATCGAGGATCGTGACCGTTCCAATGCTGCGTTCGATCAGCGTGCCCGCCGAGTTGTTGTACAACATGACGGTAAATACTTCGTTGCCTTCTGCCACCGAATCGGCATTCACCGTGATGCTCGCCTCAAAGCCGGCGCGCCCGGCGAGGAAGTTTGCCTTCGTACCGGCAATGGCCGCGAAGTCGCTCGGGCTAGTGGCGGTACCAGGAACCGTCTTGTAATAAATGTACGCCCCGGTATTACTCGCTCGATCCATCGTGATCGGCACTTTTACTTTGTAGACATTTGATGGTGCTGCTGCGTCGCCCTCTCGCATCGTTGCATCACCGATGGAGAAGGAACTCGGCTTCGCCGTCGCTTCGCTGATCGTTGCGGTTGCGAGCGATGGTGTGCCCGCCCCGATCGCGGCAGAGAACGTGAAGGTACGCGTCGGCACAATGTCCCACACGCCGTCGAGCACCGTCGGGATCGTGACGCTCTGGGTGAGCGATCCGCCCGGGTTGAACGTCAGCGAGCCGGTAGCGGACGCATAGTCGCCCGGTGCCGTCGCGGAACCGTTGGCAGTCGAGTAGTTCACGGTGATCGCGTCGCGCGGGTGCGACAACAGCGTGACTTTGCAAGCGATAGGGCTGCCTTCCGCCGCAGAATCACAGACCGACTCAATGCCAGAAAACTCATCGTCGACGATGCGCGCATTGACGGCGCTGCCTTCGCCGCCACCGGTGACGCTGGTGATGTCAAGCGCGAATTCCTCCGCGTTTTCGAGCACGGCATCGTTGAGCACTGGAACGGTGACGGTCTGATGCACCGAACCAGCTGATGTATACGTCAACGTTCCGGAGGTAGTCGTGTAGTCAGAACCCGCAACGGCTGAACCGTCTTGAGTGGTATAGGCAACCACCACGGTGCCCGAAACCGGGGGCTTCGTCAGCGCGACATCGAATGCAACCGTTGCTCCTGGGCCTTCGGTAGCAGTGCCGCCTTTGACCTGCGTTATCGGAAGATCCACGACTGAATACGAGACCGATTGAGAACTCGCATTGGCGCGGGTGTCTGTGGCATTGACAGTAAAAGTCTTTGCGCCGAGGGAAGCAGTGTTGATCGGCGCACCGTTGGCGCTCGTGCCAACGCACGTTGCAACGCCCGAAGGATCGCTGCAGCTGAAGTTACCGTTGACAACTTGCCCCAACGAGAACGACTGCCCCGATATTGGAGCAACGATGGAAATCGTCGGGCCGCTCACGTCGGGAGCAACGATGGAAGTTCCATGCACGAGCGTGGCAGGGTTGCCAGGCGCGTAACACTTGACGAACACGTCAAGTGCACCGATTGGGGACGCGACGTTGGCAGTGAAGTTGAACGAAGGGTTACCGTTGTCGTTGAACGTCGGAGCGCCACCCAGGCGCAGCTCTGCGGTTTGGCCAATCGAACCTGTTGTGGTGACATTGTAGGTGATCGATGGCGGAGTGATCTGTGCACCACCAGCAAAGCTGTTGTTATTGGTGAGCGTGAGGACGCCTCCCGTGCGGTTCGAGCTCCAGCCGCCCGATCCACCGACCACGTTCACACTATTCACGGTGACGCGAGTGGGATCCGGAATTTTGAAGTTAATCCCGCGCATGTTGTTGAGGTTGTAGCCACCGCTTGAGGTGGGCACCGCCACGGGGTCAATGGTCGCGACGATAGAGAACGCGGTGCCCGGCTCGACGGTGTCGGGCGCAGTGCCATGCCAAATCAGGTCGACCGCCGTGCTCGATGGTCCTGCAAGCGTGGTATCCGGGTAGGCAGTGCAGGGGAAAGACACTGGCACATTCTGAGTGTGTGCCTCACTCGTCGAGGGCGCCCAGGCCATGGCGCCTAACGCAGTTGCAACAACTGTGACAACGGCAAGCGATTTTCGAATCATGCGGGTGACCCTCCGGTAACCATGGGATTCAACTACGACTCGGCACGCGGTCGACCGCCCGCCGATCCGGAAACGCTACACCGGTGAGAACGCGTTGTCACGCGTCAAACCACTATTTCATTGGTTCAATGCCCAATTTTCGGTGGTCCCAGGTGATCGTCTTCGCCACGTTCAGTTTCACTACAAGTCGCTTATTCAGCATGATCTCCACAAACGGACGCATTTCTTCGCTGTATGCGCCCTGGTATCGCTCAAAAACCGAGATTCCCAGTGGGAACATGTTGTCGAGACCCTCGACAAACTCTGCTGTACCGATCAGCGTCACACCCCGGAGTTCTTCGTATCCCAACCCGGCTTCAAACGCCACCGTTAGATTCGGATTCCGCCGGAGATTCGCAACTTTTTGGCTCTTGAGCTTGGTCTCAAACGCGATGCAACCGTCCAAAAATCCGTACCACATTGCTACCGCATGCACGCTGCCGTCACGATTGACGGTGCACATCGTCGCTACCCGCGGTTCGGCCAAGAACACCTGGGTTTCTTCGGCGGTCATTTTGATCTGCGAGCGCTGGTTGACCCCGCCGCCCATTATTTCTTCAGCCATCTCGTCGCATTGCCCTTCTGGATTCACCACTGCCCTCGAATGCAGCATGGTCCACGGGCGTCGAGCAGCGCAAAACTGTGCACCTTCATCGTCGTAGTTCCGGCATACGAGATGGGGACTTTGAGGAAATCAAACGATCGGCGTTTGCGCCGCGATACCCCCGAATGCGAAACTGTGCGCGACATGAATTCAGAAATCGAACAGGCTCCGCATCTGCAACTCACCACCGCGGCTGCAACCGCAATCCGCGATGCCGCGAAATGGGCGGCGTTGCGCAAACCGCATAAAACGACGAGTCTGCATCTGTTGCTCGGATTGGTTCACGCCACTGGTTCAATTGCGGAAGCGGTTCTGACCGACAACGAAATCTCCGACGCCAACGTCTGGTCAGCAATCGACTATTGGGATCCACCTCGCGCTGGCTCACACAAGGCGCCTCGATTTATCCGCTTGCGTCCCACGCCAAAGTGGAAGTCGAGCGCACTTCGCGTCGCAGCGGGCGCAGCGGACGAAGCCGACAACCGCGGCGCACAAAGTATCGACTCCGGCGATCTCTTGCTTGCGCTGTTGCGAGAGCCCGGTTCGAGGGCAGTCAAGATCCTCGAGCGTTCGCAACTCGACCAGGAATCACTTCGAGCACTCGTCAAATACGCACGAGCCGAAATCGAAGAAGGTCGGGGGACAATCGCCATGCCTAACTTCGCCAAGAACCGGCCTGTGCGGCCGAAGTGGGAATCGGTCCCAGCCCGCTAGCTTGCCCCGATGCCAAGAACTTTTCGTGGACCTCTGTCGGGGGTCACGGTCGTGGAGCTCGCTGGCCTCGGGGCGTTACCTTTCGCAACGCTCAAACTGGCCGACATGGGCGCCGACGTCATCCGCGTCAACCGAATCAACGAGGTGCCAGCCGAACCACCCGCCGCAGCTCGATTTCGTGAATTCGATCGCGGCCGCCGTTCGATCGCAGTCGATCTCAAGTCGCCCGACGGTGTCGAGCTCGTCTTGTCGATGGTTGAACAAGCCGACGTGTTGTGCGAGGCGTTTCGGCCTGGAGTGGCAGAGCGCCTCGGCATCGGCCCTGATGTCGCACTAGCACGCAATCCCAAGCTCGTCTACGGTCGCCTCACGGGTTGGGGTCAAACCGGACCCCTATCGCATACTGCGGCGCACTCATTGAATTATGAAGCAATGACTGGCGCTATCGGTTCGATTGGCCCACTCGGCGGCCCTCCAGTGCCGTTGCTCCAGGTGTTAGGCGACTTTGCAGGCGGTGGTTTGCACCTCGCGTACGGTGTCGTCTGTGCGCTGTTCGAAGCTCAGCGATCAGGTAAGGGTCAAGTAATTGACGCTGCAATGGTGGACGGTGTTGCTTCCATTTTTACCGTTTTCTATTCGATGGCTCGTGCTGGAATGCACACCGAGGAACTCGGTACGAACCTGTTCGACGGCGGTTCGCCGTTTTACAACGTGTACGAAACCTTCGATTCCAAACACATCACGCTCGCTCCGATCGAGCCCCATTTCTATGTGCAACTGCTCGAACAACTCGGTCTTGATCCACAATCGTTGCCCGACCAATACGACCAATCGGGTTGGCCCGTGATTCGCGAACGAGTCGCCGCCGCAGTGCGCACCAAGACGCGCGCCGAGTGGCAGACACAGCTCGAGGGCACCGACGTGTGTTTTGCGCCCGCGCTAACGTTCAATGAAGCCCGCCATCATCCGCACAATGCGGCCCGCGAGATGTTCATCGACACACCAGATGACAACCCCGACGGGTACCAGGTAGCACCCGCGCCCCGATTGTCGCGGACGCCCGGCGAAGCCAGACCTTCGTACGACTATGAAGGTGCAGACACCGATTCAGTTCTCGGTGAATTCAACTTCGATCCTGCAAAAATCGCAACGTGGCGCGCAGCGGGCGTGATCGCATGACCGCCACACTCGATCCGCGGACACCAATAGTCATCGGAGTCGGAGTTGCGCACCAACGGTCGGCCAACATCGACGATTCACTCGAGACCATCGCGCTGATCGAACTTGCGGCCCGACGGGCCGCAGCGGACACTGGCGTCTTTGACGTCGCAGCGCTGCTCAGATCAACCGACCTGATCTCGATACCCAAAGGCATCTGGTCATACACGGACCCTGGGCGCATGGTCGCAAGCCGGATCCATGCTGGCTCAGCTCGCAGCGCGCTGTTCGAGCTCGGCGTGCTCCAAACGTCAATCTTTCGCCACGGTTTCGAGGCCATCCTCAACGGCGACGCCGACGTTGTGATCATCGCCGGCGGAGAAGCAAAGTACCGGGCACTCCAAGCCGCAATTGCCGGAATCGCGGCGCCGGAATCGTCTTCGCCAACCGATCCACCAGACATAGTTGTCACTCCTGATCACGACATCGTGCACGAAATTGAGGTCCAACGTGGGCTTCGGGTACCAGCGCGACAGTACGCAATCATTGATTCCGCACTTCGATATGCAAAAAGACAATCGGTAACGGAACACACAGCATTGCTCGCAGAACTGTGGTCGTCGTTTAGCGCGGTCGCCGTTGATAATCCAGACGCGTGGAACCGAGACTTCGCGAGCGCCGAAACGATGCGGGGCTCCACAACCAACACCATGCTCGCCTTCCCATATACGAAATTGCATTGCTCCCAATGGAACGTCGATCAGAGCGCGGCGTTCATCGTCTGCTCATACGAGCGGGCTATCGAACTCGGCGTCGGTTCAGACCGTTTCGTCTTTCCGCGCGCAATCGTGGAATCAAATTACATGGCCCCCCTGGTGCGGCGAGCCGAAATGCACCGCAGCCCGGCAGTCGCGCGTGTTGGAGCTTCGCTCGCTGACGCGTTGCAACGCCCTCTCGACAGCGTCGAAGTTTTAGATCTGTATTCGTGTTTTCCCGCGGCAGTAAGGATGCAGATCGAAGAATTTGGTATCACGACCGAAGCGCACAACGCGTTAACCATTACCGGAGGGATGACGTTCGGTGGCGGGCCACTCAACAACTACACCTTCCAATCAATCGCCAAATTGTGCTCGCAGCTCCGCACCCAAACGGGAGCTGTCGGCATAGCGACGGCAGTCAGCGGGATACTCACAAAATTCGGAGCATCGGCTTGGTCATGCAGCTTGCCCGTCGACGACATCGCACTCATCGAAGTCACTGACAACGTCGCCGCCGCCACCGCCCTTGTCGATGTCGACGCGACATTCGCGGGAGTCGGCACGATCGCTGGCTACACCGTCGAACACGACAACGGTACACCAGTCCAGACCATCGCAATTATCGACACTCCTTCCGGTGCGCGATCGGTCGCGACGTCAAGCGATACCAGCATCATGAAATCGTGCATGCTCGAAGAGTGGATCGGGCGTTCCGTATCGGTGCTCGGACCGACGTTTACCCATGAGACATAATGCTAAGCAGTCGCGTTCGCCGCGATTTCGGCAGCACTTGGAACGCGCCGCTCGAAACGCCCTTTGTCCATTGACTTGATTGCGACATCATGACCCGCGGATTCGGCGCGGAGTGCGCGGACATTCGAGGCAGCTTTGGCGCGATATATGAACGGATCAAACTGGTACCAACGACACGCGTTCTCGTAGGCAATCTTGTTAATTTCATCATCGGGAATTCCGTCGGCAAACGCCGCGAGCTCTTCGGGCGCGTGCGGCCATGAAGAATCGGAATGCGGGTAGTCGCACTCCCATGCGATGTTGTCCAGTCCGATCATGTCTCGAAGGCGCAACCCAACCGGGTCGGAGATAAAACAAGTGAGAAAGTGCTCACGAAACACTTCGCTAGGAAGGCGCGATCCGAAATCTTGTCCCGTCCATTGGTGGTGCATGTCGTAGGTGCGATCGGCACGATCGAGGAAGTAGGGAATCCAGCCGGTGCCGCCCTCACTCAAAGCGAACCGAATCGCCGGAAATTCTCGCAACACCCGCGACCACAACAAGTCGGCCGCCGCTTGGCAGATATTCATTGGTTGCAGGGTGATCATTACGTCCATTGGCGCGTCCGGAGCCGTAACCACCAACTTCCCCGATGAACCGAGGTGCACCGAGACCACAACGTCATTGTCGCAACATGCGCTCCACAGCGGGTCCCAGTGAGCGTCGTGGAAGCTTGGATACCCGAGTGCGGCCGGGTTTTCTGTGAAGGTCAACGAATGACACCCTTTGGCCGCGTTTCGCGCGACTTCATCTGCGGCGAGTTCTGGATCCCACAGAATCGGCAGCGCCATAGGTATGAAGCGGCCTGGGTAGCTGCCAGCCCATTCGTCGATGTGCCAGTCGTTATACGCCCGGGTTACAGCAAGTTTCAGGGCGTCATCGTCGCAGGCAGCGAAAAGCCGACCGGCAAAGCCCGGAAACGACGGGAAGCACATCGACGCGAGCACTCCGCCCGCATTCATGTCTTTCACTCGTTCGTGCACATCGAAACAACCCGGTCGCATTTCATCGAATGCCGTCGGTTCGGTGCCGTATTCATGCTTGGGTCTGCCGGCTACCGCGTTGAGACCGATATTTGGGATGACACTGCCATCGAACGTCCACACATCGCTCCCCGAATCGTCACGCACAACCTTGGGTGCGCGATCGCGAAAACGCAACGGGATGTGCTGATCGAACATCGTGGGTGGTTCCACCAGATGGTCGTCGACACTCACCAAAATTAAGTCGTCGGCACGCATCAAGTCATCCTTCGTAGGTACTCACGCGTCCCAGTACTCGCTCATGAGGTCAACGACCCACGGAGGTTCATGCACATCGCTACGCGGACCCATCTCAATGACGTGCGGCTTGATATCAATCACTGGTGAGCCATCTATGGCATCGAGTCCCCGCACGAACACGCAGCGCCCTTCCACTCGCACAATCTCACACGTGCTGACGCCAATTGCATTCGGTCGTGCCTTGGCGCGCTGAGCAAAAATCCCAACCTTTGGCCAATCGGTTCGGCCGCGGGGGTGCCTCGCGCCCGAAGTGATCGGCTCATCACCAAGTGCATGAAACACATAGACGACATCCAAGTGCGAAAAGTCCGCAAGACCATCGAGCGAATCCGGCTCAAACCGTTCATCAAGTTCGATCTTCGCTTCAACCGGACCCCAATGATCGTCAATCGCTTCCGTGCGACCTCCGATCACGTGGCCAATCGCTTCCACTTCAAACTTCTCTGCCACCATGGTTACGCCTCAAGCTTCCAATTTGCAGGCCGCTTCTGCGCAAACGCGCTCGGCCCTTCGGTCTGATCCGGATGTCCCCACATACTCACGAGGTGTTGGGCTCCCGCTTTGCATGCATCAGTCAAGCCCATTTCCAACGCCCCCCACAGTGCCTTTTTCGTTGCCGCCATCGCCGCGGGCGAATTCTTGGCGACTGTCTCGGCGATCTGTTGCGCTCGTTCTCGGAGTTGGTCCGGTGGGTCAACGACCTCGCTGATCATTCCCAACTCGTAGACCCGCTGCGCGCTTAAACGCTCGTATCGACCCATGAGCGCCATTCGCATAACCGCTTCCACGGGCATCTTCTTCATCAGGCCGATTGCTTCAATCGACACAACCTGGCCGACCGAAACGTGTGGGTCGAAGAACTGCGCATCGCTCGCGGCGATCACAATGTCGGCGTCGGCGACCCAATGAAAACCACCGCCGCAACAAATCCCGTTGACCGCGGTAATTACCGGCTTCCATACTTCTTGATGCCAACTCGTGAAATGCAGGTCGAAGTTGGCGACAGAGTCGCGGTACCGCTCCATGCCTTGACCGTCGCTAGCTATTTCAGTCACGTCGACACCGGTCTGGAAAGCGCGCCCTTCTCCCGTGTGCACGATCACCCGAACGTCGGGATCAGCGTTCAGTTCATTCCATGCGATCGCAAATTCGTCGCGCATCTGTGCATTCATCGCGTTGAGTTGCTCTGGGCGATTGTTGATCAACCAGCCAACCGGACCATGACGTTCGACAACGAGGTACTCAAGTTTGGAATATTCCACGTGATCCTTTAGGGCCGCTCAAGTGCATTCCAGAGTTGCTGCTTGATCGTACGCAACGCGGCAGTTGGTTGGTCAGCAATATGGCTTGCTATCTCGATAGCACGTCGATGCAGATCCGTGTCTGCAACCACCTCCGAAACCAATCCGAGCTGCAGCGCTCGCCGAGCCCCAATTCGTTCATGTGCTCCCATCAGCGCCATCCGCACGACCGACTCCATCGGCATCTTTTTCGCTAAGCCGATCGTCTCGAACGCGCTCACCTGGCCAACCGATACGTGCGGGTCGAGAAACGTCGCCGATTCGCTAGCGATCACAATATCGGCGTCGGCGACAAAGTGAAGCCCACCGCCCGCGCACACACCATTCACTGCAGCAATCACGGGCTTGGTCACGCCGTTTTGCCACGCCGTGAACTTGAGCTCAGAGCGCTTGGTACGGCGCGATTGTTCGCGTAACGCCTCGGGGCTTTTTGCGAGTTGCACCACATCCAGTCCAGTTTGGAATGCTGATCCATTGCCAGTGTTCACAATCCCGCGCACCGACTCATTGGCTTCAAGTTCGAGCCACGCGGCTTCGAGTTCGCTGAGCATCGTGGCATCCATCGCATTTGCCGCGGCCGGTCGATTAAATACGATCCAACCCACGGCTGCGGAACATGAGACTTCGAGCGTCTCGTACTTCGTTGGCTTGGGCCTCATCGGAGTAGGCCTCGCTTTGCCTGCACGGCGATCGCGGGTAAGTATGCAGCCGTGACCGACTCAACGCGTATCGAAACCATCATCGACGCACTTACCCTCGACGAAAAGATCCAGCTCCTCGCGGGCAAAGACATGTGGTCGACAGTAGCGGTGGAGCGAGTGGGCCTTCCATCTGTGAAGGTCACCGACGGCCCGGCTGGTGCGCGCGGCGGGTTTCTTCCAGGTACGAGCCCGCTGAGCGCCGTCAGTGTGCCCTGCGGATCAGCGCTTGGAGCCACTTGGAACCCCGCTCTGATCGAGCGAATCGGCGCGCTACTCGGCGCCGAAACGCGCACGAAAACGGCACGGGTTTTGCTCGCGCCAACCATCAACCTCCATCGGTCTCCGCTCGGCGGACGCAACTTTGAGTGCTACTCCGAAGATCCGCTGCTGACCGGAGCGACTGCGGCGGCGTTCATCCGAGGTGCTCAGTCCCAAGGCGTTGCCACGACAGTGAAGCATTTTGTGGCCAACGATCAAGAACACGAGCGGTACACCACCTCCAGCGAGGTCGATGAACGCACCCTGCGTGAGTTGTACCTCGTGCCCTTTGAGATGGCGATCAAAGACGGTGGTTCGCTCGGCATTATGACTGGGTACAACCGGCTCAACTCGGTGTGGTGCGGCGAAAACTATTGGCTATTACAAACGGTGTTGCGCGACGAATGGGGATTTACCGGCTTCGTAATCAGCGATTGGTTCGCAATTGGATCACCAGCGGGCTCTGCAATCGCTGGGCTCGATCTCGAAATGCCCGGCCCGGGACGCCACACCGCGGGTCTCGGCGAGTTGGTGCGCAACGGTGAACTCGCCGAAGCAGTTATCGACGAGCGCGTCCGCAAACAACTCCGTGTTTGGGAACAAGTGGGAGCGCTCGATGACCCGATTGTTCCTGAGCCCGAACAAGCAGTCGATCTGCCCGAACACCGAGCGTTGGCGCGCGAAGCCGCGGCCGACGCAATCGTATTGTTGACCAACGATGGCATTCTTCCATTAGCGATCGACGCCGTAACAACGATCGCACTCTTGGGGCCCAATGCGCTCCATCCTCAGATCGGTGGAGGCGGCTCGGCTGAATTGAAAGCGCACTATCGCAGTAATCCAGTCGACGCCATCACGGCCTTGATCGGCGATCGCGCCACCGTCGAATACGCGCCCGGCTGTGACATCACTCGCACTGTCACCCCCTCAGCATTTCCGATGTCTGCAAGGTTCTTCCACGGCACCGATATGGCCTTCGCCAATGAGCCCGCACACACGATGGATCTCCCGACTGCTGAGCTTTCGGTGTTCGGCAGCGTCGACCATGTCGGCAACACATTCTCCATGCTTGCCGCTGGCGTGTTCACCGCGGAGGCCGACGGAGCCCACATTCTGAGCTTCGTGCAAAGCGGACGAGCACGAGTGTTTTTCAACGAAGAACTCATCTTCGACGGCATCACTAACCCACCACCACCAGGTGCCGAGTTCTTCGGGCTTGGCAGCAAAGAACTCAATATCGAACGAGATCTCGAAGTGGGGCGCTCTTATCCAGTGAGGTTCGAGTATTCCACCGAAGGAAGCGTGATCCTGCGGGCAGTGAAGCTCGGCATTCGTATTGCTGACCAGTCTGCGCTCATGGACGAGGCCGTCGCGACCGCGGCGCGCAGCGACGTCGCAGTCATCGTCGTAGGAACGAACTCCCAGTGGGAAACCGAAGGACATGATCGCGATTCGATGGATCTACCCGGTGCACAAGACGAACTCATTCGACGCGTATGCGCAGTCAACTCACGCACGATCGTGGTCGTGAATACAGGGTCGCCGGTGACAATGGACTGGGCCGATCTCCCTTCCGCGATCGTGCAAAGTTGGTTTGGCGGCCAAGAGATGGGCAACGCGATTGCCGATGTGCTGTTTGGTCTCAGCGAACCGGGCGGGCGGCTACCCACGACGATTCCCATACGGCTCGAGCACAACCCGTCGTATACGAACTTCCCTGGCGACAACCGTGTGGTTCGGTACGGCGAAGGCGTGTTCATTGGATATCGATGGTATGAAGCGCGTCATCTCCCCGCACGCTTCGCGTTCGGTCACGGACTCTCGTATTCGTCGTTTGAAATCGGCAAGCCCACACTCGTACGTGGCCACGGCGTCGACGCGCCTGCGACGGTTACGCTTACCGTCACGAACACCGGCGACCGCGCTGCCACCGAAGTGGTACAGATCTATGTCGCACCAGTGAACCCCCATGTGGTGCGTCCGTATAAGGAACTCAAGGCGTTCGAAAAGGTGCATCTGGCCGTCGGTGAATCCAAACGTCTCAGCATCGAGCTGCCCCATCGTGCGTTCGCGTATTGGGATGCCGCCAACGAACAGTGGGATGAAATCATGCAGAAACAACGCACATCAAATCCGTTCGCACCGCTAGTCGACGACGTTCGAACCGAAGCCGGTTGGTACGTCGATGCGGGCGACTATGTCGTCCAAATCGGAACGGCGAGCAACAATATTGCCCATACGATTACGGTCACAATGCCAGAAACGCGCGCACTGCCACGATGAGTGACGCTCCAACGATCACCGACGAAGGCATTGCCGCGTTGCGCGCACGGATAGGGATTGCACAACCACACCCGCAACCGCCGCACTACCTTCGACCGAACGAGGATTCGTTTCGCCACGTTGCAGAGGCAGTCGGCGACGACAATCCGTTGTGGTGCAATCCCGCCTACGCCGCAGGGTCGGCGTGGGGTGGCCCAATCGCCTCACCCAACCTCAATGGCGGCGACACGCTGATCGGCGAGAACGACGTCTCCGGGCTAGACACCGAAACCGCGACGTTGCTCCGCGGCGACCCGTTGCGCGGCGCACATGCCTTCTATTCCGGCAGTTTTCGCGAATGGTGGGCACCACTTCGCCCAGGAATGAGGGTCATGCGACGCAATGCGTTGGTTGGCGTGCACGACAAGCCTTCGGAGTTTGCTGTCCGCTCTGTGCATGAATGGACCGGCGAGGTATTTGCCTCGGTTGATCCCGAACCAGCTGCGTTGAGTGCACAATACCGATTGATGATTCGCACCGAACGCTCGGCTGGGAGCGCGTCGACGAAAAACTCATCGATCGAAATCGCTTCGTATACCGACCCGCAACTCGCTGCCATCGACGCGCAGTACTCCGGCGAGACCGCCGCACGCCGCGGCGCCGAGCCCCGTTTTTGGGAAGATGTCGAAGAAGGCGATTCGCTCACGCCGCTCGTCAAAGGTCCGTTGCGCGTCACGGACATGGTGTGCTGGCACGTGGGTATGGGAATGGGCTTGTACGGAGTAAAAGCGTTGCGGCTCGGCTACGACCAACGCCAGCGCGTGCCACGCTTCTTCAAGGCAGATTCCCTCAACATCCCCGATGTGCACCAACGCGTGCATTGGGATCCTGAATGGGCGCGCGCAGTCGGCAATCCCGCGAGCTACGACTACGGGCGCATGCGCGAAACATGGCTCGTACATCTCTGCACCGACTGGATGGGTGACGATGCGTGGCTGTGGAAGCTCGATTGCCAGTTCCGCAAGTTCAACTACGTCGGCGATACGCATTGGATGCGCGGCACCGTTGCGCACAAGTACGTCGTCGATGGTCACCATGCCATCGATGTCGACATCTGGGGTGAGAACCAACGGGGTGAAACCACTACGCCTGGGCACGCGTCGATCATTCTGCCCAGCCGAGCCGGCGGCCCCATACGATTGCCTGAGCCACCAGGAGGCGCCCACACGTGCGCCGGTCTGTTGGACGCACTAGTCAACCGATTCGCAGCTCTGGAGAACGCATGACCGACGCCGACGCCCCGCTGCACACTCGCCAAGATGGTGCGGTGCTCCGGATCACGTTCAACCGGCCCGAGCGCCGCAACGCACTGACCGACGCGATGATCATGACGTTGCTTGATGCGATCGAAACTGCCGAAAATACTGACTCCGTTCGGGTCATATCCATCGATTCGGCCAACGACAATTTCTGCAGCGGCTTCGATCTTTCGCAGCGAGGTAAGCCCGATACCCCGCCACGTTTCGGAGCCACGCAACGCCGCCTTCGCGTCGATATCAACCGTTTCATCACGACAATGTTCGAATGCCAAACTCCGATCGTCGCCGCGGTGTGTGGGCACGCTCAGGGCCTCGGATTAGCGATTGCACTCGCTGCCGATGTGGCGATCGTTGCCGACGACGCGGTGCTGCGCGCGCCCTTCACTGCTATCGGCATGACACCCGACTCTGGCCTCGCGTGGCTGTTGCCTCGACTGGTCGGCATCGCACGTGCGAAACAGATGGTGTTGTTGGCTGAGCCGGTATCGGGTGTGCAGGCGGCCGACTGGGGGCTCGTGATGCGCAGCGTTCGGTCCGCCGACGTTGCGGCGACTGCCAACGAGATCGTCGACCAATTTGCTGCCTCTGCGACGGTCGCGGTTGGGTTGGCGAAGAACCTGATGTATCGAGGCCTCACCACGGAAATGGCGGCGCATCTCCACAACGAAGCCATCGGGCTGGAGATGAGCAGCCGTACCGAAGATTTCAAAGAACCCAGGCGAGCGAAACGCGACAACCACCCAATCAACTTCCAAGGTCGCTAAACCACCGAACTTTGTGCACCTGACTACGTGGTCCGTGCTTGGATGCACAAACTTCGAAAGGTGTGGGTCAAACGTTGCGGCGGTAGCGACCACCTACGTCGAACAGGCACTGGGTAATTTCGCCGAGGCTGCAGACGCGCACGGCATCCATGAGCACTGCAAAGACGTTGCCGCCTCGTAGTGCCTCGGTCGCTAACCGCTCCAGCGTGGCAGTCCGGTGGTTGGAGTGGGATGCTTGAAAGCGTGCAAGGCGGTCGAGCTGCGACTGACGTTCACCCTCGGTGCCCCGCATCAATTCGGGCGGCAGCTGCATTGCAGCATCGCTACCCGGCGCCAGGAAGGTGTTCACGCCAATGAGTGGCAATGACCCGTCATGTTTACGGTGCTCGTAAAGCATCGAATCGTCTTGAATCTTGCCCCGTTGATATCCGGTTTCCATCGCTCCCAGCACACCGCCGCGTTCGCTGATGCGTTCGAATTCCGTGAGCACGGCTTCCTCTACAAGATCCGTGAGCTCCTCGACTGCGAAACTGCCCTGCAACGGATTTTCATTGAACGCCAATCCCCACTCGCGATTGATGATCAGCTGAATCGCAACCGCGCGTCGAACCGATTCATCGGTTGGCGTCGTGACGGCTTCGTCGTACGCGTTCGTATGCAACGAATTGCAATTGTCGTAGACCGCGCAAAGCGCCTGCAACGTGGTGC
>SXHN01000112.1 GCA_005773635.1 Actinomycetota bacterium
ACGCCGGGGCACGTGCAGTACACGCGCAACATGGTTACTGGTGCTTCCACCGCGGATCTCGCGCTCGTGCTCATTGATGCCCGCAAAGGCGTGCTTGAGCAGTCGCGGCGCCACGCGGTGATCGCATCGCTGTTGCAAGTGCGTCACCTTGTGTTATGTGTCAACAAGATGGACCTGGTCGATTACGACGAGAAGGTCTTCGACTCGATCTGCCAAGAGTTCACTGAGTTCGCAGCCAAACTTGACGTAGACGATCTCAC
Source organism: Actinomycetota bacterium (assembly GCA_005773635.1). Lineage (GTDB taxonomy): Bacteria > Actinomycetota > Acidimicrobiia > IMCC26256 > PALSA-610 > F1-120-MAGs023. The sequence goes on from SXHN01000112.1 coordinate 261, forward strand.
GTTCATCCCAATCTCAGCGTTGGAAGGCGACAACGTCGTCACCCATTCTGCACGGACTCCTTGGTACGAGGGCCCAACGTTGTTACATCACCTCGAACACGTCTATATCGGTTCCGACCGCAACCTCATCGACCCGCGATTCCCCGTACAACTCGTGATTCGTCCGATGAGTCACGACCATCACGACTACCGAGGTTACGCGGGCGTGGTCGCGGGCGGAATCTTCCGCACCGGCGACGAAGTGACGGTGCTTCCGTCGGGATTCACCACCACGATCGCCGGAATAGATCACCTCGGCACTCCCGTCGATGAAGCGTTTCCACCGTCCTCGGTCACCATTCGTCTTGCCGACGAGATCGACATCAGCCGCGGTGACATGATTTGCCGCCCCAACAACCAGCCCATGGCGACACAAGACGTCCAGGCGCAACTCTGCTGGTTTAGCCCGAATACCAAGCTTGAGCCCGACAAGATTTACGCAATCAAACACACCACAAAATGGGCACGGGCCAAGGTGAGCGAACTGTTGTATCGCCTCGACATCAACACGCTGTCGCGCGACGACTCCATCAACTCGCTGTCACTGAACGACATCGGCCGAGTCAAATTGCGCACGACTGCTCCCCTGTTCGTCGATGAATATCGGCGTAACCGCCACACAGGTTCATTCATTCTTGTCGACGAAGGCACGATGGAGACAGTCGCGGGCGGCATGATCATCGGAACTGACTAGATGGCACTCGACCCAAGAATTTCATCGCGTCTCACGCGCTACCGCCGCACGTTGTCACAGCAGCTCGCGCGGGCGTCCGAAGTCACCGCAGTTCCGACCGCACCATGGCAGCTGCGTAACCGAGTCGGCGGGCGCTTTGAGGAAATCGGCCTGCAGCAGTTCGACTTCCTGGTATCGCGCGGGCTCGCGCCACAACACCATTTCATCGATCTCGGATGTGGCGTGCTGCGCGGCGGTTTGCACTACATCAAATATCTCGATGCCGACCGATACTGCGGTGTTGACCTCAGCGATGAGATGATTGACGGGGCAAAGCGGGAATGCCGCGATGCCGGACTCGACGAGAAGCACCCGTTGTTGCGCGAAACCGACACGTTCGATATTGATTTTGGCCGCAAGTTTGACTTCGGGATTGCGCTATCAGTGTTCACCCACGTGACCTGGAACAGTTGCTTCCGCGCGCTGTCACAAGTGAGTAAGAACTTTGCGCCTGGCGGACAATTCTTTGCAACATTCTTTCCCGGTCCGGAAGGTCCCGAACGCTTCACGCCGATCGTTCAGGAAATAGTGGCTCCCGCGACGAATCCCGTTACGACGTTCGGCGATCGCAATCATTTTCACTACGCGCCTTCGGATTTCGCCAAACTCGCGGAAATCGTCGGGCTGGAACTTGATGTGATCGGCAACTGGGGCCACCTGCGAGGCCAACACATGTTGCGGTTCATCAAACCATAACCACGGCCATGCATATGATCCGGCGCGGCGCGGCCTTAGCTGCGATCCACGGTGTCTTTGCCATCATGACGACATGGCCGCTCGCCCGACATTTCGCAACTCATATTCCCCTCGGCCGAGAAGACACGGCAACCGTTCCGTTGTTCAACCTCTGGTCGCTCGAATGGAATCTGCAACGAATTCAGCATTTCTACGCCAACTATTGGGATGCTCCGATCTTTTGGCCAACCGCAGGCACATTCGCCCGCAGTGAAGCCCAACCGATTACTGGAATCTTATTTTCGACCTTTCGGATCGTGGTCGGGGCAGCAGGTGGATACAACCTCGTCCTGTTGACCTTTCTCACACTCAACGGCGTCGCGGGCGCCGTATTGGCCCGTCGACTCACCGCTACGTGGCCTGCAGCAATTGCGACTGGCATCGCCACACAAGCGCTTCCGTTTGTCTGGAGCCAGCTCGGCGTGCTGCAACTCGTATGCGTGTTTCCGATGGTGTTCGCGCTGGAGCGCCTCATTGCCTACCGGTCAACCCAACGGTTGCCGACGCTGCTTGGCGCATCAACGTGGTGCATTGTCTGTGTCGGAACCTCCGGGTACTACGCCATCTTCCTAACAATCATGCTGACCATTGCCGTGCCAGTACTGCTGTGGCGAACGGTTCCATGGCGCAAGCTCGCGCGCCACGGACTTGCGGCTGCGTTCGTCGTCGTTGCGGTTGCCGCTCCATATTTTTGGTCGCAGCAACTCCAACTCGATGCCAACGACCGGTGGAGCATCCAAACGGTTACCGGTCTCAGCGCGCATCCGGGTGACTACATCGATCAATACGCCGACGCCGCAACGATCCCAATATTGCGCGACGACGGTAACGGCAATGGGATCCGAGAATCGCCTGGCCTATACCTGACCGCATTCGCAACGATCGGCGGGCTCGCGGGCTGGCGGATGGGCCAACGCCGTGTTGTCGCAGCCGCACTCGGGATGGCCGTCGTAATGTTTACCGCATCCATTGGGCTACATCTGTCGCTGTTCGGAGGGAAACCGTACCGGTGGCTGTACGACTACGCGCCCGGGTTTGATCGTCTACGTAGTCCGTTTCGGTATTCGGTCGGCGTACAGATCGCTCTGATAGTGCTCGTCGCACTCGCGGCGACTGCAGCTCCGATAGTGCTTGGCAACCGGCACCGACCAACCGCGGTGATCCTTGTCTACGGCCTCGCGCTGCTGATCGTGCTCGAAGGGGTGCCGTTCAATGCGCCGTTGCAGCGCGTACCCGCGACGGAGCAGCTTGACTGGGTTAGGTATCTCAAAGCCGCGCCACCCGCAGCGGTGGCGATGGTTCCGTTTCCGGCATCGAGCAGCGCTGCGTCGTTCGAATCAACCGCCGTGTCGATGCTGGCCGCGTTGCATCACCGCAACCCGATCGTGAACGGCTACACCGGCCTTTTTCCAAGGCAACCCAACGAATACGACGCCAGCGCCAAAGATGGAGGTCTGAAGATTGCTATGGATGAATTCCCTGACCGCTGCGGCACCGAGCAACTGCAGCGCCGTGGAGTGCGCTATGTCGTCGTTGAACGATCCTGGTATACGCAGACTCGAGCGTTGCGCCTGTTGGATTTCGGATATCGCATCGCATTCAACGGACGTAACGCGGTCGTGTTGCGCGATTCAATGAAATATCGTTTCCACGATGAGTGTGCATGAAATAGCCGCCGCAGGATTCGACAAAGAAGCCACGACCTACGCACAATCTCGTCCGACCTATCCGGGCGATGCCGTCGAATGGATCACCACCAACCTGCGCCTTGCACCGGGAATACGCTGCGTCGACCTTGCAGCTGGCACGGGAATCTTCACTCGTCTACTTGTCGCCTCCGGTTGCGAACTCACTGCAATTGAACCTGTCGCTGGAATGCGCAACGAACTACGCCAGGCCTTGCCGGGGGTCGCGACCCTGAGCGCGACTGCAGAGTTCCTACCGCTGCGCGACGACTCGTGTGACGCCGTGACGATCGCGCAGGCGTTTCATTGGTTCAACGCCGATCTTGCGTTGGCTGAGCTTCGCAGGATCCTTCGCGTTGGTGGGCGCGTCGCATTGCTTTGGAACGCGCGGGATCGGTCCCGAGATTGGGTAGACCAAGTGTGGGGTGTCATGGACCGCGTTGAGAAGCATGCGCCGTGGCGCAACCATGATCACGTGGCAACCGACGACTCACAAGCCACTCGCGAATCCGAGCTCAACAACGCGCTCGGTTTCGGCCCTACCCATACTTCTCAGTTCTGGCATGAACAAGTGGTGACGCCAGAACAAGTTGTCTTGAGAGTAAAAGGCGTGAGCCACGTTGCAGTCTTGCCGGCGCAACAACAACAAGCGGTGCTCGACGAGGTCAGATCGATCCTTGTCACGCATCCCAGCACCGTCGGCAAGTCGGTGCTCAGTATCCCCTATCGCGTCGATTGCTACTGGTTAGAGCGCAATCACTGATCACAGCATCCGATTTCGCCATCCTCCTTACACGACAGCCAACTGATTGCGACCGTGAGGTGTGACGAAGGGGATACGGTGTCAACTTCGCGTCATTCACGGTCGATCAGAGGTGTCATGCCCGGTTCTGCCACGCTCGCCCAAGCTGCGCTCCACCCCCATCTCCCACGCGGCCGCTACGTGCCGCTCCCCAACGGTGGTCGCACCTTTGTCCGCGAGATCGACGGTCCGCCGGGAGCGCCCACGATTGTGCTGCTGCACGGCTGGATGGCCAGCGGCGCACTGAATTGGTTCCAGGTCTTTGACGACCTTGCATCTCGATATCGCGTGTTGGCAATCGATCATCGGGGACACGCCCGAGGAATGCGCAGTCGCACTCGTTTTCGTTTGGCAGATTGCGCAGACGACGTCGCAGGTATGTGCCAGACGCTGGGAGTAACCCAAGCAATCGCAGTGGGCTATTCAATGGGTGGCCCGATCGCACAGCTATTTTGGCATCGGCACCGCGACCAGTGCGCCGGACTCGTGCTCGCCGCGACCGCGGCCGGATTTGTTCCCGGGGTAAGGGAAAGGGTGATGTTTAATTCGGTGATGGCAGCGGCGATAGGCACCACCCGCCTAGGACAACTGGCGGCACATGCGCCAATCCCAAATCGCATTCGGCCGATTTTGGCTACGGCAACTGGGCCAGGGAACCTTCCCAATTGGGCTGCGCGCGAATTTCGGCGCCACGATTGGCGCATGGTCTTCGAAGCAGGCCACGCAATTGGCACCTACCACGCTGAATGGATCACTGAAATCGACGTGCCCGCGTCGATTGTGCTCACGACGCAAGACACCGCCGTTCCACCGAAGCTGCAGACCAAGCTCGCAAATGAAATCCGCGGTGCGACGGTGTTCGAAATCGACGATGGCCACATCGTGTGTGCGAAACCATCGTTTACGCAACCGATGGTCGCAGCCATCGACGACGTCAGCACCCGCGTTACAGCCTGCTAACCATCAGCGCCAATTCACCATTGGAGCTCATCCCGAGTGGTCACCGGTCGTGGCGGCGCGGACTTTTTCAATGCGCGTTGCGTCGTCGTTGGCGTCGAAGCCTTGAATCTGAATGAGTTCTTCGCGCATCGCCGCTGAGATCGCTTCGGCATTTTCGTCGGCTGCAGCTTGGCGCGCTTCGATGCCATCGCGCATAATCGCTTCGGCTTCTGCCACAAGCGCATCGACCATCTCAGCTTCGGGCACCACCCGCACCACTTTGCCCCGCACAAAGAGGTGGCCTTTGCCACGCCCACCGGCGATACCCAAATCGGCTTCCTTTGCTTCACCTGGGCCGTTCACAACGCACCCCATCACCGCAACTTGCAACGGAATTTTGCGATCTTCGAGCGCGCGTTGCGCGGCCGCGGCGATCGAGATCACGTCCACCTCAGCGCGGCCACACGACGGGCAGGCGATGAGATCTAGGCCTTTGCGTTCTCGCAGGCCCAACGTTTCCAACAACGTACGGCCAGCTTTTGCTTCTTCCACCGGGTCGGCGGTGAGCGAGAACCGAATCGTGTCGCCGATGCCTTCAGCTAATAGCGTCGCGATCCCCGCAACCGATTTAATCAGACCATTCGGCAACGGTCCGGCTTCGGTGACACCAAGATGCAGCGGGTAGTCGACTGTTTCGGACAGCAACCGGTACGCGTCGATCATCACCGGCACGTTCGATGCCTTGACCGAGATTTTGACATCGTCGAAGTCGACCTCACGGAAGTAGTTGAGCTCACGAACCGCGCTTGCAACCAGCGCTTCAGGAGTAGAGCCACCGAACTTCTCTGCGATATCAGGATCGAGCGAACCACCATTGACGCCGATGCGAATCGGGATACCGCGATCGCGGGCTTCGCGAGCCACGAGCTTGATGTGTTCTGGCTTGCGAATGTTGCCGGGATTCAGTCGTAGCGCCTGCACCCCAGCTTCCATCGCGGCCAACGCCAGCTGATACTGAAAGTGAATATCGGCCACTATCGGCACAGGGGAACGCGGCACAATCTGCGCCAACCCGATCGCGGCGTCTTGATCGTTGCACGTACAACGCACGATGTCACAACCGGCACCAGCTAGCGCATAGATCTGTTGCAACGTGCCCTCAACGTCGTTGGTCTTGGTAGTAGTCATCGACTGGATGCTCACCGGAGCATCACCGCCAACTGCAACCTTGCCGACATGGAGTTGGCGGGTAACGCGTCGAGTCTTCACAACCGAAGATTACGACCGCCCAGCGCCATTCACTGGCTCGCTCACAGAATCATCACACAGTTGGTTGCGGGTAACGTTCGGCCCTATGGATGCCCTTGTGACCGGCGGAGCCGGCTTTATTGGATCTCACCTCGCGGATGCCCTTGTTGCGATGGGTGGTCGTGTCAGAGTGCTCGACGATTTGTCCGCTGGTTTGAACAGCAACCTCAACCCCAGCGTTGAATTCATCGAAGGGTCGATCACCAACCCAGACGTGGTAACCCAAGCCGTAGAGGGATGCGAGGTGGTATTTCATCTTGCGGCCCACGGCGCAGTCGCACGATCGCTCGCCAATCCCCTCGGCACCAACGAAGCCAATGTCACCGGCACACTTGCGGTGCTCACCGCAGCGCGAGATGCAGGAGTGCGGCGGGTCATGTTTGCGTCGTCGTCCAGCATCTACGGCGGCGCCGATGTGGTGCCCACTCCCGAATCACAACCGCTACGGCCGCGATCGCCCTACGCGGTCAGCAAGATGGCCGGCGAGTGGTACACCCGCGTATTTGCTGAGCTCTTTGAGATCGAAACCGTGGCGCTGCGCTACTTCAACGTCTTCGGGCCGCGTCAGCGCCCCGACTCTACGTACGCAGCCGTGATCCCGCTCTTTGTCAACGCACTGCTCGACGGCGCCTCGCCAACGGTGCACGGCGATGGCCTCCAAAGCCGCGACTTCACCTACGTAGCCGATGTCGTCGCCGCCAATATCGCTGCAGCCACCGCACCTGCATCGTTGTGCTCCGGGCAGGCGTACAACGTCGCACCAGGTACTACGAATTCGCTGCTTGATCTTCTCGATATTTTGGGCGAGGTCATCGGCGTGCAGCCCAACCCAACATTCGTCGAACCCCGCGCTGGCGACATCAAAATGAGTCAAGCCGACGCGAGCGCGGTGCGGCGCGATCTTGGGTGGGCGCCGAAATGGACCTTCGGCGAAGGCCTCAAACCAACGGTCGAGTGGAATCGCGCTCGCCGCGCGAACACCTAGTTTCGCTCAGAACGACCATTCGGCTTCGACGTAAACCGGCGACAAACGAACGATCGCGCGTGGTACTGGGTCGAGGCGACGGTTGCCACTCACAACCAACGGAGCCATTGGCTGCCACGGCGTCAGCGGCAACAATGCACGGTGATCTCGAATCGCGATCCACAGATAGAAATTGCCAGCGGGCAATGGCAGTCTAGGAATCGTAATTTGATACGCCGATGTGCCTTGTGGCGCATCAACGTTTTGGCTCAACGCAAAAATCGGTGTTGCCGAACCTTGCGTCACTCCGACGTATATCTCGAGGAACCTCGGTTGCGGATTCTCGAGTGAGAAACTCACGACACAGGGCTCGTTCGTTTCTATCGTTTCGTGGCCCGGCCGCTCCGCGTGCACCTCGGTCACCAACACTTTGCCTTCGAGTGTGTCGAGGTTCGAGGTTCGCAGGTCGATATCTCTGCGGTATCCCGTGAGCACGTCTTCAATCGGTCCGTCACCGCGCACAGTGCCGTCATGAAGCCAAATCCCGCGCGTAGCGGTCGCCCCCATAGAAGCAAGGTCGTGGGAAACCAACAACAGCGTCGCTCCGCTCTCCAGCACGACCCGCATTCGGTCGAGGCACTTCTGTTGGAAGATTTGATCCCCTACCGCGAGCACCTCGTCGACCACCAACACATCCGGTTGCAAGAACGCTGCGATGGAGAAACCGAGGCGGGTTTTCATGCCACTCGAATAGAACTTCACCTGACGGTCGATCGCAGATTCAAGTTCCGCGAACGCCACAATCTCGTCAAACTTCTCAGTGATTTCGCTACGAGTCAAACCGAGCAATGTGCCGAAAATATTGACATTTTCGCGCCCAGTCAGATCTGGGTGGATCCCAGAAGCAACTTCCAGTAACGCGCCGATACGGCCTTGCACCGAAATGCGGCCGCTGTGCGGGAACATCACGCCCGAAATCATTTTCAGCAACGTCGATTTCCCCGCGCCGTTAATGCCCATGATGCCAACGGCTTCACCGGGCGTAATCTTGAAATCAATGTCGCGCAACACCCACCGCCACGCGTTTGGGTCAGCCTTGCCCTGAACCCGGTTCTGCATCCGAGTGATCTGATCGCGAAACAGGCGGTGTCCACGGTCGGCGTGGAAGCGCTTCCACGCGTGGCTCACTTCGACCGTGCCGTCAGGAGACATCGGCGAATCCCGTTTCTAAACGTTTGAAAAACACGAAGCCTGCCGACAGCCACACCATCGAAGAGATGCCTGCGATCAACATGATCGATGCACGAGGCGCTTCGTTGTAGAAGAAACAAATGCGTAATTGGTCGATCATGGAACCTATGGGGAAGACCGCGGTATAGAAACCGCGCCATTCGACCGGGAGTTTCGATACGGGGTACAGCACCCCCGGCATGAACATTGCAAGCTGCAGCAGCAACGGAAGACCTGAACGAAGATCGCGGGCATACACCGTTATCGCTGACACGAACAACGAAATGGCGACTGAAAAGACCAGAAGTATCGTAAACGGCACCGGCGCCCACAATGCCGTTACCGAAATTCCGTGTCCTGTAAACAGCATCAGGATCGGCAGCATCAGGGCCTGCGCGACAGCATTCAGTAGCGAAGACGACACTTGCGCGATCGGAAAGACCTCGCGGGGCGCGTAGATCTTGTTCAGCAAAGGATTGCCGACAAGGCTCGTACCGCCCGTCTGTACCGACGAGGCAAAGAACGACCAGGCGACGAGCCCAACGAACAGCCACAAGGGCTTCGGCACCCCTTGGGTATCGACGCCATCCTTCGCGGGAATGCGATTCAGCAACACCGTGAAGACCAGCATTTGCGCCAGCGGGGTCATCAAAGCCCACGCGAGACCAAGCACCTGTTGGCTATAGGTGGAACGAACCTGGCGGATAACGAGACCAATCACAATTGCTCGTGAACGCAACAATGCTTTGAGTGCGGGAACCACCTCAAGGGCGCGCCGGTATCGCAACCCCGGGGGTGGGGCCGCGCCTACGTCATCGCGTATCGGAAACTGTTCCATTGCGAACTACCTACCTGCTACCGATCGCCGCATGAATGCGATCTTGGGGTACACATGGATTTCGTCAACCGGCAACAGTTCAGCAGCAACCTCTGGGTATTTGATCGCCACATATTCACGGTTTACCGAATCCATCAACCGCTGCACCAGCGTGATGCTCGTATCGACCGTGCCGGGGGCTCCCCCTCCGTATGAGGGAGTGTAGGCAGTTTGCATGTCTTCGATGACATACCAGCCGCCTGGCTTTACCGCGCTATACAACCCCTCAAACGACGCGGCTATGTGTTCGGCAAAATGGCTGCCGTCATCGATGATGAGATCGAAGGGACCCATCGCATGAATGCGCGCGAGTAGTTCAGAATCCGACTGATCGCCCTGTAGCACCTGAATGCGCGGGCCATCGACCGTGATCTGCTCAATGTCCAATCCAATGACTTCAGCACCCGGGAAGTAGTCGCGCCACATCTTCAGCGACCCACCCTTATACACGCCGATTTCCAGCACCTTGGTGGTGGTGCCGCGGGTATCGCTGAGGTGCCGCTCATAGATTTCGCCGTAGCGATGTGCCGTCGCGCCTTTGTCGGAGCCGTAGACCGCGGCGAGCCACGACAAATTCGACCGGCCGGGGCGCGCGATCACTCGCTTCACCGTATCGTTCGTGGCGCCACGGCGCTCGAGCTCGACGCGAGTTTTGATCACGGATCGATACAAGAAGTCTCGTTGCCGACTTCGTTTCCAGCGACTCATGCGAGTGTCTGCCTTTCTGCATGTAATTGTTCCAGCCGTCGCACCCACGGTTGTCCATCAGTATCGCCCTGTAAATATGCCAACATGCCGTCACAATCGGCCAGCAACCATTCGCGAAGCAACAGGTAAATATTTCGGTTCTGATTCGCCATACGCGCCTCCACGCCGGCGCGCATTTTCAAAATGCGCTTGTCGTTGCCACCCAACCATTTCGGGATTACTTGCAACTTCCTACTGACTCGATGCACCCGCGAGAGTTGCAGATCTCGTCGAAACACCTTGCCCCGGCCAATCCCGCCAAGATGAAAAATGGCATTGCCGTAAACGCCTGCCATCAGATAGTGAGGGTCGTTGCGGTTGGACCGCAGGAGTTTGCCCCAACCCAACTCGGCTTTCCAAAGCTGCGCCACCACGTCGATACCCGTGTCGGATCGTTGACCAGTATCACGAAGAAATGCCCGCAGTGACTCGCTCGCGGTTGGAAACGGCGCAAACGTCGGGCGATACCGCTCAAAGAACTCCCGGGAGCCGAAAATACACGACGGGTGGGCTAGTGCAGTGTCGGAATTCTCAGCTCTCAGCACACCCGCAACGCCCGAAACAGGGTCGAGATGACCACCCACAATGTCGACCCAGTCGTCCACGATCGGAAACGAATCAACATCGAGCGTGCACACGTGCGAGGCGGGCCCATTGAGTGCAGCTTGCAGCAACGCGTCGAGGTAGTAACCGTGCTCTGCGCTGCCTCGAAGGTGGGTATCAGCCACGTCAATCATCGTGATATTCGGCTGGGCAGACACCACGCTTCGGGCGTCAGCAGAACAGCGATTCGCGGTCGCGTAGATCGTGTACGGCACGCTCGTGTGGCGGGCGATCCGATTGCAATGCAATTGCAACAGTCCCATGTCCGCATCGTCACGCAGGAAATAGACGACCAGGATCGCGACGTGTGCGACCACAGTACCTCCGGTTGCCCGCGAAGCGGATGGTCGATCCAATTGACGTGTCCCTCAACAGTTGCGATTAATCACAGCTCGGCAGTGCCGAAGTTGCGCAAAATGGGGTGCAGCGAAAGGTATAAACGGGTCGGCTAGACCGCCGTTCCAAGATCCCCATCAGGTCGTTTGCGCATACCGGAGGAGTACCAGGCGCCAACAAATGACAACAAGCCCAACACAATGAGTCCAATTCCACGTTTGGTGAGCGTACGATCCTTAATCAGACTGCAATCTTTGCTGAATGCACATGTGGTGGCGAGCTTGTCGCCGATGTAAACCTTGCCGCCTTTGAACTCCATTTTTTGGCCTTCCTTGGCCACCTTGTTGAATTTCTCCTGCGCCCGAAGCTCTTTTTTGTGTTGCTTTTCGTAATAGGCGGACCGGCCGGGAAGAAAGCCCGGAAGTGACGAGGCTGAGGTCGTGGCGTACACAACGCCGAGAACGATGAGGGCGGCGCCAAGGACAAGCAAAAGCGCGGCAACGACTTTTTGACCAGTTGCATTCATGAACCCAAACTGTACACGCGATGCTCGGCATTCGCACCAGGGGCAACGTTGGTTATCAAGGGTGTCACAATGTGAGCGGCTTCCGTTTCAGTTTCTGGAGCCCCGGCATACGCACACACGATCCGCACCACGTCGTAAGGTACGCAAAATGGGCAACCCACACCCCGCCACCCACGACAAGCTGTGGCGGTTCATAGAACTGTTCGCAATCTCTGGCATTGCGTTCGCTCAGCCTGCGTTCCAAGTGCTCAATAGCAACACCCTCCTGCTGACATACCGCGACCTTTCTGGCGTCGAATTCGTCGTGCTTGGAGTCATGATTGCGCTCGCGCCCGCCGCTGCCGCGTGGGTCATCGTGACGGCAATCCACAATTTCGCTGAGAGACTGGCAGGCATCGTGCACGCCTGCATCATCGGCGCGTGGGTAGCAGTGCTCGCTGTACAAGCTGCCAAGCACGGTCTCTCATGGCATCTGGATGCTGCCCTTCCCATTGGCGTGGCAGCCGGGGCTGGCGCGACTGCTGCAGTGCTGCGTTGGCGGATGTGCAGACAATGGCTGCACTGGCTCGCTATTGCCCCGCTATTCGCGAGCACCATGTTTCTCGTTTCGTCGCCGACATCGGCGGTCGCCTACGGAGAAAATCGTGGCGGAAAGCCGATGAAGGGCACCGCAGCGAAACGCGTCGTGATGATCGTGCTCGACGAGTTACCTGTGAGTTCATTGATCGATCCGGCTTCACCAGGTCAAATCGACACCAAGTTGTTTCCCAACTTGGCAGCACTCGCCAACAGTTCCACGTGGTATCGCAACACCTCGACCGTGTCGCCGTTCACCGATGGCGCGGTGCCTGCGATCCTCACCGGCAAATACCCCACGAAAGAAAGCACTCCTGCACGCGTCGCGAACCACCCCAACAATCTTTTCACTGCACTCGGCCCGCAATTTAAAATGCATGTGCACGAAAGCGTGACTGATCTGTGCCCCATTCGGTTGTGTACAACTGCGGGTGCTGGCGGCTCATCAGCCACCTCTCGCTTGCAGAAAATCACGCGCGACACCTGGACGCTGTGGAAACAATTCACGAATCCCGACGCCCCGCCGCCCATCCCCGATTTCACTGGTGTGCTCGCGCTTGATAACGATCCGCTCACGACCGGACAACGATTCGCGTCGCAAATCCAGCGTTCCCGAGCGAAACATCTCGATTTTCTGCACGTATTTTTGCCCCACCTTCCATGGCGCTATTTACCTTCGGGCAAGCAAGTTCTCGACACTGGCACGCCCCCGGGGCTAGTGGCCAACCAGTGGGCCAGTGATTGGGCGGGCCTCACGGGGTTGCAGCGCCATCTCCTGCAACTTCAGGCCGTCGACACGATGCTCGGCTCGGTGGTGCAACGTCTAACGATCGCGCAGCAATGGGACGATGCCCTCGTTGTGATTACAGCCGACCACGGCGTTGCGTTCAACGGTTCCGAACCGTTGCGCGGCCTGTCGAACCGTAACGCAAGCAACATCGCGTTCGTCCCACTCTTCATCAAATACCCAAATCAACAACAGGGCGAGATCGATGACCGCGCCGTCGAATTGATAGATATTTTTCCGACGATTGCGGCAGTGCTTGGCACGCAGCCTCCCGAGCCAGTAAATGGCAAGTCGTTGCTGCAGGCTCCCGTGGAGTCGCGACCAATTCGCATACAAGATTGGGAGCTGAGCAAACAGCGGCCCAATGGCAACGACGGGTTCGTGATTTTGCCGCGCCCCGAATTGTTCGCGCAGGCAATGAATGGGCGCGCGGCGCTGACAGGTTCTTCGCTGTACGCAATCGGTGATTATGGGGCCCTCCTCGGAAGCGAAGTCGTTTCCACGACCGCATTCGCACCAGGGTCGATCACTATCGACGACAAACAAAAATTTGAAACCGTCCAACGCACCGACACAGTCTCACCGTGGCTCGACATCCGCGGTTCATCACTGGGCATTGCGCCAGGCACGTCCCTCGGGATCACAAATAATGGTCGGCTAGCAGGGCTCGCGCGTACCGACAGAGATGGCAACTGGTGGGCAATGATGAATCCGACATCATTCGTTGACGGTCGCAATATTGTCGAGATATTCGTCATCTCAGGTGATGTGCAGTCGCCTCGGATCCAGCGGATCACTTCGCCGCAACGTTGAGGCCGAAAAACTCGACGATCGCCTCGACGCTATCGATACTGCTTGCGGCAACCGGCCAGGAGTGGTCGCCTCCAGCAATGGTCACAACCTCAGCTTTCGCTCGATCTGCACACTTGTAGCGCTCGCGTGTGACGCGACCGTCAATCTCCGAGCGCCCATCGAGTTCGCAACGAAATCCCTTTGCCCATCGGTCAAACGATTCTGCGACGCCCGGAAGGTGACCATCGATGCTGAGCTTCGAGGTGTCGGTACCTACAAACGGCACCTCAGGATCACCCATTTGATGTATCGCCATCATGTCGGTGGCATCCGAGGGCGCGCACGTGTCGACGGTCAGAACCCCCGCCACAACGGCCACGCCCGCGACCGCTTGTGAACGTTCGCAGCCAATTCGGTACGCGAGCATCGCCCCGTTCGAGAATCCCGCGACATACACACGGCGCGCGTCGATGGTCTGCTGGTTGACCAATCCATCAATAACGTTCGATACGAATTGCACGTCATCAATACCTTCGGCTGCAGCTGGTACGCAGCACGTGCCCGCGTTCCAGCTGGCGTCGATGGCAACAGGAGTTACAAGCACGTACCCATTTTTGATCGCGGACGCACCAAAGCGCGCTGAGGCACCGGCATCGGCGGGATTCAGATCCAGCGCGTGTAGGACCACGATTGCTGGAGCCGCGGCCGTCACCGCGGCGGGCACGAAAAGTCCATACTCCCGGTCGAGCCCGCCCGACTTGACAGTACGGGTCGAAAATGCGCCGATCCCAGAGGCTTGCGTGCTACTGGACGACGCAGGGCGGAGCTTCGGCGGCGCAGAGCTACACGACGCAACAGCCAACACCGCACTTACCGCCACGGCGAGCAGCCGCAACGATGATGTCCGTGAGCGCACGCCTCGACTGTACAACCCTCAAACCCGGGCCATGACCCCGGTCACCACCGCACTGGCTGCGATCGACCCATCTCGTAGACTTGAGCTTGTGTGGTTTCCTCCGTATCGTTGGCTGTACTCGCGCTACCGGCGCTGGTTGAAATCTCGAGACGACAAATATTTCGAGGCGGGCCCCCAACCCCACAAAGCGCATCGCAGTTCGCGAAACCCCCTACGCATCGCTCAGAAGCGCTTTCACAAATGGCAAGCCCATCGCGACGAAATCGAAGACGCAAAACCGATCACGAACAAAGCCGCCCGCCCTCTGCTGCGCGAGCGCTACTGGGAATTTCGTCACTGGCTGTGGGAGCGTTGGCAGTCCATGCCGGAGTGGCCGATCTACCTGCGCGTCCTCATCGGAATCGTGCCCGTTGTTGTGATCGCCATAGTCGGACTCACGCTCACCACTTTCCTGGCCGACGACAAGGAACTCACAACGACAGAGCGCCTGAATAGGGACCTCGGAAAGCTACGAGCGCAAGGCACCAAAAACGACGAACGAGTTCTAGCGATCGGCGATCTCAGGGCCTTTTCGCTTGCGTACAAGGTCGATGGCGTCTTTGTTGGGCCGGGAGTGCGCGGCGTCGGATTTGGCCAATTCGGTTGCGGCATTGTCGACGGCGCCCGTGTCGTAAATGGGCAGCCCGTCGCCTTGCGCAGCGCATGCGCAGCTTGGCGCAAGGACTACGCAGAGTACACCGCCGGCTACAAACCCACTGCGACGATGTTGATGGTTGGAAGTCTCGAAACGTCCGATCTCATCGTGAGTGGCGAGACGCTGCGAGCGGAGTCGCCAGAAGCAGCGACATATATTCGCAAGCAGCTTGACGAAGCGATCGCGGTGTTAGCCAAAGAAGGTTCGCGCGTCTACGTCGTGACGGTCCCTGAGTGTCTGGACGCAACCCGTAACTCGCGAACTACATGGATCAACGGCGTGTTTCGCGACTACGTCGCTGACCACGATGAAACCGTCAGACTGGCCGACCTTGCAAACCGCATTTGCATCGATGAAAAGCTCATCAAGACTCAAGAGGGCAGCAACGTATACGACGACAAGGGACTCACCACCGACGGCGCGCGCCTGATCTGGAAATGGTTCGGCGAACTTGCCCGCAAGTCGGCTGAGAAATAACGCGCAACGCCATGATTGAGGGTGGTGTGCGGCGTCATGAGCCAGCGTTGGATGGGATACGCGGGTGTGCGGTAGCCGGCGTCTTGATCTTTCATGGTGGCTACCTCAAAGGCGGTTACCTCGGAGTCGACGCATTCTTCGTCCTGTCAGGC
>SXHN01000113.1 GCA_005773635.1 Actinomycetota bacterium
GCGAGCGGCAGCGTCTCGGTGTAGCTGTATGCACCTGCGGTGAGGTGGCTGTTGTTCATCGGCTGGCGTCCGCCGTAGGAGATGACATTGTTGTTGACGTCGAAGATCTTGAAGTTCGTCGGCACTACGACCTGGAACGGCTGACCGTACGTCGTGACGACACCTGACAGCGTGATCGACTTCGGTTGATAGTCGACGTTGATGATGCGGACATTGCTGCCCTTCGCCAACGGTTCGATCGTGGTGGGTTGATAGTCGATCGCGTAACCAACTTGAGGCGTTATGACTGCTCGCGTAGCAAGTTGGGGCAGGTCGAGCCCGAATGCGTATGCCCCGTCAACCGGGTGAGGTTCTGCGTACTGATACCCGCTCGACACCGGGTTGTCGTTTGCGTCGTAGACCTGGTACCGAACGTAGACCGGGCCGAGTGGCGCGCCGCCGATGCCCGTCATGGTTCCCCCGATATCGAGGCGGGGTACTCGATGGTCAATGTCGAAGGTGAAGGAGTTGGGGCCGTCGACGAGGTTGGTGACGGGATGTGTCACCCAGTCGATTTGCGGTCCAACCTGGAACACAAGGTCGGCCCGCGTCGCTCCATGGGGTAGTACGCGCGTGAGGGTGTAGTCGCCGTTCGCGTCGGGGATCAGTACGTCGCGAATTCCTGCGACGTAGTTGTTGGCCGCGTCGTATGCGGTGATGTCGATGCTGGTAGCTGCGGTTACAGGGCCGTTGTTGTCTATGAGGTTGCCCGACACGACGAGGCGCGGAAGCGAGTTCGGGTCGATGTCAAAATCGATGAGCCCAATGGGAGCGCTGCCTTGGAGCCCCGCGAGCGCAGTGAAGTCGTGAGTTCCTGTCGCAATGATTGCTGGGAGGCCACGCCATCTGGCTTCCGCAGTAACCGTCAATGGTGTTGCGGGCGTGCCGCTTGTGATTTCTGCGAGATCAGGAGTAAGTGTGCACGCATAGTCGCCGCCGACGCCCGTAGTGGTGTTGCAAGGCGCGAGGCCGATTGCATCGAGGGTTATCTCGAGACCCGATACTGGGCCTGACCCGGGCGCTTGCACGTGACCGCGGATTTCGTATCGACAGCTGTAGCTCGTGGCTTGGTTGATCGGCCGTCCGATAGCGAGCTCCATTGCAAGCGCTGTGATCGTTGCCGCGCTTGCTCCGCCACCGGCGTCACATACCGCGGTGATGTTGCCCAACTGCGCGATGATCTGTGCGCGAAACGGGTCGAGTAACACACCCGTATTGAGTGGCGGATTCGCATCAGCGAATCCTGGGTAGGTAGCGCTGAAGAATGAATCCGCGAGGTCGGTGATTCGCCAAGAGTCGGTCAACGCATACAGGTCTGTTTCATGTAGATGGATTGCGCTTTGGGTATAGGGGGTTCCGGATTTCGACGTTAGGTCGTTTGCCGCGTTGCCATCTGGCGTGCCGTAGAGCCCCGCTACGGGCGTTCCATTTGCGACTGTGGCGTGAACGTTGAGATATTCGTTACTAAACAGCGCTGATCGCACCCGCAGTTCCGAGCCATCGATGTCGACTGCAAGCCACGAGCCGAAGTATTGCGAAGACCGTCCGACAAAAGTTATCGACAGGTCGTCGTCGATGGATGTCGGAACGCCATCAGCCAACGCGACGACGGCGCCGTCGATCCTGACCTCGGGGTTGGGACGGACGTAGACCTCGATTGTGTGACCGTCGGTGTGTACGGCGAATGCCGTTGTCAACGTTGGCGCGAACGCGCTGGTTGATGCGCCGCTCCAGTTCTCATGACGTACCTGGAGTGTCGGTCCCGTGTTACCGGCGGTTGGAGCGAACGCGACGTACTCTCCGAGTACTTGAGCATCGAAATTGACGCCGTCGAAGCTCACAAGGTGGGGGTCTCCGTGGCTTTGGGCCGACTTGCCGTCGACGCACTTTGAAGCATCGGAGGGCACCAGTGGTTGTGACACTTTGATCGTGGCTTTGCCACGATCTTCTTGTGGCCCGCTGATGTGCGTGGTGTTGACAATTAAGTCGTAGGACCGTGCAGCTTGGAGCTGGCAGGTGGATGCTCTGTTTGCCACGGTGAAGCCAACAGAAACTGAGTGGTTCCCAGCCCCGTACACGCCCGTGAGCGGGCTGATGGCGATTGGGTTGCTCTTGGAGCCACCGACGTGGAGCCACTTCGGTGCCGCAGAGAGGCTGGCAGCTGTGAAGTCCCAACGCCCGACGCTCTTACCAAACGTGTCGAGCGAGGCGTGGCCGGTGCCATTCAGTTTGTTGGGGTTGAACTCAATGTATTCGGGCCGACAATCTGCCGTGATGGGAAGGTCGGCGGTGGCCGCGGGGTCGATGAGCGCGCTCAGAGTTCGGGCGCGCACTGTGTAGGACACCTTCGCTCGGGGCACAACCTTCGAGCAGTTTGCCGTGAACGTGACCTGCACCGTCGACTCTTCGGCATCAAATGATCCGGTGTTCGGCGAAGCGGTGAGCCACGTGGGCCAGTGCGAATCGTGCACAAGATCCCATTGGCTCAGCCGCAGATGGCTGGGCTTGAGCCCAACAGTTTCAGAGAGGCTGCCGAGGCTGACACCAAGGTCGAGTGACGACCCAGCCCATTCGAGTTTTGGCGCTTCGCACAGGATTTTGAACCCGCCGGCGTATCCAGCGGTCGGCAGGCTAAACATTGGAGCGTTTGCCAAAAGCCGGATCTCCTTTGCAGTTGTACCGATCTCGTCGCAGATTGTTTGGTCGATCGTCGCACTACCGGACAAGTTGTTGATCACGCTTCCGGCGCTTGGGCTCGACGTTTGAATTGGCAGCGATGGGAACTCCACGTACGATGATCCGCTTTCGATCCACGCGGCGCCGCCCGCGACGGTGGGCTCAGGCGCGATCGCAACGGACTTCGATTGCATCGGCGCACTGATCGATAGCAGATCGCCGGTCGCGACTTTGATGATGTCACCGCCTGCGCTGTTGAGTTGCGGCGTTCCGTTGATGTACACCTCGACGTTGGTATTGGATTGCGGTTCAACGGCTTTGTACAACGCGCCAAGCGTGATCGTTGGAAGCTGCAGCGTGATCGACGGGAACACGAAAAGGCCGCCGGTGAATCGCTTCGCCAAGCTTTCCAAAACGGGTACTGACAAAGATGCGTTCGCCGCAAACTCGAGGGCGACGGTTGAACCGGTGTCCTTTGCAAAGAGCACCTGTTGGTCTGAATGCCAAGCGATGTGGGCCTGCGGCCCGACCTTGAAGGATGCGAATTCGAGATCGCCGGCGTCGGCGCGGCCTACCAGACTGCCGAGATAGCCCAGCACGCGTCCACCGAACTTGATGCCCAATGGAAATTCTGCATACACAAATAACGTCGCGTCGATCGTGGCGGCGTTGGTGGTGAGTCCGGTGGCGCGAGCGACCGTGGTGCAGGGCGCAGTCGGCTGAGGAGTCTCGTTGGGAAGCACTGAGAAACCTGACCCGCTGTTGTAGGAAAAACCGAACGTTGCGCGCTGCGTGATTGAACAGCTTGCTCCGATTTCGGCCTTGGGACCTCCCGCGACGGTGAGGTTGTAATCAAGC
This sequence comes from Actinomycetota bacterium, assembly GCA_005773635.1. Classification (GTDB taxonomy): domain Bacteria; phylum Actinomycetota; class Acidimicrobiia; order IMCC26256; family PALSA-610; genus F1-120-MAGs023. The sequence goes on from SXHN01000113.1 coordinate 3,574, forward strand.
TTGAGGTCCGACTTCACAAAAAAGTCCAAGAGCCCTGCAAGCGGTCCGAGGAACGTAGCTGGAATATTGAGGCGCGCCAGGGCTGCAAGGTCGCAGGTACCCGAAACGGTGCCAGCGAGTTGCACGGTGCCGCTGACGCCTGCGCTCGCGGTGAGTGAAAACCCGAGCCGCAAATCGATCTGGGTATTGCCCGCTGCATCACTGCTCACGACGGGCTCGAACACCGGCAGCAGGATGAGGTTCGGCGGTGTAATCGATACCGAACCCAGCGAGGCTGACAGTGCAGGGAGACATGGATTCGCGGTGGCCGCGGTCGCGGGGGCGCTGGAATTGGCATTCCGGGTGGAGCCAATACTGTTCTTGATTGCAGCATCGAAGCTCGTGGTCTTGGGTGACGCCTCTCCACCCGCCGGCAACGATGCCATTGAGGTTGCGCCGGGTGCGAAGCCGAAAGCAGAGAAATCGTCAGACGTAATATCGAAGTGCACTTGTTCGTAGATGTCGAAGAAGTCGACAGTTGCAACGATGATGAGGCTGAATGCGCCACGCTGCACGGTTGGGAATCCTGCGGGCTCCACAACTTCGCCGAAAATGTTGTTGCCTCCCGCCCCGAGCAGCACAGTGCCCGTTACAGGGGCTACACCTCTAATGACCCAAGGAATGAGGGTGGTCACCGTTGTTGCGCCGCCGGAAATGTCCGGGTCTTCGTTGAGCGCGATCCGATCGGTGATTTCTGCCAGCGAGAACGGACCGATGGCGCTCGGCGAGATGCCGGGCAGCCCCGCCGTCAGAGGATCTACTCCGTCGGGCAAGTTGACAGGAGGGAAAAATATGTCGTTGTTCGGCACTACTAGCACTCCTGGCGCAAGGCGCACGTTCATGATTGACAAAGGAACTGGAGCTACCTGTCCGGGAATTTGATACACGCCGAACTGCGAACCAATGGTCGCGGTCGCGGTGACCTCAGTGCTCCCATCGGTTCGATCCACGATCGTTGCCACGCCGGAGTCGCCGATGACGCTACGGGTCACGCCCGAAGGTGGCGTAGTCGCGATAATCGAACCATCTGACGCGAATTTCGTGAGTTGCGCGGTTTGCAGTTGGTTGGTGGCCGTGAGGGTGAGCGTGTCGGGCACGAAGCGCCAGGTTCCATCGGATGGCGGCGCGAAGTAACCCACGACGTCGGCACGGACATCGAGTTTGCCAAGTTTGTTGTAGATCGAGAATTTGCCGGTCGCGTCGAGCGGAACTACAACATGATTCTGTTCAAGCTCGCCAGTGTTGACGCGCAGCAGGGGTGTTTGCGGGCGCGTGGTCCCAGTGGTCCATGCGGTGATGTCAGTAAGCGCAGTTGAGTTGAGTGCGGCGATATTCACTACGGCGGCGGTGATGCCAGACGTGGGGATTGATGCAATACCGCCGACCGTGACCGTACGCGAACGAGCTGGTCCGAGTTTCGCGACGGACCCGCCAATGCCAGCCAGGGTGTCGAGTACTCGTGTGGGAACCACTGGGGTGTAGCCGCTTGTCGATGGTAGCCAGGCCATTGCGTCAATGGTGACGTCGACAGTGCCTGCCAAGTTGTGCACTGAAATCGTGCCGTCCGGCGCGACCGGAATGAACGCCAAGTTTCGTTCGCTCATGCCGGGTTTCAACGCAACATTCGCGACCGCGGATTGTGCGTCACCCGTCGGCCACAAGGTCACATCAGTGGCGACGCTTGCTCCACTTGCCCGCACGTTGGCTACGAGCGTGCCACCGCCAGCCGAAGGAATGCCGGCGATGCCGGCAACCGCTACGACCTTGGTCGCGCCTGCTCCGATTTTGCCGATTGCAGCGCCCACTCCACTCTTAGTATCCAACAGCGCGGCCGCCGGCAGCACGCTCATGCCAGAATCGGTGGGAAACCATCCGAGGACGTCGGCTTGCAGGTGAATCCGGCCCTTGGAATTGCGAAGCGACACTGCGCCGTTAGTCCCTAGCTGTGCCACCATCAACGTCGACTCGTTGCGGTTGACAATTGCTTCGACGGTTGTCGGTGAAGGTCGGGTGGCACCTGCTGGCCACACCACAACCTGACTCGAAACTGACGCGTACGAAGTCTTGACGTTGAGCACGACGGAATCAACACCGGAACTGGGGATTCCCCCAATGCCAGCAACGTTCAACGTGATCGTCCTGCCTCCCACAACGAGAGCCTTTGGAGCGCCGATTCCTTTCGTCGTATCGAGGATCGTCGCGGGCGTGACCGGTTGGTAATCCGCCGGCTCATTGCTAATCAGCGCGGCCCTGAGACGGGGCGCGCCAGACCGCTCAGTTGACTGCCCGGCCGTGGCTCCCGTGGCGGAAGCGACGATGGCCGTGAGCGTGATTGAGGCGACAAGGGTCCGCAATGGTGTCATGTCGGCGATTTTGCCGACGAGGCGTCCATCGAGCGTCCATCGAATCCTCGAATACTCGAATGTGACGTATCTCGGTGGATACGCACAAGTACCGCGTGCCGTATGCGGGAGCTACAGCTGTGCTGTACCGTGACGCTTCATGGTAGGCGGGCGGCCTAGAGCGACAGTACAGCGCGATCGACTCGTGAGCCTGACGAACGCGGTTCGAGTGGTGCTGCTGGAAGCGCCTGGTGGGTACGGAAAGACGACCCTTGCTGAACAGATACTTGCGACGTGGGAGCTCGGTGCCATTCGGGTCCGATTCAGCGAAGCGACTGATACAGCAGGTGCCGCTAGCGCGCTGGTACGAGCAGTCCGTCGGGCGGGTCTCGGCGATATTGCAGAAGCGATGCAGGCAGGTTTGACGAGCGGGCCGTTTGCGTGCTTCGACGAGTTTGTCGGGAGCATCGCGAGCCAAGCGATTGCTGTCGCGGTGGTACTTGACGACGTACAACGCCTCACGCCGGATGCATCTCAGGCCTTGGCGGATGCCATCTTCGATCTGCCCACCCGATGTCGGGTCGTTGTCGCGGGTCGTGAAATCGGGTCGTTTGCTCAGACTGCTGCTCGGTCGGATTTCATTGCGATTGGTGTCGATCAATTACGAATGGGCCTCTCGGAAATCGAATTGATGCTTGCCGGCGAATCTTCGCCCACCCTCATTCAAGAAATCGCCGATGCAACGACGGGCTGGTGCGCGGCAGTTGCTTTGGCCGCGCAGAGGATCGCGAATGATCCTTCCTGGTCGCCGAGTTCCGGCCGCGGTGCACGCCTATTGCTCTCTGAGATGGTTGCGGACATTATTGCTGGGGAACCGCGCCTTGCGGACCTTGCAGTGCTGCCACTCGTAGACGCGAACGTTGCCACAATTATCGGAGGCCCCGGCCTTCTTGCCGCAGCATTTTCCGCGGGTTTGCTTGCTCCGCATCTCGTTGATTGGTACGTAGTGCCTGACCCGATTCGAGAGGCGATTGATTCTCGAATCTTGGGCGATTCCATAATGAGGCTCAAAATCTCTGATCACTACCGCGCGCGGGGTGAATTGAGCGCGGCAATTGCAATGCTCCAGCAGGACGCCTCCGACCGGCAAGCACTCGCGACGATGATCGCGAGCACTCATTGGACCGAACTTGAAACTCTCGACCCAGTCGATCTGACCACGATTGTGGATTCATTCCCACACGATGTCATCGCTACTTGCCCGCAACTGCTTGTCCACGCGAGTCAAGCCGTTGAGCTTGCAGCGCCTGAGCGCCGGGCGGCCTGGCTCGACCAAGCTGTCGAAATCGGTCGACGGACGGCTGCACCCGAGGTCGTTCGTGCGGCTCAGGCTGAACAAACGCGCGACATGGCCTCTACGGCTCGATTGCATGAGGCGGTGGAGCTCGCGACTTCGGTGCTCGAAGCTGCAGATTCCCATGAGATCGCGACGCGCGCACGGGCGATCACTTCGCTGGCGAGGGTTGAAGCCTTTTGGTGCACGGCAGAATCGCTTGCGGCCTCGGCGCGTTTGTACGCAGAAGCATCGGAGCTATTCCAAATTGTCAACGAGCCGCGTTGGCGCGTCGAGACCCTCGCCCGTCGTGGTTACACCTCGTTGTTCATGGCAGGGTTTGCGCGAGAAGGCGAAGCCGAAATGCGCGCCGCATTGTCGCTGCTACCCGTGGGCGACTACACGCGAGGGTTTTGGCTGACGAACTATTGTGACGTGCTCGACTTCTTGGGTCGTATACCTGAAGCCGAAGCCGCTGCTCTTGAAGCACTTGAAATCGGCACCCGGCGGCGAGACCGCACGGTTATTTCGATGGCATGGTGGAGCCTCGCCTGGGTGGCGGCGCATCGCGGTGACTTGTCGGGTTTTCGTGCGGCGGTTGATGAGTTCGAACGTCGGTGTGGGCCTTGGATACGCGCTGGGCAGATGGTGGAGTTTCTCAGTTCGACGGCAGAACATTTCGCGGTGCTCGGCGATATTGACGCCTACCACCTCTATGCGAAACGGGGGCGGGAGGCCGCGATGGCAATCGATTACATGCCACCAATTGACCTTGCCGACGCCACGTTTGAAGCGATGTGGGGAGACGCATCCAAAGCCGTAGTAATGATCGAACAACTTGAGCCTGGGGTGGCGTTAGTCCCATCTAATCGTCCCACGTTCTTGTGTCTACATGCGCTCGCTTGCGGGCGTAGTGGTGACTTAGCGCGTTCTGCGCTGCGCTTTGATGAAGCACGCGAATGCGCGGCTGATATGGGCGTTCCCGATCTGTTGACCAGATACGCGCAACTGATGATTCGGCCACTTGAAGAGATGTTGGGAACAGCTGAACGCGAAAGTTCGGCTGGGGGCACCACGGTACGGTTGTTCGGAGCGTTCAGCGTCGTGGTCTCGGCCACAGACCGAACTCCGCAACCCGGGCACCCATCATCGTTGGTGAAGTTGTTGGCGATTCAAGGCGTAATGACTGTCGATGCCGCCATTGACGCCCTCTGGCCGGACGCCGAGATTGAAACGGGTCGGAGACGGCTCCGCAATTTGCTCAATCGGATACGCCAGCGAGCGGGTGATGTTGTCATGCGTGACGGGGAGTTGTTACGCCTGTCTGATGGAGTGAGCACCGATCTGCAAGTATTCGAGGAACGCGCCGCTGCCGCGTTGTCTGGGACGCCCGATGAACGAGTGGGGAGCGCCCGGCTTGCGATCGGCCTCTACCAAGGCGAACTCTTGCCAGGCGACGTGTATGAAGATTGGTCGGCGATGCCGCGCGAACGGGCGAAACGGCAATATCTCAGCTTGATTGACATCGTGGCCGACGACGCGTCGATTCGCGGCAATGCCGACGAGGCAATTCGATTGCTCGACCTCGCGATTGTCGCGGAGCCTCTCGACGAATCTCGATATTCAAGACTTTGCCGAGAGCTTGTGGCACAAGGTCGCGTTGCTTCAGCTCGCGAGGTCGCGATTCGAGCGGTCGCGACACTTGACGAAATCGGGCAAGCAGTCGCTGAAAATTTGCAGAGCCTCGCCCGCGGTGGACAACCGTCTCTTCACACGTTCGGCTAGCCGATTTAGGGCTTCTGTGCCGATTGGCCGGCTTGTACGGAGCCAACCGTCACGTGCGACGCGAGTCGCTTGGTTTTGAAGGGCCCGATGGACGGGTGATGGACGCTGACTCGCCATGATCGACCGGTGTCGACCCCTCCGCCATGGCCTCGGGCCCCTTCGGTGCCGCAAGTTTCGACGCGGCCATTCAGTTTGGTGTTGCGCGTGCTTCCGGTTGCGGCGCGTGAAGGGCGGCTCGCCGGGCGGGTCGAGGTTGTCGACACCGGAGAAATATTTGCGATTAAGAGCACGAGCGACCTTGTGGATCTCGTTCAACGCCTGTCGCTCGATCTCGACGGCGAAGCTTGACATCACCGTTGCCGCGACGCGATACGGGTGATGTCGCTGTTGCTGGTGTGCCGCAAGACGAGGCGTTGGTATACACGTTCGTAGGTTTTCTGCAATTGATGGCTCACCGAAGCCCGGCGTGTTGTAGCGCTTCTGCCAAACTGTGCATGTTCTACGCGGAAGGGGCGGAGATTGCATGCGGAACCGTAGGTCGGGTTGCGTCGGCTCGTTGTGCGCGGTGACTCTCATTGCGAGCGTGCTGTTTGGCGTGCAGGATTCGTCGCGCAGTAGTTCGCTTGCCGCGCCCGCAACTTACGGCGACCTCACAGGGTTGACCCCGCCGTCAGGCGCGTGCGGAAATGAGGATCCTGCTGTTGTCGCCGCGGCGATGGTCGAGGTAGTCGCGGTTGGAATCCGGATGATTCGATGCGACCTTTCATGGTGGACGGTGCAGCCCGATGACGCCAGCACGTGGGACTGGTTGCGATATGACAACGTGGTACAGGTGGCCGCGTATCTCGGGGTGGATGTGCTGTTTGTGCCGGGATTTACCCCGCCTTGGGCACGACCCAATCCGCTTCCTGCCGGTACCTCGAACCCATCGCACGTTCCGCCGGTGCACTTCGTCGACTATGTAAATTTTGTGTACGAGGCCGCGCAGCGTTATTCACCAAGTGGGCCGAAACGGCCTAGCGGATTTGTTGGATCGGTCACCAAATGGGAGATATGGAATGAACCCAACATTGTTGGTTTCTGGAATCCTGTGAATCCGGTTCGTTACGGTGTTTTTCTCGCGGCGTCCGCGACGGTCATTCATTGGGTCGAACCAACGGCCACCGTCATCAGCGGAGGGCTGGCGCCTGCCGGCAACATCAATGGCAACCTTGCCCCGGATACCTTTACTTACGTCGTCGCGTTGACGGGTGCGCTCAACCTCGTCGACGGAGTGGGCGTTCATCCGTATACCTTTCCTGCGTATCCAAGTGAGAAGATCAACTTCAACCCCTTGGTAAATCACATTCCGCGTATGTACAACGTGATGAAGACCTTTGGGGCAGGTTCAAAGAAAATTTGGGTCACTGAAGCGGGTTGGCCGACGTCATCGCTATCGGGCGAAACGACTCGATTCGATGGATCGCAGGTTGGCACCGAGCCAATACAGGCACTCGCTATGTGGGATTTGATCACGACCTGGAATCGGTATCCATACGCCGGGCCGTTGTATCTCTACGCACACCGCGATAAGTGCACGAATCTCGCGAACTGGCTGTGCATGATGGGCCTTGAACGGGCCGATGGCTCGAAGAAACCTGCGTACAGCGTCATCAGGGCGATGATGGGCATGCCAGTCAGCTAAATGGCACCCCCTGTCGGTTGGCTCGTAGCAACTGTGCCATAATGCGATCATCGAAGGGGAGTAGCCCCACGGGATCCGTCGTCAGCACGGCAGCTTGCTGCCCGGCGCCCCGCCCGCCTCTGGCGGGAGCGAGACCTTCGATTGTCCGTTAGGCAATCGAAGAGGAGCACAAGTTGTTTGGTGTCGCGGCCGATAGGTCTAATTTCGTCGATCTCAAGGTGCCGATGGGTGCATGGATCGGCCTGGGTGCCGTTATTTTGTTCATGCTTGCCGTCGATTTGTATCGGCACCGCGATGCGCATGCTCCGACCCCCAAAGAAGCACTTGGTGAATCGATCGTCTGGGTGCTGTGCGGCTTGGCATTTTCTGCAGTGATTGCCGTTTCGTTCGGAGGCGGCGCATTCGGTGAGTACATCAGCGGATATCTCATTGAGAAATCTCTGAGCGTCGACAACGTCTTTGTGTGGTCGATGCTGTTCACCACCATGGCGATTCCGCTGAAGTACCAGCATCGCGTGCTGTTTTGGGGCATCTTCGGCGCGTTGACACTCCGTGCCGTCTTCATACTCGTTGGTAGTGCCCTGATTGCGAAATTCTGGTGGTTGTTGTTGGTTTTCGGCGTGTTCCTTGTGTACACGGGCCTGAAAATTATTCGACACCGCGCGGATGAGGAGAGCGAAGAAGCCACGCGTGGGCTAGGGCTGCTCCGAAAAATCATGCCGGTCTCGGACCAGCTCGACGGGCAAAAGTTTCTGACTCGTATCGATGGAAAACGCGCTGCCACTCCATTGCTTGCGGCCTTGGTTGTGGTCGAGCTGACTGACGTCATTTTTGCCGTTGACTCGGTGCCTGCGATCTTGGCGGTGTCAAATGAACCGTTTCTCATCCTCGCTTCGAATGCCTTCGCGATTCTCGGATTACGTGCGATGTATTTCCTGCTTGCCAACGCCAAAGAAAAGTTCCACTACCTGTCGCACGCACTCGGTGGGATTTTGATTTTCGTCGGCCTGAAAATGACGGTGTCGCACTGGTATCACCTCAATACCTACATTTCATTGGCCGTTATCGTCGCCATGTTGATCGCTGCAATCGTCATGAGCCAACGGAAAGTCAAACAGTTAGGCCTGTAACTGCACGGTTAATCTCCACGTTTAATCCAGCGGCAATAGCGGCGGAATACAGTTCGTTGCTATGGCAGACCCGTCGAGCAACGAGTTTTTCGAACAAGTACGCGATGGACTGGTCACCGTAGTGGCCGATCGCTATCACGATTTCGGTGGCTATGCGCACGGGTACGGTCTCAAAGTTACCTTCGGTGCGGGCGATCGAACCAAGGAACACTACGAGGTACAACTCATTCGTGGTCGGCGAGAGGGAAGCCTCGAACTCGAAATCGGCTTCCACGCGGAGTATCCGAAGGTCGAACGTAACGATGCCGTGTTGGTGCGGTTGGTGTCCGCCGAAAAGAAGTGGCGCAAGGTGCTAGGCAAAGAACCGGTCGTGGGGCCATTTCTCGGCAACGACCGTTGGCGCCGCGTTTCGGAAACATGGAGTGATTTCGATTTTCGTGATCCTGAATGTGCGTTCGAAGTGACGCATCGCCTCGCTGAATACATCGAAGCCTTCGAACCCTTGCTCGATCGACAGTCTTAGCGTGTGATTATGGATAGGTCTGTCAAGGTTGCGCTGGCGTTAGGAAGTGGTGGCGCTCGGGGCTACGCCCATATCGGTGCTGTCCAGGTGTTGCAAGAACGCGGTGTTGAATTCGTGACGGTGGCCGGTAGCTCAATGGGAGCGTTGGTCGGGGGGTTGCTTTCCGCTGGGAAGCTTGACGATTACACCGACTGGGTCGTAGGTATGTCGCAGTTTGACGTGCTGCGCATGCTTGATGTGTCGCTGTCCGCGCCGGGCGCGATTCGTGCTGAAAAGATTTTTGCAAGAGTTCGCGAATTGTTGGGGGATGTCATGATTGAAGATCTGCCCATCCCGTTTACCGCGGTTGCGACCGATCTCTTGGCGCGCAGGGAGGTCTGGTTTCAACGGGGTCCAGCTGATGTGGCGATTCGCGCCTCGATTGCAATACCAGGAGTGTTCACTCCTGTGATGCTGAATGGTCGAATGCTCGTTGATGGGGGTGTGATGGATCCGATTCCGATCGCGCCCACGGCCGCCGTGCAAGCCGACGTAACGATTGCGGTATCGCTTGGAGGCGATCGGCGCGGTACTCCAGATGCGGTGCCGGTGCGCGAGAGCACTGAAGACACCCCGGTGGAAGATTGGGGGGAGCGGTTTCGGCGCGGCGCCACTGCACTGCTTGATCGTGATGTGGTGCGGTCATGGATGAGCCGCTTCGGCAGTACCAACACTGTCGGCGATGAACAGTTGAACAGCGACGGTGAAGCCGCACCTTCGGATGCCGACGGTGCCCAGGCAAGCATCGGTCGATTTGATGTGATGAATCAGTCGCTTGAAGCGATGCAAAGTGTGCTGACTCGGTATTGCCTCGCCGCGCATCCTCCCGATGTGATGGTGACCATTCCGAAAGACGCGTGTCGCAGCGTCGACTTTCATCGCGCCGCTGACATGATCGAAATTGGCAGAGCGTTGACGATTGAAGCGCTAGAAGCGAGCGACGTCGCTGGTCTCATGGGCTGAGGTTCAGGTAGGTTCGCAGCTATGACGAACCCGTTGCGAGGACTTGGTATTTGGTCGGGCGAGCTGCGCTATGGCGATCGAAGCGCTGGCGACGCCGCTGCTACCGAACTCGACGAACTCGGCTTTGATGCGCTGTGGATACCGGATGTGGGTGGAAACCTGTTTGATGTCGTCGAGTCCTTGCTCGCAGCGACGAGCCGCACGACCGTTGCGACCGGCATTTTGAACTTGTGGATGCACACAGGCAACGAGACCGCGGCCCAGCATGCTCGGATGACTGGCAAGTATGGCGATCGCTTCCTTGTCGGTATCGGAGTCAGCCATGCGCCGCTCATCGATATGGCTGAAGCTGGTCGGTACCAAAAGCCGTTGCTGCAAATGCGTGAATACCTCGATGCACTCGATACCACCGAGAATCCGTTGGCCCAGCATGACCGCGTGCTTGCGGCCCTCGGGCCAAAAATGTTGGAACTAGCCCGGACTCGCACCGCCGGCGCTCATCCGTACCTCGTCACCCCGGCGCACACCGCGTTGGTGCGCGAGGCCTTTGGGCCGGGCCCTTCGGTGTTGCCCGAACAAGCCGTTGTGTTGGAATCTGACCCTGCATTGGCGCGCGCCATCGCTCGCGTGCACCTCTCGATGTATCTCGGGCTTCCTAACTACGCAAACAATTGGCGGCGGCTTGGCTTCAGTGAAGACGATATTGCCAACGGCGGAAGTGATCGGCTGGTTGACGCGTTGGTGGTGTGGGGCGACGAAGCAACGATCGCGGCGAGGATCGCCGAGCATCGCGACGCGGGCGCCGACCATGTATGCCTGCAACTATTGAGCTCGCCCGAATCGACATCTGAAACGCATGGCTTACCGCTTGCTGGTTGGCGTCGCCTCGCGGCCGCGTTGCTCTAACGATGAGGCTCGCTGGACGCGTCGCTATCGTGAGTGGTGGCGGTACTGGCATCGGCGCCGCGACCGCTCGCCGCTTCGCAAGTGAAGGTGCGCATGTCGTGGTGACTGGCCGTCGTGCCGAACCGCTGCTAACTATCGCGGACGAAATCGGCGGTCTTGCGATCGTGGGCGATGTTCGTGACTCTGAACACGTGGCTGTAGTGGTTGCCGAAACGATCAATGAGTTCCGCGGTATCGACATCGTGGTTGCCAATGCGGGCGTCGACATCGGTGGTGCAGTTGCTGATGTGAGCGATGCGACTTGGAACGACACGATTGATACGAACCTCACGGGCCCGATGATGTTGGTGCGGGCCGCGTTGCCGTCGATGATCGAACGACGTCGTGGTGCCGTTGTGGTTGTCTCGAGTGTGAACGGTTTCGTCAACACGCCAAGTTCGGCGGCGTACGACGTTTCGAAGGCTGGCCTTGTTTCATTGGCTCGATCCATTGCCGTCGACTACGGACCCCACGGCATCCGAGCCAATGCAGTGTGTCCTGGATGGGTCGCGACCCCGATGGCCGATGCCGATATGGCGAAGGTTGCGAGCGCCCTTGGGATCTCGAGCGGCGATGCGTATTCGCGCGCGATGCGCGACGTGCCGTTGCGCAGAATTGGCACTCCCGAAGAAATCGCTGCGTGCTGTTTGTTCTTGTGCTCAGACGAGGCATCCTTTGTTACCGGAACCACGTTGGTTTGCGACGGCGGAGGTCTTGCTGTGGATGTAACTGGGACCGCGTTTGGCGCAGAAGGCTAACGAGGACTCCGATATGGCTTACCAAATTTATTGGTAAGGTGCCAAAGCACAGTTGCCTACCTTTGGAGCTGAGTTGACCAAGCTCGTCGTCAATGGATTTGATCGTGATGTCGAGGTCGATGAGACGACCCCCTTGCTGTGGGTGTTGCGCGACGTCTTGAATCTCACCGGAACGAAATACGGGTGTGGGATCGGTGCGTGCGGTGCATGCACCGTGTTGCTCGATGGCACCGCGAATCGCTCGTGTTCTGTGCCGCTCAAGGAAGCAGCGGGTCGCGCGATCACGACGATCGAGGGCCTGTCTCCCGACAGCAGCCATCCACTCCAGCAAGCTTGGATCGAAAACCAGGTGCCGCAGTGCGGATTCTGTCAATCGGGAATGCTCATGGCCGGCGCGGCTGCGTTGGAATCTGCCGAAGGAGACGGGTCGAAGGTCGCAGAGGCGCTGACCAACATTTGCATCTGCGGTACCTACCAGCGAATCCGTGAAGCCTTGGACCAGCTGTGATGACCGACGCGAGCAGCGATGCTTCGATAGGCGATCCTCCATCGTTGCCGATGTTGAGTCGGCGACACTTCCTTATCGCAGGTGCTGGCGGGTTGACGATCGGTGTCGCATTCCTAGCGGGGTGTGAAAGCGAGAACGAGCCTGCTGTGTTGCGGAAACCAAAGCCATCAGGAAAGCCGGTGAGCAGATCGACGACTACCACTGTGCCCGCGGATTCGACGGTGGTAGTGAACGCCTGGGTACGTATTGCCAACGACAACTCGGTCACGCTGATGTATGGCGGTTCTGAATTTGGTCAAGGCACGATGACGGGGTTGGCACAAATACTGGCCGAGGAACTGCGCGTGCCGTGGGAATCGATCACAGTCAAACAAGCCGATGCGACGCCGGGCGTTTCGTACCTCACCGGCGGGAGTTTCGCGGTGCGATCCCAGTTTGGGCCACTCGCGAATGCGGGCGCTGCAGCTCGCGAAATGCTGGTCGCAGCTGGTGCCGACATGCTCGGTGTACCTGTCTCGCAATGCATCGCTCGCGCCGGCAAAGTTCTTGCGACGGTCGATGGGATCGAGAGGTCGACAACCTACGGCGAGTTGGTGACGAAGGCAGCAACCTTGCCCGTGCCGCAGGAACCAAAGCTCACCGACCCCTCGAAGTACACCGTGATTGGACGGTCAGTCCCGCGGGTCGAACTTCCGAAGAAAGTCAATGGAAGTGCGGTCTACGGTCTCGATGTGCGTGTACCCGGCATGGTGTTCGCCGCGATCAAGCACGCACCAGTATTCGGTGCTTGGCTGGAAGGAACGCCACCAATCCCTTCGGGTGCGAGTGCGGTTGTTCCGATCAAGGCCCTAGATGCACGCGGCGCGGTTGCACGCGACAGTGAGTACGCAGTAGCGGTCGTGGCTTCGAATACGTGGCTGGCTATGGAAGGCTGCCGTTCGCTTGATGCGCGCTGGAACGTTTTGAAATCGGCTCCCCTCGACTCGGATGTACTACAGGCCCAGGCTGAGCAACTTATGGCAGCTGGCGTCGCCGTAATCGCCGAGCCTGCAGCTAGCCAGATCCAGGCAACACTCGATGCCGCGACGAAGTCGATCGATGTCACCTATAGCGTGCCGTATCTCGCGCACGCGTGCATGGAAGTACTTAATTGCACCGTCGATTACCGCAAGACTGAATGCGAAGTGTGGGCGCCAACCCAATCAGCATCGTCGGTTGTGGGCACAGTGCAGAGATTGACGGGATTGGACGCCGGTGCCATTACGGTTCATACGACGTTTCTCGGTGGCGGTCTTGGTCGCAAGAGCGAACAAGACTTCATCGCCGCGGCCGTGCAAGTGGCGATGAAGATTCGTAAACCGGTGATGCTGATGTACCCGCGTGAAGAAGATTTCGGTCACGACCGATACCGACCGATGGCCCTGGTTAATGTGAAAGCGTCGCTTGATGGTGCGGCGGTGACGGCATGGAAGTACCGAACGGCTTCGACTTCGATTCTTGGGCAACTGGGGTTCTCCGCTTCCGGGCAGCTGGATTCACAAGCAGTGGAAGGGGCGACCTCCTTGCCGTACTCGCTCGGCATACGGCAGACCGAATGGGTCGCGAATCCGGCGGGTATCCCGGTCGGTTTTTGGCGATCGGTGGGCAATTCCATCAACGCGTTTGCAGTCGAGTGTGCAATTGACGAGCTGGCCGCAGCCGCAGGTATAGACCCGTTCGATTTTCGACGCGGTTTGCTCGCTGACGACGCCCGAGCCACCGCGGTATTGGAAGCTGCTGACAAGCTGAGTGCATGGCGTACTTCCTTGGCGTCCGGGCACGGATGGGGTGTCGCATACGCCGAGAGTTTCGGATCGTTGGTATGCCAGGTCGCGGAAGTATCTGAAGTGACCGATACGTCGATGCGCGTCAACCGAGTTGCCTGTGTTGTTGACTGCGGGCGAGCAATCAACCCGGCTGCGGTTGAAATGCAGATGCAGGGAGGGATTGCCCACGGACTCAGCGCCACGCTCTGGGGCGAAATGAAATTCACCAACGGCGCGGCCGCGGTGACAAACTTCAATAACCATAGGGTGCTGCGTCTCGATGAAATGCCGCAGGTTGATGTCGAGATCGTCACCAGTGGCGAATCGTTGGGTGGAATTGGCGAACCTGGCGTCCCGCCAGTTGCGCCCGCGATCGCGAACGCCTACTTCTCGGCGACGGGCAGGCGCATTCGAATACTGCCGATATTTCCGCAAACCAGTAGCTGATCTCTCAGCCCCTGTCGCGACGAGATTCTACGAAGCTCGCGATGGCCTCGCGCAGCGCGATTGTGTCGGGTGTGACGTCGTTATCGCCATGGTTGCTTGTCGGGTCGCTGGCGAACTCTGCGTGTACGGCGATTGCGAGTACCGCGAGTTGTGCGGGATTATGCACGGCTTCACCGTTGGGGAACACTTCTGGGTGTGCCCGTAAGTATGAGGCCGCACGCTGGACTGCCGCGTGTTGCTCTTGGGCCAGCTGATCGCCGTAGGAAAATTGCCAGCGCTCAGACTGGTGAGCAATCGCGATTTTTTCTGAATCGGGAGCGACGCTCGCTGCAGGGAACACCCGGCAGTCGTAAACGCGACATGTGCGCGGTCGGTGCTCGTAAATCGAGCAACGACCGTTCTTAAACATTGGGCAGTGACCGACGTCGTCGTAACCCATGACCCTGTTCCCTTTGGGCAACCCAGGCGCGGCAAACAGCAGCTTTTTGGGAATGCGTTCTAGCGTCGCGGTTTCGTCGGGTTCAATGTGGACGAACTGTGATGAGGTGCAACAGGCTGTGCATTCTCCGCACGGCACCTCGGATGACGAAGTTCCGTTCAGCGCACTGGTGATCGCGTAGATCCAATCGTTGAATTCGCCGGCGTCGAGAGAGTCGTGTGTCGTCATAGCGAGAGCGCGTGCCGCGCGCTACAACCAACTCTCGCGTGCTTCGGTGCCGGTCGCTGCTGGAGGTCGCGCACCGCGGCCTTCGCGAATCTCATCCAGCAGATATTCGACCATGTTTGCGACAGTGGGGCCGGCTTGGCGCAGTGACTCGACATCGTTGGTTTCAAGTTCGTCTCCGCTGTAGTGCGCGTGATCGAGCACCGAATCGATTTGCGCGAATTGATCGCGAACCCACTGCACCGGGCTCGCGGACAGCTCGTCTACGAAGACGCGCTGCGTCGGCTCCCAGCCATGAAATCTCGGGTGATGATGTGCACGATCGAGGCTCCCGGGTTCGGAGCTCACAGATTCGAGTAGATCGACCCGCCAAATCGGTTTGCCAATGTGGATTGGCACTGCAGAGTAAATCGATCCGTTGAGTTTGTCGCGTTCGAAGCGTCGCAGTTCAAGGCGTACACCGCGTTCAGCGCCTTCCTGTCCTGGAATCGGATCGGGATCAAGGAAGTAGATATCGCTCACCACAACGCCGATTCGATCAAACGCAAGGGACCACAACATGTTGGTCAGCGTAACTCCCGTCGGTATGCTTCGCGAATGCAGATTGGGATTCGTCGCCTATGCGGGACTGTGCTCAGTATTGGCCTCGCCGCGGCGCTCTCGGCTTGTGGAAGCGACGCGTCACCCACGACAACCACGGGGCCCTCGAGTGGTGGGGATGGCAAGACGCTGTATTCGCAATCATGCGCGTCGTGCCATGGCGCTGATTTGCGGGGCACCGATAAGGGGCCGTCGCATCTTTCGCTGGTCTACAAGGCTGATCACCATGGCGACGACGCGTTTCGGAGTGCGGTTGCAAACGGTTCTCGTCAACACCACTGGAACTTCGGCGATATGCCCGCCGTGGAAGGTCTCTCGGCGGCAGACGTGGATGCGATCATCGCCTTCATACGCGGACAGCAAAACACAAACGGTTTCGAAACTTACCCACCATCGCCGTAAGAACACGCCACACTCCCGGTTAGAGTGCGTCGGCGAGCACGTCGTTGTCGGTGCTCGAGGTAGAGCGGAGTTTCCTGCGCCGTGCTCCGGAGAGGATAACTAATCCACCGAGAACGGGCAGTGACGCGTATAAGACTCCGGCGCCACGGTAACCGAACTCACTGTACGCGAAACCCGCGCTGCCCGTTGCGACTGCCATTGCCCAACTCCGCAGGGTTTCGTCGAGCGCGAAGACGCGCCCGTGAGCTTCAGCGGGGGTGGCTCGTTGCAACAATGTGCGCATTGGCGTGGTGAACCACGGGGTCGACACACCCCATAGCGCGATGGCAAGGAATGCGACGCCGATCAGCGGTGTCGCGAGATACAACGCGGCACACAGTCCGCTCGCGATGGCTCCAGCCGCGACCACGTCGATGCGAGTACTCCGCTCTCCGACGCGAGCGACGACGAATCCAACCAGCACCATCATCACTCCGAATGCAGTTTGCAGATACGCGAAGGTCGCAGGGCTGCGCTCGAGAATGTCGCGTACGTACAGCGGCTCGATCGTCACACCAGCACCCCATAGCGCGTACACGCCGACTGCACCCGCGAATAGACGCATGACTTCGGGTCGCGCTCGCACAACCCGGATTCCTTCTAGGGCGTCGCTCCATGGTGAGGCGACTTGAGACTTGGCGATTGGCGATAGAACTAAGGGGATCACAACGGCGACGCCGATGCAGTACGTGAATGCGTCGACGAGAAAAGCGCCCTTCGCTCCGCTGAGTTCGATGGCTGCTGCGCCGAGGACAGGACCAAACGCAATCGACGCTTGCATCGCGCTGTTGAGAATCGCATTGGCGACCGGGAGCTGTTCGTCGGAAACGACCCGTGGCGTCAGCGCCCCAAACGCGGGCATCGCGAACGATTTCGCGAAACCTTGCGCACTCGACCAGACTACGAGGCCCCAATACGTGTTGGTGAAGGCCATTCCTATTGCACAACCTGCGGCGAGAGAGTCCGCGACGATCAGTACTCGCCGTGGATCCCACCGGTCGGTTGGTACTCCTGCCATGGGGCCGAGCAATGCTCCGGGAATCGTCCATGTCAGACCCAACACCGAGATCTGCCACGGCGTTGCATGAAAGCGTTCGGTCGCGTACCCCCAAATCGCGATCAGCGCGCACCAGCTCCCGATGCCGTTGACCGCTTGTCCGATGGCAAGCGCGCGAAAACTGCGGTTGCGGAGCGGATGCACTTCCCATTGTCGCGCGCTGTCATGCTACGGATGGGGAACATTTCGGTGGCCGACTTTCGCGTATTGGCTCTCCAGTGGGGCATCCTGTCAAACTGGTGACCGGCACGCGTCCGCCCGCCGCCGCGCTGTTCGTCGTGGACCTAGCTCAGGAGTACATGCGAATATGGATCAAGCCCCACTGACGACCGCCGTATTCAACGATCTCATCGCAGCCCTCGGAGAGATTCGCGATGGCTATGTGGGTTCGGTTGCACGGTTTCAACACCCGATCGACGTTGCCGAGGCGTATCGATACGTTGCGCAGGTGCTTTCGGCCGCATCCGAACTGTTTGTTGAGGGCGACCCAGACCATCCGCGTTTGGCACTGATTGTCTCGCCCGCTCGCAAGATGCAAGGCGACAACCCAGATGCGATCTATCACTTCTCGAGAATCAGTGGTGATCGGTCGTACCGCATCTCGGGCCGTATGGACACTCAGTGCTACACATCATTCACTATTCACGGTGCTGCGGTCGACGGAGGGATGGCTGGACCGCTTCTTGGCGATGTGAACAACCGAGATTTTGACGTTGCGTCAGATGGTACGTACTCACTCGTATTGAGCGCCGAGAAGCATGCGGGCAACTGGTTGCGACTCGACTCCGCCGCACACGCGGTCATCGTTCGGAGCTACTTCCAACTACCGGTTTCGGCACAATGCGACCAGACCACCCACGTCAACATTTCGATAGAGGCGCTGGATGAGGTTGCCCCGCCGCCTCCGCTGAGCGACGCGGTGCTCGCAACACGAATGGCGGAAGCCGTCGCGTTTGTGCGCCAAGCCACCCTCGGTCAAAACGTACCGGGCGCGAGTGTGGGCATCCCGTTTGTGGCCGAAGAACCCAACACGCTGCCAGTCCCTTATAGCTTCCGTGATTCTGGGTTGCCGGTGCCCGGAGCTGCCGACATCGTGTACGCGATGGGCCGTTGGGAGCTTGGCGACAACGAAGCCTTGGAAATGACAGGTCGGCTTCCTGAAGGCGTGTTCGCCAACGTGATGTTGTGGAACCGTCAGATGCAAACGCTTGAATATCGTCACCGCACGACCTCGTTGAACCAAGCCCAGATCAAGCTTGAGTCTGACGGCTCGTTTCGTATTGTGATTGCAGGTCGTGACCCTGGCGCGAGCAACTGGCTCGATACTGAAGGCCATCCGACTGGCACAATATTTTGGCGCTTCTTGCTACCGGATGACGACCCTGGCGCGATTGCCTGCACCGTGATTCGTTTGTCCTAACTCGACGGCACGTCTGACTGCAAAGAAGTGTTCACTGACGTGAGTGTCGCCTTTCCTGCATCACAGCTCGTCGCGGCATTGGTGATCGGCGATAGCGGTATGTTCACGGTTGCGCGGCCGCGACGGCATGTTTCTATAACGCATGCTCACGCGAGGACGCCGAAGCCGCGGTCGCGCAGTTGCGCTCAACCTCGTTCGGTTGCGTGATAGTCCCGTCAAACGTGGAGCCGTGGCGCCACATTCCTTCCACTTACGTGGTGTGCGAACGCGACAATGCGATTCACCCTGAAATGCAACGGATGATGGCAAAGCGTGCTTCACGGATAGTTGTCATTGACACTTTTCACTCACCATTTATGTCGACACCAACGGCAATGCTGGAGGTTTTGGTGGAGTCGATGAGTACTGGCACCGATTGAAAATAGCAACCGTCCGGCTCTGAATCGTCGTAGACATAGGGCAAATGCCCTATGTCGTTGAGCGGTAATCGGTCGATGATCCTTCGATGCGCCGCGATACGTGGGTACTAGGTCATCGCCCAGCATTGGATGGACTGCGGGGAATTGCCATCGTTGCTGTGCTGTTGTTGCACTTTGGCCCCACGACCTTTCTCGGCGGTGGCCTCGGCGTTGATCTCTTTTTCGTGCTCTCTGGATTCTTGATTACGCGAAAGTTGATTGAGGAAGACCGCGAGTTTGGCGGTATTTCGATTCGCAGGTTCTGCCGCGCTCGGGTCCGTCGACTGATGCCTGCGATGCTGGCAGTGGTTGCGACGTGTGCGACGGCTTCCGGCGCGATTTGGACATTGTTGTACGTCGCGAATTGGTCGCGTGCGTTCGGCGGAATGCGCGGCCCACTCGAACACACTTGGTCCTTGGCGATTGAAGAACAGTTCTATATCGTTTGGCCCATCGTGTTCTTGGGCATCCGCCGGATTGGGCATGCAGCTTGGTGGCTGGTCGCCGGTGCACTTGGTGTGTGCCTTTGGCGCGTGCACCTCGCGGGTGCTGCATCGTCAACTATGGAACGAGTTGTGAACGGCACCGATATGCGCGCCGACGCTCTATTGATCGGCGCCGCAATCGCGTTTGGAATCCAACCATTGATGCGTATCGACTGGCGGCGAATTGCGTGCGTGGTCGCGTTGCCGTTGCTCGTGCTGGTGTGCGGAATGCGAGAAGTTGAGTTGATAGGCGTTGGATACACCATGGTTGGCGCCGCCTGTGCGGTGTTGGTCCTTGGAGCGTTGCAGTCGAAATCTGGGTGGCTTGATTCCATGGTATTGACATGGCTCGGACGCACTTCGTATTCCTTGTACCTTTGGCATTATCCGATCTTGTACCTCGCTCGAGGTGGCGATCTGTACCGCATCGAATTCGCGAGTACAGCGGTTGCTGTCCTTGCTTCGTTCGCAGTTGCCGCGGCATCAGCGCGTTGGGTCGAAGCGCCGCTACGACTTCGTAGTGTCGCTCACGCGCCTCAGCGTCAACGCCACAACGCGAAAACTTTCGACGCCGGTTGGTCACTGGATTGAATGCGCGTCGAGGAGGTCGAGGAATCGATTGAGAGAGGCCGTCGGCGCCGCGAGATCGCCGGTCGCCGCGACCTCGATAAGCAATCCGCGTACCACCGCGACGCCGAGCCGAACATCATCCCGCCGAGTTTGGAGTCCTAGCTGTTGAACGATCTTGTCGCCGAGGTCGAGCCATGGTGTAGTCATGGATGCGACAAACGACTCGGTGCCAGGACGCTCGTGCAGCGCGAGACTCAACACTTCGAAAAATAAGCACACAAACGGGCGCATTGCAGGGTCGGATAGATGCGCCCATTGTGCTTCGATTACATCGCGGGTCGTCGTGTTGTTCTGTGCGATCTGCGCAAGTGCGTCGCGCTGTTGACGTTCCATCGATTCGACGATGGCCGCGACTAGGCCTTGGCGACTACCGAAGTGGTAGATGATCATGCGGTGACTCGTCCCAATTTCGGACGCGAGTTCGCGCAAGCTCATGTCGCTCAACCCGTGGTTGGCGATGTAGAGGATCGCTGCTTCGAGCAAGTTTTCTCGTGATGTCGTCATCTTGTTTCCGTTGACCGAAGATTTGTCCTTGCCAATGGAATGTACCAAATGGTACACTCCATTGTATGACTATTGAACATGAGATCATCATTGCTGCTGATGTCGGTCGGGTGTGGGAACTCACGGTTGATGTCGAACGGTGGCCTGATATTGCGCCGACAATGACTAGCGTCGAACGCCTCGATAGCGGGCCAATGAAATTGGGGAGTTCTGCGCGAATTGTGCAGCCTCGTCAGCGTCCCGCGGTGTGGACCGTGACGAAGTTGGAGCCCCAGAGACTCTTTGAGTGGTCGACGACAACACGGGGAGTCACGATGACGGCAACCCATCGACTCACTGTGATGCCAAACGGTGTGCAGAACTGGCTTGCTATCAACATGTCGGGCTTCGGAAGTTCGTTGGTTGAAGCACTCGTTGGACGATCCATACGAAAAACAATTGCTCTAGAGAACGAAGGATTTAAGACCGCGGCCGAACATCGATGAAGTACTGGAAAATCCGCCGCAGCGCGATTCAGCGAGACAGATCGGTGATTACTGCTCGGCCGAGATACTTGCTGGCCTCAAGTTCATCGAGGATGGTGTCGACCTCAGACAGCGTGCCGCGCCTCGACACATGAGTCGTGAGCTTGCCCTGGGCAGCCAACGCCACTACTTCGCGCATCTCTTGGACGGTGCCGATCGCCGAATAGATGATCGTGGTGTCTTTGAGGAAGAACTGCCAGGGGTTGAGCTGCAAGCTTCCCTCGCTCGATGGAGGAATACCAACCGCAACAAATAGGCCGCCGCGTTTCACCATCTCCATGCCGAGTTCGAAACCTGACAACCGCGCTGCGAATACCAGCACTGCATCAACTCCGCCGAGCGTTGCTGCATACGCCGCAGCTTCGTTCGCTCCAACTGCGTGTTCTGCGCCGAGCGACCGAACGAACTCGAGGCGATCTTCCCCTACATCCACACCGACGACTCGATAACCGAACGCGTTCGCGATCTGCACGGCGTAGTGGCCGAGGCCGCCGGCCGCGCCGATGATGCCGATCGTGCGACCCGGTTGAATGTTGTGCGCCGACAGCTTGCGAATCGCGCTATATGCAGTGAGTCCGCCGCATGCGAGGGGTGCTTCGTGGTCCGGGATGCTGTCAGGCAGTGCTACGAGCGAGGGAGCCCACACATTGATCTTTTCGGCGAACGTTCCCATGATCGGTCGGCCGCTGGGGCACAAACGGGGTCGACCACTCATGCAGTAGTCGCACGTGCCACACCAGTAGCCGCCCATGCCGCCGAGGCCGAGAATGACGCGTGACCCGACGGAAGTAAATCGCTCTGCTCCGGCGCCGAGTGTCTCGACGGTGCCGATGCCTTCATGGCCGAGTCCGCCGCCGCGCGGTACGCCCATCCAATCGCCGCGCGCGAGATGGAGGTCGGAGTGGCACACCCCTGAAGCCGAGAGGCGCACAACTGCTTCGTCGGGGCCGGGAACCGGATCAGGGATGTCGATCACGGTCATGACTTCGTTGACAACCTGTGCAGCTTTCATTGCAACCTCCGATGAGAGCGGCCCGAGTCTCGGGTTCAGGGCTTGCGGGCTAGAGCTTGGACAGAATGAGACCGCTGGTCGGCACTCCAGTGCCTGACGTTACGAGCGCGTGCACCACATCGCCAAGCTGGTTGCATGCGGTGCCCCGGATCTGGCGTACGCACTCGGTAATGCCGTTCATACCGTGAATGTAAGCCTCGCCGAGTAGGCCACCGCTGGTGTTGATCGGTAAATCGCCGGTGAGTGAGAGGCGTTCGACGGTGGCCCAGTCTTTGGCCTCGCCTCGGCCGCAAAAGCCCAATTCCTCGAGCTGCATGAGCACAAACGGCGTGAAGTGGTCGTACAGAAAGGCCGTCGACATGTCCGACGGCGTGAGGCCGGACTGGGCCCACAGTCGATTGCCCACTAAGCCCATTTCTGGCAACCCAGTGAGATCGTCTCGGTAGTAACTGGTCATCATCTCGCTGTCGAAGGTCGCGCCTTGCGATGCCGCAGCGATAACTGCTGGTGGGTTGGGCAGATCGCGAGCGCGTTCGGTGGACGTAATGAGCACCGCTACGCCGCCATCGCTTTCTTGACAACAATCGAGGAGCCTCAGCACTGGTTCGATGATCCAACGCGACTGCTGATGTTCTTCGAAGGTAATCGGTCGCTCGTAAAACCACGCTCCAGGGTTGGTTGCGGCGTTGGCCCGGTCAACGATTGCGATCGGCGCGAAGTCGGCGTTGGTAACTCCGTAGCGTTCCATATAGCGGTGCGCGTGCAACGCCACCCAAGACGCTGGCGTCATCAAGCCGTACGGTGCGTACCAAGAAAGCCACGGCGGCAGCGTTGTGATGCGGCCGGTCATATTGCCGAAACGATTGCCCGATCGTTCGTTGAATGCTCGATAGCACACCACAGCATCAGCAACGCCCGTCGCAACCGCCATTGCCGCTTGCAGCACGGTGCCCGCCGCGGCCCCTCCGCCATAGTGAACCCGGCTGAACATTGAGATTTCGCTCATGCCGACGTTGCGAGCGACTTCCATTTCTTCGCTGGTATCCATGGTGAAGGTAACGAGTCCGTCGACGTCGCTCGGCGTGAGCCCTGCATCGATGATCGCAGCGTGCACCGCCTCGCAGGCGAGTTGTAATTCGCTGCGGCCTGAGTCTTTGGAAAATTCAGTTTGGCCGATACCAGCAATGGATGATTTGCCCGACAGTGTTCGGTCGCTCATGATGTGGCGACGTTTGGAAGCGACAGGGTTGCGGTACCGCCTACGTGCTCACCGAGTTCGTTGACTGCTCGCAAAGTGATCTCGACTGTGGTTTCAGAATCGCCAATGTCGAGTGCCGCGATCTCGCCGGTGTATGTCAATGTGTGCCCAGGAAACACTGGAACTCCTAAGCGAATCGCGACTTTACGCACCATTGCGTTGGGCCCCGCCCAGTCGGTGAGATAGCGGCTCGTGTAGGCCGTATCTGACAAAATGTTCATGAACACATCGGGTGCACCTTGGGTATTGGCGTAGGTCCTGTCGTGGTGCACTGGCATGAAGTCTCGCGTTGCGATCGCGCCCGCAACAATTCGAGTCGCATTGATGTCGATGGCCCATTCCGGTAACGAATCGCCGATGTGCAGCGTTGCCGGATCGATAGTGGCAGGAAGGCTCATGAAATACTTTCCGCAGCGAAAAGCGGCAGCACGAGATCGTTGTCGAAATGTTCGAAGCGAACAACGACACGCATTCCCATTGTCGCCTGGGCTGGTGAAACGTCTACGAGATTGGTAACGAGGCGGACCCCTTCGTCGAGTTCTACGAGGGCCACGATGTACTCGTCGTCGAAGAATGGCAAAGGGGGGTGGCGCGGGATCACGTAGCTGATCACGGTGCCGTGCCCGGTCGCTTCGATGGTGCCCCACTCCAGCGAACGGCACTGGGGGCACATCGGGCGTGGCGGATGCCGAAGTGATTCGCAGCCATCGCAACGTTGAATGAGCAGTCGTTCTGTCTTCAGACCTTCCCAAAAAAAGGCAGTGTCTTGCGTGATAGTCGGTGTAAGTCGCGCACTCATGATGCCGCCCCAGGCTTGAACTTGAAGATTCGAAACCGTTGCAGCCCCACAGTTTCTTCGTCGGCAGTTTCCGACGCGACTGTGTAGGTGGTAATCCAAGTCACGAAATAGCCAGAGCCCAGGCGCGTTTGTTTCGGTGGTGACACTGACTCAAGCACGGTGGTGGCGGATACCACGTCGCCGAGCCGCAGATATCGCATGATTTCAAACTCGGAATTCGAGGCGAGCGTGCCAACAAACCCTGCTTCGTCGAGCAGCGTTAACACCTTGGCCCGACTTCCTTCGACGGGTGAGCCACCGCGCTCTGCGATGCCGGTAATTTTGGGTGTGGCCATCGTCCACGTCTGCAACATCAATGGAGGAGCGACGATCTCACCGAATCGAGATTCGGCCGCAGCCGACGCATCCACATGAATCGGGTTGGCGTCTTCGAAGGCTGCGGCCCAATGGCGAATCATGGGTTGATTCACTGCGTCGGGTGCGAACGTTGCGCCGCTGTCGCTGATGGGTTTGCCCACCAGCGCTTCGAGCTGTTGGTCGAGGTCGTGAGTCATCGGTTGCGCACGGTACATGAGCTTACGCCCAGTACACAAAGGCGTACTTCAGGCGCCTGGTGGTCAGTGAAGCACTACGACAGATGTATGGGATATTCGGTCATCGCCAACAGCACCGGACTATCGATGCTGCTCGCCGTGAACGTCGGGTCGGCTGCGGCTTCGATGTTGGGGCAACGGTTGAGCAGCTCTTCGAAAATCACCGCAACTTCGAGCTTGGCCAAGTTGTGGCCGAGGCAATAGTGCGGGCCACCGCCGCCAAAACTCACGTGGGGGTTTGGCGAACGAGCGATGTCGAACGTAAATGGATCGACGAACGCGTCGCTATCGCGGTTGGCCGACGGGTACCACAAAGTGACGCGATCACCCTTCGCGATTGTCACTCCATGGAGTTCGATATCGGTCGTTGCTCTGCGAGCGAAGTACACAACTGGTGAAGTCCAACGGATGATTTCTTCAACCGCGCTTTTGAGGAGCGCTGGGTTGGCTCGCATCAGCGCCAATTGTTCCGGATGGGTGAGCAACGCGTGGAGCCCTCCGGCAATCGCGTTGCGGGTGGTTTCGCTTCCGGCCACTGTCAACAGCATGAAAAACATGTCGAGTTCGATCTGGCCCAACGAGGTCTTCTCGCCGTCTTCGCCGTCGAGTTCAACGTTCGACAAGATGCTCCACACATCGTCTTCGGGCTCGTCGCGCTTACGGGTGCTGAGTTGTTGTGCATACCCAAACATCTGCACCTGCACGTCGAGCACGTCGGCTTCGGTCATGCCCGCGTCTTGGGAGGCGGCCTGTAGGAACTTGGTGGTCAGCGAAAACAGCCACTCACGGTCTTCGACGGGTATGCCAACGATGTCTGCGATCATGTGCATTGGGAGTTTGTAGGCGATTTCGTTGACGAATTCGACTGTGCTGTGCGTGCGGGCGCTCTCTACGAGCGTGATGGCCCATTCTCGGGCGCGTTCTTCGAGCTTGCTGACCATTCTGGGCGTGAATCCCGCGCTGATAAGCCGGCGTTGGCGAGTGTGGTCTGGGGAATCCATGGCGACCAAAATGGTGCCGCGCATCTCGGGGAGGCCAGTGAGGCTCGGGCCATCGAACGCACTGAACCGCTCCGCGTCTCGGTTCGCGGATTGCACATCTGCGTGTCGACTCAAGACCCAAAATCCTGGATCGCGCGGCCCCTTCATGGTTGCCGGAAACTCTTGCCAGAGTACGGGTTGATCCGACCGCAGTTCAGTGAAGATGTCGTGGGGGAAGCCGTCGCGAAACAACCTCATGTCGGTCAGGTCGACCATGTGCATCATCCTTGTGTAGTGAGCAATCAGCGCCGTTATGGCGAGTCTTGCATTGTCCGTCGAGTTTGGTTGAGGATAGGCATTGATGGTGCAGAATCAGCTCTCAGACACAGTATGTCGGCGAGGCGGCTCGCGATGACCGCAGCCTTCGACTCGACGGCGATGCTTGAGCGCTACCAGACCGAACGTTTGCGAAGACTGCGCCGAGATGGCGGCGAACAATACGTCGAGGTGGCGGGGGAATTCGCCCACTACGGCGCCGATCTGTACGCAGAGCCGGTGGATCGCGCTCCTCGCACCGTCGATGTTGATGTTGCGCTGATCGGTGCGGGATTCGGCGGGTTGCTTGCGGGCGCGCGCTTGCGGGATCAGGGTGTCGAGCGGATCTGCCTGATTGATAAAGCCGCCGACGTGGGCGGCACCTGGTATTGGAACCGCTATCCGGGCATAGCATGTGACGTCGAGTCGTACATCTATATCCCGTTGCTCGAAGAGCTTGGATACGTGCCAACTGAGAAGTACAGCAAGGGCGCGGAAATCTTCGAACACTGCCAGCGCATCGCGCACCATTACGATCTATATCGCGATGCATGCCTAGGTACGGAAGTTACGTCGATTACCTGGGACGAAGACGCGGCGTGTTGGGTGATTGCGACGAATCAAGAAGACCGGATAACTGCCCAATTTGTTGTGTTGTCCAATGGCTTTTTGCAAAAGCCAAAGTTGCCAGGCATTCCCGGAATCGAACGTTTTGGCGGATGTTCATTCCATACAAGTCGTTGGAATTATGAGTACACGGGCGGCGATGCCAACGGTGACCTTGCCGGTTTGCGCGACAAACGAGTCGGCATTATCGGCACCGGCGCAACTGCGGTGCAGTGTGTGCCGTTTCTCGCCCGCGATGCAGAGAAGCTCTATGTGTTTCAGCGCATCAGCGGTCGCGGGATCA
>SXHN01000114.1 GCA_005773635.1 Actinomycetota bacterium
ACCGGCAGCGAATATTGATTTGGTGGTCGTGATCGATTTCGAAGCACTACTACGGGGCGAGTTGAACGACGGTGAACGGTGCGAGATCCCAGGAATCGGGCCAATACCTGTCGTTCAGGCACGCGAGTATCTCCTCGGCGGCGCGTTCCTAAAAGTTTTGATCGCCAAAGGCATAGATATCCGTACCGTCTGTCACTACGGCCGCAGCATTCCCGCCGAACTCAAAACCGCACTCACCTACCGCGACCCCACATGCGTCATCGCAGGCTGTCATCGCACCAAAGGCCTCGAACGGCACCACGTCGTTGCAGTTGCTGCGAATGGTCAGACGAGCATCTTCAACCTCCGGCGAGTCTGTAGCCACGACCACGACCTCGTCACCCACCGCGGCTACACCCTCAGCCCCACCAACGAACACGGCAAATGCCAACTCATCCCACCCAAACCACAACCACCCAGCGGATAGCCGCAGCAGCTGGATCTGCAATCGTGCGCACCTGTCAGTAAAACGCGAGTGTCGCACTCACGCCGTGCTGGCCTGATTCAGGCTGATCCCATACCGCGATCTCCGTGATCGCCGGAATTTGTCGCAGCTCGTCGTCAATTACGCGGGCCTGCGCGAGAATGCAGCTGTGATCATTGTTTCTGGTGCTTTGTTCGTGGAGCCTGAACAGCGCGATGCGTACCTCATCGAGTGTGTCGATGTCATTCGTCTCGCACGTGATGCCCCTGGCTGCATCGACTTCCACTTGAGCGCTGACACGTTCGACCTCGACCGTGTCAACGTGTTCGAGCAGTGGGACTCCGTTGCCGCAGTCGAGGCGTTCCGAGGTTCGGCAACATCCGACGATCAACAAACCAAGATCAGAGATGCGAGAGTCTTCCAGCACGAAATATCCGCATCAACGCGGCTCTGAGACCACGGCAAATAAGTCAATAAGACCCGGTGCGAGCGGGGGGACTTGAACCCCCACGTCCTTTCGGACACTGGATCCTAAGTCCAGCGCGTCTGCCAATTCCGCCACGCTCGCGAGTGCGCCGAAGCTACCCGAGATGCTTCCCCTGTCTGGCGTTGCACACACGACGCATCAGGCGTGCCGATTACCCTGTCGTGCTGATGGATCAGGAGCCCGTGGCCGAAGTCCGATTTCGGTACGTGCGTGCTCTCGACGGTGTGCGGTCGATCGCGATCGTCTTAGTGCTGTTGTTTCACTATCCCTGGGGCGATCAACGGTGGGGGAGCAATCCGGTTGGCGGGGGGTTTCTCGGCGTCGATGTGTTCTTCGTGCTGTCGGGCTTCCTGATTACTTCGCTGCTACTCCAGGAACGGGCGGATACGGGAGCGGTCTCGTTGCGATCCTTTTACGCTCGGCGAGCGCTGCGCCTCTTGCCGGCGTTTGGCGTGTTGTTTGCAATCGCGATCGTTGCCCGTTTCGCGTTTGTGCAACCTGCTCAACGGCCTACATGGTTTGGCGTATTTGCGATGGCGGCATATTTCGCGAATTGGGTACAGCTCTGGGTGCACGAGCCATTGGGTCCGCTCTTTGGGCACACGTGGTCCCTTGCGATCGAAGAACAGTTTTACGTGGTGTTTCCGTTGGTATTTGTCGGGTTCGCTTGGTTGCGAGCAAGCCGCCGCACGCTCGGGTTGGCGCTCTTCGCTGCGGCCGCGGCTTCGGCCGCGTGGCGTGCATATCTCTGGAAGTCGCCACCAGCGTTTGTCGATTTTTACGCACGTATCACCGGGCGCGAAGTGCGAGGGACCAATCCATTTGCAACTTGGAATCGCTGGTACTTCGGCACAGACACTCGGCTCGACGCGCTGTTGATCGGGTGCGTCGCAGCAGTAGCGCTCGTGAGTTTGCAACCGCGGATTACGCCGGCCATTCGCCGAGTGTTGTTGTGCGTCTCGGTCGTTGCAATCGTTGTTCTCGGTTTCATGGTTGCGAACGCCGCGATCTTGTCCGACTGGTTGCCTTCATGGGGCTTGTTCGTGTTCGCATGTTTGGTGGCGGTTGTCGTGGTCGGCCTCGTTGTCAACCCGGGTTCGATTCCGTCTCGCCTGTTCGGGCTGGCCCCGCTGGTGTGGATCGGGCGACGTTCGTACGGCATCTACTTGTTTCACCAGGTTGTTTTCAACCAGGCAGTTCGGAATCGCACGCACCTTCCACCGTTTTGGTCATTTTGGTTCAACATGGCAGCGATCCTGGTGGTTGCCGAGCTTTCGTGGCGTTATGTTGAGCAACCATTTCTGCGCCGAAAGGGTCGCTTCGCTCGAAGTGAGATGCCTTCGCAACCCGCGGATTCCTTGCGATAGCGTCCCCCGCCTATGGCTCAGATCGCAATTGTCGACTATCTCGTTATTGATGACGGCGCTCCACACCTCCGCGCGTGGGAGTCCGTCGATTCCGGTGCGTTGTACTTCGATCGGCGCAATGCCGACGCGAATGGTGGGGGAACCGAATTCAAACCTCGCAAACTCGAAGCGACCGGAACTGTGCGCAGCTTCACGATCGTTGAACGGGGTGTGCCGGGCGTGCCAGTTCCCTACACGTCGGCGCTCATCGATCTCGATGGGGGCGGGTGCGTGAAGGCCAACGTGGTGAATACCCCGGCAACACCCAACGACATTTCTCTCGGCATGCGCGTGCAACTGACCACGTGGGTTGCTGGCACCGACGACGACGGTAACGAAGCGGTTTGCTTCGGATACGAACCCATCGCATAAGCGAACAGAACGAATGAGGAGTCTGCAATGAGCGAAGACGTTTGGATTCTCGGAACGCATATGACCAAGTTCGGTCGCCACGGCGACGCCGACCTCATAGACCTTGCATCGCAAGCGGCGTTGGGCGCGTTGAGTGACGGCGGCGTGACGATCCACGACATGGAAGTGCTGGGTTGTGGTTCGTTGTTCAACTCGATGGCTGGTGTGGGTCAACAGTTGCAGAAGCAGATCGGTCAGACCGGCATCCCGGTATACAACGTTGCCAATGCGTGCGCTACGGGTGCGACGGCGCTGCGTACCGTGTTGCTCACCATCAAATCTGGCGAAGCCGACATGGGCATCGCGGTTGGTGTCGAACAAATGGGCAAGGGCGGCCTACTGGGCGCGGGTGGCAAAGGCGACCGTGGCCGCACTGAGTACAAACCATCCGGTCGCTATGGCTCGGTGATGCAGGTCGAAGGTTTGGTTGGCACGGGCTTGATGCCTGGGGTTTTTGCCCAAGCCGGCATGGAGTACGCCTACGAAAACGATGGCGTTGGTTTCGAGCAGTTTGCCAAAGTTGCAGAAAAGAACCATGCACACAGCGTTCTCAACCCGTTGGCGCACTACCAAAAAGAGTTCACGCTCGAAGAGATCATGTCGGCGCAGATGATGAGCTACCCCAACACGCTGCTGATGTGCTGCCCCAACACAGACGGCGCAGCTTCGGCGGTGCTGGTGAGCGAGTCGAAACTCCGCACGTTGTCGCTAGAGCAGCAGCGCCGTGCCGTCAAGATCAGTGCGTCGGTGCTGACTACCGACCCATGGACCGAGCGCGCGCAAGTGCAGCCCGATGTCAACACGCTGACGCGCAACGCCGCGGTCAAGGCCTACGAGATGGCGGGCATTGGTCCCAAAGATCTCGACCTCGTTGAGCTACACGATTGTTTCGCCACTGCCGAGCTGATTCACTACGACAACTTGATGTTGTGCGAGCCCGGCGGCGCGGGGGAGTGGATCGACAAGCGCGGTCCGTGGCGTGACGGTGAAACCCCAGTCAATGTTTCGGGCGGTTTGATCTCCAAGGGTCACCCGATCGGCGCAACTGGCATCGCCAACATCTACGAAGTCGCAACGCATCTTCGCGGCGAAGCGGGCGACCGCCAGATCGAAGACGCCAAGGTCGGCCTTGCGCACGTCATCGGACTCGGCTCGGCGTGTGGCGTGCACATCTTGGAACGCTCAGGTTTGTAATACTCCTTCGGTGCAGGTCGTGGTCGTGTTTTTGTAACGTCGGCGTTACCGGATCGCGACCACGACTTTCGGGCCAGCTACACGCAGGTCCAGCCTCCGTCGACTGGTAGCGCGATACCGGTCACGAACGACGACGCTTCGCTTGCGAGGAACAGCAACGCACCGTCAAGTTCGTCAGCTGCGCCGCCCCGCCCCATTGGCGTGCGGCTTTCCATCCATGCTTTGCCGTTGGGGTCGTCGAACATCGCGTCCCGAGTAAGTTCGCTTTCGAACCATCCTGGGCAAATGCAGTTCACGCGCACCCCTTTGCGCGCCCACTGCGCGGCGAGTTCTCGCGTGAGGTTGAGTAGGCCGCCTTTGCTCGCCGCGTAGGGAGCATCGGTGATCATGCCGACGCCGACCATCGACCAGATCGAGCCGATGTTGACGATCGCCCCGGTTCTGCGGTTGTCGACAATGTCTCGAGCGGTCTCGCGCATGAGCTCGAAGGGTGCTTGGAGGTTGACGGCAATGGTGCGGGCGAAATCGTCGTTGGTCACTTCATTGGTTTTGAGCGTATTGCTGACGCCGGCATTGTTCACGAGTACGTCGATGCGACCACACCGCTCGATCGTTGCATGCGCGAGCTCAGTGCCCGCATTTGGTTGTGAGAGATCGCTGTGGATTGCGTAGGCGTCGCGTAGCTCGCCTGCGAGTGCTTCGACTCGCTCGATGCGCCGTGCCGCCATGACCACAGTCGCGCCAGCAGCATCAAGCACCCGCGCAAAGCGCGCGCCGAGTCCAGAACTGGTACCGGTGATCAGGACCACCTTGCCATCAAGTCGGAAAATAGAGGTTGGATCGGGTTGAGCGGCCATCATTGGCAGCATTGTACGGACCCTGCAGTGGCGTCATGATCTTCGGCCGCAATAGGTTCCGGGTTATGACTACTGAGTTGGTTCCCTTCACGATCAATGTCCCCGATGCAGTCCTCGACGACTTGCGTGCCCGTCTCGCTAATACTCGTTGGCCCGACGAAATCGAAGGGCAGGGCTGGAAGTACGGCACCAACTTGGCGTACCTCAAAGACGTCTGCGAAACGTGGCGTACCACGTTTGATTGGCGTGCTCAGGAAGCCAAGTTCAATCGGTGGGATCACGTACTCACTGAGATCGACGGTGCGCAAGTGCACGCGATTCATGCGAAGTCACCGGAGCCCAACGCAATGCCGTTGATCATCACCCACGGCTGGCCGGGATCGGTGGCGGAGTTCCTCGATGTCATCGAACCGTTGCGCGATCCGCGTAGCCACGGCGGCAATCCTGACCATGCGTTTCACGTAGTGGCGCCATCGATACCGGGATATGGGTGGTCGGGGCCGACCCGCGATCAGGGGTGGGATGTCAAACGGGTGGCGCGTGCGCTAGCGGAATTGATGTCTCGTTTCGGTTACTCCAGATACGGCGCACAAGGCGGCGACTGGGGGTCGATGATCTCGTCGCAACTCGGAGTCGTCGACGCGCAGCACGTTGCGGGTGTGCACATCAACATGCCGATCGGCGCCCCGCCTGCCGACGGCCCAGCGCTCACCGAGGCTGAACAAGCCGCGATGGCCGAAACCGGCGTGTTCATGAATGAGGGTTCCGCATACCAACAGATTCAAGGTAAGAACCCGCAAACCTTGGGCTATGGACTTATGGATTCGCCCGCCGGCCTCGCAGGGTGGATCACCGAGAAGTTCCATCACTGGACTCACCACCCCGACGGCGACCTCGAAACCGCCATCACACGAGACCAGTTGCTCACGAACCTCACCGTCTATTGGGCAACCGGAACGATTAACTCATCGACGCGTTTGTATTTCGAATCGATGCGGTCGGGGATCTTCCCTCCGTTTGATCGGGTAGAAGTGCCGGTGGGCTGCGCCATTTTCCCTGGCGAAATCTTGCGGATGCCCAGGAGTTGGGTCGAGACGCTGTACAACGTGACTCGCTACACCACCTTCGAGCGCGGCGGTCACTTTGCGGCAATGGAACAGCCTGAAGCACTAATCGGCGACATTCGCGAGTTCTTCGCAACCGTCAAATGAACTACAACGGACAGGTTTTGCGCGCGTGGGAGCGCCCGTTTGGGCATTCCCAGCGGATCAGAACCGGCGTAGGGAGGGGTTGATGGGTATGTTGGATGGCAAGATTGCGATTGTCACCGGGGCAGGTTCGGGGCTTGGCCGCGCATCGGCGGTCGCTCTCGCTGCGGCGGGTGCATCGGTCATCGTGAGCGATGCGGTGGATGATGGTGGCGTCGAAACAACGGTGCGTATCAACGACGCTGGTGGCATAGCGGTGTATCAACACTGCGACGTTTCGATCGCGGCGGAGTGTGCGGCGCTAGTTGAAATTGCTCGAAGCGAATTTGGCGCGCTGCACATCTTGCATAACAACGCCGGTGTCGCATGGCCGGGGCGCGACAACTTTGCGCCTGACATGGACCCCGCGGTGTGGGACAAAGTCATTTCAATCAATCTTTCCGGCACATTTTACTGCTGTCACTACGCCGTTCCGCTCATGGCTGCGAGTGGTGGAGGCTCAATTATCAACACCGCCTCGTCGATGGCGCACACTCCGCTTGGCGGTCTCGACGGGTATGCGGCATCCAAAGGCGGGGTCGCTCTCCTCACAAAATCGATGTCGCCAAACGCGGGACGCCTCAAGATCCGTGTGAACGCGATCAGTCCTGGCTACGTCGACACACCGATGAACGAGATGATCTGGGGCAACGACGACGTGAAACACGCCTTCAACCTTGGCCACGCGACCGGGTTGCAGTCCTCCGACGAGATTGCTGACTTGGTCGTGTTTCTAGCCAGCGACCACTCACGTAGCCTCACAGGGGCGGTGCTTAACTGCGACGGCGGGTGGACGGCGTTCAAACAGCCCGACTTGTTGCGAGGTTTCGGCGTCGAATAATTCGTCCCTTCGACGACCGCGTTGTTTCTAAGGTTGCACAATGGATGTGATCCGGCGGATTTTGCCGAATGAATGGCGGGAGTACCGCGACCTCAGGCTTTCAGCCCTCGCCGATAGCCCCGATAGCTTCTCGTCAGCGTTGGAACGCGAGATGCTGTATCCCGATAGCGAATGGGAATCGCGAGTTGCAGCATGCTCGGAATCCGCGGTGCAAGCGGTATTCGTCGCCAAACGTGACGGTGTTTGGCTCGGGATGGTGGGCATCGGGCCCGAACCGGAGGTTGCGACCGAAAGCCGCCTCTGGGGTATGTGGGTCGCGCCCGAAGTGCGAGGAAGCGCGTTCGCGGGGGAGCTGATCGCGGCGGCGACTGAGTTTGCACGGGAAAGCGGTTCGGTTGGGATCCGTCTGTGCGTGCTCACAACGAATGAACGAGCGGTGCGCCTCTACCAACGTCACGAATTCGCCACGCTTGCAACGGCACCGTTCCCCGACGAACAGCGACCAGGTACTGATTACCTCATGCGCCGCCCGCTCCTGTGACTTCCCCGAGCGTCGTGGGCTATCCACCTGACACAGGTGTCAGGTAGATTCGGACTGGTTTCCACCCTCCGATACGAAGGAGCCGAAATGGCAGCGAAGCGCGATCTTCCCAAGATCATCAGCGTCGACGATCACGTTGTGGAACCTCCCCACGTGTGGCAAACCTGGCTCCCGCAAAAATGGCGCGAACGGGGTCCGCGAGTCGAGCGCGGAACCTGGGGCGACTTTCGCCTCAAGCCTGGGGCCGTGTACGACCAGGAACAAGTCGAAGGCGGCACTCCTGGCGATTACTGGGTGTACGACGGCAAGATCATTTACGTGCAGAAACGCTTTGTCGCGATTCCGCTCGATGCGACGCCGGGCGGCGACGTGAGCAAATTTGATCGCACGGTGATGGACATGGTTGCAATGACGTACGACGAAATGCGACCGGGTTGTTACGACCCGAAGGAGCGCAAGAAAGATCTCGAACTCGCTTGGGTCGACGGGTCGTTGCCGTTTCCCACATTCCCTCGCTTTTGCGGCCAGACGTTCATGGAAGGTGACGACAAGGAACTCGGGCTCGCGTGCATCCAGGCCTACAACGATTGGATGGTGGAGGAGTGGTGTGGTGATTCGGATGGTGTCAACATTCCGCTGATCCTATTGCCGATGTGGGACGCCGAACTGTCGCAACAAGAAGCATTGCGTAACGCGAAGCGAGGGGTGCGCGCTGCCTGTTTCAGCGAGATACCAACCCATCTCGGTCTGCCCAGCATCCATACCGGTTGGTGGGATCCACTCTTTGCGACTTGTAACGACACCGGCATCACATTGTGTATGCACATTGGCTCATCGTCCAAAATGCCGATTGCGTCGCCTGATGCGCCGCCCGGCGTTGCGGGTGTATTGCAGTTCAACAACTCGATGGCGTCACTCGCTGACTGGCTGTATTCGGGCGTGCTTGTGCGGTACCCGAAATTGAAGCTCGCCTATTCAGAAGGCCAAATCGGATGGATCCCGTACGCGTTGGAACGCGCCGACGCCATTTGGGAGCACCACGACGCCTGGATCCATGCCAAAGAACGCATTCCCGAACCGCCGTCGAGTTACTACTGGGGCCGTATCTTTGGGTGCTTCACCAGCGATCAGCATGGTCTGGACAACCTCGAAGCCGTAGGGGTCGACAACGTTTGTTTCGAGACCGATTATCCGCACACCGATACCACTTGGCCCGATACCTATGCGTTTATTCAAAAGTTTTGTGACAACCTGACCGATGAACAGGCGTACAAAGTCTTGCGCGGCAACGCCATCAAAATGTTGGAACTCGACCGAGTGTGATGCCAAGCGGCACAGATTGCCCCGGCAATTCGCATACTCTCGCAGCGCAGAGCCACTAGCCCTTCACATCCCGGACAACGAGCGGATCACCGATGACACAACGAATCTTGGTGACGGGTGGGGCGGGCTACATCGGATCCACGACGTGCGTTGCGTTGTTGGAAGCCGGCTATGAAATTGTCGTTGTCGACAATCTGGCAAATAGCTCCCGAACGTCGCTGGATCGAGTGCTTGAACTTGCTCCCGGAAATCTGTCGTTTCATGAAGTCGATATCCGTGACGCCGATGGTTTGAACGCAGTGTTTGAATCGGCGCCAATCGATGCCGTTATCCACTTTGCGGGATTCAAGGCCGTCGGCGAATCCGTAGCGATCCCGCTTGCGTACTACGACACGAACGTGGTTGGAACGATCAATTTGTTGCAGGTCATGCAGCAGAACGAGGTTCGCAATCTTGTGTTTTCGTCGTCGGCCACCGTGTACGGCGATCCCGAGCAGCTACCGATTCCTGAAAGTGCGCCGTTGTCAGCGGCGAACCCGTACGGACGCACGAAGCTGATGATCGAAGACATGCTTCGCGATATTGCGGTCTCTGATCCGTCGTGGACGATTGCGTTGCTTCGCTATTTCAATCCAGTCGGTGCACATCCTTCGGGTCGTATCGGCGAAGACCCGTCAGGCATACCCAACAACCTGATGCCGTTCATTATGCAAGTCGCCGTCGGTCGGCGTAAAGAACTAGTCGTGTTCGGTAACGACTACCCGACGCGTGACGGCACATGCATTCGCGATTACATCCACGTGATGGATTTGGCCGAGGGGCATCTTGCCGCCCTTCGTGCGTTGGCCGAGATCGGCGGTTGCACCGCTATAAATCTCGGAACCGGTACCGGCTCCACAGTATTTGAGGTATTTGAGGCTGCTCGGCGCACCGTCGGACACGACATTGCGATGCGGGTCGGTGAGCGTCGGCCCGGAGACGCTTCGGCTTGCTTTGCCGATTCAAGCCTTGCAGCGCGCCTGCTCGATTGGCGTGCGACGCGCACCATTGACGAAATGTGCATCGACGCATGGCGTTGGCAATCGATGAACCCCAACGGATACTCGTAACTTTTCGGCCTACTCCGTGCGGCCTTGCGAGTAGCTCTGCACCCATCTCGCTCGTCCCTCGCTCCTGGGATGCTGCCGCTACCGCGATTTTTCGGCCTACTCCGTGCGGCCTTGCGAGTAGCTCTGCACCCATCTCGCTCGTCCCTCGCTCCTGGGATGCTGCCGCTACCGCGATTTTGGGCCTCGGGTTAGTGAGTCGTTGGTTCGAGCACTCGCGCTTTGAGCCCCATCTCCGCAAGCATGGTGCGGTCACTGGCGTGGTCCGCGCATGGCGTGGTTGCCGTCAGCATCATGTTGCGTTCGCTGGTAAACAATGAATTCGCACCAGCCAAGAAGCACAATGCCTGATCTGAGAAACTCATCAGGTGGCGACCTGCCGCAATTCGCACAACTGAATCAGGCATCAAGATACGCGCGACCGCGATCATGCGGACAGTCTCGGCAATCTCTACGTCAGGAGCATTTTCGAGTGGTGTCCCCGGAACGCGCGACAACACATTGATCGGCACCGACTCGGGATGCGGCGACAAGATTGCGAGCTGGTGCAAAAACGAAATGCGATCTGTCTGTGTCTCGCCCATACCGATAATGCCGCCACAACACACGGTGATGTTTGTAGTGCGAATAGCGGCGATTGTGTCGAGTCGTTCTTGATAGGTGCGCGTAGTGATAACTGAGTCGTAATACTCAGGCGACGTGTCGAGGTTGTGGTTGTAGGCGTACAGGCCAGCTTCTTCGAGCCGTTGGGCCTGCTCTGCGTTGAGCATCCCCAACGTTGTGCAGACTTCAAGGCCAAGGTCGCTGACTTCTTTGACCATATCGAGCACTCGTTCGAACTGTGCGTTGTCTTTGACGTCGCGCCAGGCGGCTCCCATGCAAAAGCGCGTCACTCCCTGAGCCTGCGCGCGTTTCGCGGTCTTCACAACGTCGTCAAGTTGCATCAGCGGTTCCGGCTTTACGCCGGTGTTGTGGTGTGTCGACTGTGAGCAGTACCCGCAATCCTCGGGGCCGGCGCCGGTTTTGATCGACAACAGCTGGTTGACGTGTACTTCATTGGGGTCGTGGTGTTGGACATGCACCGCGGAGGCCTGGCGCACGAGATCCATCAAAGGAACCTCGAAGAGCGCAGTGATCTCAGCGATGGTCCAGTCGTTACGCTCAGGGTTGGTCATGCGGCAAGGCTACGACCCCGCGGTTTCAGCCCTGGAAACACCCTGTGAGGAATTTGACAAGCGGAGCAGTGATCACCGAGTCGTTGGCGGCACCGATGCGGTTGCTGACTTGTGCGTGGGTCAGCTTTTTGGCGTCGATCACCGTCACATCGATGTTGGCGGCCGTGAGCGCGTCGGCAAATCCCTGTTCGATCGATTGACGTTGGGCGGAACCCCGAACGACTGTCAGCATGGGAGGTATGCCGATATCCGCTTTGATATTCAAGGTCGCCGACGTTTCGGTCAGATAGTTGGGATTGTTGCCGAGCGCCGATTGCCACTGGACCTTTTCGCCATCGGGGTCACTGGCTCCGGCGACTGGTTTGTTGAAGCCTTCGGTATCGAGTGGTGCTGCGCATGTCAGCGTTGCAAGCTTGAGGTTGTACTCGGCCAAGTAGGCCGGGTTCACCGTGACGTTGCTGACGATGTCCGCGCCAGCCGAGTGGCCGAGAATCGCGATACGACTCCCATCCCCGCCGTACTTACCGATGTTCGACTTCACCCACGCCACGCTCGCCGCGACATCGTCATAGTGGTTTGGAAATTGAGCATTGCGGTTGGCTTGTTGTGACTTTGGCGGGCGGCTCAATCGATAGTTGACGCTCACGAGCGTCCAACCTTGGTCGTTGAAGAGTTTCGCTTTGTCTTTGATCTGATTGGACTTGTCGCCACGGATGTAGCCGCCTCCGTGCACCCACATCACTACCGGGCTATTGCACGCTTGGGGTGGTGAATAAACATCCAGGCTGGTCAGGTTTTTGTTCGCACCCTCGATGATTCGATAGGCGACGGTGCGTTCGAGATCGGGTTGGCGACAATTGCTTTGCGGTGAGGTGGTTGTTGATTTGCTACCTACGCCGGAGGTTGCTCCAGAAGTTGTCGTCGGCTTTTCTAGCGAAGCTGAGTCGGAGCTGCAACCACTGGCGAGCGCGGCGACGGTGATTCCCGCAATGATGTGTAGTCGTTTCATGGCCCCATATTCGCCGATCCTGGCGATGGATGTGCAATAGGAGTGTGATGAGCATGTGATCGTCTACGAAAAATTGTGCTGGTTTGGCGAGTCTGATGCTTCAGAACGGTCAAGATGGATGTGTGAGCGAAGCCGTGATCCGTGTGTTGACGTGGAATATTCTCGCGGCGCCCTGGGCTGGCCCGCGGCATTACCCCAACGATATGCCGATCGAGGTTTTGGATCGTCAACGTCGCCTCGAACTTACATGTGCGGCGTTGCGTAACCGCCGTGACGGATTCGATGCGATCGCGTTGCAAGAGGTCACGATGTGCGACATTGACGCGCTTCACACAGCCTTGGGGCGTGACGAATTCGAGGTTGGGTACGCGCAGTATCCCGCGCACTATTGGGCGCATTGGCTCGATAGTCCTGCGCAATGGGAGCCGAACGGCACTGTGTTGTGGTTGCGGAGATCGGCGTTTGTCGGCGTTCGGTTCGAGTCGTTCCCGATTGGCCCCTACGGAAATCGTGCGGTTGTCGCTGCGGCTACAACTAACGACGATCGCGTTGTAAATCTGGCGTCTGTGCATCTCGACGCTGATGATCGGGAGCGTCGGCTTGAGGAATGGGAGTCGTTGCTGGCAACGATCGATGGAGATGCTGAATCGTCGCTGATCATCTGTGGCGATCTCAATACCGACACATCGATCGCCACGATGACTGCGATCTTGACTCGGCACATGCTCAGCGATGCCCTCACTGTCGTGGGTAATCAAGACCCGACCCATCCCTACGCCCGTCCCGGCGATTCCCATGCTCTGTGGGCTCGGATCGATCACGTCGTAGTGAGAGGATTCACCCCGATAGCGGGCCGGGTGCTCGATTCGGGTGTCTGGGATCTCGACGCTCCCGCGGAGCGGATCGAAGCACTGCTGAGGGCTACTGGTTCGGATCATCACGCGGTCGAGGTTGCGTTGCGTGCAGTTTGACAAGTTCGTACGGTAACAGCCAATATGACGGAGTTCGCCCCCTAACCAGAGGTTGTTATGCACTTGAAGAGAACGCTTTCATTGCTTGCCGTAGCCGCAGTTTCGGTGGGCATCACTGGTGGAGTCGGAGATTCCGGGCCGTCGGCTCACGCAGCCGTGGGTGCATCAGCGGGTGGCCCCGGGCCTTTGGTGACGGGGCCCATCACCGCGGGCGGCGGTATTTTCGATTTGCAGGGCGACGTCTCGCAACTGCCAGTGAATAACTACATTCAAGAAGAGTTC
Organism: Actinomycetota bacterium; assembly: GCA_005773635.1. Taxonomy (GTDB): domain Bacteria; phylum Actinomycetota; class Acidimicrobiia; order IMCC26256; family PALSA-610; genus F1-120-MAGs023. Next base: position 13,314 of record SXHN01000114.1, read on the forward strand.
TTCTTTGAAGGTACGGCACAGGCGTACAACAGCAATACGCCGCTGACGACTGACGGACACTGGGCGGCAGTGCCGACGACGACCGCAGCGTACAAAACTCGAATGGTCGTTCGTCGTCCTCTTGGTCGACCGCAGTTCAACGGCATCGCAGTGGTTGAGTGGTACAACGTCACCGCGGGCTTTGACAACGGACCCGATTGGTCATTTGCGCGCGAAGAGCTGTTGCGCCGAGGCTTCATCTGGGTCGGTATTTCTGCGCAGTACGTGGGCGTTGAAGGTGGAGTCGGATCGCTAGGGTTCGGCGGCCTGAAAGCAACCGATCCAGTTCGTTACGGATCATTGGTGCATCCGGGCGACGACTATTCGTACGACATCTATACGCAAGCCGGGATGGCGCTTCGTAATCCCAACGGCGTTGATCCACTCGGTGGGATTCGCCCGGAAAAACTCATTGCTACCGGTGAATCGCAGTCGGCATCTCGTATGACAACCTATGTGAATGCCGTGTCTCCCCTGAACGATGTGTACACCTCGTTTCTGATTCACAGCCGTTCGGCGCGGTCTTCGGCGCTCAACACCACCGGCAACGGCGCGACGCCGACCCCTGTGTTCATTCGTACAGATCAACACGAGCCAGTGATCCAGCTCGAAGCCGAAACCGATGTCCCAGGATTCGCCGCGGCTCGTCAACCCGATAACGGGCACCTGCGGACCTGGGAAGTCGCAGGCACATCGCATGTTGATGAGTACGGCCTTGGGCCGCTTGCAATCGCGTTCTTGAATTGTCCGCTGCCGGTAAATAGCGGTCCGCATCACTACATCGCGCACACGGCGTTTCGTGAATTGCTTCGATGGATGCGTGATCCGTCACGTGATGTGCCCCACGGTGCGCAGATCAATCTTGATGCTTCGAACGGTGTGATTCGAGACCAATACGGCAATGCGACTGGTGGTATCCGTACACCGCAACTCGACGTTCCGATCGCGACGCTCTCTGGTTTCGGTCAATCGGGTGGGTTCTGCGGCCTGTTTGGTACTACTTTGAAATTCACCGATGCACAATTGTTAGCTGCGCATCACGACCGCGGCAACTTCCTGCGTACCTATGTCGCACGCACCCGTGCGATGCGGGCCTCTGGCTTCTTGCTCGGCCCTGACGTGTGGTCGGTACTCGGCGAAGCCGCAATGGTGCCATTCCCTCAGGCGTAAATCTCAGTGCCAAAGTAGAAATCATTCAGTGCGCCGCCGAATCTTTCGGCGGCGCACTTCTGGTTGTGCGGATCTCGTCGATTTGCGGGATCGATAGTTGAACCTCGTTCCATCGCCCTGCGAATGCTTGGTAACGCAGGGCCTCAAGTCCGATGTGGAGTTCGTAACACTGGAGTCGTTCCTCGGCGTTTTCTCGTAGGGAGATAACGGAGTTGCAGTGTTCTAAAACCAGGTTGCGCATTGTTGATTGACGGAGGTCGGGGTGCCAGGGCGACCAAAACACGAGCATCGCGAGGTCGTACAACGAGTCTCCTGTCATCGCGCAACCCCAATCGAGATACGCAGTAATTGAATGGTCGCTCGTGAGCACGTTGCCATTGAGAAGATCGCCATGAATGACGTGACGGTGGTTCGGCACGTGCTCGGCGAGTTCTTTGAGTCGTGCGACGCCAGCGTCGAAACATTTGGATGCTTCGGGGTGCGCTGAGAGTTTGTCTTTCCAGTCGGGAAGGCGAGGCTTGTCATGATCGATGCTTGTCAGTGCAGAGCGCCAATCGATATGGGTACCGTGGCCATACGGGTCCCATAGGCCGAATCTCCCGCCTGGAGGCTCGATCGTTCTCAGTTCATCGAGTCCGCGCAGCATTGAGGGCATTGACGCGATGATGCCATCCGCACTTTGATCGTCGAACGCGTCGCCATGCGCTCGTCGTGAGATGGCATAACAATGATCACTATGCCGACCTATCGCGATTATCTGAGGGATAGGGAGCAGCGGGCGACTCCACCCGGATGCGATCTGGTCTTTGTGGTAATCGTCGAGATATTGGCCGAGTCGCACGACGTAGTCGACTTCGCATGAGCTGAATGCGAAGGCCTTTGACCATTGCCCACCCTGCATCGCGATTGGCAGGTCAGTGGGTTCCAAACCCTGGTCGTCGAGGAGTTGCGCAATTTCTTGTATCGAGAGCATCTGCATCAGCGTATGGGAATAGCATTTGTAGGGTCCGCAGCTCAGCGATCCAGACTACTCAGAGCGCCAGTCGCGGAAGCCCCATAGGGTTCGGAAACGGAATTGGTCCTTCCGTCGTGATTGCTTTCGCGATCGCGTCTAACGCCGAAACTAGGCGAGTGACTGTGCGAGGCGCCGCGGTCGTCCAGGGTTCGAGAGCAAGGGTGTCGGTTTTTGCTTCCACTGTGTCACGCTCGGTGTGGCCTCGCGTTGTCAATGCGCCGTGAGTGTCGAGAAGGCCACGCTCAATAAGTGACGTCGCCGATGCGCTCCAGACATCCGTGGAAAAGCCGCGGTTGTCACGGAGTATGGCCTCATCCACGCCCTTGTCGGCAGCGAAGAGTATGTGGGCCTCACAGCCTCCGATCCGGCTGTCGCGCAACGCTGTCACGTGACCATCGCCCCGGTGCTCGCGCAACGTCGTGCATAGCTGCCAGAGCTCCTCCACGAGGTCACCTCGAGGTGGCAGAGCGCGATTAGCTTCGAACAACCGGAATTCGGACAGCGATTGTGGACGCTCGACTGCCTCTCGCAGCACTCCGTTAATGTCCATGGCGAGCGTCTCGACGGCAGGGAAAAGTCGCCGTAGTGCACCTGCAGCTGATTCAGCCCGCACATTGAGAAGTTCGTCTGGGCTCGCGAATTGCCACGCGTCAGGGATGGCTCGTTCGACCATCGAAGGCGCGAAGTTGTAAAACGCGTCGCAGACCTCGAGCGCGGTGGCCGGTCCGAGCGGCGAGGCTCTGAATCCGAAGTAGCCCATCCAGAAGCCACGAAGTCCGGCCTGTTGTGCCGCGGTGATCGATTCATCCGCGAAATACGAGACGGCATGTACAAGTTCAAAGCGAGTCCATAAGTCCCGAACTCCAAGACTCTCGCTGGTGTCCATGAGGCCAGATTACTTTCGCTCTGAGCATGTTGTTACAAGTACACAACGGCATCTCGGAATACTCCGTGAGCGAAGCAAGCGAGAGTCCCGATCGACAGATCGGTACTAGCTGAAGCTCATTGCGCTCTCACGGGATGTGGGATTTCCAGCGCGATACCTTCGAGCTTCGAATCGTCTGGGCTAGCTGGCCGAGCTAGGAGAAACCCTTGCAGCAGGTCGCAGCCGAATGAACGCAAGACGTGCAGCTGTTCTGGCGTTTCGATGCCTTCAGCGACCACGTGCAATCCCAGCGCGTGCGCGAGTTGAATCATTCCCGCCACCACTTGAGATGTCCGCTCATCGTGAGGAATGCGGGCGATGAAGCTTTGGTCGATCTTGAGTATGTCGATCGGCAGCACGAGGAGTTGAGCGAACGAAGAATGTCCTGTGCCGAAATCATCGAGTGCCACGGTGATCCCGAGGTTCCGTAGCACTGACAGATGGGCGACGGTGAGGTCAGGATCGGCCATCGCCGCACATTCGGTTGTCTTTCTCGGTACACCCCCCGGGACTCGAACCCGGAACCTGCGGATTAAGAG
>SXHN01000023.1 GCA_005773635.1 Actinomycetota bacterium
CAGGCTTGCTCCGGCAGCAATCCACACCGCTGTCACGGTGCCTGCGAACGCGAGCACCACAGAGCAGCACGCGATTACAAAGGCACGCTGATTCGATATCGAGCTAATGGATTTCATCATGAGGTTCGGAAGTCCGAGCGTGACGGCAGTCGCGGCAAACATCGTGAAGCTTGTGAGCGCGGTGGCCTGCCCGATCGCGTCGGCGGCGACAGAACGCGACGCAAGCGTCCAAAATGCCATGCCGAAACCAGCCAATAAGCCACTATTTACGATCAGTATCAGTGCGTTGCGATACAGACTGTCGTCGATGATCCTGCTCTGAACCGTCGACCGTCGCGAAGCTCCTGGTCTTCGTTCGGCTCGCTCAGAAACTAGATCGAATGGAGTCATGATGCCACCGCCAAGATTGCCGCATCAAAGCGATAGACCGCGAGCAATCGTGCGACTACCCGTTCAAACCCAATCTCCTGTTGCAACGCGACTTGTCGGTGCCGCAATTCATCTACCCACAGATCATCTTCGATGATCCGCTGCAGCGCATCGCACAACATCGCCGGTTCGTGGGGCTCCACGAGCACCCCGCCGCCCCGCTCCAGCGTCTCGCGTAGACCGGGAAGATTCGATGCGACAACGGGAACTCCTACTGCGATTGCTTGGTTCAACACCGCACTCTGCGTGGTGTTGCGATACGGCACCACCATCACACGCGCTCCACTCAGTAGCGGCACCACGTCGTCATCGGGCACAAACCCGGCGAAGCGCACGACCGATTCCAACGACGAGGCACGAACCATGGACCGTAAATGAGCCTCGTACTCAGAGTCCTTCTTGCCGAAGTACCGAAACAACCCGGTCCGTGGGCGCACTGCTCCGCAGATGAGTACCTCTAGCTTGTCGACGCCGCCCGGCGTTCGAGCCAACAGTTCTGTCGCAGCAATGAGATCCTCGATGCCCTTGTCGGGATGAATCCAACCAAAAAATACGACTAGTTCACGGCCGTCGCGGCAATACCGATGCATTGCATCATCAATGCGCTGCGGATCGGGTCGCGCCACCCTTTCCGCACCAAGTGGGCTGTACGCAATCTTGCGTCCGGCGACGGCGCATCGATCTTCTAGGAGCGCACGAGACTCTTCGGTATGCACGACGATCACATCGCTGATCATCCCAATTCCGCGAAAAATCAACACGCCAGCGACTCGCAAAACGTTGAGCTCACGGCGTACCTCATGACAGGTCACCACGAGGCGCAACACGCTCGAGCGACGTACCCACCATGCCGCAAGCATCACATAGAACACTGCAGGCCCTTGTGCCGGCAGTGCGTACTGAACGTGCACGACGTCGGCGCCACTTTGTCGGATCGCGCGCACAGATCGAACGACGGACAGCGGATTCATCGATACACACCTAAATACGCTTGGCTCATCGGACTTCTCAGAGCTGGTTACGCTGCGTTGCGTGAGTATCTCTACCTCGACGTCTGCTTCGTTGCGGAGGTGCGCGATCAACTTCGCAGTGTGCACCGCGATGCCATCATCTTTCGGATGGTAAGGAGTCGCCATCATGACCTTCATCGACTGAGCACCTCGTCATACAGGCGTTCGGTCGCTTGGCCGACAGCTTGCCAGTCGAACGATTCGGTGTAGCGCAATGCTTCAGTTCGCTGCGCCGCGCGTTGTTCGTGCGTGAGATTCAGAGTTTGAGACAGTGCACCGTCGAGACCATTTGGATCATCGGGCTGATACCAATTTCCACACGACTCTGGGATGTGATGTAGCGCTGCAAAGCGCGGCGCAATCACAGGTACTCCATGACACAAGGCAAGAGCAATCGAGGAACTATTGGTGACACATTCAAAGGGAAAGATCGCAACGTCGGCTGCATCCAGGTACAACGAAACATCAGCATCGGTCAACCACTCGAGCTGGAGGCGAACACGAGCATCAGTGCCAGCCGACGCTTCGATGCTGGAGCGAAGCTGAGCACTCTTGCATTCACCACCGACGAGTAGCCGCACCTTACGCGTCGTATCGATCCGCACAATGCTACGGACAAGCTGCTCGACGCCTTTGTAGGGTTCGATGCGACCAACAAACACCGCAACAAAATCTGTCGCGTCGAGCCGCAACACCTGACGTGCCGAGGCAGTCCGATCGCTCGCGACATCATCGGGTGAAGCCGGGATTTGGCGGTACGAACCGAACGGGATCACCCGTACGTTGCGGGCACCGAGAGCAGTCAATGCAGGAATCGAAGATTCGGACAATGCGATCACTGCCTCCGCCTCGGCTACAAGATGTTGCCTCGCGATCCGATCATTGTGAAATACCTTGGCGTGCGGCAACACGTTGTGCGCAGTCCACACAACTTTGATGCCAAGTAGTCGAGCCGTCGCCAGATAGAGCCGAAACCACAGTTGCAAAGCTCGGGCCGCTATCAGCGAGGACTGCGCCCAAGGAACCGCGAAGTCATAGATCCAGTGCACGTGCAAGAGGCGAAAGCCTTGAACCCGATGCCACACCAACATCAGCGGCTTCGCAACAACATTGAGAGTCTGTGAACGTGTCAGTCCTTCGCAGTAGTGCACGACCCAACCCTCAGCTGCAAGCGTTCCGTAGAGCTGTGTTTGGTAAGGGTTCAGGTCTCGAGGCGTGACCAGTACCCGTCGTTGCGAGGTCATCGCCGCGCCCCTGTCAATTCAGCCAACACTCCGGCACCATGCATCAGGTGATCTCCGAGCACGAGGAGTGGGTTGTCGGCGTGACGGTTGCGCCACAACGGCACGAGCAACAAAGCCGCGTACGAACGGTGCTTCAACGCAATCGGCAGCCCTAAGAGGTACAGCGGGTACAGCAGCGGCACTGGGTTCGATTTCAGAGCTTCAGGAATACGGTTCGGGTGTTTGCGATACAACCGCGCACTCGCAGCGCCGTACGTGTACGCACGTTTCATCTGGCGTTTAACCGTGCCCCACTCATGCTCAACAACAGCATCGCCTACCCACCGCAATCGATACCCTCGTTCAATAATCCGCCACGTGAAGTCGATGTCCGAGCCATACTCAAAGGTCTCATCGAATCCATCAACGGCATCGAATACTTCACGGCGAAACGCCATATTGATCGTCGGAGCCTTGCTCACATAGTCGTCGTTCGGCTCAGCCCATCGACTACCTCCATACACATTGGAGTTGCGTGCGGTTGCAGGACCACAGGTGACCATCTCCGATTCATCAGCCAAAGGTGCGATCAGACGCTCCAGCCACATGTCCTGGGGCATGCAGCCACAATCGATAAATACGATCACGTCGCCATCGGCACGCAACACTCCTGCATTGCGTTGATGGGGGATTGTCACACGCACCCCTTCGGGTTGTGAGTAGTCAATCCACTCAACCCAGGGGTGGGCGATTCGAATTCCATCGAGCCTGCGCTGCGAAGCATCTACGACAACAACCTGATCCACTGTGCCGGCCACCAAGCCGCGGAGGCTTTCGAGCGTTGCGCCAAGTTGCGATTCGTCTTTACTGATGATCACGATAGATGTCTTCATTGCTATCGGTACACCTCGCTGTAGCCGTTGGAGTACAACTTGGCTTTCCTTTGCGAAAGGAACCGCGCGGGAAAGGAGTAACTCGATGCGTACTGGTTGATTTGCCCCCGGGCCCGGTCCTCCACCACGTTGGGAGTGGACGCATACACATACGCGTGCTGGTCGAGAGTCCCTGGTACCAGGGTGTCAAATACTTCAGTGATTCCGGTACTTCCCCACAGCCGCAACTTTCCATACCGATCGGTGAACACCACCGCGTCCGGTGCGATACTCGCCTCCAACCACTTGGCCGAAGCCAGCTCCTTGTCGTTGACGTAAAAGCGCTCAAACGCCTCGCCACGATTCGCAAACGTCGGTGCAATGTCACCGCCACCAACGAGTGCTGTGAGCCCGGAACTCGCGAGCAACGTCACCGCCAATGCCGCCGCACAAAGCCAACGTGTCAGGCGGTGACGTTTGCGCAGACCCCAACCAATTACCGCCGCAAACCCAACCGAAGTCAATACCGCCGCATGCAGTTGCGCACGCTCTTGGTTATACGCCTCCGCCGCCGCTCCGCTGACTCGCATAAACACTACAAACGTCAGAAATGCGAGCGCCAGGGTCGCAAACTCGGTGAGAATCGGCGCGTCGTTCGTACGGCGTCTCCACGCGAACCACAAGGTCCCTATGGCGGTCAGGATCAGAGATAGCTGCGCGACACCTAAACGCAAAACCGCAGCGATACCCCCGATTCCGGGAATGACAGCGTCATGCTTTGGTGCGAACGACCCGACAGGAATCGACTGCATCACGTCTGCGTCTGGATAGAAGTTGATGAAGCTCTTTTGCACCAGGTAATAGCCATGAGCTCGCGCTGCAAATTCAGCACTGTCCGTCGGCTCTACCGTATTTCCGGTGAGCCAACGATCGACGAGCGACCCATCTTTGCTATTGGGCAGAATGTCTGCTCCACGCTCACTAGCAGTGTTCAAGAACAGTGTCACGTTCTGCGACGAGTGCGTAATCACCATGTTCCACCCAAGCACAACGACGACGCAAGCAACGACGATGCGGAATGTAAACACCCCGCGGTGAGGCATATCTCGAACAAATCGCATTGCGCCGTAAAGAACATGCGCAATCACGAGGGCCGC
>SXHN01000115.1 GCA_005773635.1 Actinomycetota bacterium
AGGCCGCTGTTCATATATCCCGCAACTGTGATCTGGTTGGAGGTTGCCGCAATCCTGTTCGAGCTTGTATACACCATGTTCGGATGGCAACAAACCGCGCAGCTGAAAGAACCTTGTCTCGCCGTTTTCCATGACCCACGATTGCGGAGTATCAAAGCGTTGGAGATACGGACGCGGCTTGATGACGACCTTGACACCAATCGAATGGCGATGCTGCTGGAACTCCAGATTCGAAAGGGTCATTTCAGTTGGGGCACGACAACACTGCGCGGTGCACGTATCACAACTCACTTCGTAGGGCGGGACATAGTCGCCGCCAACCTCACGCTCGTACTCTTTTGCTGCCACGGCCGCGAGCGTTGCATTGATTTCGCTTTCATGCAAGGCATAGCCCCGGATGACCGCCAAACGTGGCGCTAGTAACTCGACCGATACGCGTGTACGACTACGTCAATCGGTGTGCGCAGTTGTTCGAGGCTTGAAAGCCGCTCCTGCACAAGCTCCGATGCCGACCAATAAAAGGGTGTCATCTCCAAAAGATTCCCGATGTCCGTGGAATTCACGACCTCGATGTCATACTGAATTTCGTGCGTGCCAATATGTTCGAACCCCGAATCAGGACCCAAAAGGTCCGAAACCGTGTGCTCTCGCGGGGCGTCGTACACCAGCTCCTTTAACCCCAAAAGGTGTTGCGGACCAGGGCCACCTACGAGCAACGTTCCGCCGGCACGTAGTACCCGTCGAAAGGTCGAAGGAAACACTGGAGAAAAATGGGCGAGGACCACATCCACAGCGCCGTCCAAAACCGGCATGGCGTGCGTACTCGCCACGGCGTACTGGCCACACGGGTCGCGTCTGGCAGCTATTTGCACACCGTGTTTCGAAACATCAATCCCGTAAAGCGTCGGACTCACAACTTTGCGGCTCTCGTGCAAACGACGTATCGCGCGCAGGTAATACCCCTCTCCGCAACCGGCATCCACCACGACGCGCGCGTCGCTCGTGGCACCGGCGACGTTGAGGTATCGCGCGACGATCGTTGCGAGTCCCTCCCCAAGAGGTTGATAGTGCCCCGCATCGAAGAAATCTCGCCGGCTAGCGATCATCGACTTGCTGTAGCCCGGGTCTTTTGAGTGGCGCTGCTGCGCCAACAGCAAATTGACGTAACCCTCTTTGGCGACATCAAATTGATGCATCGCGGTGCAGCGAAATACTCGCGCCTCAAGCGTCAGTGCAAGCCCACACACCGGACACGCAAAGAGCGTGGCCGGTGGGAAATCGTTCCGAGATGCCGGGGCTACCAGGAGTACGCCTCCGGCGCGGTGCCTCCCGGGCCGCGAAAAATCTTGTCGATCTCTCCCAACGTATCGATACTCAGCTTCACTTGAAGTGCGCGCAGCGACGCCCCGTCGAGTTGCACCATCGTCCGAGGGCCAATAATTGGACACGTCACACCCGGCTGATGCAAGAGCCACGCCAACGCGACAGCCGCAGGAGGCTCACCAAGCTCGACACACAGTGTTTCCCACGCCTGTAGTTTCGGAAGAATCTTTTCGATGCGCTGTAACGCTTGCGGCGATTGGCGGCGTGCACGTTGATCATCTGAGAGGACACCGCCAAGTAGCCCGCCCGAGAGCGGGCTCCAGGGAATCACGCCAACGCCGTACTCAATACAAGCTGGTAAGACCTCAAGTTCGACCGTGCGTACGAGCAGGTTGTAGTGGCTCTGTTCACTTACAAGGCCCAAGAACCCGCGTGCACGCGCGGTTTCATTCGCGCGCGCGATATGCCAGCCCGCGAAGTTGCTGCTTCCCACGTAAATGATTTTGCCTTGTTGCACGAGCGTTTCCATCGCTTGCCAAACCTCGTCCCATGGCGCGGTGCGGTCGATGTGGTGCATTTGGTACACGTCGATGTGATCAGTCTGCAGCCTTCGGAGACTTTCGTCGCACGCGGCTCGGATGTGTCGAGCCGACAAGCGACCGTCGTTCGGCCACTCAGACATCGGTCCGTAAAGCTTGGTGGCGAGCACGACTTTCTCGCGCCGGCCACCGCCTTGCGCGAACCAACGACCAATGATCTCCTCCGTCGCGCCAGCTCCGAGGTCGCCGCCGTATCGATTTGCAGAATCGAAAAAATTGATTCCCAGCTCGAGTGCTCGATCCATGATCGAGTGAGATTCGGGTTCGGAAGTCTGGGGACCGAAATTCATGGTGCCGAGGCACAATTCGCTCACTTGCAATGCAGTGCGGCCAAGTCGTCGATAACGCATAGCGCGAGTGTGCCACGAATGCCGCCCGCCGGGCGACTACCAGCAGATACGACTACAACCGAGTCACGCGGTGAAAGTGTTCTCGCGTTGCGGCAATGATCGGCACGACAGCCTCTACCCGTTGGGCGAGATCTAGAGCTTGGTCGAGATCTTTGCTCGCGAGTTTGTTGGTGTGTTCGAGAATGCCGCGCAGACCACCCGTGTCAGTTTCGGCTAGCGGCACCGGACCGCCCAGCATGAATGGAGCCATCGATTGTTGCAGTACTCCGGTCGCTTCAATCGTGTGTTGCAACATTTTGAGATCTACACCCGATTGATGAGCAAGCTCCATCGCCTCATGCGCGGCGGCCATCATGATGTAGCCCGCCGCATTGCGCGCGAGTTTGAGGGCCATGCCTGCTCCGAGGGGCCCAGCATGCAGTACCTCCTTCGAGAAACTCATGAGTGCAGGGCGCGCCTGTTCTACGGCCTCAGCAGCACCTCCGAGCATCGTGACAAGGGTGCCCTTGGCGGCGCCTTCTTCACCGCCACTGATACCAGCATCCAGCACGGCGACACTGTGATGTTCTCCAAGCGCAGCTGCCGCGAAAATCGTGTCGAGGGTGACGGTGGTGTGAATCGTGACAACGGCACCAGGACTGAGCGCGGCGAGGACACCGTTGCGGCCTTCCAAAACTGACAACACTTGGGCGTCGTCGAACACCACCAAGCTCACGCACGATGCACCCTGCGCAGCAGCAGCCGCAGAATCGGCCCCGGTTGCCCCTTCAGCGACTCGTGTCGCCAGTGCCTCAGCCGAGACGTCATACACGACAACGTCGTGACCCGCCCGCACTGCATGACCTGCCATTGGCCCGCCCATACGACCGAGCCCGATGATGGCATACCGCAATTGGTGGCTCATGAATTTGATTTCGAGTGCGCGGCAATGGCCGCTTCGCTGACACGGTACAGATCGCTACTCGACGGATAGCCAACGTAGGCGATGAGCTGCATCACAGTCTCTCGCACTTGTTCCTCATTCAATTCACCCGTCGCGAGTGCGCGTTGAAATTGGATGCCGAGCGTGTCGTAACGGTACTGGGCGGCCAGCACGCCCATAACCAAGAGCCGACGTTGGTCGACGCCGAGCGCGGGTCGGGACCAGACGTCGCCAAACAGGTTCGAGAGCATCTGATCAAAGAACTCGACTTGGCCGGCTTCAAATGCAAACGCATCATCGCCGTACACCCGGCGATACATCGCGAGTCCGCGGGCTCGTCGTTCATCAACAATTTGATCTTCGCTATCTGACACTGCAACTCCTCGTCGTGGCGTATCACTCTTGATCATGACGCGCGATCGCGCTCATGCGCACATGCAACCGATCCACAGCAATTTTGATGCGCCGCACCGGTTGCCGTTAAGTTCAGCAAACACAACCAACCCTGGTGAAAGGCTCTCCATGCCGTTTAATTTCGAGAATCGAGTAGCGATCGTTACGGGGGCGGGAGGTGGCATCGGCGAGGGCTACGCGCGAGCGCTGCACGCCGCTGGCGCGACGGTCGTGATTGCGGAGCTCAACGAACGCAACGGCCGCAACGTCGCCTCTGAGCTTGGGGAACGGGCGTTGTTTGTGCGCACCGATGTTGGTGATCCAACCAGCACCGATGCCCTAGCCGCCACGGTGATGACCGAGTTCGGACGAATCGATCACCTCGTCAACAACGCCGCGATCTTCGGAGACATGCAACTCGCCAGCCTCACCAACGTCGACTACGACTACCTCAACAACTTCATGAACGTCAATCTCATGGGTTCACTGCACTGCGTGCGATCAGTGATGGGCCCGATGGGCAAAGGTGGCGGCGGGTCAATCGTCAACCAATCGTCAACTGCAGCATGGATGGCAATCAGTGGGTTCTACGGCCTTGCCAAAGCCTCACTCAATTTTCTCACCGCGGCGCTTGCACACGAACTCGCGCATCGCAATATCCGCATCAACGCGATCGCGCCTGGCCCCACAGACACGGCGGCGCTGAATCGGCAAGTACCGGTCGAGTTTCGCGATCCGATCGTCGCCAGCCTCGCGATCAAACGGCTCGGTACCCCGGACGACCTCGCCGGCCCAGTGCTGTTCTTACTCTCCGACGATGCGAAATGGATGACCGGTCACATCGTGGCGGTCGACGGTGGCCAAATCACCCGCATCTGACCTGCCCACTACCGCGCGCCGCCTGCAGTGAACGTCACAGGAAGGTGCGTCCAGCCCGTGACATTGGAGCTGTGAAATCGCACTTTGGTGTCATGATCAACGCAATAATCGGGGATTCGTGCGTGGATCTGTTCGAGCGCGATCTTGCCTTCCATCCGCGCGAGTGCCGCACCCAGACAAAAGTGTGCTCCGTATCCGAACGCCAGATGGCGATCGGGTCGGCGCGCGATGTCAAACACCTCTGCCGTCGGTCCGAACTCACGCTCGTCGTGATTCGCTGCTCCAATGAGCAATAGAACGGAGTCGCCTGCGCGCATGACCTGACCGTGGCGCTCGATATCACGGGTGAGGGTGCGGTGCATGTACTGCGTCGAATTATGGAATCGAAGCACCTCCTCGACACAACCCGGAATCAACGAATCATCGCGGGTAATCGCCTCACGTTGCTCAGGATGCCGAGACAACAGTTCGATTGCATTCGCCACCATCTTCGTCGTGGTCTCATGGCCCGCAATGACGAACAGCACACAGAAGCCGAGCAATTCCTCATCGTGGAGCGCTCGGCCGTCGACCTCCAATCCGACGAGATCGGAAATCAGGCCGTGGCCTTCGCCAGCTTTGCGCTTCGCAAGATCGTCAACGAAGTAGGCCAACACTGCGAACATTCCGTCGACAGCAGCTCGCGGAATCATCATCGATCCATCTTCACGAATCATGATGCGTTCTGCATGCTTTCGGAGCTCATCACGGTCATCTGGCGGTATGCCAAGAACCGCGCTGATTACCTCCATCGGAAACGGGCTCGTAACGTCCTCGACGAGATCGCAGTGACCCGTATCAATCACCCGATCAAGTACTTGGTCAAAGATCGAACGGATTTCGTCATGCATTGCCTCAACTCGACGCCCAGTAAACGCCCGAGACACAAGTCTGCGCATTGCCGTGTGGTCTGGAGGATCGAGTTCGATCATTTGTTCGAACTCCGTGAGCTGAGATCCGACCGGCCGACGATTCTCGAGTGCGATTCCGCCCGCCGACGAAAACGATTCGAAATCGCGGAATCCATCGAGCACGTCGTCGAAGCGGCTGAGAACCCAAAATCTCAACTCATCATTCCAATACGCCGGTTGTTCATCTCGTAGCCGGCGGTAGGTGTCGTACGGATTGTCATGTGTGGCGAAGGTGTAAGGGTTGTAGACGAGATCGGACGTCATGAACTCACACCAACCCGATCCGACGCGGTGGACATGTCACATCGTTCGCTCACAACACCAATCTATAGCCAAAATCTGAACACCCATTTTGGCGAGTCGAGCTCAACAATCAGCGCGTACACCTCACCGGGTCTAGGTCAGGCGATGCGTTGTCCTTGTCGGCGTTCATTCGCTGTTCCACCCTGCAACTCAATCGCCACATTGCCAATCTCAGTCGTAAACTGCAACAAGCGTTCACGTGCTCGCTCAACATCAGTTACAGCAGCGGCACGGAGTTCTTCGGCTTCCCGCGCGGTTTCGGCGAGCAGCGCGGCGGCTTGATTAACGGACTCAGTTTCATGCGCTGCAATCGAATCGTTGAGTGCGACAAGATCGTTCACTGCCCCCGCAATTAAGGCATCCAGCTCTTGTTGTTCTATGGCGACCGCGCGCATTTGCGCTGCCGCGGCGGTAAACGAAGCCGCAGTCGCCATGATTTCATCGGCGGCATCCCCGCAGTATGCCAAGGCATCCGCAATCGAGGTGCGGGTTCGATTCAGCCGACTCACTAGCGCGTCGACGTTCACCGTTGGCGACGCAACGAGTTCACTCGAAACAGTCATCACAGTTTCCTTCGCTTCTTGTGCGGAATTGATCGCTACGACGTTCGGCGCGGCATGCGCAACAGACATTCCAAGTGGTTCGCGATCAATCGCCGTCATGGTCTGAGCAAGATCTTCCCGAGCAACAACTCCCACCTCGAGTGCGTCGTCACGAACAGCGTCGTCGGGCATGAAGCCCATAAGGGCCTCTTCGACAACCACTGGAGCTTCGCTTTGACCCGTGACATAGGCGCCCAAGGCATCTCCAAGTGCACCTAGCTCATAGGACGTTTCAGCATCAGTTTCGAACTCGGAATTCGGGCGTGCGGCGGCAGCAGCGTTGGCTGCCGACCACGTACGAGGGGGGCGATTGAGCTTCATGGCCGGTCTCCAAACAACATCAAGTAGATGTGAATTGTACCTTTTAGACCATATTTCTCAACATGAAACCAGTCACAGTGACGCCAAGTCCAACACCAACTAGCGACTAGCTGTTGTCACCCCGACCCACTACAACCCTGCGGAGTACCTTTCGCGCCATGAAGCTCTCACCGCGCTACGAAGGTCCGCCAATCATCACGATCCAAGGACAATTTGACGACTGCGCCGAACCGGTCCGTCGTCAACGTCGACGATTCGAGACGATGCTGACCGGCCTCAGCTCACAACAATGGTCGACCCCGAGCCGCTGCGATGGGTGGTCCGTCCACGATGTTGTTGCGCACCTCGTCGGCGTGAACTCATTTTGGGCCATGTCGGTGCACGCTGGCATTTCCGCAACGCCGACACGAGTACTTGCAAACTTCGACCCCGCCGCGACTCCGCCGTTAATGGTGGAACCAATGCGCTCACTCCCCTCTGATGAACTCCTCGCGCAGTTCATTTCGACCAACACCCAATTTCTCGACGCTCTCGCAGATCTTGACGAACAACAATGGTCGGCCACAGCTGAATCACCCGCCGGACACGTTTCGGTTCGCATGCTCACGTATCACGCCTTGTGGGATTCTTGGATTCATGAGCGTGACGTGGCGCTTCCGCTGGGCATCGAGGCTGGCGTATACGACGATGAAATCGCGTGTTGCTTGCGCTACGCGGCGGCCATCAGCCCTGGGCTCGCACTCAGCAATTCAGCTATCGAACCAGGCAAGTTCTCAGTGCACTCGAAACAGCCCGACATGGAATTCACGCTCATCGTTACCGATGCAGTCGATATCACCAACTCGGTCGCGCACGACACCGTGGCACTCGAAGGCGATGCCGTGGAGCTCATTGAATCGCTCAGTATCCGCACACCACTACCCATGAGCGCGCCGAAGCCGTGGCGGGAGCTATTGACCGGCCTAGCGTTGGCGTTCGACTCCTCAATCTGATCACTTACTCTCGTGGGCTACCGCGAGGATCGAGTTGAATATCGGGTACATCAATCTCTGGAATGTCGCAAATCACACCGAGCATACGGGCGAGTTGTGCGCCCACGGCATCGACGTCCATCATTGCGCTGTCGATTCCTGATGCACCCCACCGAAGCATTGCCTCATTGAGCGTGGGCCCGTCAAAATCATTTGCGAAGTCCGTGCCAATCGTCGCCCCCATAACGACACGCATAAACCTTCGTCGTGGGTGTTCGAGTCGCCACGAACGAATCGTTGCGTCGAGCGCGCACTTCGACGCCATGTATGAGCTCAAACCCCAACGCGGCTCACCCGTAATTTCCGAACTGAGATAGGCGACTACGCCATCCGCACTCAAATGACGAAGCGCCGCGATAGTAATTTGGGTCGCACCAATAACGTTGACGGAATAGTCGCGCGCCCAGTCGCTCGCCGTCGATCGTTCGATCGGCGCCAACGAAGTCACGCCAACGGCGAACAACACCAAATCAATGCCGTCCATCGCATCAGCCGCGGAGTCGACAATCCGGTGGCAATCGTCCGGTTTCGCAACATCACCAACGATGACGTAGCCGGAGCCCTCTGTGCACAATTCGACCAGTGCTGCTTCGCGTCGTGCAGCTACACACACCTGCGATCCTGCGCGCAGTGCAGCGCGTGCGAACGCCCGGCCAATACCCGATGAAGCACCAACAACCAACACCTTCGCACCCGCGATATTTCGCGTACCGAGTTCGTTCCCGAATCCACTCTGCATCCTGCGAATATACGCTGTGCCACGATGACCAACGATCGCGTCTACATCCACGAGTTCATCAACATCCGTGGACACAACCGGGCCAACTACATGCATCACATGACCGCAAACTGGAGTCCTTCGGCGCAGGTTGATCGTGGCCAACTCTGCTACGGGGTATGGGCACTACTCGGTTCGACTGGAGCATGGCCACAAACAGTGAATATGTGGGAAGAACAGGGATGGCGCGGCTTAGCCGACTCGTTCTCCAACGAGGCCGTCGGGCCTGGGGCGCAAGACCCAAAGCTCGCGAAGTGGTGGAGTGGAGCGGCCGAATTTCGCGACGGTGGCTTCGATCGGATCATGGTGCCCGCGCCCTGGTCAGAACCAATCGAGACTCTGTGCGCCAGCAACCGCGGCGGCGCGCTCTACGCCCACGAACTCATCACCGTGCGGGCGGGGACGGCGCGTGATCTGTTGGAGCGCGCAAACGAAACCGCATCGCCGATCTTCAACCGATACGGATGGTCGTTGATCGGAGCCTTCACAACTGCGATGACCAACGACGACGAAGCGTTGCTCCTATGGTCGATACCCAGTTGGAACCACTGGGCAGCAGGCGAAATCGCGCATACCGAAGACCGCGATCTCATCGGTTGGCGGGCATCCGTTGCCGCAGAGGTCACCAATTGGCATCGAGTGTTGTTGATTGATGCACCGCTCGCTCCACTGCGAACCGGACGTCAGCCCTCGGTCACCGATCAGACTGACTGGCACGACTAGTTGGCGCTGGTACTCCGACCAGTGCAGCAAGCTCACCACGCAACACTTTGCCAATCTCGTTGCGGGGTAACTCCGCAACCCAATGAAACGCAACCGGCACCTTGTATGCGGCTAAATGTTCTCGGCACGCGGCCACAAGTACGTCATCAGGCACTGTTCGGCCCACCAAAAAGGCAACTGGCACTTCGCCAAGCCGATCATCAGCAACCCCAACAACCGCGGCTTCATCAACAGAGTCGAGCAATATCAACACTTCTTCAACTGCGGCCGGCACAATCTTGTTGCCACCGCGATTGATCACATCCGTGGCTCGGCCTTCAATCCACACGAAGCCGTCGTCGTCTATCTGAGCCAGATCGCCAGTATCGATGTATCCCTGAGCGTCGAGACGCTCGTCCATACCGAGCGCGGCGTTGGGAGGTCGCACCCACAAGTGCCCACGCTCATCCACCTTGATGACTACCCCATCATGAGGGCGTCCGACTGCGCCAATCTTGTCGGGATACTGCCGTGCATCGGCGGCAGTCCAACCGATCACTTCGCCAATCTCAGCCTGCCCATATCCATTCAATACAAACACACCGAACTTCTTTGTGAAGCGGCGCGCCTGCATTGCGGACAACGGAGCAGTAATTGAACGCACATATTTCAATGGCGAGAGTTCGGTCAACGCGGCGTCGTCCGTCAACATCGCGATCGCGGCCGGTGGCAACACGACCGAACGAATCGCAAAATTACGTACGAGAACAACGAAATCGGCGGTGCTGAAACGATCCATCATCACCAATGCGGCACCGGCGCGCAATCCGAACAGCGCGTTATAGAACCCCGCGTTGAGTGCGAGCGGCACCGGTATCAGATTCGGCATTGGCGCCTTCGGTGCACTCTGCACTCGCAGCGGACGCAGCACGCGATCGAGAAACTCCAGGTATCCATCATGAGTGTGTTGAACCGGTCGCGGCGCACCCGTTGTGCCTGACGTCCACACAATGAATGCAGCATTTTGGTGATACGCCATTGCATCGTCACAAACAACGGTCGCTTCACCATCAACCATCACCGCGGGGCGAACTGACGAAACTATGGCTGACAACTCAGTTGCGGTCGCGCGCGGATTTACGGCGCAAAACACCGCGCCCACCATCCAGGTTCCGAACATCGTCGCGATCAATTGGGGCCCATTCGCCAAACGCGCGACAACTGCAGTTCCGGCCACCAGTCCGCACTGTCGAAATTGCTCCGCAATTCGCTCCGCATCGGCTTCGAGTTCGCGTCGGGTCGTCGCCTCCGACAACGTATGGATAATCGGATCATTCGGCGCAGTCGGGTGATCCAATAGCAATCGCACAAGACTCATGAGCGCGGCACCTGATTCCAGGCGACGCCATCGAACGGATCGGGTTCACGCGGCAGCCCCAACACGCGTTCAGCAAGAATCGTCTTATTGATCTCTGTCGTTCCACCCTCGATGGTGTTGGCTCGGCTTCGCAACATTCCCGATACCTCGAACGGCAACGCCGCCGCGTACGACTCCGGAGCAACAGCACTCGAACCAAGATCACCTCCATGAACACCAACCTCCCATGCCATCGCGTGAACCGACAGCAAGTCCGAGGCAAGCATTTGGGCCCGTTGATTCAACCCGCCTTGGTGGACTTTGCCGATCGATGCGGCGGCGCCCGGCGTGCCGCCCGCAGCGACCGCACCCCGAACCCGCAAGTTGGTCCACTCCCGAATCCGTTCCTCGCTGTACACGCCGACCAAACGCTGGCGAACGTCAACATCTGCAGCGCGATGCAACTCTCTTGCCCTGGCTAGCAAACGGGTCGCACCGGCACCGCCGATCCGATCAACTCCTCCCGACCCAGCGCCCGCCACCATTTGGCGTTCGCCAGCGAGTGTCGACCGAGCGACGCGCCATCCGTCGCCCACACCGCCGATTCGATTGAAGTCGGGAACCCGAACACAATCCAAGAACACTTCGTTGAAATCCACTTCACCACCCAAGTGCCGCAGCGGTCGGATGGTCACACCAGGTGCGTGCAAATCGACGATGAAGTAAGTCATTCCTGCACGCTTTTCCACATGCGGATCGGTGCGCGCTAAGCACACTGCAAAATCACTGAAGTGCGCCCAAGTGGTCCACACCTTCTGGCCGGTCAGCACCCATTCGTCACCATCGCGAATCGCCGCCGTCGACAGGGATGCCAGGTCGGATCCCGAACCCGGCTCAGACAATAACTGACACCATTTCTCTTCGTTGCGAACCAACCCAGGCAAGAAGCGCGCGCGTTGTTCTGCGCTTCCGTGTGCAAACAAGGCAGGAGCAGCGGAGTTCAACCCCAACGGATTCAAGCGACCCAGGTTGTACGGCGCCAGCAGTTCTTCGACCAATCGAGCTTGATCCCGACTCAAATCCGCCCCGACGTATTCCCACGGCCAAGTTGCCACAGCCAAACCCGTATTGGCAAAACTCGGGTACCACCGTTCATACTCGGCGTGGCTTCGCACCTTGCGGATCGCCGACCGACCACTGCCTGAGGCATCGCGCCAAGCTTGCGGAATTGCCGAGACGATCCAATCTGCGACCGTGTTGCACATCGCCTCTTCATCCATTGCTCGATGCACCAATGGACGCCATTCCATGTTCTCGATCGTAACCGACCACCTCGTTGGTGCTTGCCTAAGGTTGATTGCATCGTGAACGCTCAATCATCGATTGACGTTTGAAGGAGAGGCAAGAACAGCATGGAACCGATCAAGATCGGATGGCTTGGCGCCGACGCGGCATTGAACGCAAAACTGGAATTCGAAGGACACTTCGAACCGTGGGAATAGATCGCAACTCACGACGAACGATGTCGCTGGTTTTCCTCGCTGCGTTCTTTGGCGCAGCATGCACCGACGACGACCCAACCAAACTGGTTGCAGGGCCCTCTACCACCACTACACGGACAGAAATAGTCTTGCCTGGGGCCGCCTCGGAATACATCCAACATTCGCGTGACTGGGTGCTTCCCGGACGCGACTACAACAATTCACGCGCCACATTCGACTCACGTGTGAGCTCTCGCAATGTGAGCGACCTCCACGTGTTGTGGGAAGCACCGGTGAGTGGTGCACTCTCGACCGCACCAATCATCATCGGTGAGACCGTGCACGTACAAGACGGCTCTGGAGTTATCCGTGCGTTTGACCGCATGAAGGGCACCCCTCGCTGGAAGACCACGCCGTACGGTGCGACCGCCGGAAGATTCGGCATCGCGGTCGCAGACGACCGTGTGTTCGGAATTCTCGGATCGCGCGGAATTGTCGCGGTCAGCGCAACAACGGGTACGGAAATCTGGCGCAAGGAGCTCGCGGTAAACGCCTCGACTGCTATCGATATCCAACCGATCTTTTTCAGTGGCAAGATCTTTGTCAGTACCGCGCCTGTCAAAATTGAAGGCAGATCCATGGCGGGTGCTCGCGGCGTGCTGCACGCCTTGTCCGCCGAAACGGGCGAAACACTGTGGACATTCGACACAGTGAAGGGTGATCTATGGGGGCATCCAGAAATCAACTCGGGAGGCGGGGCACGGTTTCCACCGGCGATCGACCCTCGCAGCAATACCCTGTATTGGGCCACGGCAAGCCCCGCACCATCTCCGGGTACCAAAGAATTCGCCAACGGATCAAGCAGACCGGGCGCCAACCTCTATACAAATTCCGCGCTGGCGATCGATATCGATTCGGGGCAACTGCGGTGGCACCATCAGGTACACCCCCACGATCTCTTCGATCGCGATCTGTTACACACGATGATCTCCAAAGTTGATCAGCGCGAGGTCGTGGTCGCAACCGGCAAGGGTGGCGTCGTGGTCGGTCTCCGGCCAAAAGATGGTTCCAGAATTTGGTCAACCAAGGTTGGCCTCCATCGTAATGACGACCTTCAACAACTCGACAGCCCGACCGAGGTCGCTCCTGGCACCTTCGGAGGCGTACTGGCACCACCTGCAAATGCCGACGGCATCGCGTACGTCGCAGTCGTCAACGCGCCGACCACCTTGAACCGCGACGTTCCCAACCAAAAACCTTCCGAACTTGGCAAGAACGATGGTGAAATCGTCGCGATCGATACGGCGGACGGCGCAATCAAATGGTCGACCAAACTGTTCGGCGATCCCTTCGGCGGAATCACGATCGTCAATGATCTCGTTCTCGCCACATTGGTCGATGGCACGCTGGTGGTTATCAATCGCAACGACGGTGCGCAATTGCTCCAGATCAAACTCATTGGTGGAGCAAACGGTCACATGTCAGTGGCCGGAAACATGTTTGTTGTCCCAGTGGACGCCCTCGAATCGCCTCGCCTTGTCGCGTTCGGGCTATGACCCGATGAAGGAGAACACGCCGATCGCAACCTCCGCAGCTAGAACCGGAGTGATTACCGCGACTTCCAGGGTCATCGGTTTGTTGCGAGTGCTCGTCATTTCCGCGGTCCTCGGCACCACGTACCTCGGCAACACATTCCAATCGTCGAACTCCGTGTCAAACATTCTCTTTGAACTACTGGCAGCCGGGGGACTGTCCGCGGTGCTCGTTCCCGCGCTCGTGCGAACGGCTCACGACGATCAATACACCGAGCGATTGGCAAGCGGCGTGCTCGGCGTTGCGACAATTGCGCTCGGTATTCTTGCGCTCGTCGGCGTGCTCTGCGCTCCGCTTATCGCACGGGCGCTGACTACCGGCGCACCACCTGAGATCGCGGCACAACAACTCGAACTTGCGACGTTTTTAGTGCGGTGGTTCGTGCCCCAAATCGTGCTGTACGGGTTCGCAGCGATTGCCACTGCCGTGCTGCATTCCCGTAGGCGATACTTAGTTGCGGCAGCCGCCCCAATTGCGAGTACCGCCGTGATGATCGCTTGTTTCGCGCTATTTCGTATCCAGGCAGGCAGCCACCCGAGCTTCAATATCGACACGACATCAAGACTGTTACTCGCAACTGCCGGTACGGGTGGCGTCCTCGCCTTCGTCGCAACGCTGCTAATACCCGTGTGGCGCGCCGGGATACGTCTCCGTCCGCGAACAGGGTTCCGAGACCGTGAGGTACGGGCACTGCTGCAACACTCAGGTTGGGGAATCCTTCTGAACAGCATCAGCGGGCTGCTCGCAGCAGCACTCGTAATCGCCGGCAACGTCGTGGCTGGGGGTGTCGTCGCAATTCAGGTTGCGTTCGCACTATTTCTTGCGCCGTACGCCATCTTGTCGCAACCCTTGGCTGCAGTCGCGCTCCCAGAACTCACCGATCACACCACATCACACGACACATCGCGTTTTGCATCGACACTGCATTGGACAATCGAAACAATGTGTGCGCTCATGGCGCCTGCCACTGCGGCGTTGATGATTTTTGCACAGCCCGGACTCACCGGGCTTGGGCTGGGTCTCGATCAACGCGGTGCCAAACTCGTGGCAGCCGCCTTGGTTGGCCTGGCCCTCGGACTCGTGCCGTACTCTGGCTTCCTCATCATGGCCAGAGCCCACTACGCGTTCAACGACAGCAAGACGCCAGCGCTCGTTGCGCTGTTGAGCGGCAGTGTTGGGGTGCTCGTAATTATCGTTACCCGTTTCACGTTGCACGAACGCGCGCTCGTCGGGGCACTCGGCTTCGCGCACAGCCTCGCCTTCGCGATCGGTGCTGTAGTGCTCGGTATCACGATGCACCGCCGATCACAATCTCACGTGCTAACTCGACGAGCATTCAACGCCCTCACTTGTGCCACTGGTTCGGCCGTTCCGGTGTGGATAGCTACGACGCAAATCACTGTGCATGGTCGCCTTCAAATGGTCGCGTACTCACTCGTAGGCGCCTCCATCTACTTCGGGCTCTACGCGACTCTGTTACGACTGACGGGATTCGGATCAATCCGTCAACCGGTTGATCTCAGCTCATCAATGCCGCAGCCGCGCTCGTAACGCTGCGAAGATGTTGCGTGCCGCATCACGCGGGTCGGCCATGAGCAGTCCTTTCCGCATCAACTTTTCTTTGCCTTTGGTGTACGGCGGATACAGCAATGGCGGGTCGATCTTCGTACTTCGACTATGCACTGCGCGGCGGTGCGATAACGCTTCAAATCCAAACTTTCCGTGATACGCGCCCATGCCGCTTTCGCCAACGCCACCAAATGGCAGATTCGGATTCGAAACGTGCAAGATGGTGCCGTTAATGCACGCTCCTCCACTCGTCGAACGAGCGATGATGTTTTCGGTCTCGGCATCGTCTTCGGAAAAGACATACAAAGCGAGGGGTTTTTCATCCTCGTTGACAAACTCGATCGCGGCATCGAGATCGTCGATCGCAATAATCGGCAGCACCGGCCCGAATATCTCTTCGTGCATTGGCGGGTCGTCACGCGTGATGTTGGTGAGTATCGTTGGTGAGATGTAGCGGCCGTCCACATCCGTGTCTCCACCGGCCGCGAGCGTGCCGCAATGTAACAATTTCTCAAGCCGGTGAAAATGCGCTTCATTCACAATCCGACCGTAATCAGTGCTCTGCTTCGGGTCGGTTCCGTAAAACGCCGTGATCTGTTCGTTCAGCTTGGCTACCAGCGCATCATGCACGCTCGATTCAACCAGCACATAGTCAGGAGCGATGCAGGTCTGGCCAGCATTCAGAAACTTGCCCCACGCGATTCGCTTCGCGGCGATATCGATGTTCGCGTTGCGACTCACAATTGCCGGACTCTTTCCGCCCAGTTCCAGCGTCACTGGAGTCAGGTGTTCGGCCGCGGCGCGCATGACTACGCGAGCAACGCGACTATTTCCGGTGTAGACGATGTGATCAAAACGTTGTTTCAGTAACTCGGTTGTTTCTGCCACTCCTCCGTGCACAATCGTCACAGCCGGATCATTCAACGACCTCACGATTTCGCCCAACACGCGATCAGTCGATGGTGCCAGTTCACTGGGCTTCATGACAACGGCGTTGCCCGCAGCAATTGCCGCGATCGCCGGGAGCAGCAGCAACTGCATCGGGTAATTCCACGGTGCTATCACGGCGACAACACCGAGGGGTTCGTAGTGGAGATGCGATGCTCCGGGTTGAAACGCCATCGGAGTCGCGACCCGCTGCGGTGCCGCCCACGAGTCGAGCGCGGCGCAGGTTTGATCGATATCGGCGATCGTGAACCCAATTTCGGTCGCCCACGCTTCAAATGTTGGCTTGCCGAGATCCTCTCGTAGCGCTGCCAGTAAATCGGCCTCGCGGGTCCGTACCCGTTCTCGCAGGGCTCGCAACGTCGCCTTGCGCCAGGCGATCGTGCGAGTGCGCCCTGCGTCGAACGCCGCACGCGCCTTCGCGACCTCGCTTTCGACCTCGGGTAACGGCGTAACCTCAAGTTCGTGAACACTCATTGATACTCCTTCGTCGGCCAGCCATTCGCCAGGCCCGTTGGTCTTGATCTTGATCTTCAATGCCCGAGATCGTTTGGCATCACTTGCAACTTGCAACCGAACCAATACTCGTCAAGTATTCCACTTTCTCGAAGCCCAACGCGGAGTTCTAGCCATGACAATCACGCCCGACAACAAAGACTGGACGTGGGTGCTTTCGCGGCCATGTCCGGAATGCTCATTCGCTACGCAACTCCACGAGCGCCAACACATCTCGACCATGATTCGTTCCAACGCCGAACTCTGGTGCTCCGCACTGGCCCAACCCAAACCAGAGCTGCGGTTTCGGGATGAACACTGGTCGATTCTCGAATACGGATGTCATGTGCGAGATGTATACGCCGTGTATCAAACCCGGGTGCACCGAATGTTGACCGAAAACGGCCCTCACTACGACAACTGGGATCAAGACATCACAGCGCGCGACGACGACTACGCAAACCAGGATGCTGCGGACGTGGCGAGGCAACTCGAAGCCGCCGCCGAAGTACTCGCGCTCACATTCGAGAGTATTACGTCTGACTATCAATGGCAGCGCACCGGATTCCGCAGCGACGGGTCGAGCTTCACGATCGAATCAATCTCGCGTTACATGATCCACGACACGATCCATCACCTCGTCGATATTGGGCTTACTCCTACCGACGCGGGCGCAACATCACGAAATCCGGCTTAAACGAGCGCCTTTGCACCAGCCATCACGGCAGGTGCGAGCGCGGTCGCCGTTGGAAGTAGCTGTTCGCAAAAGAACCGCGTAGTTCGCACCTGATCCGAGCCATCGCCATTCGCCACCGCTATGCGCGCACTTCGCGCCATGAGCTCGCCAGCCGTCAACATCGCCATGAGTCGCAGGTATGGAGTGGCGCCCGCAAGAACATCGTCGTTGTTGTCGCAAGCCAACAGCCATTCGGTTGTCGTGCGCGCGGCGATGAGTGCATCACGCAACGGCGCCGCGCTACTACGTACCTCGTCCATCCTCTCAGTCGCAGCAATCGATTCCTCGATGCGTGCCAGATGTTCACGCACCACATCGCCACCTCGCAGCCCGAGTTTGCGTCCAACCAAATCGATAGCCTGAATACCGTTCGTTCCTTCGTAGATCATGGCAATGCGTGAATCGCGAAGATGTTGCGCGGCACCGGTTTCTTCGATGAACCCCATGCCGCCGTGTACCTGCACGCCCAATGACGCGACCTCGAAGCCCACGTCGGTCGCCCATGATTTCGCCAACGGCGTAAAGAGCGCGGCAATTTCATCGTGACGTTCGCGCGATCCAGCATCGCGGTCGTGTTCGGCGTGATCGATTGCCGCGGCGGTTGCATAAATCAAACGCCGAGCAGCCTCAATCTGACATTGCATCGTCAACAACATCCGTTGTACATCAGGATGTTCACTGATCGCGGCCCGCTCTCCACGAACTGTGCTCGAGGCGCGCCCTTGCTTGCGTTCATCAGCAAAGCTGCGGGCTTGCTGATAGGCCCGTTCGGCAAGCGCCACCCCCTCGACGGCAACTCCAATGCGAGCATGGTTCATCATCGTGAACATCGCGATGATTCCGCCGTGCAACGAACCGACCAGTTCTCCAACGGCGCCCTCACCAGCTTCGCCGAAACTCAACACACAGGTCGGGCTCGCTTTAATACCCATCTTGTGTTCAATCGACACACACGCGACGTCGTTGCGCGCGCCGAGCGAACCGTCTGCGTTCACAAGATACTTCGGAACCACGAAGCAACTAATGCCCTTCGTCCCTGTTGGCGCGTTAGGCGTCCGAGCCAGCACTAGATGCACAATTTGATCGGTGAGATCGTGTTCACCAAAGCTGATGAAGATCTTCGTGCCCGTAATCCGATACGTACCATCAGCTTGTGGTTCTGCCTTACTTCGCACCGCCGCGAGGTCCGAACCTGCATCTGGCTCAGTGAGATTCATCGTCCCCGACCATTCCCCAGAAATCATCTTCGGGAGATACATCGCTTTGATCGCTTCGCTTCCGTGGTGCTCGAGCAGGCGAGTAGCGCCTTGCGTCAACAACGGGCACATGCTGAACGACAAGTTGGCCGTTGACATCAACTCTTCCAGCACCACGCCAACCGAAAACGGAAACCCGCCGCCACCGTATTCGGGTGCCGCAGCCACTGCTCCCCAGCCTGCTTCCACATAGGCTCGATACGCGCTTTGGAATCCCGGCGGGGTTGTAACCGTGTTGTCGGCGTTGTGGACGCTGCCGACCTGGTCGCCGATCACATTGAGTGGGGCAACTGTTTGTGCGAAAAAGCGGCCGGCTTCACTGAGCAAGTCAGTCACAACATCAAGGTCGGCGTGATCGAACTCATCAAGTTTGGCAATGTCGCCAAGTCCACAGATGTGTTGCAGCACAAAGCCGATGTCGGCGAGCGGCGGGGCATATTCGTTACTCATACGGCAATGTTTGCCGATCGGCATGGCCAGCGCCTCATCGAACGGCGTTCTCGTCTCGCTACGAACGGTCAACCATGGCAATAAGGTCTCGCGATGCAGTCCAACCGCAACGAATCTGCGTTACGCGGGGTCAAGGTCTTGGATGTAGCTGCGCTATTTCCGGCCCCCTTGCTCGCCGCGATGCTGGGCGACTACGGCGCCGACGTCGTCAAAGTGGAGCCACCGCAGGGCGACGGCCTGCGCCACGTCGGCACGCCGTCGCCCCAGGGATCGTCCTCGGCTTGGGCAGTAGCCGGCCGCAACAAACGGTCCGTCGTCCTCGATCTTGGCGACGACGTCGACATCAACACGCTGATTCAACTGACTTCGGTCGCCGACATCATCGTCACCAACCAATCCCATCAACAGTTGGCACGATGGCACTGCACTACCGAAGAAATCGCCGAACGCAATCCCCGCGCGATCATTGTGTCACTCACTGCATTTGGGAGCTCAGGTCCGCTGCGGAATGTCGGGGCAAACGGCACGATTGCCGAAGCATTCAGCGGGGTCGCCGAACTCATCGGCGACCGAGACGGTCCACCAACGTTGCCTTCTTTCGCCTTGGGTGACACCCTGGGCGCGATTAGCGCGTTCAACGGCGTGCTCGCTGCCTTATATTGGCGCGACGCCAACGACGGTCGCGGCCAGTTCATCGACGCGTCCCTGTATGAACCATTACTCGGTTTGATCACAAGTACGTTCGCAAGCTGGAAAGATACGGACGCGCCACCAACGCGAAACGGCTGTCGGCTCGCAAACGCGGCGCCACGAAACCTGTACCAAACATCCGACGAACACTGGATGGCGCTTTCGGCCACAACGGATGCACAGGTAGCCCGCGTATTCGATCTCATGTCCGCGTCGAACGCTCTGCGAGCGCGTTACGCCAAATCCCATCAACGTGTCGGCACCGACGCTGACGCACTCGATGCCGAGGTCGCGGCGTGGATCTGCGAGCTCACACTCGCGGATGTGCTCACCCGTTGCCACGACGCTCGGATTCCCGCCGCTCCAGTGCAATCACTCAACGACGTATCCAACCATCACCACGTGATTTCCCGCAACAACCTCGTGCCACTCTCGAGCGAGCACGACGCAATTCGCGTGCCCGCTCCTACCCCAACGCTCTCAGAAACTCCCGCTCACTTTCGGCGTGCCGCGCCCAACATCGGTGCGCACACTCATGAGGTGTTGCACGACTGGCTCAACACCGACAATGCTGCGGACGGCCACGGCGCGAAACGATGATGGACTACTCGTCATCGGGCAGCGCTCAACAGACTTCAAGGACTATTCAATGACCACACCCGTCGCAGTTCAGTTGTACTCATTGCGTGAAGAGGCACGGGCGGGCATCGAGCCCGTGCTCGAGCGACTCGGCGAGATCGGATACGCAGGCGTGGAAACCGCAGGGCTCCAGGGCCTCACCGGCAAACAATTTGGCGCGGCGCTCAACAATGCGGGGCTACGCGCTGCCAGTGCACACATCGGTTACGAAGGGCGCGACGCATTTCGCGCTGCGCTCGAGGCACATGCACCGCTTGAAGTCGATACCGTTATCGTTCCCTTCGCCGCGCCCGACGAGTTCAAGACCGCCGAAGGTGTCTCGAAGTTGGCTGAGCGTCTGAACCGCGCCAATGCAATTGCACAGGAATTCGGGGTTGCGCTCGGATATCACAACCACTATTGGGAACTCCAACATTCGTACAACGACCGCAGCGCTCTCATCCATCTCTTCGACCTACTGCACCCGACGATCGTCGCCGAGATCGATGTCTACTGGGCCAAAGTCGGCGGTGCCGATCCAGTTGCGCTCCTGCACGACCTCGCGCCGCGTGTGACGCGTATCCACGTCAAGGACGGGCCCGCGGTTGTGCCCGACCAGCCCATGACCGCGGTTGGCAAAGGCACGCTCGCGATCCCCACAATTCTAGAGGCGGCCGTCGATGCCGCATGGCACATCGTTGAACTCGACGCCTGTGCCACCGACATGTTCGATGCCGTTGAACAGAGCTACACGTACCTCGTGGGCCAAGGCCTCTCGCACGGTCAACGATGAACAACAATAAGGACGATTCAAGTCGTGTTGCGATAGTTGGCACCGGTGTGATCGCACCGGCATACGTCGCAACGCTTCAGGAGCTTGGTTCGGTGGAAATCGCGGCAGTCGTTGACGGTGTCGCGGAGCGGGCATCCGACTTCGCCGCCGCGCACGACACTGTCGCTCGTACATTCGACGAAGTCCTCGCTGATCCATCGATCGACGCCATCGTGAATCTCACGCCACCCCTCGCCCATGCCGCGGTCACAACAGCCGCGCTCGACGCAGGAAAAGCAACGTTCAGTGAGAAACCGCTCGGTGTCGATTTTGGCGAAGGCCAGAAGCTCGTCGCGCTCGCGCAGCACAACAGCGTGCGCCTCGGGTGTGCACCGGATACGTTTCTCGGCACTGGGCTACAAACATGTCGTGCCGCGATTGACCGTGGCGATATCGGCACTCCCATCGGCGCGAACGCATTCATGTTGGGATTCGGCCCCGAGTGGTGGCACCCGAATCCAGAGATCTTTTATCAACGCGGGGCCGGACCAATGCTCGACATGGGGCCCTACTACCTCACTGCGCTCATACAAATGCTGGGCCCCGCTGTCGCGGTGTGCGCATCAGCCCGTATTCCTCGTGTGCAACGCCCTGTCTGGTCGAAGCCGCGCCGGGGCGAGATGCTCGACGTGGAAGTGCCGACGCACGTCGCAAGTGTGATCGACTTCGAATGCGGCGCGACTGCCACATTGGTGACGAGCTTTGACGTAGCGGCTTCGCGCTACCGCAACATCGAAATATACGGAACTGAGGCGACGTTGGCACTGCCCGACCCCAACACCTTTGGGGGGCCGGTGCACATCCGTGGTGTACGCGACAAAGAATGGTGCGACGTCGAACTCAGACCAACTCAGATACCACAGCAACGCGGCATTGGTCTCGCAGACATGCTGTCGGCGCAACGCAACGACCGTCCTCACCGTGCGAACGCCGAATTGGCACTGCACGTGCTCGAGATCATGACCAAGGCAATCGAGTCTTCCGATCAGGGAATGCGACTCGACATCGCAACAACATGTGCGCGTTCGGAGCCATTGAACACGCAGCTCCAAACGAACACATTCGACTAATTCGCTACTAGGAACATGACGAAGGCACACCACATGACGTTGCGCTATGGAATTATCGGCGGAGGGTTCATCTCTCAATTTCATCTCCGAGCACTCACTCAAGTGCGCGGAATAGAGGTGGCCGGGCTTACGTCGCGGACGCGCCCCGAAGCGCTCGCAACGTACGTACGCGACAATCAACTCGGCGCCGGCGTGATTTACGACACCGTCGAAGCGATGCTCCCCCACGTCGATGTGGTTGCGATATTCAGCCCCAACTTCTGTCGCGTCGCGACCATGGAAATAATCGCCGCAGCGGTTCGCGACGGCATCCAGCTACGGGGGCTCATCGTTGAAAAGCCACTGGGACGCAACATGTCGGAGGCGCGTCGGATCGTCGACCTCGCTCGCGAAATTGCAGTCCCTACCGCATACTTCGAGAATCAAATTCACATGAAGATGCTGCAGAATGCTCGAACGCAGCTCGCCGGAGTTGCAGCTGCCATGGGCCCGCTCACGCTGGCCCGTTCGTCTGAAGAACATGCGGGGCCTCACAACGGATGGTTTTGGGATCCCACGCAGCAAGGCGGCGGCGTGTTGTCCGATATGGGTTGCCACTGCCTTGCAGTCGGGTGGTATCTGCTCACACCACTGGGGTCCGACGTGCGTCGTCTGGTTCCGCAGAGTGTCTCCGCCCATGTCGGCCTCCTGAAGTGGGGTCTACCGAAATGGCGTTCTGAACTTCTGGATCGTTTCGGCGTCGACTACACCGCAACGCCAGCCGAAGATTTCGCGACCGGCATGGTCACCTACAAAGATGCGACCACCGGCGCGATTTCGAAGGCACAGTTCACTGTCTCATGGATGTACGACAAGCAAGGGCTGCGATTGCTCGTCGACGGCTTAGGGCCGGGATACGCCCTCGAAGCCAACAGTTTGCGATCTCCACTAGAAATCTTCATCGGCGACGCGGCGGCAGCAAGAGTCGCGGATGCAGAGATGGCCCTCGAAAAAGCAACGTCGTCGCAAGGTTTGCTCGCAATTCAGCCCAACGAAGCTGATCTCTATGGATACACCGACGAAAACATCGACGCGCGCGACGCATTCACCGAGGGTCGCGACGCGCTGTTGAATTTCGAATACGGACTTGAAATCGTGCGGCTCACGATGGCCGCGTACATGTCGGCAGAAACCGCGAGAGTGGTCGACCTCACCGACCCTGCAACCATCGCAGCGCTCGAAACCTATATACCTTTAATCCAACAGGGTCGCGGTCGCGAGCTCCTACACATCACAGATTCGGACTAACAATGGGAACGTTCGTGATCACGGGATCAGCCGGAGGCATCGGCAGTGCTACCCGTCGCAAACTCGAAGCTGGCGGCCACCGAGTGATTGGTGTCGATATCCAAGACGCCGAGGTGATTGCTGATCTTGCTACCCCGCAGGGTCGAGCCCAGATGGTGCTCGACGTCGAGCAGCAATGCGGCGGCGTACTTGACGGAGTGATTGCCGGCGCGGGTGTGGCGAGTGCGCCTGGCAAATTCGTTGTCGCACTGAACTATTTCGGTGCCGTCGCGACCCTCGCTGGCTTGCGACCAATGTTGGCACGCGGCACGAACGCATGCGCCATAGGCATCAGTAGCAACTCGACTTCGACGATGCAGGGCTACCCCCTCGGAGTAACCGACGCTTGCCTTGACGACAATGAACCGCATGCGTCTGACCTGGCATCGGTCGACACCAGCGGCATCTCCATATATCCCGCGACCAAACTCGCACTCGCGCGTTGGGTCCGCCGCAACAGCATCACAAGTGACTGGATAGGCAGCGGTGTTCGGCTCAACGCAATCGCACCTGGCTATACCGCTACTCCGATGACAGCCGGTTCGGAAGACTTCATGTTCAGCCTCGGCGATATCTACCCGTTGCCGATGCAGCGCCCGGGCCATGCCGACGAAATCGCTGCGCTCCTCGAATTCGTGCTCATCCACGGCACCTATTTCGTGGGCTCATGCATCATCGCCGACGGAGGAACCGACGCAGCCATGCGCACCAACGACTGGCCCATCCCAATTCCATGAGCAACGTCGGAAGCAACGTCGACGCGACAGGTCCGATCACGGCTCTGAACGTTCTCCGTGATTCTTTAAAGATTCAACTCATCACGCTTGACGCTGATTGCGCAGAGCACGCCGCTCGGCTGAGCAGCAGCCTTCCTCACCGAGTCGAACAACAACCGAAACCAGCGCTACTTGTACGCGTGAATTGACGGTGGTAGCTCAGCATTCGCGATGGCCTCGGCCCGCGCGTGCAATAGCACACCGAATTTTTCAAGGTCGTAACTGATGATGTACTTGCCTTGTTTGATCTCATCAATCGCGTAGCGACCCAACACGTTCACATCCATCGTTTGCACCGGAGTCCCTGCAGCTTCCATCGCGGCTTTGAAATCGGCGATGGTCGTCATCGGCGCGGGGGGCCGAGGGCGCACTCGCTGCAACGCATCGGGACGATTACGTTGCGCAGTCCAGAGGCCAGTTTCGAGAAGGCCGCCCGATGGATACAACACACACGCTCGCAAGTTGGTGCCTTCGTTGATGAAGTTGGCCGCCAGCGCTTCGGTGAAACAACTTACGGCAGCCTTGCTTGCCGCGTACACCGAGGCGTTCAATACCGGCGCGAATCCACCGTCAGCCGACGAAGTATTTATGACAAGTCCTTCATCGCCGGTTGCGAGCATCCGCGGCACGAATGCCAAAGTCACCATTGCTGTACCAATGACATTGACCGAGAAGCACCACTTCCAGTCATTCGGTTCTTGTTCCCACGGTAACCCGCCACCGCCGCTCGTGACCCCTGCGTTGTTAAACAACAAATTGCACGTTCCGTAGCGCCCAAACACTGCGTCGACCAACGCTTCAACGGATGCTTCGTCGGATATGTCAGTGCGCACCCCCGACACTTCGCCGCGCCCCTCAAGTTCAGCAAGAGTCGAGTCCAAGACACGCTGTTCGATGTCGGCAATCACCACGCGCGCGCCTTCATCAAGCAACGCTTCCACCAATCCACGCCCAACCCCGTTTGCGCCACCAGTGACAACTGCGACCTTGCCGGAGATATCCCTCATCGCCTGCTCCTCAGAATTCGTTGCAAAAAGTTAGGTAGCGGTCACGAAATCGATGAGTTGCTCGACCGCGCCAACCACGCTTGCTTCAAGATCTCGGTAACTGTGCACCCTCGAAAGCAACTCGCGCCAAAAGACTCGGGGATCGCTGACGCCAAGTGCCGCACACGTGCCTTCTTTGAACGACTGCCCCTTGGGTATCACAGGCCAACGCTCAAGCCCCATCACTTTGGGGCGCACCGCGGTCCAAACGTCGATGTAGGGCGTGCCGGTAAACATCACGTACTCGCTCTGCGCGCGTTGCGCGATACGAGCTTCCTTTGACCCTGGCACGAGGTGGTCGACGAGTACTCCGAGCCGCCGCGTTGGCCCTGGTCGGAATTCGCTGATGAACGCTTCGACATTATCGAGGCCATCAAGGCGTTCGACGACGACCCCTTCAATACGAAGATCGTCACCCCAAACCTTTTCGAGCAGTTCGGCATCGTGGATACCTTCGACCACAATCCGAGCTGCACGGGCAACTCGCGCTTTCGCCTGAGGAACCGCGATCGAACCCGACGCGGTGCGAACCGGCGGCGAGGCCACAGCATTCGTCGGTCGTTGCAACGACACTGCGGTGCCATCGACAAGAAATGCGCCGCTTTCGAGCGGGAAATTCCGAAGCAAACCAGTTGCGCCCATGATCGAGACTTCGGCATTTCGTATCGACTTCACCACGCCCGCGAAACGGCTCCCTCGGTGGGCAACCCTCATGCCTACAACGGCATCGATTACCGGGTACAGCGTCGCGAGGCGTTCTTTGGGACCGACGGGGCCCGCCAACGTACCGTGTTTGTTATCCATTGCTGGCGAACCTAGTAGCCAGGCGAATTCTCAATTGATCAGCGACGCGATGCCCCAGATCATCACCACGAAACCGATCAGGGCGTAAGTAATCGACCGAACCCGTGGCGCCACCGCGTACTCAGGATTTTCCGAGACTCGATACCCCCGCACTGGGCTGCCCGGCCGAGCGCGCGCCACCGTGCGTTCGGCCACAGCGGCTCGATCTGCCTTTCGGTGCATCAACGCTCGGACATTCGCCACCAACAACGCGGCGCCGACGGCCACCATCAGCTCCTGCAGTACTTGGCCGTAGAAGTCCATCGCCGAACTGTATCGACCGAAGCGACCAGATGAATAGTCGCAACTTCGTTACCGCGACTCGGCGTACTGCCGTACAACGCGATCTAGTTCCTGTGAATCGACTTGGTAACTCACAGCCTTTGCAGTTCGCTGATCCACCCGCCCTGCAACTTCCAGCGTCGACATCAGCAACACTCCGCGGTGTGAAAGGCACAGCTCAGTCCGGTCACCCAATGCGCCGATCGGATCTCGGCCCGAGGCGAGTGTGAAGCGAAAACAACGGGCGCTTTCTCCCGCGATCTCGCGCCGCTCAATGTCGCTCACCACATACGCCTTGCGGATTCGCACCGCCACAAAGAAGGCCTCCGAGGTCTTGCCGTCGGGTGTCCGCACTCGAGGCAGGCACCGTGCCATACCGCGCTCGTCGTGCGACGCGGCTGAACCTTCGGACGCCTCACCGACCACTTCTCCTGCACTGCGCGAATCAAAGCACTGCGCCGAAATTCCGTCGGTTTGGATCTGCAACGCGCCACCAGCCAGCACCAAGCGCGTCATTGGCTCCGAGCGAAACCACGTCGTAATGGCACTAACGTTACGGCGGCCGTTCGCCAACCTGACGTTTTCGTAGTCCACGCGCGCGTCCTGCTGATCACCCAACTCCAACAGTTGCACTACTTCGCGCAAGATCACATC
This sequence comes from Actinomycetota bacterium, assembly GCA_005773635.1. Taxonomy (GTDB): domain Bacteria; phylum Actinomycetota; class Acidimicrobiia; order IMCC26256; family PALSA-610; genus F1-120-MAGs023. The sequence continues at coordinate 27,173 of SXHN01000115.1, forward strand.
GTTGCTGCGACGCGCCTTTGGCGAACCTGCGATCACGATCGCAAGAATAAGAGCAGCTACGGCCACAACACCTTGCGCGATCTTGCGATCGGGAGATGGCGCGTTCATCACTGCGACGGTAGTGGCGCCAACGTGGCAAACTCGGGACTGTGCGACTCATAGTGGCCCGATGTTCAGTGCGGTACCAAGGTCGCTTGGGAGCTCGGCTCGCCGAAGCAACCCGGCTCATTGTGCTCAAAGCTGACGGGTCAATAGCCATCCACTCTGATGCCAAAGCATTCAAACCACTCAACTGGATGAACCCGCCGTGCACCCTCACCGAAGCTGACGGCATCATTCGGGCGGATACTCCCAAGGGTGAGTCGCTCATCATCGAGTTGCATGAAGTGTTGTCCGACACCAGCTACGAATTTGGCATCGACCCAGGACTCGAAAAAGACGGTGTCGAAGCCGAGCTTCAAGAGATCCTTGCCACACGAGTTAGCGCTTTGCGCGAAGACTACGAACTTCTCAAACGCGAGTACTACACCGATATTGGTCCTGTAGATCTGTTGTGCAAAGACGCAGAAGGCCGCACAGTTGTGATCGAGATCAAACGGGTTGGCGAAATCGCCGGGGTCGAACAACTCATGCGTTACCAAGAACGGCTCAATCTCGATTCTCGGTTCGCCCCGACGGTCGGTGTCTTCGTCGCGGAACGCATCAAGCCCCAGGCCAAAGTGTTCGCCGAAAGCAAGGGCATTCTCTGCATTGAAGTCGACCTCGCAACATTGCGGGGCGAAGTCGACCGCATGACGCTCTTTTAGACCTCGACCGCAACGCGTTCGAATCCCGCAGCAGCAAACAGCGGCGCCGACTGGAACGTACCGAATCGCGCGACCAACAATCCTGGAAACGATTGCGTTGCGTTGTCCAGACTCGTCACACTTTGGTTGTAGAACTCCCGAGCCGCCGCGATGCGATCTTCGGTATCGCTGAGAGCACGGTGCAGGTTCGTGTAGTTCGCGTTCGTGCGCAGGTCGGGATACGACTCAGCCCGAGCGATCACCGCACGTAACACGACGGTTTGTGATGCAACCTCGTTGCTTGCGGCGTCTTGGGGTATAACACCGCCTCGAAGCTCAGCGAGTTGTTGATGGATCTGCGCCTCATGGGCACCCGCGCCCTCGACACACGCAAGCAAACCCGGTATCAGATGGTGTCGCCGTTGCAGCATTACATCGATAAGGCTGTAGGCCCGATCCACGCGATTCTGCGTTCGAACCAATCCGTTGTACAACTGCACAAACGCAGTGATGATCCCCATCATCGCGGCGGCGGTGATGCCAGGGACAGCATGGACGAAGCGGGCCGATTCCCCCTGGGCCTTGAACGCATACACGCTGGCCGCCACCGTGCCGGCCGCACCAACACACAACACCACAGGGCCCCAGATTGCGTATCCGCGTTGCACCGATTCTTCGCCACGCGTGGTGATGACAAACGGGCCATCGCCCGCGTCGTCGATCACCGGAGCCACCACATCGTCGCGCAACCGTGCGACTCCACTCACGAACAGCGGGTCGCCAACTGCAATCAAGTGCTCCCGCCGTCGGACCCGCCCAGTCGGGCCATCACTGACGAACCAACCTCCACGGCGATCGCCTGTCACCTGATCCAACACTGTACGAGGCGTGACCTTCGCACGTTCGGGATCAACCATCACTGTGCCGCTGTCATCCACCAACAGAAATGGACCAACCTGTTCTCCACCTTGGTCGACCATTCGCCATTCGTCGCTTGTCACTTGGCGAGTGCTCGAACGGCCTTCGGAATCCGTTGTGGTTTCCGTGCGCGTAACGCGCACCTCATGTTCGACGGTGCAGTTCCACAAGACACTTGGAATACGCGTGAATCGACTCATCATTGGTGCATCGGTGTGGGCCACGCCCTCGACCTCGTTCCAGCCCATGAACACCCCCGCGCATTTCGAGTGCGGTGTGCTGGCAAACAGCTGACGACGCCTCAGTAGGAAAAACCCCCAAACGCCGCTTCCTGTGAGTACAAGAATCCCCGCTACCAACGGAACCGCATGAACTGCCGCGACACCCTTCACCTATGCCCCCTTTGTCAGCACCAAACCGATCATGCCGGCCAACACGACCACCGACGACAACAACCGAGTTCGCCCCATTGATTCCTTGAGCAGCAACCAACCCGCTAACGCACCCAACACCACCGACGACTCACGCAGTGTAAATACATACCCTGCGTCGACACCTTCGATTCTCACTGCGACCAATACCAACGAATACGCGGCGGTCAACGCGACGCCAGCGACGGCATAGCGCGACCATTCCGTGCGCACGGTTGCTAAGAATGCAGGTCCACGCCCAAGTGCGACACACCAGATCGACAACACCACGGCAGAACACATCGTTAGAGCCACGCCGTAGGCGAATCCGTTCGACGAACGCTGCGACCCGGCCGCGTCAACGGTGCTGTATATCCCGATCACCACACCCGTGGCTGACGCCCAACCCAATGCTTTTCGACCCGCACTCAGGCGCACCATCGACCCAAGTCCTATCGCAACGACAATGAGCGCGATCCAGGCCCAGACACCCAACTGGTCGTGCAAGAACAGGGTGCCGCCAATCGCCGCGATCATGGCACCGCCACCTCGAGCCAAAGGATATGCGAGCGAAAACTCACCGTGCTGATACGCCTTTGCGAGACCTTCGATGTAGAGCACGTGAATCAATGCCGACGCGCCCAGAAACGGCCAGGCCGAGCGTTCCGGCCACCCGATTGCCACGACAACGGGAATGAACAACATCGCACCAAACACGAACTGTCCCCACGAAGCGAGTATGCGGTCACCACTCGTTTTGATCAGCAAGTTCCAAGTGGCATGCAACGCCGCCGCAGCAAGCGCCAACAAGGTGGCCGTTAGCATCGCCACAGTCTGACGCGTAGCGCGGGCGTTACACGATTACTCGCGCGCCATATCTGCAAACTTCGTGAACTTATCGATAAACGCCAACTTCACCGTACCGGTAGGACCGCCTCGGTGCTTCGCCACAATAATTTCGGCAACGCCGCGTTGCTCGGAGTCTTGGTTGTAGTAATCATCCCGATAAATAAACAGCACGACATCGGCATCTTGTTCAATCGAACCCGATTCGCGAAGGTCCGCCAACATCGGTCGCTTGTCGGTGCGGTACTCCAACTGCCGGTTGAGCTGCGACAGCGCCATGACGGGTGCTTGCATTTCGCGAGCCAAGATCTTCAAACCACGAGATAGCTCCGACACCTCGACCTGTCGGCTCTCAATGCGCTTGTTGCTCGACATCAGCTGCAGATAGTCGACCACTATTAAGCCGATTTCACCGTGTTGCGCCTTGATGCGCCGTGCTTTCGCGCGCATTTCCATCACAGTGCAACGCGGGTCGTCGTCGATGAAAAACGGTGCTTCCGCAAGACGGCCAACTGCCTGATTCAGTTTCGGCCATTCGTGCTCACTGAGCTTGCCGGTTTGTAGATCGCGCGCATTAATGCGGGCTTCGGATGCCAGTAATCGACGGGTCAAATCGATGGTGTCCATCTCCATGGAAAAGAACAGCACCGGCTTGCGCGACTCGACCGCGACGTTGAGTGCCGCACCGAGCGCCAGCGATGTCTTGCCCTGACCAGGTCGTGCCGCCAAGATGATGAGGTTCGATTTTTGCATCCCCAACATGATCTCGTCGAGATCACGAAAGCCGCTGGGAACCCCCGTGACTGAATTATCGCTGTCATAGAGCTTCTCCAACTCGTTCATTGTCTGTTCGAGCGCGGGATACAACGAAGTGAGCGAATCGGCGACGCGATGCTCCGCGATTTCAAATACCATCGCTTCGGCTGCGTCGAGGGTCTGATCCACGTCATCGGTTCCGGCGTAGCCCATTTCTGCGATATCACCGCCGACACCAATGAGGCGCCGCAACAACGACAACTCGTGGACAATGTTCGCGTAATGCGCGGCGTTGGCCGATGCCGGGGTTTGCGCTTGTATCCGCAACAGCGCCTGCTGACCGCCGATCGGTTCAAGCAATCCGTCCCGCCGCAAATTCTCCGCAACAGTCACCGGGTCGACCGCTTCGCCGCGATTGTGCAGGTCTAGACACGCCCCAAAGAGATGTCCGTGCGCGGGTTTATAGAAGTCGCGAGAATCAAGCCGGGCCTCGATCGCCGAAGTAATGGCATCGCGAGACAACATCATTGAACCGAGAAGACTTTCTTCGGCCTCAAGATTGTGCGGAGGAACGCGTCCGCCAATCGCCGATTGCCGTTGCTGGCGAGCTTCCTCAAAGAATTGAACCAACGAACTCGTACCCCCTCGGTGATTTGACACCATTGCACGGATGGCCTGTGGATGAGAAGGGCACAACCCAGTGGATGTTGCCAACTTTGCTGTGGAAATCCTGCGGATAACACCCCTCATCGTCCACAATTAGTCTGCACCAGGGTTGCGACACTTGTTGTCCTAGAACAGCACTGTGGCGGCCCGAAGGCCGCCACAGTATCTATCTACGCAGGTGTGGAAAACTTGCCCCACCGTGAACGGGAATGGCGCGAATCAGGCGTCGCGCCCCACGATATTCACGGTCAGCGTTGGAACAATGTCTGGGTGCAGCCGGATACTCACTTCGTGGCTTCCTAGCGTCTTCCACGCTTCATCAGCGCCACCAATTTTTCGGCGGTCGATTTCAACTCCGAATTGTTCCTGGATCGCAGCCGCAACATCTGACGCGCCAACCGAACCAAACAGCTTGCCACCTTCGCCCGACCGAGCGGTCACCGTGACGGCTTTGCCTTGGAATAGGCCTGCGAGCGCCAGGGCTGCCTCGCGGTCCTTGCGATCCTTCGATTCACGGTTACGACGCATGGCTTCGGCCTGCGCAACAATCCCGCGCGTCGCAGCAATCGCTAGACCCTTGGGCACAAGGTAGTTACGGGCGTAGCCGGGAGCAACTTCGACAATGTCGCCTTTGCGCCCCAACTTCTCGACGTCGTCACGAAGTACGATTTTCATTCGTCGTCACCTCCGTCAATAGCTTCGGGATTCACGAACTCGGCGTCGCCATCGAGCATCTCGACATCGTCAAACTCCTGCGATTCGCCAACGTCGGTGTATCGCTCCACCAACCCGGCATCTTCGGCAGACAACTCTTGTTCGCCACGGCGTTCGCCACGACCTTTGCCCTTGGAGCGCGACTGCACTTGGCGCACGCTGTAGGGCAACAGCGCCATTTCCCGGGACAGCTTGATCGCTTTCGCGACCGCAGCTTGCTGTTGTTGGTCATTGCCAGTCACGCGGCGGGCGCGGATCTTAGCTCGCTCTGACATAAAGCGACGCAGCAAGTTGACATCTTTGTAGTCGACCCAGGTGATCTTCTCGGTCGTCAGAATCGACGTCTTCTTCTTCATCTTCTTGTCAGGGCTCATGCCCTTTTTCTTATTATTCATTGGGGGTTTCGCCATTGCGAACATCCTTGCTGTACTTCGTCGATGCGGACCGACCGCTGCGAGTTATTGCGAATGAGAAAGAGTTAGAACGGTTCTTCGCCGAAATCGTCGTAGCCGCCGCCAGCAGCGCCGGAGTTACCGCCAGCATTGCCGTTTGCATTCCCGCCCGACCGGGAGGAGCCACCAGAACCACCGCCGTCGTAACCGCCTCCGCCGCCAGGGCCCTTACGTTCGTTGCGCTGCACTTCAGCCCGCGCCCAACGCAAACTTGGGCCGATTTCGTCGGCGAGGATTTCAATAATCGTGGTCTTTTTGTCAGAGCCTTCGGGCTGATACTGACGCCACTGGAGACGCCCCGTGACAATGACGCGGGTGCCTTTGCTCAGGCTCTGAACGTTGTCAGCAAGATCGCGCCAGCAGACAACGTTGTAAAAGCCGCTTTCTTCTTGCCATTCATTGTTCTTGTCTTGGTACCGGCGACTCACCGCAAGACCGAGAATCGCTTGCCCCACACCACTCGGCGTGAAACGCATCTCGGGCTCTCGGGTGAGGTTGCCGATGAGGGTGACTGAATTTTCGATTGCCATTGGTTCATTCCTTCCAGTTCAGGTGCTCTGCACCTGCCGGTGACTTATTCCGCAGCAGCGTCACTCATCGCGGGAGGTCCGTAGACCGATTCCGGAATGCGCAACACCTTGTGGCGGATGACTTCATCTGCGAGGGAAAGGACCCGGTGGAGTTCGGCCATGGCCGGGGGTTCGGAACGGGCCTGAATGACCACGTAGTAACCCTCAGTCTTTTTATTGATTTCATAGGCCAAACGACGTTTGCCCCAGAAATCTGTGTAGCCGCGCACGGCGCCGTGCGACTCAATGAGCTTGAGCCACTTCTCGACGTTGCCCCGGATGACTTCCTCTTCCAGGTCCGTATCGACAATGACCATTACTTCGTACGCCCTACTCATGGGCGATACCTCCTTCGGACCGCAACCCGGTGGCTGCGGGCCCCTGGTGTGGGGCAGGGCGGAAACTCGGTTAGGTACCTCCGACCAGCACAAATACTCTGGCAGAGGAACCCGACGAAGTTAGCAGTGGACAAAACGACAGTTCCTATCGGCACAAACAATGCCACACACCTCGGACACTGTCTCGCGGGAGCAGCGAAAGTGGGATGGGGTCGGAGTTTCGCCGTAGGTTGCCAGCCGTGGAGCTCGGATCGAATCGTCGACGCGTCGGCGTGTGGGATGCCATGACAGTCATCACGGTTGCGGTTGGTCTCGCTGTGCGAATCTGGATCCTCGTATCGCCTGCTGGCCGCCTCGATAGTGACGAAGCGGTCGTCGGCCTCATGGGTCAATGGGTTTCCGAAGGCCATAAGCCACCCTTGTTCTTTTGGGGTCAGTACTACGGCGGCACAATCGAACCGGTCCTGGTCGCCGTAGGAATGAAACTCCACCACGGCCGCATGCTCGTCAAGGCGGTTCCGCTCGCCATGAGCGCTCTGAGCGCTCTGATTCTTGTTCGCGCCGCCCGACAGCTCATGACCACGCAACGCGCACGGCTCGCTGGCGCGCTGCTGTTTGCGTGGCCCGGCACCACCTGGCTTGCTACCAAAGAACGCGGCTTCTACTGGGTTGGAATGGTGCTCGTATGCACAGCCTTGTATGCCGCGGCGCGCATCGTCAGCAACACCTCACCCTTGACGCGCATCTGGGCACTCTACGGATTCACAGTGGGGCTTGCTTGGTACACAACCGCACAAACCATGTTCGTGCTATTGCCGCTCACGGTCTGGCTCGTCACCACTCGATTCACCATTCGGTCGACGGCAATACTCCTGGCAACGTCATTGATCGGTGCCGCACCATGGTTCGTCGGGTGGGCAAGATACGGATCACGCGTCTTCGAACAAGCAACCTCTACATCGCCATACTTCGACAGGCTTGAAACAGTCTCGTTCACTCTCATCCCGCGCGCACTCGGGCTACGGACCCTCTTCGTAAGCGGTTGGACACTCGGACCCGTGGGCGCCGCCATTTGGATCACCGCCTTCACGGCCGCGATTGGGATTGCGATCTACGGGTGCAGATTCCGTCGTCGTCTAACGCCATTCACACCAGCATTAATCATCCTGCTGATCTGCTTCCCGTTCTTAGCCGCAGTACCGAGCCTGTCGATCTTTGCCTCCGAGCCGCGTTATGGGTTGTACATCATTCCAGTTGTGGCGCTCGGGCTGATGAACTGCATCCGCAGCCCACGAGGCGCCGCGGTGCTCATTGTCAGTGCTCTCTCGGTAGGGATCATTTCAACCAGCACCCTCGTGACAATGTCGCGAGCAGAATCACAACCGTTGCTCGATCTCGCACCGACCGACCTAGCACCCGTGAAACGAGCGTTAGCCGAGCGCGACATCACCCGCCTGTACGCCGACTATTGGCTCGCAAACCCAATTACGTTTCGCAACGGACCAAAAATCATCGCTTCACCGCTTGAATCCGCTCGCGTCGCGTGGGCTCAAATCGAAGTCGACGCCAGCAAGACGGCAGTTTGGGTCGTGTACGCCAATTCGGCGCGCGATCGAGCGCTACCGAAAGAACTCCAACGTCGAGGTATCTCCGTACGGCGACAGGTCGACGGCGAAATAGCCATTTACGTACTCGACGAGTATCTCAACCCGGCTGCCCTCGGCGACTTCTGGGGTCGCCATCGCGCTGGAAAATAACCGGCGTTACTTCGGGTTCGTTGCGTACAGATCGAGGGCCTGATTCATACTGTCAGTCATGTGATACGTCTCGGAACTTGACGGAAACGAACCGTTGCGAACATCCGCGACAAAGGCACTCACTGCGCCGACCGCACTGTGTTCGAGATCGGCGTATTGACGTACGAACTTCGGCGCACGCCGAGCGTCGTCGCACATGCCGAGCAAGTCGTGATACACCAACACCTGACCGTCACAATGTCTGCCAGCACCGATACCAATGGTCGGCACTGTTACTGAATCAGTCACCATACGTGCAAGGCCGTCCGGCACGCACTCCAACACAATTGCAAAACATCCGGCATCAACCAGCGCCATCGCATCGTCGACGATACGTTGCGCGGCGTCGAGTTGTCTGCCCTGCACCCGAAACCCTCCAAGTGCAAGCACGGACTGCGGCGTCAAACCAATATGGCCCATCACTGGAATTTCGGCATCCAAAATCGCCTGTATGGAGTCGAGGCGTTTACGTCCACCCTCAAGTTTCACCGCTCCTGCTCCAGCGCGAACAAGGGTTGCCGCGTTGCGAACCGTTTCCGCCCGATCGACGTGATAACTCATCCACGGAAGATCGCCGACAATCAGCGCTTTCGGCTTCGTGCGGGCGACCGCTGCGACGTGGTGCGCCATGTCTTCGGTCGTCACTTGCATGGTGTCGTCGTACCCGAGCACAACCATGGCCAGCGAGTCGCCGACCAGAATCATGTCAGCTTCGGCGGCTTCAACGACACGCGCCGACGGCGCGTCGTACGCAGTCACCATCACTAGAGGTTCGGGTGCGCCCTTGCGCTGCGCAATCGACGGCGCAGTGATTTGCGAACGGGTGCGTACGGGAAAACCCGCCGATGCAATCTCCATGGTGTCCTTTCAGCGTCCAGGGCTCCTACAGCTCCCGGCGCACCCCAGACGATATCGACTCCGAGCCCATATGTACAGTCGAAACTCGCTGAGAAACCGTGCTGCGGAAATGCCAAAGTTGTGATTCGACACCAAACAACTCCTGGAGTCCTTGGCACTGGTTGGCTTTGGTCACGACGTGCAAAGCTGGCAACATGACTACCTCTCCAGAATCCATCGTTCGAGACTTCTGTGCCGCATGGGAACGGGTCAACGTCGAAGAGCTCCTAACGTTCCTTGCACCCGACGCCGTGTACCACAACATTCCAATCGATCCGCTCGTTGGGCACGAAGCCATCCGAGCGATGATGACTATGTTCACCACCGACGTAACCAAAATCGAATTTCGAATGTTGCATCTCGCGGTGAGCGGCGACATCGTTTTGACCGAACGTCTCGATGTATTCCACAAACAAGGTTCATTGATCGAACTCCCGGTTATGGGTACATTCGAAATACGCAACGGCAAAATTGTGGCCTGGCGCGACTACTTCGATCTCAACCAGTACATGCAACAAACCACATAATTGTAGGGTTTTTTTACCCGGCGACTCGGCGACCGACCATGAATGAGCGGACCATGAAATTCCACGAACAATCGACGCACACCTCGACGTCGTAACACTTCAATTCGTCGTAGGCCCTGCCAAGTTTGCGCAACTCCGTCGCGTTTGCGATCGCTCGCCCGTTGCCCACTTTGAGAGCATCCCCATAGACATACGAAACGTACCTGAGCCCTTCAACGCCACACACGGGACACGTTTCATGGCTCTCACGGCCCATATTGCGAGCGGCTCGCATCAATTCTGGATGGGCGTCACACACATCAAGACGACTCAATGCACCAGAGCGATAGTCGCGAACAATTGACCGGCGGGCCAACGAATAGTCGATCTCGCGTCGCACGCCGGCAGTCTACGGCTGTTAGATGCCGCGTCAACCCGCCCGACGACTTGTGCCAAGCGCCGCCCAGCGCCGCGCCAAGCGCTGCGCGGGCTTTTCCACGCCGAGCCAGGACATCATCGCGACAACCAGCGTCATCGCCAGGAATACGACGAACAACGCGGACACCAGCCACATCGAACGCCCATCCAGATCCCGATAGTCGAGATGAACAAGATCGCCGGGCGAATTCAACAGCAACGGGTGATGCCACAAGTACGCGCCGTAACTCACAATTCCGACCGCGACAAGCGAGCGATGGCGCAGGATTTTGAACAACACCGAACGCCCGGCGTCGCCAAAAACACAAGGGCCAATCAACGCAACCGCAATCACTGGTGTGATCATTCGGTGCCAAAGTTCCACGGAACTCGTTGGAACCCGAAACTGGTTGTCAACCGAGGTCGGAGCGATCACCATCAGCACGACAACTCCGCCAACCGCGACAAGCCACCACATCCACACCCGGCGGAACATGTCGGTAGCCCACTGCGGTTGCGCCACTGACAACACCGCAAGCGCCATCCCTGGTCCGAGCGCAGCCAACGCTAGCGGCAACACCCCGACCGTGCTCTTGAGCCACCCGCCGAACTTGTCATTCAGTGGATGTGCAACTGTCAAGGCGCGCACCAAGAACCCGACCGCCGTGAGCGACGCGATTGCTACGAGATGCTGCGACCACGATGCCCGCCGTAGCGCGGCCCCGAGAATCGGCACCAATAGGTAAAACGAAACCTCGACTACGAGGCTCCACGCCGGGCCAATCCCATCAAAGGCGTAGCGCAAATCTTCGGGAAGATATGTGTGAACGAGCGAATAGTGCGCGAAGTACCGCAGTGCGCCACCGTGAATTTTGACCTCTCCCGCCAACAGCAACACCGTCAGTGCAACCCAATACGCGGGATAGATGCGCAACGCACGTCGCACGAGGTACGGCCGCAACCGAGGTAGTGGGCTTCCGACAAGGTTGGCGGCCGCAAAGGGACGAAAAATAAGAAAGCCAGAGAGTACGAAGAAGATCTCGACGCCTAGGTCGAGATGTGGAATGATGCGAAACCCCACTCCGCCAAAAGCCAACGCCGGATCAACAGGAAGTCCGAAGTGAAAGCCGAACACGGCAAGAAAGGCCACGGCGCGAACGCCGTCGAGGATCTCGAATCGGGGCGCAGTTGCGATCGGAGATACCAAAGACTTCGATGGCGATGCACTCGCGTGGGTCACAGAACGACCATCGTAGGATCTCACCCACCCGACAATTCACGCTTGGTCACTGCCAACCCATCATTCGGCACTACGTTGCAGTTACTGACGCACGCATCATTCAGTTCACTCAATTCCCAACACGACCAGCAACAACGATGAGGTAGCCGTGGCAACACCCAAAACACCGACAATCGCTCCCGCGGAAGGAAAACTCGGTGTGCTCACCGTCGGGCTTGGGGCCGTATCGAGCACCCTTATCGCAGGCGTCGAGCTCGCGAAACGCAACATGGCGGAGCCGATCGGATCGCTCACACAGATGGGCACGATTCGCCTTGGCAAGCGTACCGACGAGCGCACGCCGCTCATTAAAGACGCGGTTCCGCTCACAGCTATCAACGACATCGTTTTCGGTGCGTGGGATCCATTTCCCGATGATGCATATACCGCCGCGGTTCGCGCCGGCGTGTTGGAAAGTGGTCGGCACCTCGAACCCGTCGCCGAAGCACTCCGCCAAGTACGGCCCATGGCTGCCGCGTTCGATCCGCAATACGTGAAGCGCATCGATGGGCCAAACGTCAAAGACCACACCAGTAAACGCAAGATGCTCGAAGGCATCCGCGAAGATATCGGCCGCTTTAGAGACGAGAACAAGACCGAACGAATGGTCATGATCTGGGCTGGTTCTACAGAGATCTTTCTCGAAAACGGCCCTGCACACCAAGATATCGACAGCTTCGAGGCGGCCATCGATGCCAATGACCCCACCGTGGCACCGTCAATGCTCTATGCCTATGCAGCCCTCCAAGAGGGCATTCCGTTTGCGAACGGCGCACCCAATCTCGCGGTCGATACGCCAGTTTTGCGCGACTACGCCACGGCTAACAAGGTCCCGATCTCGGGCAAAGACTTCAAGACCGGCCAAACACTGCTCAAGACTGTGCTAGCCCCGATGTTCAAGGCTCGCATGCTCGGTGTTGCTGGTTGGTATTCCACAAATATTCTGGGCAACCGCGACGGTGAAGTGCTCGACGATCCAGACAACTTCAAAACGAAAGAAGAATCAAAGCTCGGTGTTCTCGAGGGAATCTTGCAACCCGAGACCTACCCGAGCCTGTACGGCGACATGTACCACAAGGTACGAATCAACTATTACCCACCCCGAGGCGACAACAAAGAGGGCTGGGACAACATCGACATCTTCGGGTGGCTCAACTACCCGATGCAGATGAAAATCGACTTTCTGTGCCGCGATTCAATCCTTGCAGCACCGCTTGCGCTCGACTTGGTGTTGTTCAGCGATCTCGCCAAACGAGCAGGTATGGGCGGCATTCAAGAATGGTTGAGCTTTTACTACAAGTCGCCCCAAGTGGCTCCCGGCTTGTATCCGGAACACGATCTGTTCATCCAGCTCACCAAGCTTAAAAACACCTTGCGATGGATGATCGGCGAAGACCAAATTACCCACTTGGGCCTCGAGTACTACCTCGACGAATGAGTACCACCATGACGAACACCGAATCCTGGGACCGCGCCGCTTCGCACTACGTGGCGGAACGCCATCCGCATTCGGTGCGCATTAGCTACGGGCGGGATCTCCCCGACGATGCCGAGTTGCGCCTCGTACCCAACCTACGCGACAAGCGTGTATTGGAATTGGGGTGCGGCGGCGGCTCCAACGCAGTTGTCATGGCGAAGGCGGGTGCCAAGGTCATCGCGATCGACGCGAGCCTGTCCATGCTCGAAATCGCAGAGTCACACGCCTCCGCGAACAAAACCAAAGTCGAGTTCCATCACGGTGATCTCGCGGAACTCGCTTGGCTACGCGCCGAATCGGTGGAATTCGCGTTGAGCGTTGGTGTACTGGCCGAAGTGGAAGATCTAGATCGCGCGCTACGTCAAATCCATCGCGTACTACGCGCCGGCAGTAGCTTCGTATTTACACATGCACATCCAACTGGATTGTGCTGTCGCAACGACTACGCGATCGACGGCGGGCTATCGCTCGGGGCACTCGAAGTCCGACGCTCCTATTTCGACGAGTCGGCCATGATTGTCACCGAGTTCGAAGAGACGTTTCGTTACTACCCACGCACGGTCGCCACATTGTTCGCAGCGCTAGGACGCGCGGGATTCGCCGTAGACACCTTGCTGGAACCCGAGCCAGTCCGTACCAGCACTATTGGCCCAGAAGTGCCGGCGTCGATCATCATTCGGGCGAAAAAGTTAGGAAATTAAGGCTCTTTTCGTTCTCTCGCCCACACATCAAGCCGTCGATACGCTTCGGCTTCCTCGAGCGGTCCTTCCTCCAAACGCAATTCCAACAAGAACGCCAATGCTTGCCCGACTACGCGTCCGGGCCCAACACCCAAATGATCCATCACCTGACGCCCGTCGAGTGAGGGCCGGATCGACGCAAGCTCTTCCTGTGCCTTCAATTCTTCGATGCGCGCTTCGAGTTCATCCATGCGTCGCGACAACGTATCGGCCTTGCGTTTGTTGCGAGTGGTGCAGTCACATCGAGTCAGGTGGTTCAGCTCGTCGAGAAGATGCCCGGCGTCGCGGACATAACGACGCACCGCGGCGTCAGTCCAACCCATCTTGTATGTATGAAAACGCAAATGGAGCTCAACTAATTTCGTCACATCATCGACCATCTGCGTCGGATACTTCAGTGCCATCATGCGTTTGCGCGCCATGCGAGCGCCAACAACTTCGTGATGATGAAACGTCACACCATTCGGGCTGTACCCGCGAGTCTTGGGTTTACCAATATCGTGCAATAACGCGCCCAGCCGGACCAGAAGTTCTGGACGCGTATTTTGCACAACAGCAATCGAGTGTGCCAGTACATCCTTATGGCGATGAATCGGGTCTTGTTCCAGCTCCATCCGGGTCAACTCGGGAAAGAACTCGTCAGCCAATCCGGTCCGAGCCATGAGCCACAAACCAGGGCCGGGATCATCGGCCACGATGAGCTTGTTCAGCTCGTCGCGGACGCGCTCCATACTCACAATCTGCATGCGCTCGCGCATCGACGTCATCGTGGCGACGACCTCTTGAGTGGGTTCGAATCCCAACGTGGCCGTAAAGCGCGCCGCGCGCATCATGCGTAGCGGGTCATCGCCGAAGGAAATCTCCGTCGAAAGCGGCGTTCGTAGGGTTTTGGTGACCAGATCACCGAGGCCACCGAACGGATCAATGAGTTCGGGATCGGGGAGCCGCAACGCCATGGCGTTCACAGTGAAATCGCGGCGTCCGAGATCGACCTCGAGGGAATCGCCGAACGTCACCTCTGGCTTACGCGAATCGGGCACATACACATCCGCTCGAAAGGTGGTGATTTCAAACTTGTCGTCACCTTTTTGCGCTCCAACAGTCCCGAAGCGCTCCCCTTGGAGCCAGACAGCATCTGCCCAACCGGAAACAATGCTTTTGATCTGTTCAGGACGAGCGTCGGTCGTGATATCGAGATCAGTTATTGCTCTGTCCATGAGCGCATCCCGCACGCTCCCGCCTACGAGATAGCACTCGTGACCGGCTGCAACGAAGCGGCGCGCCAACTCAGAGAGATTGGTATGAGGTCCTAGATACGGCGCAAGGCGAGGCGGAACAGCCGTCATATGGTTGATTCTCGCGGTTACACGCTCGAAATCTAGGAATGTTTCGCAAGTAGGGCAATCATTGGCCCGTGGCGGCAGCTTGTGCCAGCGTGTGCTGTTCAATCAACAAGCGAAGGTCATGGGGCTTGGTGGAAGCCGCGAGTGCCTCGCGCAGTTCAATCAACCCTCGTTCGTAGAGCGCCAAAAGACTCTGATCGAAGGTCTGCATCCCGTAGTACTCACCGTCTGCGATGATCTCTTCGATTTCATGGGTCTCTTCTGCATTCGAAATCTTGTCAAAAACGCGGCCCGTAGAGACCAACACTTCAATCGCCGCAACGCGACCGCCGTCGCGACGCTCCACCAAGCGTTGACTGACAACACCCTTGAGCGATCCAGCCAGACCCATGCGCACCTGCCGTTGCTCATGGGGCGGAAAAAAATCAACAATCCGGTTAATCGTTTCAGTGGCGTTGATTGTGTGCAGCGTCGAAAACACGAGGTGGCCGGTTTCGGCTGCCGCTAGCGCGGTGCGCACAGTGGCAGTGTCCCGCATCTCGCCGATCAGAATCACATCCGGATCCTGGCGCAGAACCCGCTTCAGCGCAGCATGAAAATCCGCGGTATCGCTACCAACTTCGCGTTGATTCACAATCGACATTTTGTCGGAATGCAGTACTTCAATGGGATCTTCGACCGTCACGATGTGGCGCGACATCGTCTCGTTGATGTGATCGATCATCGCAGCCAACGTTGTGGTTTTGCCCGACCCGGTTGGCCCCGTGACAAGCACCAGACCTCGAGGATTTTCGGCCAATCGGCGCACTACGTTCGGCAATCCCAAATCTGAAAATGAACCGATCGATGACTGAACTCGGCGCAATACGAGCCCAACTGAGCCGCGCTGACGAAAAACATTCACCCGAAATCGGCCGAGGCCGGCGACGGCGTATGCGAAATCCGCTTCGCAATTGGCGAGAAATTCTTCGGCGCGCGGTTTGGGCATGATCGCAAACGCCACTCGCTCAGTTTCTGCGGGTGTCACGGGCGGCGTTTCGCTGCGTTCCAGGCGCCCGTCGACGCGAAGAATCGGCGGCGAGCCGACTTTGACGTGGATATCCGACGCCTCGCGAGCCACCGCTTCGCGCAACAACTGATCGAGATCGAGCACTAGAACACCTCCGAATCGAGATTGTCGGCAGTTTCAGTCAAGATCTGCAGCACGATCTCAATTCAGTCACAGGCCGTGGATGTGGCTGACGCGATCCAGCACACCCTCATCTACAGTTCCGCTCGTGCTCCGCTCTGGTCGGTGAGCCGCGCCCATCAAGGTGGACGCAGTCGCAACGACGGAGTGCTCCAGTGCCTCCAAGTCGTAGCCACCCTCCAACAGGACCATGACCCGCCCGGGCTGGGGCGCCAGCGCCATTGCGCGAGCCGTGAGGTCTGCGAAGTCACCCGAACTGAGGCCCATGTCGGTGAGCGGATCTGCTCGATGGGCATCAAAGCCTGCGGAAATTAATACCCAATCCGGCGCAAAACGAGCACAAGCAGGTTCAATGATGCGATCAAATGCGGCCAGATATCCATCTCCAGTGGTACCGGGTGCCAGCTCGATGTTGATGGTTGCGCCGCGACCGAGCCCGACGCCGACTTCATGGATCGATCCAGTCCCCGGGTACAGCGGCGATTGATGCAATGACACATACAACACATTTGGATCAGCTTCGAAGATCTCCTGAGTTCCGTTTCCGTGGTGAGCGTCCCAATCGATAATCACCACTCGGTCCCCGAGCGCGGTCAACGCCGCCGCGGCAATCGCGATGTTATTCATCAAACAAAAGCCCATACCGTGTGCCCTCACCGCGTGATGCCCGGGTGGACGCAATGCCAACAGGGCCGCGGTTCCATCTCCTGCTCGCAAGCGTTCGATCGCTGCGAGTCCGGCGCCCGCGGCATAGCTCGCCACCTCCCAAGACCGCGCCGACGCGACGGTGTCGACATCAATTCGACCACCGCCCTGGGCGCAAATGTGCTCCAAGGAATCGAGATATTCGGCCGTGTGCACTCGTTCTAATTCACGACGAGTCGCTAGGCGCGCGGCAATCTGAACCGACTCGTCATCGAGCCCAAGTTGCACCAATCCACGGCGCACCGCCTGCAGCCGTGACGGATGCTCGGGATGGCTCAAGCCGGTTTCGTGGTCTTGGAATCGAACATCCATCGTCACTAGCAACATGTGCTGACGGTACTGCGAATTCGTCGCATCGGCCTACGCTGCCACCTTGGTGATGGTTCACACGACTCGATACCAACGCGCTCGCACCCGACGTCGCACGGCGGCGCCATTCCTGTGGCTGAGCTGTATCGCGGCACTGAACATCGTGATGGCACCCGCCACCACTGCGGCAGAAACGCAAGACCAAGAAACCGAACTAGCCAGAGATCTTCAGCTTGTGGATCAAACGCCACAGCTTCGATTAGGAGCAGCGGCATTTCAGCTCAAGCTGCAAATCACCAACCCTCGCCCCAACGATTCGATCTACGTCGAGGTCTTCAGCCCCGTCGCATCCCAGGTGGCCTTCGGAGACATCGTCGCCGGAAGACCGCTCTCAGCCGCCATGGACAGCCCTGTAACCGTAAAGATCGACCGTGCTGCCCAACTCGGCGCAACCACCGCGATCTCAATTCCGTTACAACTCGATGGCGACATCCGACGCAAAGAAACGCTGCGGGTGCCAGAAGCTGGCATTTATCCGTTGCGGATTTCGCTGCAATCACGGGCCCAAATTAGCGACGACGACCCGAAGGTCCGATCGTGGCTCAACGTGTACGACCCGACAGATCTCCCCCGTCCAGTATCCGTCGCGCAAATTTGGCGGATACCACCAACTGACTTCACGACCGCTTCCGCGACACGAAACTCCCTGCGCTTCTTGAACAACAACACCAAGACATTGCGCACAATTACAGCTCCTGTCACAGTAAGCATCGATGCGAGCACTTTGACTTCGTGGCGCAACGCAACCAAAACCGTGCCAGACCAACAAGCATTCGAGCGCTTCCTCAGCGACGTCCAGCGACCCAACCGATCTGTACTCACCGCTTCGTATGCAACAATTGACCCGAGGCATTATTCAGCGCCGACTATGTCTGGCGTCTACGCCGAAGAACTTGATACGGGCATCGCGTTGCTGAACGAACAACCTGAGTTGGCAACGGACCCTCGCACATATTTTGTCGAATCCGCGACGTACCAATCGCTTTCTGAATTGGTGGCTCGCGGGATTACCTCGGTTGTCATCTCGGACGCCATTTTGCAAAACCTCGATACCTCACTTCAATTTCAACGATTCGGGATCGACTCCACGAAACTCAGAGCGATCTCAACAAGTCGTCCAGCAGAAGCTCACCTATTCAAAGCGCCCGGGACTCCAACGCAGCGCGCACAACAATTCGGAGCCTGGCTCGCTCTATTGAGCCAAGACCATCCAAATTCGACCATCATGCTGGATATACCCCGCGATGCGATGAACGATCCGAAAGCAATCAATGCTCTCCAAAGAATCATTAGTGATCGCAACCCGTTCGCCGAAACAGTCACTGCCACAAACGCGTTGCGGCAATCTCCGCCAGGTACCGACGGCCAAGGGCGCCCCCTGATCCGAGCCCTCGCCGACCAACCTCCCCCGCCAACTTTGGTCGATCTCCAGCGAGCCACCGCGTTGCGAACACAACTCAGCGGTTTCACTCAGCTGACTGGCACCAACGAAGATTCGCAGATCGCAAAACGCGCATTCCTCGACGCCCTCGCAATCAACAACAGCCAAGCGCAAGTAACCCACTATCTCAATCGTGTGCAAGCCGTCGTCGATTCGCTGAATTCGACCGTTACGGTAAATAGTCAAACAATCACATTGACCTCGCAAAGATCCGAGGTGCCTGTCACATTTACGAACAACAGCGGGCGCCCGCTCAGAGTTCGGGTGTCGTTGACTTCACCCAGAATCAAGCAAACCCGCCCCGAAGAAATTCTCGATTTGCCGGCGTCGCCACGAAACCAAACTCACCTCATTCAACTTGACGTGAAAGGCAGCGGCGAGTTCCCTGTGGAGATCGCCGTGATTTCTCCTGACGGCAGCCTCGTCGTCGGCACATCTCGAATCACAATGAATTCAACGGTATTTGGGGCGTTTGGCTCGTGGCTGACGTACGGAGCGATCGCTTTTCTCGCGGTGTGGTGGCTGCATCACGGCTGGCGTAAACGCGTAGCCAAGCGCGCCAAGCAAGGAGCCTCAACCCACGCGGGCAATGAAGTCGCGACGGTCGAACCCACCGCAGCAAGCACTACACAATGACCCAAACCGATGGATCACAAACTCCAGCGCTGCTTCGACGGTCGCTGACCGTCGCAAGCGGCACGATGTTGTCACGACTCACGGGCCTACTTCGTGTAGCCGTAACAGTTGCCGTACTCGGAGCCACCGTGCTCGGCGATACTTATAACCGCGCCAACTCGACGCCGAATATCATCTACGAACTCTTACTCGGCGGCGTTCTAACGGCAAGTTTGTTACCAATATTCGTCGCAGCACACGAAACCGAAGACAGCTCCGCAACGGCCGCTGTATTCACCGCTGCACTTCTCATCTTGAGCGTTTTCACGATCGTTGCAATAATCTTCGCGCCCGCGATTGCAGGGTTTTTCGCGGGCAACGTGCCCGATGAGATCGCTCGACGAGACGCCACGCGCTTGGGTACAAACCTGGTCCGATTCTTCATTCCCCAGATGTTGTTTTACGGATTTGTTGCACTCGCATCCGCAGCTCTCAACGCTCGACGTCATTTCGTTGCTGCCGCGTATGCGCCAGTCCTCAACAACGTCGTGGTAATCGCAACCATGGTGCTGCTTCGCGACCAACTCGCCGGCTGCAATTCCAGCGACTGCGGAGTGCGCTATGCCGCCGGCGACCCCAATTTCACACGTTGGCTCGGATTAGGCACCACACTTGGGATAGTCGCCATGGCGATCGCGCTCGTTATTCCCCTAGCGCGCATGAATGTTCGCTTGTTGACCGGATGGTCAGCATTCCGGCACCCTGCCGTCGTGCGAATGATTCGCCTCTCAGGATGGACCATCGGATACGTCATTGCGAATCAAATCGCATTGCTATACATCATGCGCCTCACGGGTACCGACACTGGCGCCTTATCGCAATACCAAGTCGCGTACATGTTCTTCCAACTTCCACACGGTCTGCTTGCGGTATCAATCATGACCGCCGTCGGTTCCGAAGTTGCGTCGGCGGCTACAAAGGGAGACACGCAACTATTTGCGCGGCGATTCATCGCCGGATTGCGATACCTACTGCTGGCGATGATTCCGGCAACCGGAGCGATCCTCGCGTTCGCGCCTGCGCTGACGAATTTGGTCCGCCACGGCAAATTCAATCAACAATCCGCAGACCAGACTGCACAGGTTCTCATGGCGATGACGTGCGGCCTTGTCGCGTTTTCGGTGTATCTGTATACAATGCGGGCGTTCTACGCTCGGGGCGACACCAAGACCCCGTTCATAGTCAATTGCTCAGAAAACGCGATCAACGTCGCTTTGGCAATCATCCTGTTCGATCGTTTCGGAGTCAAAGGGCTCGGATTCGCTTTCGCATTCGCCTACACCGCCGCCGCCATAGTTTCACTCGCATCGCTGCAGCGCGCTGTCGGACATCTACAACTCAAGCCGCTTGCGATGCTGTCTTGGAAGGTCGTGATCGCGACCGCAATCGCTGCAGTAGCCGGATGGCTCATCGTGCGAGGCAACTACGCCAGCCTCGCACGCACCGGCGTTGCGGCAATCGGATCAGTCACGGTGTTTTTCGCAATAGCTCGCATCTTGAACGTGCAAGAATTCTCAGGAATCGTCTCAGCAATACGCCAGCGCGACCACTCGCAGGTGTAACCATTGCCATGGTGCTGAGTCCAAGATGCGCCGAGTCCAGCCCAGCGGAGGAACCCATTGGCAGTACGAATTGTCACCGATAGCGCATGCGATCTCTCTCCCGACCTATGTGCAGAACTCAACATCGAAGTCGTTTCGCTCTCTATTCGCTTCGGCGAGACTGAGTACCAAGACCGCACCGAACTGAGCGTCGAGGAGTTTTGGGCAAAACTCCCAGGGGCAGCACAACTTCCGGAAACCGCGGCACCGTCGGTCGGCGCGTTCGAAGAATCGTTTCGACGCCTCGCCGAGGAAGGCGCAGACGGCATCGTGTGCATCAACCTCTCATCGAAAATGTCCGCAACGATGCAGTCCGCGCAACTCGCAGCGAAGGCGCTCGACGGCATCTGCCCGATTGAAATCATCGATTCAAAGAACGCCACCATGGGCCTCGGCCTGCAGGTAGTCCACGCGGCACGGCAAGCGAACGCCGGCGCCGACATGGCGACAATCGTTACCGATGCGCAAGAACGACGCGAGCGGATTCGCGTTGTGGCAACGGTCGACACCCTTGAGTACCTCAAAAAAGGTGGTCGACTCTCAGGCGCTCAGGCACTCGTCGGATCGATGCTGTCAATCAAACCAATCATCGAAGTCTTGGACGGCGAAGTAGCGGCCGCCGGCAAAGTGCGCACCCGTTCGAAGGCGTTGCGCTTCGTTGCCGACCAAGCGAAGTCGGCCTCGATCGAAGAACTTTGCATTATGCATTCGATGGCTTCGGATCTGGAAAGTTTCACAGCAATGGCCGCACCATTCACGCCGCCCGAAGGCGCGCTCGTGGCAACGATCGGCGCCGTTGTCGGTGTTCATACCGGTCCAGGAGTCGCGGGTCTGGTATGGCTCGAACGTAAACCCTGACCTGGAATACATCCCGCTCTGACACCAAACCGATTCGACCGCGCGCGAGGCTGACGAAATGGCCCGCCTAGATCGGCTTGACGACGCCGACCTGGCACAAGCAGCGCAACGTGGCAGTCGGGCTGCCCTCGAAGCGTTGTTACACCGTCACGCCGACCGAATCTTTGCAATTTGTCGACGAATTCTGACCAATCATGAAGATGCCAAGGATGCCGCGCAAGAGGCGCTGATCGCCATCTCGCGTGGCATTGGAAATTTCGACGGCCGATCTCAATTCACTACCTGGCTCTATCGCGTCGCCACAAATGCTGCGCTCGACGAAGCACGGCGAAAGAATCGCCGCGCTGTTCCGACGGATCGAGTACCGGAATTGCGCTCTGGTGACGACTTGGAATCACGGGTCACAAACCAGATAGTTGTCGACGCGGCGCTTGGCGAGATCCCCGAGGAATTCCGCGCCGCTGTTGCCCTGCGAGACTTGTGTGGACTCGACTATGCGGACATTGCCGCGGTCTTGGACATACCGCCCGGGACCGTTCGTTCGCGGATAGCTCGGGGCCGAGCCGCCCTAGCGATATTGCTACAAGAACCGACCGGGAACCAAAACGCCCTCCCCGAACATCAAAGCGACTGAGATGACTATCGAAGCCTTAGAAAGCCTCTCAAATGAGATGCTCGACGAACTGATCAGCGCGGACATCGACGGCGAACTCACCGCGGCGCTTCAGGATCTCGAACTTTCGGTGGATGTCGCCGCCGTGCAGAGTTGGTTCACAACCTCATCGCGAGGCGCCGCTCGTTACCAAGCCATGCAGACCGCCGCGATGCTTCTCAAGACCACGCAGTACGACCTGCTCGACGAGGTCTCGCAACGGCGAATGGTCAACAACACCCTGGGACAAACGGCGGTGACGGTACCGTCTCGAGTGCAGCGGCTCTCATTGTTCGCCACCGCATCAGCCGCATGCGCTGTACTAGTTGTTGGCATTGGCATGTCGCTCAACCGCAGCGCAGATCCAGACATTTCCCGCCCCTCCACTCAGTCGAGTCGACTCCCTTCAAACCCAGAAATCGGAACCCTCAGTGGCGCCGACATTCCGGACCCCGCCACAGATCTCGGCACCTTGGCCGATATTCAACAACTCCGAACACAGGCCGACCTACTTCATCAAGGGCGCAACGGGCCAGCAACCACTACTACTCCTAACGGCGAAGGTAGTAGCGCGTCCGCCGATCTCAGTGTGGCCGAAACCAACTGCGCACCGTCGTTGCCAGGAGCACAGGCGGCCTCGGCACCGGTGGTGATTGTGGCTGTCGCGACGGTCGGCATCGAACGGGTCGCCGTTGCCACTACAACGGATTCGCAAGGCCGCACGCTGCGCTGGGCGTACCGCCGCTCGGATTGTGCAGTTCTGTTCTCCGATCGGTTGTAACGCGCGGCCCTCTTATTGTCACACTCTCCATGTACAGTGCCACAATCACTTGATTTGGAGCATTGCTATGACCGACTGGGCTGCAGAAACTACGCAATACATCGAAAAGACGGTCGCAAATATCCGCGACCGCACAGTGAAACCGGCCTACGCAGCGACCCATTACGTCGTATATGGATTAATGGCCGTGTTTCTCATCGCAGCCCTGTCCGCCATGCTGACCATCTTGGCATTTCGAGGCCTCGTGATCGCTGCGAATTCGCTTCCAGGCCCCCAAGACAATGCCTGGATGGCCTGGTCTGTGCTCGGGGGAATGTTTTGCGCCGGGGGCGCCTTGTTGTGGTCGAAGCGCGGCTCGCTGTCGTAACCCGCGATTTCCCCTGTCAGATTAACGTAAGAAAGAAGCGATCGTGTCCAATCTCCGAGATGTCGTCATTGTTGGTTCGGGCCCGGCTGGGCTCACCGCTGCGATCTACACCGCGCGTGCGAATCTCAACCCAATCATCATCGAAGGCATCGGAGCCGGCGGGCAGTTAATGCTCACGACCGAAGTCGAAAACTACCCTGGTTTTCGCAACGGCATCATGGGCCCGGAACTCATGATGGAGTTGCGAGCTCAAGCCGAGCGTTTCGGAACCGAGTTTGTCACTGCCGACGTCGACGCGGTCGATCTCTCGGTACCAAATCATTTCACCGCCAGTGTTGGGCCCAATACTTATAGTGGTCGATCCATGATTATCTCTACGGGTGCTACGGCGACCATGTTGGGACTCGAAAGCGAACAACGTCTCCTCGGACACGGCGTGTCGACCTGCGCGACATGCGATGGATTCTTTTTTCGAGACGTCGAAATCGTCGTGGTCGGCGGCGGCGACTCCGCAGTAGAGGAAGCCAATTTTCTGACGCGCTTCGCTTCGAAAGTAACCCTCGTCCACCGACGCAAGGAATTGCGGGCATCGAAAATCATGCAGGATCGCGCGTTCGCCAACCCAAAGATCGACTTTGCTTGGAACGCAACCGTCAAGGAAGTACTCGGCGATAACAAAGTCGAGGGTGTGCGCCTGACTGACACCGAAACAGGAGTCGACCGCGACATCGAAGCCAAAGCGATGTTCGTTGCTATCGGGCACACGCCCAATACTGCATTGTTTCGGGGCCAAGTGAGCCTCGATGAAAATGGCTACATCGCTACGGTACCTGGGACATCTCGAACGAGTATCTCGGGAGTATTCGCGGGTGGCGATGTGCAAGATCATGTGTATCGCCAAGCAATCACCGCCGCAGGGTCTGGTTGTATGGCCGCCCTCGAAGCCGAGCGATACCTCGAAGCGCTCAGCCACGCATAGCCCACAATTCGCATTCGAGGCTCCACGCCTCACCTCGATAAGGAGGCCACAATGGCCCAAGGAATCATGACCCTGTCAGACTCAACATTCGATGAATCAGTCGGTGGAAGTACCAACGCGGTCGTTGTCGACTTCTGGGCTGAATGGTGTGGCCCGTGCAAGATGATCGCGCCCGTCCTCGAAGAGATCGCATCAGAACAGCCCGGTATTTCGATCGCCAAACTGAATATAGATGAGAATCCGGACACTGCTCGTCGATTCGACGTGCTCAGCATTCCGACCCTCATCGTCTTCAAAGACGGCCTGCCTCAGAAGCGGTTGGTCGGAGCCAAGGGTAAGGCGCAACTACTGCAAGAGCTTTCCGAGTTCATCGGTTGAGTTTGCGCGATACGGTGCGCCGCGGCGCCCGCGGCGAACTCGTCGAGGAATTGCACCAGCAACTCGCCGCGGTCGGTTTGCCCATTCAGGGCGACCCCGCCGCCGTCTTTGGCGCCGCCACCGAAGAAACGGTCCGAGTTTTTCAGCGCGCCCGAAATCTCCAGGTCGACGGAATATGTGGGAGAGACACGTGGTCAGCACTGTTCGAGTCGCAGCATTCCCTCGGTGATCGGCTGCTAGCGACTCGACGCCCGATGCTGCATGGAGCCGATGTCCGCGACTTGCAGCATCGTCTCAACCGATTGGGATTCGATCCCGGTCGTGTTGACGGAATCTTCGGACCAAACACTGAGAGCGCCTTACGGTCATTTCAGCGCGACGCTGCGATTCCCTGCGACGGTATTTGTGGCCCCGCCACAACTCTCAGCCTCACCCAACTGGGCCGACTTGCCGATGGCTCCATCGCCGGCGTCAAAGAACAAGAGGCCTATGCAGCTACCCCGAGACCATTCGAAGGTCGACGTATTTTCCTCGCATCGCGTCCGGCGTCCGCCTCATTTACGACGTCTGTTCAAAACCACCTCGCGGCGCTCGACGCACACGTATCACTCGCCGTCGATCTAGCGACCGATACCGACGCCGTGCCAGCGGCGCACGCGTTTGACGCGGATGCG
The DNA here is from genome assembly GCA_005773635.1 of Actinomycetota bacterium. Taxonomy (GTDB): domain Bacteria; phylum Actinomycetota; class Acidimicrobiia; order IMCC26256; family PALSA-610; genus F1-120-MAGs023. The sequence continues at coordinate 52,751 of SXHN01000115.1, forward strand.
TCGATCCTGATCCAGCCAGTTGTGGATACAGCTTGGCGGTGCGCGTACTACGGCAGCGGAAGATACGAGTCGTTTCGCGGATCGGCGATCGCACACGCAGTTGTGGCATCACTCAGGTCCGTCGGGGAACCAAACGCTGCACACCCACTCGCTATCGGATTCCTACGCGAGACTCGGATGGCGGCGGTCGTCGTTCAGATTTCGGACTCGCTGATGTCGGAGGCGGTCGCGGCCTTAGTGGCCGCTGGAATTCGCGCCGGTTTCGAAACACCCCCCGCTATCTAGAACACGGTTCCGACTCACAGAATTCAGTCGAGCCGCACGCCAAGGCAGCGATAGCTCAGCCAACTAATCGACGATTTTGCCCTCGGTCATGACACCGTAGATGCGTTCCAGATCTTCGAGGTTCGCGAACTCGATCACTACCTTGCCACGGTTTTGCGCCAACGACACGTGAACCCTTGTATCGAGATGATCAGATAGCAGCCCCTCGAGTTCCACAAGACCAGGAGTCCGCATATGGGGGGCTCGTGGCTTCGGTGTAGCGAGTGACGCTGAAGTCTCATCTGGGGCAGTGGTTGCTTCGCGAACCAATTCTTCAACGAGGCGGACGCTCAACTCCTCGGCGACCGCCCGACGCGCCAATTTCTCTTGCATCACCCGATCCGGCGTACCCAACAACGCTCGAGCATGCCCCATGCGGAGTTGCCCATCGCGCACATAGCGCTGAATCGTTGGGGAAAGCTGCAACAGTCGCAGAACGTTCGTGACGGTCGCGCGGCTCTTGCCGACTCGGGTTGCAACATCATCGTGGGTGAGTTGAAAGTCCTCGATGAGTTGCTGGTACGCCACTGCCTCCTCCAACGGGTTGAGATCTTCACGCTGCACATTCTCAACGATCGCATGCGCTAGCGACGTGGCGTTATCGGCATTGCGGACGATGACAGGAATCGTCTGCAATCCAGCACGCTTGGCTGCTCGAAGCCGGCGTTCACCCGCTATCAGTTCGTAGCTCCCAGGCCCCAGCTCACGAACCAGTAACGGCTGCAGTACCCCGAGTTCCTTGATGGAGTCCGCTAGGTGACCAAGTGCCTCTTCATCGAAATGCGCGCGCGGCTGGTTGGGGTTCGCAACGATTGCGCCAACCAGCGCTTCGTGGAGTCCTGCTGATACCTCAGTAGTGCGCATCTCTCCCGCTGGGATCAGCGCTCCGAGACCTCTACCCAATCCGCCTGGTCGCGTCACGACTGAACTCCTTTGCTAGTTCCCGGTAGGCAATTGCCCCGCGAGACGTTGAATCGAACACGAGCACGGGCTGGCCAAACGACGGGGCCTCTGAGATTCGGACCGCACGCGGGATGACGTTGCGAAATACCTTCGTACCGAAGTGATTGCGGACTTCGTTCTCGACCTGTTTTGCCAATTGCGTCCGAGCGTCGAACATCGTCAACACGATGCTCCGAACCTCCAACGTTGGATTCAGATTCTTGCTGACCAGCGTGACGTTTCTCAGCAGCTGACCAAGGCCCTCCAACGCGTAGTATTCGCACTGAATCGGCACAAGCACCTCATCAGCCGCTGCCAGGCCGTTCACAGTCAACAACCCCAACGATGGGGGGCAGTCGATAAGCATGATGTCGTAGTCATCACGAACTCCGTTCAGCGCGTTTCGCAACTTCAGCTCGCGAGACATCGCCGGTACCAGCTCGATCTCGGCGCCCGCGAGGTCGATCGTGGCTGGAATGACGAACAAATTCTTGACGCTGGTCGGTTCAATACAGTCCTCAACCGGCGCAGCGTGCATGATCACGTCGTACACCGAGCCCTGCACGCTGCGGTGATTCACCCCAAGCCCCGTCGTCGCGTTTCCCTGCGGATCGAGGTCGACCACCAGTGTGCGGAAACCCAACTCAGCTAGGCCCGCGCCGAGATTGACACAGGTCGTTGTCTTGCCAACACCGCCTTTTTGGTTTGCCACTGCGACAATGCGCGGCAACTGCAGCGGGGTTCTCGCCTCGGCTACCGCGGACGGATCCGAAGCGGCCGCCTCGGTTTCACCCGACTGTGGCGAATGTCGTCCGGATGAATTCCCCTCGGATCCGGCTGCGCTGGCTTCGGCGACCAGTTCGGCAATTGGAGCAACCACGCTGACTGGGGGCGGAGAGCCGCCCGTTGCGGGTTGGTCCGGGGTTTGGAAACTCAAGATCCCAACTCCTCAGAAAAACGCTCGTGAACGAAGGTGTCGCACGGGCTGGTGCGGATTGTTTCACGTGGAACATCGCGCTCACTGAAACTCCGACAACGCGTGCGCACCGATACTAGGCGCGCGATCACTGCAGCGAAGCCTCAAGACGACCAAACTCTCGCCCTGGTCATGTGAAACGCGGCGACTCAGTCGTGCGTCGCCTGATGGGGCCGGTTGCGGAGAGAACTACCAGAGCGGCTGGCGAGTGGGGACGCCCTCGCGGCGTGGATACCGTTCTGGGGTCTCGACCAGTTTCGTCAGGATCATGACCGGCAACGGAATCTCGCGGCGCTCGACGATTCCCAACCCCAGCAGCCTGAGCTGCGCCACGGGCCAGCGCGACTCGTCCGCCGCCGGGGGTTCCGACACGGCGAGAACTCCGCCAACAGTCAGGTAACGAACCGCGCACTCCGCCACCGCGGCCGGCCGGCCAAACGACCGAGCCACGATCAACTCGTAATTCTGACTATGGAGCGGCGATCTCGCCAACACCTCCGCTCGACCCTCAACGACATTCATTGACCCATCGGGTCGAAGTATGTCGGCGCACCGGCGCAGAAACTCACATCTACGGCGCTGTGCGTCAAGGAGCGTCATAGCGTTTTCAGGCAACGCAACTGCCATGACGAGGCCAGGGAGTCCTCCGCCACTTCCGAGGTCCAACGTGCGCGTTTCGTCAGTAACGTAATCACGCACCGCACCGGTGAGGCGCAGTGCGTGATCAATATGGTCGTGAATTGAGCCTGGCCCAATAAAGCCCAGCGCTGCGGACTCCCTCAGAAACGGCTCGACCCTGCTGACAATTTCACCCCGGTCGAACTCAGAGGCACGGGTCACCACCGGGATCGCGTTACACCGCTGGCTGAATCAGGACCCGGCGTTGCTGATCCTCACCATCAGAGATTGTCATAACACCTTCGATCTCAGCAACGGCGTCGTGCACAACCTTGCGATCTGGCGCCGACATTGGCTCGAGCGCCTTGGCTTCACCTGACGTAGCCACATCGCGGGCTACCTGCTTCGCAAATGCGCCAAGGGCTTCGCGTCGCTTTTGGCGATACGACGCAACATCGAGATGCAAGCGTGCCGGCCCTCGGTGACCCACGCTCCCACGGAGAATCTCTTCGAGTGCTGCAAGGGTGGCCGCCTTCGGGCCTACCAATAATCCAAGATTCTGCCCTGTGATCGCGAGTTCGATCACGTCGTCGGCCACGACAGCTGCGGCTGAACTGGCCTCGACACCGAATGCCTCGATGAGACCTCGTCCGAATTGGTCCGCACATTCCAACTGTTCTTCGATGCTGCCGTTCATCTTGACCTCTCGTTGTGGACTGTCATTCGAACTCTGAGGTTCGTTGTCTGGTTTCTGAGATTTCGGACGGTTTTTCGGCTTGTCCCGCGCCGCGCCGACGTCTTGACGTTGGGGATCAGGCTTTTGGCTTTTGGCCTTGGGCGCACGCTTCGGTTGACTCGTCGCCTGATCGCTCTCGTCCGCTGCATCGGCAAGATCTGTCTGCTTGCGTTGACCTGAAACCCCATCTTTCGGGCCACGACTCTTGCGATCTTCGCGTTGCTTGCGGCGCCGTTTGTCGTGCGGTTTCTCTCTTGAGATTGGTTTCACTCGCGCACGGATTCTGGCTTCTGTGCGCCTGAGTCCAAAAAGGCCACTTTTTGCCTCTTCGAGCACTTCGTGCTCGAGTTCGGTTTCATGAACCCCAAGTGTGTCGAGAGCTTTGTCAACGGCAAGTTGCACCGTCTTTGCTGAGATTTCTATCCATTCCATGCGTTTAGCGTTTCCTGCGCTGTTGCTTCTTTTTTGAAGTGTTCGGATTACTGCGTGCCGCGGTACGCGGTGCAACTTCGGTTGCCTTGACATCGATCGCGCTGCCACCAGACTTGGCCGCGGCAGCCGGATCGCCATAGAACTTTTCCAGCACGAATTGCTGCTGGCCAATCATCCAGACGTTGCGTGCACCCCAGTACAGAGCAACACCTACCGGAAAGAATGCCGTCATGATGTTCATGAACGGCATGATTCGCATCATCATCTGCATCTGCGGATTAATCGGTTGATCGGGATTGTGTTTCTTTTGACGCGCCATCGTTTGACGCGTTTGCAGCCAACCCGTGGCCACCACAAACGCAACAAGCAACACGTAGGGGAGCAAACTCGCAAACGAAGCGTCTGCAAGGTCCTTCGCCTTCAGCAATGTCAGCCGAAGGTCCATCCAGAGGAACTTCGGTGCGGTCATCAACTTGGAGTCGTCAGCCAAGCAGGCCTTCGCCGTTGCTTGGCCACCATTGGTGGCCGCGTTCGCACACAAATCCACGAACAAGCGACTCGAGGTACTGATGTGTTTCGGGATGCTTTGCAGCGTGCGGTAGAGCGCGAACCAAACTGGAAGCTGCACAATGAGCGGCAGACAACCCGACAACGGGTTGATCTGATTCTCTTTGTAGAACTTCATCACCTCTTCGCTCTGTTTCTGGCGGTCGTCCTTGTGCAGTTGTTGCAACTTCTTGATCTCAGGAGCGAGTTTTTGCATCGCGACCGTTGAGCGCACCTGCTTAGCGGTCAATGGCAACATGATGCCCATGACGACACAAGTCATCAGGATGATCGAAATCCCAAGGTTGTGAGGGGGCAACAGATAGATCGTTTGAAGCAACCAACCAATGGCGTCCTCAATTGGTTTCAGGATCGAATCCAAGAAAATCTCCGATAGTGAGTACTAATGCGAATGGGTTCGCGCACCATGAACCCCAACTTGAGGTGTCGCAGCGTGACCTTGACTGTGGCGTGGTGAAACGGGTGGTACCGGATCACTCCCGTGACCACCAAACGGATGACAGCGGCAAATACGGCGAACCGCTAACCAGCACCCACGCATCCCTCCGTGTAACTCAATGGCTTCGTTGGCATACTCCGAACAACTTGGCACAAAGCGACACGGCGACGGCCTGCCGAATCGAGCGCCCTGGTAGAGCCGGATCATCAACCGCAGTGTGCGGGCCATCGCTTACATCCCCACCGAGCGGATAAGGCAATCACTCAAAGCGTCGGCAAACTCACGTTCGGTGGCGCGCGGGTGAATAGTGACGAGATACGCGCGAGCTGGGTCGAGGAGGTGAACATCGCGCAACATGCGTGCACGTAACTGGCGACGAACTCGGTTACGACGAACAGCGTTGCCCACCGGTCGTCCTATCGAGTAGGCGACGGCAGGGATTCCAGGCTGAATGGATGGCGCGACGCGTAACGTCAACGACCCGCATCGAACCCGGGGTGCAGATTGAAAGCCGTTGAACTGAGCCCGGTCGCGGACTCGAGCGATCACGCTGACAGTTTTTGACGGCCCTTGAGGCGCCGGTTCTTCAAGACCGCGCGGCCAGCACGCGAACTCATACGCTCACGAAAACCGTGGGTTTTCGAACGTTTGCGATTATTTGGTTGAAACGTACGCTTCACGTCTGCCTCCTGGTGCGTCGATGCCGACTGCACCGCGACGCCGGCATTTGCGATCTACCACCGCAAATGCATGAACGGGGAGAATGCTACCGACTCACGCAGTGCCATAAGTAATCGGCCGAGTGCGCCCGCCACGTCGCGTGCTTCGTGATCGGGTCGCACTAACCCGGCAGTTGTCACCGGAAGGACCCGGTGCTATCTTCGGCGACCCCAGCCAGCGCTCCACCTCATCTTCGTCACACGGCACGTTCGCGCGGCTGGGTTTCCACACCTGTGGATGGTGCTGTGGACAACCAGGAACTCGCACTATGAATGTTGGCGCAGCAGAAGACCTATGGGCCCGAGTGGGTGCCGCAGTGCGTCACCAATTGAGTGACAGCACGTGGGATATCTGGTTCCAAGGCGCACACGCCATCGACTTAACAAATGACTCACTGGTAATTGGCATTGCTAACCCAATGGCGCGGGATCGCATCGTGGCCATGTACACCGGCATGCTCGATGATGCTTGTAGAGCTCTCACCGGGACAGATGTCCGAACCGAGATCGTTTTGGACACGGTAGATCGTATTGCTAGCCCCGACGATGAAATGGTGATCGACCTCATTGGGCCCGAATTGTCACAGCGTGGGCCCAATGTCGGAGCTTCCCCGCCAGAACCCGAAAAACCAACATGGAGCCCAGGAACCCTCAATCCTCGCTATACCTTCGACCAATTTGTAATTGGGACATCCAACCGATTCGCACACGCAGCTGCACTTCGCGTCGCCGAAGAACCAGCTCGCAGCTACAACCCATTGTTTATTTATGGACCCGCAGGCTTAGGCAAAACTCACCTGATGCACGCGATCGGGCATCACGTCCGCCAGATCTACACGACCAAACGGTTGAGATACGTCTCTACCGAAACCATGATGAACGAGTTCATCGACGCGATGCGATCGAAAACCGGCCACGCTTTCAAACGCCGGTACCGCGAGGTTGACGTGCTGCTGATTGACGACATTCAATTTTTGGAGCGCACGGAGCAATTGCAAGAGGAGTTTTTCCACACGTTCAACGACTTGCACAACTCTGGTAGCCAGATCGTGATCAGTTCCGATCGTCCTCCGAAATCAATCGCGAAAATCGAAGATCGGTTGCGCAGTCGCTTTGAGTGGGGGCTCATCACCGATATCCAACCGCCAGAATTTGAAACTCGACTCGCAATCTTGCAGAAAAAGGCTGAATCGGAAAAACTGGCCGGGATTCCCAATGAAGTACTTGGTTTCATCGCCGAACACATCACCGATAACGTTCGGGAACTCGAAGGAAGTTTGCACCGAATTGCGGCATATTCGTCGCTGCATCGCGTACCCCTCAGTGAAGAACTGGCGAAACAGGTGCTTTCGGATCTCATCCCTGCCAGCCGACCGCGCGTCATCACTCCAAAACTCATTCTCGACGTCACCGCTGAAATGTTTGGGTGGTCTATCGACGAATTGATTGGGCCAAGCCGTCGTCGACCGTTGGTAAATGCTCGACAAATCGGGATGTATGTGTTTCGTGAGCTCACCGATTACAGCTACCCCCGGATCGCCGAAGAATTTGGGGGACGCGACCACAGCACCGTCATGCACGCCTGTGACAAGATCCGTACGCAGATGTCAGAACGACGAGCTGTCCTCGAACAAGTCAATGATCTGATCGGAAGAATTAAACAGTCGGCCGGTGGATAACCCTGTGGATACCTGTGGGAAACTGCTCCCACATCATGGGACAGCGTCAAGATTCATCAACAGTTACATGTTTGTACTTCCACACCACACCGCAGTGTTGTGGATTGCCAAGGGAAGAAAATACCGGCTCAGACCGGGATCAACATCAAGTTGTCCGCAATCCACAGGTACTACTACTACTACAACCATTGATATTCGATACTTGAACAGTTTTAGGAGGCAGTGGTGAAGTTCCGCTGCGAGCGTGACACATTGGTCGAAGCATTGGGAACTGCTCAGCGAGCGGTTGCAAGTCGTACCGGCGCGCCACCGGTACTTTTCGATGTTCGAATTACGGCTACCAGCGATGGGCTCGAATTGCTTGGTTCCGATCTTGAGATCACGAATCGCGTGACTGCGCCTGCAGATGTGGAACGCACCGGTCTTGCGGTGATGCCCAAGATCCTTGGTGACGTAGTGCGTAAATTGGAATCCGGGCCAGTCACTATCGAGGTAAAAGACGATGAAGCCATCGTGTCGAGTGGCGGTTTCAGCACCACATTGCGTTTGAAGGCGGTCGACGAATACCCACGATTGCAGTCAAGCGACGGTGTTGGCATCAAAGTCAACGCGCAGTTGTTTGCTGGAGCATTGCGACAGGTTGTCAAGGCAGCCTCCAAAGACGAACTGCGTCCTCCGTTGACCGGAGTTCTCTTTGCGGCGAAACCTGATGGGCAAGGGATTCGTATGGTGGCAACTGACAGTTATCGCTTGGCTATGCGCGATCTGGCAGGAGTTTCGATTCTTGGTGACACAACCAAAGTATTAGTCGCGGCCAAGGGACTTGCTGAGGTGCAGCGACTTGCCGGTGATGGTGAGATCGAAGTGGTGCTTGGGGAGCGCGATGCGGTATTCCGCACAAAAAAAGCCGAAGTTACAGTGCGATTGATTGAGGCTGATTTCCCGAATTATGAACAGCTCATACCGCAGGGTTACCCCAATCGGTTAGTGGTGGAGAAAGGCGCATTCCGTGACGCCGTTGAGCGTGTGGTCGTGGTCGGTCAAGGCCGTGATAACGCAAACGTGAAATTGCAAATGAGTGCTGCGGGAGGTCTCGATCTTTCTGTCACGCTGCAAGATGTCGGAACGTCAAGTGGTCACATTGACGCGAAATACGAGGGCGCCGATCTCACGATCGCGTTCAATCCACAATTCTTGTTGGAGGGGATCGACGCTGTCGACGCCGACGAGATAGCACTCGACAGTATCGATCATCTGAAACCCGCCACCCTTCGAGGCGCTGACGACGGTGACTATATGTATCTGTTGATGCCTGTACGAACTTCATAAGAGGCACTAGTTGCTCAGCGAGCAAAGTGTTCCGGTGAACGAATCGCGCGTACCGACCCAGCAGTACGTCGCGCGTTTATCACTTACCGATTTTCGGTGTATCGAATCACTCGACATTGAATTGGGAACAGGAATCACCGTTATTCAAGGTGACAATGGTCAAGGCAAGACATCGTTGCTGGAGGCAGTCGGCTGGCCGGCCCGAGCGAGTTCTTTGCGCAACGTCGGTGATTCGATGGTTGTACGTGCAGGGTGCGATGTCGCCATTGTGCGAAGCGAAATTATTGACGGTGATCGGCACCAGAGTTTTGAGGCGGAGATTCGTGCCGCGGGCCGCAATCGCATGTTGGTAAATCGCCAGCCGGTGCAACGGATCCGCGATCTCCACGGCCTATTGCGGGCGACGATTTTTGCGCCAGACGATCTACAGCTCGTGAAGGGATCTCCTGCAATTCGTCGTACCTACATCGATGATCTTTTGGAAGGGCTCGCTCCCCGGTACGCCGCGGCGTTGCATGATTTCGAGCGAATCTTGAAGCAGCGCAACGCTTTGTTGAAACAAATTGCGCGAGATCGCAGTGCGCTCGCCACGTTGACCGCCTTCGACGAACAATTGGTAACCGCAAGTTCCGAGATAATTCGAGGCCGTATTCGCTTACTTGATCGTTTGTCTGATCCTGTCACCGAGCATTACCAAGCCTTGGGAGAAGGAGACGAGGTTTCGATCGCGTATCGAGCGGAATGGAACGACGATCAATGTTTGTGTGTCTCTGACATTGATGCGATTACCGACTTGTTATGGGAGGCAGTGCGCCGAAGACACTCACAAGAACTTGATCGCCAAGTTGGTCTCGTGGGCCCACATCGCGATGATTTGGTGTTGCGGTTACACGGTCTCGAAGCCCGGACACAGGCCTCGCAAGGCGAACAACGATCGTTCGCATTGGCAATGCGACTCGCCGGTCATTCGGTACTCACCGAAATTCTGGGTGCTGCCCCTGTGCTACTACTCGATGATGTGTTTAGCGAACTTGACGTGCGCCGCGCTGCGGCGTTGGTGCAATTGCTACCAGTTGGCCAAACTGTGTTGACTTCCGCAACCCGAATACCAAACGGTGTGCACGTAGAGCGGGTTCTAGAAATGCGAAGTGGCAGAATCGTCGTGTCATGACCTCCGAGCCCACTCCACTGCATCACGCACTGCGGCAAGTCACTGCCGACTTGCACGCAGGCGTAGCGGTGCCCCAGCCTCAGTCTCTTGGCGATTTGGCACTTCGCTGGGAGGAATGTGTCGGACCGAAAATAGGTGCCTGTACATTGCCGGGTTCGTTTGTCGAAGGCGTGTTGACAATCCACGCAAACGATGCCTCGGCCGCGTCTTTAGTGAAACAATCTTCTGGCGATTTGGCGACGCGACTGCAACCCGTATTGCCCGGACTTGAGCGGTTGCGCGTCGTGGTGACGAGACCTCGCCGAAGCCCCTGAACAACCGCAAAATGTCGCGCCACAATGGTAGGATCTCCATACCGCAAGAATGGCATCTGACCTGGTCTTTTACGTGTTCGAACGCTGGCGGTTTCTAGGGATTTCGAACACCTTGACCCCAAGCGTGTGTGGAGTGTTGCCGTGACGTACGGCGCCAAAGATATACGGGTCCTCAAGGGTCTCGAAGCCGTGCGCGAACGGCCAGGAATGTACATTGGTTCGACCGGTCCTTCCGGTCTCCATCACCTCGTTTACGAGGTTGTGGATAACAGCGTGGACGAAGCCCTTGCTGGATATTGCACTCGAATTTCAGTGACGTTGCTCCCCGACGGGTCGTGTCGAGTGATCGATAACGGGCGGGGAATTCCTGTCGACGAGCACCTCGAATATCCAGGGAAGTCGGCCGCTGAGGTCGTATTGACCGTGCTGCACGCCGGTGGGAAGTTCGGTGGCGAAGGCTACAAAATTTCGGGCGGGTTGCACGGCGTCGGTGTATCAGTTGTCAACGCGTTGTCGTCGCGCCTCGACCTTGAGATCCGCCGTGAGGGCGGGTTGCACCGAATGACGTTCGAAAACGGCGGAGAGCCGTCGGGTTCGTTGGCGCGTATCGGCGACTCTGACGAACACGGCACTTCGGTGACGTTCTGGCCCGACGGATCAATCTTCGAAGAAACCGAGTTCCGGGCGCAAACGTTGTTGGAACGGCTTCGCGAGATGGCGTTTCTCAATCGATCATTGGAAATCGTGTTTCGCGACGAACGCGGCGACACCGCTACTGAACAGATTTTCAAATACGACGGAGGCATCATCGACTTTGTGCACCACTTGAACGCAAGCAAGGAGCCTATTTTCAACGCGGTTGTGTACTACTCCGAAACCCTTGAAACCAGCGAAGTTGAAGTGGCAATGCAGTGGAACACCGGCTATTACGAAGGGATTCATTCCTTTGCGAACAACATCGCAACGACTGAGGGCGGCATGCATGAAGAAGGATTCCGCACCGCGCTCACTGGTGTGCTGAACAAGTATGCGCGCGCTAAGAGTTTGTTGAAAGACAAAGACGACAACCTCACCGGTGAAGATATTCGCGAAGGTCTAACTGCGATCGTTTCAGTGAAACTCAGAACGCCGCAGTTTGAAGGTCAAACGAAGACCAAACTTGGAAATACCGAGATGCGATCGCTAGTGCAAAAAGTTACGAATGACCGCTTGGCCGAATGGCTCGAAGAGCACCCCAACGAAGGCCGAGCAATCGTATCGAAATCGCTGCAGGCCGCGCGGGCACGCATGGCTGCTCGCCAAGCTCGCGACTTAACGCGGCGTAAGTCGCTTTTGGAGTCGGGTGGCATGCCCGGCAAGCTCGCGGATTGTGCATCGCGCAACCCCGAAGAAGCCGAGTTGTTTATCGTTGAAGGCGACAGCGCAGGCGGCCCGGCGAAACGAGCCCGCGACCCGCATTTTCAGGCAATTTTGCCGATTCGTGGCAAGATCCTGAATGTCGAGCGTGCTCGCCTCGACCGAATGCTGCGTAACGAGGAAATCCAGGCGTTGATCACCGCAGCCGGCACGGGGATCGGGGAGGATTTCAACGCAGATAAATGTCGTTATCACAAGATCATCTTGATGACCGACGCCGATG